>QCIX01000008.1 GCA_003216355.1 Prochlorococcus sp. AG-402-N23 | reverse complement strand
GGGAAGATCCTGCAGATGCTTTAGTAGTAAGCAAAAAAAATGACTGTTATAAATTAGAAACCTTACCTGAAGGTTCGATTGTTGGAACAAGCTCTCTAAGAAGACTTGCACAATTAAGAAATAAGTACCCACATCTTGTTTTCAAAGATATCAGGGGAAATGTTATTACAAGAATTGAAAAATTAGATGCCGGGGAATTTGATTGTATAATTCTTGCGGCCGCTGGTTTAAAGAGATTGGGCTTTGAATCAAGAATTCACCAGATTATACCAAGTGAAATTTCCCTTCATGCCGTTGGACAAGGAGCTCTAGGCATTGAATGTAAATCTGACGATAAAAAAGTTTTAGAAATTATAAATGTCTTAGAAGATAAACCCACTAGTAAAAGATGTCTAGCTGAAAGGGCTTTTTTAAGAGAGCTTGAAGGTGGATGCCAAGTCCCAATAGGTGTTAATAGTAATATTGATGATGGACAACTTTACCTTACTGGTATGGTAGCCTCTCTTGATGGGAAAAGGCTTATAAAAGATCAAGTTATTGGCAATATTAATGACCCTGAACTGATAGGCATAGAACTAGCAAAGAGACTAAAGCTCCAAGGTGCCGACAAAATACTCAGCGAAATATTTGAAGAATTTAGAGAACACAAAAATTAGTTAATTTACTAATTTAGGATCAATTTCTTTTTTGTATCTCTCTTCACAATCTTTAATCACTTTAACAACTTCATCTATCCCAAAAAAACCATTAACAGTACATGTTCCAGGTTTTTTTAGATCTTTGTAGTGCTCCCAATAATACTTTGTTTCTTTTAACCAATGCTCTCCAAGGTCTTTGTAACTTGAGATATGATCCATTCTTTTATCATCTGCGAGAACCGCTATTACCTTATCATCGACCTCTCCACCATCATCAAATTTCATCACCCCAATAATCCTTGCCTCCACAATAGATCCAGGTATCAATGGCTCAGTTACACTGACAATTTCGACATCAAGTGGATCCCCATCTTCATCCCATGTCCTTGGTATACATCCATAAGCAAAAGGATAAGCAAGTGACGAATAACCTACTCTATCAAGTTTAAGGTGGCCCGTTTCTGTAATTAATTCATATTTATTTATGGTATTAGAGTTCAATTCAACAATAGTGTTTATTACTGTATTTGAGCTATCAGTGAAAGCATTTAGTATGTGCAATAAATTTGGTGTAACCCTGCTTGGGGGTTGATTAAGGTTTGCCATCAAGAAATAATTTTTATTTATCTTACATCCTCATACTCAACCAAATTCTTTAAAAGTAATTTTTCAGCAAAAATCATTTATTTTGGACTTTAAATGATTAATAAAATAGTTTGGTGATAGTTCTTCTTTAGTGACCGTTCTTATCAATTCCATAGAATTAACTGACCTGCCATATTTATGAACATTATTTCTTAACCAAAATATGATTTTTTGATATTCACCATTTTGGATTAAATCATCTATCAAACCAATCTCTCTTTCCATTTGTGAAGATACTTGCGCACTTATAAGATGACCTAACAAATATGAAGGGAAATATCCAAACGCACCTTCACTCCAATGAACATCTTGAAGACAACCTTCTGAATCATTAGATGGTTTTATTCCTAAAAGTTCACCATATCTTTTATTCCATTCCTCTGGAATATCTTCAGCAGGTAACCCTCCTTCAATTAAATCTATTTCAAGTTCGGTTCTAACCAAAATGTGTAAACCATAGGTCAATTCATCTGCCTCAACCCTATTTAATCCTGCTTCCAAATGATTAATAGATTTCCATAGATCAAAATAATTATTTAATGTACATCCAGCTGAAACAAATTTTTTAAAAAATCTTTTTGAAAAAGATTTGGATTTAACTATTCTATTTTCCCAAAATAATGATTGACTTTCATGTATACCCATAGAAGTTGCTTGACCTAAAGGCCAAGCAAACCATTGATGACTTTGTGATGGCAGACCTTGCTCATAAATTGAATGTCCCCATTCATGTGCAGTTGCTAAAAAACTTGATAATGGTTCACCTTCAACAATTCTTGTCGTAATCCTATAATCATTAGGCCCTAACGTAATCGAAAAAGGATGGGGAGATTTACCAACAACAACTTGATCTTTATCTCTCCCAAACTCATCAAGTAATTTAGAACATAAATTATGTTGAGATTCTGGACTTAAATCCCAGTCATATTTCTTAGACTTGTTCATTCCTCTAATCAACTCTGGGAGAGTGTCTTTCAAAGGCTGAAACATTTTATTCAACCACTTTAAAGTTAATTCAGGCTCAAAGGGTTGGGCTAGAGTTTCCCATGGTGAATATTGATCTGATATTTGTTTTGCCTCTTCAATCCGTAATTTGACTAGTTCTTCAAAGAATGGGAGAAAAACTTTAAAATCAGATTTTTTCTTAGCTTCTTGCCAACTTTCATATCCTTTAGATTTTGCCTTTGCTAAAGACTCAACTAATCTAGGATCTAAATTTTTCGCTTTATTAAATTCCTTGATTAAAAGATTAATGTTTCTTTCTTTACCTTTAATAAAGAGTTGATTATTGGAATTTTGTTCAGTATCTAATAATTCATTTTTAGCGGATTGTA
This sequence comes from Prochlorococcus sp. AG-402-N23, assembly GCA_003216355.1. Lineage (GTDB taxonomy): Bacteria > Cyanobacteriota > Cyanobacteriia > PCC-6307 > Cyanobiaceae > Prochlorococcus_A. Next base: position 52,965 of record QCIX01000008.1, on the reverse strand, counting down.
TTAAATTAAAAAATTCTTCAGAAGAATTTCTTCTATGCAAGTTTTTTGCAATATAGGTAAGTTGTTCAGACCTCCAAGAAGCTCCTTTCTTGGGCATCCCAGTATTCTGATCCCAATAAAGTGCATTTTGGATTGAACCTAAAATTTGAGTTTCTTTAAGATAAGCCCCCAGCTTATTCCATTGAATTTCTGCCAAAATTTATATATAAATTAAGTTCATCTTAAGATAAAAAATTTTGATGTTTGAATAAAACATACATCTTTTATCCATAATAGAATATTAATCAAATATGTTTTACTTATATGGAACAAATATTTTCAAAATTAGAATTTATAACTCATGGTGAGGGTTTTATTGACATAACAAATGATTTAAATTTATTTATTGAAAAAAATAATTTTGATTCAGGAATTTTAAATTTAACTTCACTTCATACCAGTTGCAGCTTAACTATTAATGAGAATGCTGATCCAAACGTTCTAAAAGACTTAAGAGAATATATGCAATCCATAGTCCCATATAATTCCTACTTAACTTTATCAACAAGTAGAGAAGAAATTTCTTATAACCATTTTCAAGAAGGAGCTGACGATATGCCAGCACATATTAAAACATCCCTAACAAACACTTGTTTATCTTTAAGTTTTAAGAACAGCAATATTATGCTTGGTACATGGCAAGCAGTGTATTTATGGGAACATAGATTTGATCAAAAAGAAAGGGTTTTAAATGTACATATAATTGGTGAGAAGAAGCAAAATATTTATAATGTAATTAATAAAAACTAATATAAATTATTTAATGGAACCTTACCTTTTGCAAAATGAAGAATTGAAGGAATTAGTTGTTAAAATACCCGGATGGGAAATTAACAATGAACAAATCCAGAGAGAATTTAAATTTTTGAATTTTATTGAAGCCTTCTCATTTATGACTAAAATTGCTTTTATCTGCGAAAAATATAACCATCATCCTAACTGGGAAAACGTCTATTCAAAAGTAATAATCAGGTTAAGTACACATGATTTAGGGGGCATAACAAATCTGGATCAAACATTAGCTTCAGAAATTAATAAAGTTTTCGATCAATAACATTACAAATTTAAATTTATTCATTTAAAAAATTAGTCAAAATGTCTAAAAAGTTATTACCTGTTACGATTATTAGTGGATTTTTAGGTTCTGGCAAAACTACGCTTTTAAATCATATTTTAAAAAATCAAGTTGGTCTTAAAACAGCTGTTTTGGTTAATGAATTTGGAGAGATAGGAATAGATAATGACTTAATAATAGAAGGGTCAGAAGATATGATCGAATTAAATAATGGCTGTATATGTTGCTCTATTAATGGTGAATTATTAAATACAGTGTACAAAGTTTTAGAAAAATCTGAAAAAATAGACTATTTGATTGTCGAGACTACTGGATTAGCAGATCCATTGCCAGTAGCCATGACTTTTGCAGCTGGAGATCTTCGAGAAAAAGTAAGATTAGATTCAATCATAACTGTTATTGATGGAGAAAATTTTGATTTTGAAATTAAAAATAAAAGTGTCGCATATTCTCAGATTTTATACGGAGATATTCTTCTCCTAAATAAATGTGATTTAGTCAAAGAAGAACAATTAAAGAAAGTCGAAAAATTTATAAATAAAATAAAAAACGAACCAAGAATATTGAGATCAACTAACAGTGAAGTTGGATTACAAACAATAATGAGTGTAGGGCTTTTTGAAACAGATACTTTTAAATTCGATAAGGATAAAGAAGATTTAGAGGAAAATTCACACGATCATTCTTCTCATTCACACGATCATTCTTCTCATTCACACGATCATTCTTCTCATTCACACGATTTGAATAATATAGAAGGTTTTACATCTGTTTCTTATGAGACATTTGAGCCATTTTCCTTAAGGAAGTTTCAATATTTCTTAGATAATCAAATCTCACAAAATGTATTTAGGGCGAAAGGAATATTATGGTTTATGGAAAGTGAAAGAAAACACATTTTTCACCTATCTGGAAAACGATTTTCTCTAGATGATGAAGAATGGACAAAAGAAAAATCCAACAAGATAGTATTAATAGGGAAGAACTTAGATCATCAAACTATTAAGAATCAACTTTCATCATGTAGATTTAGTACAGATTAGATTATGCATATTAGGGTTTAATTAATTTTTGAAAATACTTATTAAAGGATTTAAAAAAGCAGTAACCGAATTAAAACTTTTTTATTTTACTTCGTTTATTGTTGCACTTCTAGTTATCATTCCAATTTCCAATTTTCTTATTGAAGGAGTTCAATATGTTGTAAGTGGGAATTTTTCATTAGGTATTGCTGGAGGAGAAGAGGTATTAGAGACTTTAAAAGTTTTAGTACTGACAAGTTTTTTTGGAGGTGGATTAGGAACTCTGAATGGATGGTTACTTTCAAATTGTGAGTTTAAGTTCAGAAAAGTTCTCCGAATTTGTCAGCTAGTTCCACTAGCTGCCCCAGCATATCTAATGACAGCTGTTTTGCAGGATTTAGGAAGTATTTTTGGGTATCAAGTAACAGGTTTATGGTGGGGGGTATTAATACTTTCAATTTCTACTTATCCATATGTATTCATTCTTGCTAACGAAAGTTTTAATAAATTTGGAGTTAATCAAATCAATGCCAGTAGAGGATTAGGAGTTGGGCCATGGAGGAGCTTCTTTAAAATCGCTTTTCCAATGGCGTTACCAGCACTAATAACAGGAATAAGTTTAATGTGTATGGAAGTAATGAATGAGTTAGGTACATTTGCATTATTAAATATTCCAAGCATTTCTACAGGTATAGCGGAAAATTGGATAATTGAGGGTAATCCAAAAAGTGCTATTGGACTATCTTTGGTAGCCTTATTAATAATTTTCACTTTAATTATTTTTGAAAAATTCTCAAGAAGAAAATCAAAGAGGTGGAGTGAAAATCCTGCATCAAAAGATTCTCAAGGATGGGAATTAAAAAAAAACAGAGCAATTTTAGCAATAACCATCTCTTTATTTCCTCCAATTTTCTCTTTTGGTATTCCATGTTTTTGGGTTCTGCTCAATATCGATCAAATTCAAAAAGGGTTATCTATAGAATTACTTACCCTATCATTTAGAACCATAAGTCTAGGATTTTTTACTGCATTAATAACAATGCTATTCTCTCTGATAATTTCCTTAGCCAGACGTCCAAATAAAGGCTTATTACTAGGAATAATAACAAACCTTGCGGGAATAGGTTACGCAATTCCAGGCACTGTATTAGCTTTATCTTTAATAAGCATTTCTTCTTCAAGGTTTAATTTCATCGCTATTTGCTTACTAATTTGGGGTTATCTTGTTAGATTTCTAACTATTTCTAAGGGTTCTATTGATTCAAGTCTTGAGAGAATCTCTCCTAGTCTTGATGAAGCAGCACTTGGACTAGGAGAGGATTGGCTAGGTATCATCAAAAGAATTCATCTACCTCTTCTCCAGGGACCAATATTCGTAGGCTCACTTTTAGTTTTTGTAGACACGATAAAGGAATTACCCATAACCTTTATTTTAAGACCATTCGATTTTGATACATTATCTGTGAGAATTTATCAATATGCTGGAGATGAAAGAATGGCAGAAGCAATATTACCAGCCATTCTTATTATGATTTTAGGCCTTATCGCATCAATGACATTGGTACCAAGTTTAGAGAAAAAAAACTAAATTCTTTTAGATAGTTTTCTTATTAAAAAAGGTAAGCTTAACAACAAATCTGCCAAGGTTGATATAACCCTGAAATAAATTAAGCAAATGAGAATTATATTTTGTGGAATACTTTTGCCAACAAAAAAAAGGAAGCAGGCCTCAAAAACACCTACTCCTCCAGGAGCTGTTGGGACTACCAATCCTAAAGACCATGACAAAGAAAAGATTACTAATAAAAATATGCTATTAGGAGTATTACTTGTATAAAAAGTATTTAAGCAAATATAAAAGCCAATAAATTTAGATAAAACAAACCCAATTTCAAGTATTAAAGCTCTAGCAGGGAAAAAAGAAATTATATTTATTCTCTCTTCAAATTGGTCTTTTGAATTTAGAAGGCTCAAAACCTCAAATACTTTTCCCTTAAGAGAACCTATTCTTTTTAATACAAGATAAATTAATTTCCTGTTTAAAAATACCAAAGGGAAAATTAAAAAAAAATAAATTGGTGAAAAAATTAATCCCAGCGATGCCAATAGAAAAGATCCACTCAACATAAAATAAGGTTCTATAAGAGTCGAATACAAAGCAATCTGAGGATTACTTATTTTTTTTATATAATTAAATCTTTCTACAAAATGCCAAATCCCCCCTGGAACGTATTTAAGAATATTGGTTAAAACATAAAAAGAGACTAGATTATTACTTTTAAATTCTTTCCCGAACCATTTAACAATATATTTCCATGCATAAGCGTTCAGGTAAATACTTAAAACACAAAATATAAATGATAAAGATAGATTAATTCCATCTTTTTCTAAATTAATATCAAAAGAAATTTGATCAATATTATCAAAAAAATAGATGCAAAAATATGACAAGCTTGAAATAAAGAAAATAATCTTTAAACCACCAAAATTAATTTTTTTAAGGAATTTGAAATATGGTTGATTATTTATATTAAATCTCATGTCCAGTTTTCAAATGCTTTAAATTTCTTACTTGACTCTTTTATTATTTTTCTTATTTCGTAAGTTGATATTTTATACTTTAATTTTAATCTCAAAACCTCATCATTTTCTGGTTTCATATTTATTGATCCATCGGGTTTAAGTGTTTGTTTAACTTTTATATTTCCAAAAGTCGTTGAACATTCTCCTCTACGTCTAAGTAATATCCATCTAGATTGGATCCTTTCACGAACCCCAATAGTACTAGAATAGTCAAACCATAATCGCCTAAAAAATTCTTTTTTCTCAATTGGCAATATTGCTTGAATAGAAAATCCAATTCTATCTTTTTTCATATTGATAGCTTGAAAGGAAACGTCGTAAGCCCCCTCAATTCTCAGTTTCTCCACAAAATTAGATATATCTTCGGGTGTTTGATCATCAATCCATGCTTCTTGAATAGATATCTCTTCACACTTTGGACTAATTGGTAGATTATCGTTAATAGAAGAATCCTCAAATGAAGTAATTTTATAAACTCTTACCAAATTAGGGAATGGGAATTTTAGGTTACCAATGCCTACTCCATAAGAGTTAATAGAAAATTTTAAAGGAGGTTCTTGATAGTCGACTAAATTAGCAAGTAAAGCAATGCCAGTTGGTGTTGAGAGTTCACCCTCTATTGAGTCACGATTTGATAAAACCTTAATATTTTTTTGTCTTATTAGCTCTATTACAGCAGGAGGTGGTACAGATAATTTCCCATGTTCAGTTTGAACAAAGCCTTTCCCCAACATTGGTTCATTACAATAAATCCTCTTTGGATTTAGGTAATTCAATGAAGCACATACCCCAATGATATCCACCAATGAATCTATAGCTCCAATTTCATGAAAATGAACATCATCAGATTTAATTCCATGAACTTTTCCTTCCGCAGTTGCTAAAGATTCAAATACTTCATAAATTATTTTTTTTAATTTATCTTCTAAGTGGCCATTTAAAATAAGTTCCTTAATACTTCTCCAAGTTCTTTTGATAGGAATACAATCAATATTCGCCACCTTTGTCTTGATGCCTCGGATTGAACAACTTTTTGAATCCTCAAAGTCTAGTTGATATAGATCCTTTAATCCAAGATCAATAAGTGGCTGTTCAATAACTTTTTTAGGAACCCCTAAATCATAAAAAGCTCCTAATAACATATCTCCAGAGATACCAGGAGAACATTCAATTAAAATATCATCCATAAATCAAAGATTTCTTGACTGGTAAAATTGCGGTGGAAATCAACCTTTCATTCTAGTTATTTCTAGGAAGATTTTTTTCAATCACTTCGTACTTTATTAACTTCAAAGAATTTCCATCTCTGTTGATATCTAAACTTACAAAGCTATGCAGAAGTTCAAGAGAAAGCTCTCCTTTAATGACTAATTTAAAATTTTTATTTTTTAAATTTTTTGACTTTATAGCAGGGCAAATTTTAATAACAATTTCTTTCTTTTGAGTGTTGACAAAAACTAATTCTCCTCTCACAGAAAAATAATTGTCTTTTAGATCTAATTCTTCTAATAATTTTGAGAAGTTAGTTTTTGAAGAATCATTAGGGAAATCATTCAGTTGATAGGGATCCCAGATACCTGCAACCTGTAAATGCAAGTTTTGAGTATTTTTATTCTTTGGATAAACAATCCAATAGTAACTTTTCTTTAAATCAATATGCTTTTTTAAAAGTGATAATGCTTTACCTAGTACTACTGTTTCAATTTTTTCGTCTTTATTGTCGATTAAAAAGCCTCTATTTAATTGCTCACTACTAAGGGGAGTAAATTTACCATTAATAATACCGATGGCTCTATGCTGTAATTGGTTAGTAACTTTTGGGATAGGGTTTTTTAACATATTAAAAATTTGAAAATAGCAATTTATCGTATTAAATTTCTTAATTTTCCTCCAAGCTATTAAAAGACTTTAATGCATCGTCAATTGCATCAGTAGGATCAGTGGCATCATTCATTCTATTTTGTCTCCGAATCATTTCCACAAGTTCAAAAGGATTAGTTGGAAGAACTGAACTATCATCTTCTGTTTTAGTTGAGGTATCAATTTCTAATTCTTCAAATAAGTATTCACCATTTACGTAATCACCTTTTAAGGAAATTAATAAAGTAAAAAAAATTACAAAAGTTATTGGTCTAAGCAGGCTTTTGCAAAAATAATTTTTCATTTTATTTAATTTCAAAATTCTTTAACACCAAAAATTTTTGCTATTTTAATTTTACATAATTTGGTAGAAATTTGTTAATAGCAACTTGGAATGTTAACTCTATAAGAACCAGACTTTCACAAATAATAGATTGGATTAATAAATCCAATCCAGATATTCTGTGTTTGCAGGAAACAAAAGTGATGGATGATAGTTTCCCTATTGAACCTTTTCAAAAATTAGGATACTCAGTAGAGGTCTACGGGCAAAAATCATACAATGGTGTAGCTATTATCTCTAAAATAAAGCCAGAAAATGTAAAAAAAGGATTCTACGGTTGCACTGACTTTGATCAAAATATCGAAATTTTCCTAGATCAAAAAAGATTGATTTCTGCTGATATTAATGGTATTAAAATCATAAATGTTTACGTTCCAAACGGATCCTCTCTAGAATCTAGTAAGTTCGAATACAAAATTAATTGGTTAAATTGTTTAGCTTCATTTTTGGATGACCAAGAAAAAAAAGGAGAATTAATTTGTCTTGTGGGTGATTTTAATGTTGCTCCCTCTAACGTGGATATTCATGATCCAAAGAAATATGAAGGGGGAATAATGGCATCTGAGATAGAGAGAAATGCACTAAATAATGTTCTGAAAAAAAGAATAATAGATTCGTTCAGGATTTTTGAACAAAATACTGGCCATTGGAGTTGGTGGGATTACCGTAATAACGCATTTGAATTAAATAAAGGTTGGCGAATAGACCATATATATATAAGCAAAGAACTGTCATCAAAACTAAAAAGTTGTGTCATAGACAGCTCACCTAGGAGTAATTTGCGTCCAAGTGACCATGCCCCAGTAATGATAGATCTTAACTTAAAAGACATAAATGTAGATTTTTTTGAGGATGAGGATAATTTCTTCGAAATATAAATAAAATAAATTGAATTTCTTTAATGCCTGAAAACGCTTATTAATAAAGAGTTATCTAAAAGATGATTGTTTTTTATCATTATTTCTTTAAAATTAATAATTTACAATCCAAACTATCGCAATAAAAATATCATAATGTAGAATTTCAATCTGATTGACAAAATTTTTACTTATTTCTAATTTAGAACATGACAAGATTTTTCTTAAAACATCATTTAGCTAAATTGTGACTGACATATTAAATTACACAAAATCTGAAGAAATTTTCTCTGCAGCCCAACAACTAATGCCAGGAGGAGTTAGCTCTCCAGTAAGAGCTTTTAAATCTGTAGGTGGCCAGCCAATCGTTTTTGATAGAGTCAAAGGTCCCTTTGCATGGGATATTGATGGAAATAGATATATTGACTATATAGGAAGCTGGGGGCCGGCTATATGTGGGCATGCCCACCCTGAAGTTACGACGGCATTACAGGAAGCAATTGAGAAAGGCACTAGCTTTGGTGCTCCATGCGTTCTAGAGAACAAACTTGCTGAAATGGTAATAGATGCAGTCCCATCTGTAGAAATGGTTAGATTTGTTAATAGTGGAACTGAAGCATGCATGGCTGTTTTGAGACTCATGCGAGCATTCACTGGAAGAGATAAAGTTATTAAATTTGACGGTTGCTATCACGGTCATGCGGATATGTTTTTAGTGAAAGCAGGATCTGGTGTAGCCACTCTAGGTTTACCAGATTCTCCAGGTGTTCCACGGACAACAACTGCCAATACACTTACTGCACCCTACAATGACCTTGAAGCGGTAAAAAAATTATTTTCTGAAAATCCAGATGCCATTTCGGGGGTTATACTCGAGCCTATCGTTGGTAATGCTGGATTTATTACTCCAGAACCTGGATTCTTGGAAGGATTAAGGGAATTAACCACTGAGAATGGATCCTTATTAGTTTTTGACGAAGTAATGACTGGATTCAGAATAAGTTATGGAGGCGCTCAAGAAAAGTTTGGGGTTACTCCTGATTTAACCACCCTTGGGAAAGTAATTGGTGGAGGGTTACCAGTTGGAGCTTATGGAGGCAAGAAAGAAATAATGTCAATGGTGGCACCTTCAGGACCGGTATACCAAGCAGGTACTTTGAGCGGTAATCCTCTTGCAATGACTGCTGGAATAAAAACTCTTGAACTACTCAAACAAGATGGTACGTACAATAAACTTGATTTAACAACTTCTAGATTAATTGAAGGAATAATTCAGTCTGCAGAAAATAACGGTATCGCTATCAATGGTGGAAGTGTAAGTGCTATGTTTGGATTTTTCTTATGCGATGGGCCAGTTAGGAACTTTGACGAAGCCAAAACAAATGATACCGAACTTTTTGGTAAGTTGCATAGAGAAATGCTTCGACGAGGAATTTATCTAGCGCCAAGTCCCTTCGAAGCTGGTTTCACATCACTAGCTCACAGCGAAGAAGAAATTGATAAAACTATCGAGGCTTTTGACGAATCTTTCAATGCAATAAAAAAATAATCATTTACTCGTCTTTTCTTAAAGAAAATAAGTAAATGATTAAAACTTTAGAAAGATTATTTCTAAATAATTATCTTCTACCACCAACAATTACTGGTGGAGTACCTCCTTCTGAACCTGGTAAGCCAGGAACAACTTGAGTACTACCATCCCATTTATCGAGAAACAATTTGAAAAGTACCTGATCGTCGAGACTTCTATTTAATGTCTCATATCTAAGGGCTTCTTGTTCTGCAATTTCAACCTCTGTCTTTGCTCTTAGTAATTGCTGACCAGCTATTTGCTTTTGTTCAATCGCAGCTCTATATTCTTCAGCGATCTCTAATCCAGTAAGATCTAAACTTTTAACATCTACATAGTCGAATGAGTTTAGTTCTTGTGCAACAGTATCGCCTACTTTCTCAGAAATCACTGCGAATTCAGTAGCAATTGTTTCTAGTTCATATTGAGAAAAGACTGATTTAAGAGCTTTAAGCAAAGATGGCTGAACAATTTTCTGATAAACATCGCTATTTCTGCTTGCAATTGTTGCGAAAATCCTTCCTGCTTCGTTAGGCTTTACTGAATACTTAACAGTAGCTGTAGCCCTTATAACTTGAAGATCTTTAGTTAAAGTTTCAAATTTTTCGGGTTGAACTTGAGTTTTAATATCAAATGGATATACAGACTGGACAAATGGAAGTTTAAAGTTTAAACCAGCTCTCCTAGAGGGGCCACTGACTTTCCCTAGTGTTGTAACAACTGCAACTTGTCCTGAAGGAACAACAAAAAGAGATTGTGTAAGCAAAAGAAAACCCGTAAAAGACAAAACTATCAATAATGTTGCCGTCCCACCAGGGCCTGTTGGTGTAACATTTTTAAAGGATGTTGACATTAAATTTTATATTTAAAGTTAATCATATTTAAATAGACTAATTAGTGCATTAATAAGACATTTAATTAAAATGTTTTTTTAATAATTGTTAATTCCCTATATAGAAACTTATTAGTAGTTATTTGATTTAAATTCTTGCAAAAGTTTCAAATAAAGGTCCTCATCTATCTCCCTAATGTCATATTCAGAGGGTAAAGCACCATGCTTATGCTCATGTACCGCCATCCAACAAAATTTCTCTATTTCTTCTTTTGAAAAACGAGGATATTCTTTTACTTTGTTAATCAATGATTTAATGAGAGATTCTGAATAACCAGCCATTTTTTAAAAAAATCCTACTAAAGATCCTATCTAAAGTTATTTGCTTTTAGAGGAATGTTCAAAGACTCTTCCAATTCACTAACAAGCTTAATTGCTAATTGAAGATCATTTTTGCTCTTACTAGCAACTCTGAGTGTTTCTCCATTGATACTTATATTGATTTTTTTTATTTGATCTCTAATATTTTTACTGATTTTTTTTGCAATTTCTTGTTTAATTCCTTGTTTTAATAAAATTGTCTGTTTAATTCTATTGCCACTAACCATTTCAATTTCACCGTAGTCAAATATTTTTAGAGATAAGTTTCTTTTTATTGCCTTTTGTCTAATTATGTCATTGACTGCATTTAAGGTTAGTTCGCTATTGGTGATTATAAAAATATTTTCTTTATCTAATTCAACTGAGGTATCTGTGCCCTTCAGATCGTAACGTTGAGAAATTTCCCTTTTTACTTGATCCAGAGTGTTGACTAATTCTTGTCTATCAAAATCAGAAACTACATCAAATGAAAAACTTTCTGCCATAGTAAATTATTAAAAGCTAAATATTTTTAGCATAAATCATCTTTTTATAAGGGTAAATGGATTAATTTAATCGAAAAATAACAAACTAACCACTTTTCCCATTTCTTCAGCGCACCTACAACTATTTAGCAAAGTTTCACTATCGTGAAAGGCAAAGCATATTAATTGATCGCACCTAGTAATAATTTCTTGATTACAAAGACTGCTTGCAAGTGGCAAAGGTAATTCATCATTCTCACTTTTTTCAACCAAATGCATAACCCTTTCAAGTTGATCCTTAATTTCGGGTATTTGTCTATCAAGACTTTGTGGTAATAAGACAGTTAATAAAGATGGATTAATATCTAAGACAGCTCGAATAACAGCTGCATTGACACCTTGAGATCCAGAAGTAAGGATATTATGTCCTTCCTCTGCTAGCGACCTTGCTATCAACTCAATTAAGTGGATGTCGACAACTGGTACGTGTCTACTGCCCAAAAAAGCAATTCTCCTTTTCCCATTATCTTGGAGTTTTGCAAGTTCTTGAGCTAAGGCATCAACGCCTTCAGTTGCTGGCAGATCTAAAGAGCGACTCAAAATAATATAGTTACTTTATTTGAAATTAGCATTTATCTGAAAAATTGCAGGGAAAATCTATCTTTTCGAGAATTCTTTTTAGATTTACATTCTCTTGGACTAATTGAATAGCATAAGAAGCTTTAATTGATTCATGTATTCTGACATGACCAAAAGCTTGTTCAATAATTTCTACGGAGGACAGAGTATCTAATTCCACCTTTAAAATTGGCACCTCCAATTCCTCCGCTCTATGAATTAATTGTGACAAAGGATCTCCTAAACCAGTTAAAATGAGACATTGAGTCGAAGCCTCCAAAGCAGCAAGTTGTATATCAGTTCTATCAGCACCAGTAACTACAGCCATATTTCGCCTTCTTCTGAAAAATTCCATTGCAGAATTTACCCCCATTGCACCAATACTTAATGTTTCAACAAGTAATTGATCTTTTTCAGGGCAACAAATTACTTGGGCATCTAGCCTTCTTACAAGCTCACCCACGGTGACACTTCTTAGAAGTGGTGATTTAGGCATCACACCAAACACTTCAATATCCAGATCTTTAAGTGAAGGTATTATTTCATTTTTAACTTTTTCGACTTCTTGCGGCAAAACTCCGTTCAATACAACTCCAGTTAATCTCTCACCTAATTGTTTTTTCGCATCAAGTAATGCATCCACGCTTTTACAATCTTCCCATAAATTCACAATTAAAACTTCAGCATCTAAATCCTTAGCTAGTTGTGGGAGACTTAAGCCATAAATCATACCTTCATGAAGACTCCCAGCAGCCTCTAAAATATTTAGACCTTCAAAATCATCATTAACCAAACCTTCAATTTGATCAAACCCTTTTCCTGGGAGTAAGTCTTTATTAAAGATTCTTTTTTCAGCTGAAATATTATCCAATAATCCTACTGAAGAAATTAAATTCTCCTCTTCGATATTTAATGTAGATCCAATAAACTTAACATCATCATCTATTAATCCTTCATAGGACATTGCAGAAAGATTAGTAAGTTCAATACAAGTTGCTAGCGGTTTACCTATACGTACTTTTTTTTTGTCCTGTAAAAGTCTTTTTGCTATCCCAAGAACCATTGCAGACTTACCACTAAATGGCTCACATGAACCAATTAATAATATATCGCTCATAATTAGTAAAATTATTTAACCATAAGTTCAAGATAATATTTTTTCAGAACTAAACAAATATTTATTTATGAGTTTTAATCAAATAAAAAATAAATTAATTTTTTTTAGTAAATTTTTTTTGGTAAATTTATTTTAATTCATTGGCATCTAATAAAAATTAAGCAAAATGATAAATTCAACCAAATACGAAAAAACTGTAGGAATTACCGGAGCCTCAGGTGCTCTAGGTAAAGAGTTAACAAAGTTGTTTCGTAAAAAAGGATATAAAGTGATTGGATTTACTCATAGTAAAACTAATTATGAAACAAATCTTGAATCTCCAAATGAATGGATTAAATGGAAATGTGGGAAGGAGTCGTCATTAAAAAAACAATTAGAAAAGATAGATATTTTAATTTTGAACCATGGTATCTATGATTTGAGTAGAGAAAATTCCAATTATGAAAACTCGATAGAGATAAATGCATTAAGCAAATTCAAATTTTTAAATTTATTTGAAGAAATTGCTCTAACCAATGATTCTCTAATAAAAAAAGAGATTTGGATAAACACCTCTGAAGCAGAAATATTACCAGCCCTAAATCCATCATATGAGATTAGTAAATCTCTTATTGGAAAATTAGTTTCTTTCAAAAAAAATCTTTTGGACAAAAATACAAAGAAAAAATTAATAATTAAAAAAATCATCTTAGGGCCTTTTAAATCAGAACTAAATCCTATTGGAATAATGAGTCCAAAATTTGTTTCTGAAAAAATGTATGATTTAGCTAATTCAAAAAATTATTTAATAATAATTAGTCCAAACCCGTTAACTTACCTACTTTTCCCATTGAAAGAATTTTTTAATTTTTTGTATTGCCAAATAATCTATAAGTACAAATCTTAATGTCTAGAAATCTCTATCTGTCAATATTTCAATACCATCCTTTAAAACAACTATTGAATGCTCCCATTGGGCCGATAATTTTCCATCTTTTGTTATTACGGTCCATCTATCATTTAATGTTTTGCAAAATTTAGTCCCTTCATTAACGATAGGTTCTACGGCTAATGTCATTCCCTCACGAAGGACAACATTGGGCAACTCCTTAGTCCGAAAATTAAATACCGAAGGTTCTTCATGAAGATTTCTTCCAACACCATGTCCTGTATAGTCTTCCACAACACTAAAGCCATTTTTTAAAACAGTATCTTCGATTGCCCCAGCAACATCTAGAAGTGTATTCCCTGCTTTGATTTTCGAAAGGCCTGCATACAATGCTTTATAAGCTACATCGCTAAGATTTTGAGCCTTTGCACTAACTTCTCCCACACAAATTGATATACAACTATCCCCATGGAAACCATCTAAATATGCTCCTGTATCAATTTTAACTAAGTCACCATTTTTAATTATTTTATTTTTATTTGGTATTCCATGAACAACCTCATTATTGATACTAGAACAAATACTAGAAGGAAATCCATGGTAGCCCTTAAAACTTGGAACAGCTCCAAAACTTTTTATTCTCTTTTCTGCGAAATCATCTAAATCTTTTGTGCTCATTCCAGGTTTAATTAAGTCATTAATTTCCCTTAAAACAGTTGCTACAATCCTGCTAGATTTTTTCATCAAATTTATTTCACGTGAAGACTTTATTTCAATTCCTCTTCTCCTCTGAATAAAAGGAACTTGATCATTAGCCTTGGAATTATTTTTATTTAACAAAAGATCTGCAAAATGTCTCATTGGAATAAATAATAGTAATAGGTAAATATTTTCAAAATAGCCATTAAGGTCTTGGCTATCTTAAATCTATCAATAACAATGGAAATAAACTAAAATGAAAATTCTATTTAATTCTAGGCAATTTCATAAGGCTTTGGCGCCTTGGGTTTTTCTTCCATTATTTATATCTTCGATTACCGGCCTTATTTATAGGGTTTCAAAAGATATATTAGGTTACTCAAGAGAACAAGTTCATTGGTTAATGTCTCTACATGAAGGCGAATGGCTTGGAGATAATGGAGAACTAATATACGTAATATTAAATTCCCTTGGGGTTTTATGGATGCTCATAACGGGATTCCAAATGTTTTCAAAATCATTTTCATTTACCAAAAAGGTTACTAAAGGTGAGTCAAAAGGTTAAGATATTAAACTTGTAGGATAAAAAAGACCAAAATGGCCACAGAGAAACAAGAGAATGAATTAGAAACCATTACTAAAGCTGAAGCATCAGTTGATGTATCAGTTGAACAAGAAGAAAAAAACATGGTTTCTGAAATTACGCAAACCTTAAGCGCATCCAACCTAATTAAGGAATTTGAGGATGAACAATTAAAAAAAGAACTACCTGAAATTTATGTTGGCGACACTGTTAAAGTTGGAGTAAAAATTACAGAAGGTAATAAAGAAAGAGTGCAACCTTATGAAGGTGTTGTCATAGCAAAAAGGCATGGAGGCATCAACCAGACTATTACAGTTAGAAGAATCTTTCAGGGTATAGGTGTTGAAAGAGTATTTATGCTACATAGTCCACAGGTTGCCTCTCTAAAAGTTGAACGTAGAGGTAAAGTAAGAAGAGCTAAGTTATTCTATCTGAGAGATAGAGTAGGAAAAGCTACTCGCGTAAAACAACGCTTTGATCGATAAAGTTGTAAATTAATCAACTTATTGGTCACAAAGGCGCTTATAATCATTTAAATGCGTCGTTAGTTCAGTTGGTAGAACGCAGGTCTCCAAAACCTGATGTCGGGGGTTCAAGTCCTCCACGACGCGTTTGATCAACATTATGTAAATCATTTTTTCATAAGATGGAGTTAGATCTTCAACCTGGGGACGTAGTTAAAGTCCTCGAATCAGCAGCTTTAGGATGGGTTCGTGCAAGAGTCATCAGAGTTAAGTCTGGTGGGAGAGTTGTCGTACAAAGTGACCAAGGCAGAGAATTTACCGCTAGAGGCAACCAAGTTAGGTTGATAGAACCTGCTGGTTTTAGACCTCAAAAATAAACAGTTGTTTATATTAATGCAGCTGTAAAACTAACTATTTCTGTAAATCCTCAAAATAATAAATTTTTTTTATTACAACACCATAAATTAGGTATTATGATCTGATAATTTTAATGATGAAGTTCTAAATAAACTTAGAACAAAACCCAGGGACCGTAGTTCAACTGGTTAGAGCACCGCCCTGTCACGGCGGAAGTTGCGGGTTCGAATCCCGTCGGTCCCGTTTTTTCTAAAAAAAATTTTGGAAAAACGTTTAAGACTAGCCCCGAGTCCAACGGGTTTATTTCATATTGGGACAGCACGAACAGCATTATTCAACTGGTTGTATGCACAAAAAATAGGCGGAAAATTTCTTATCAGAATAGAAGATACAGATTTTATTCGATCTAAATCTGAATATACAACAAATATATTAGAAGGATTGAAATGGCTTGGACTTAAATGGGATGAAGAACCTATAAAGCAAAGTGACCGAATTATGATTCACAAAAGTCATATCAAAAAGCTACTAGAATGTGGAGCTGCATATAGGTGCTTTACAACAGAAGATGAAATTTCTGAATTAAGAGAAAAACAAAAAAAGAAAGGATTACCTCCAAAGCATGACAATAGACACAGAAGCCTTTCAAAAGAAGAAATAGAAACATTCATATCCCAAGGGAGGAATTCAGTAATAAGGTTTAAGATTGATGAAAAAATTCAAATTAAATGGTTAGATCAGATAAGAGGCGAAATTAAATGGCAAGGTAAGGATTTAGGTGGTGATTTAGTTTTGTCAAGAAGGGCAAAGGGATATGAGATTGGAGATCCTCTTTATAATCTTGCAGTTGTAGTTGATGATAATTTCATGAATATAACTCATGTTGTAAGGGGTGAAGACCATATATCAAACACTGCAAAACAGATATTGATTTATAAAGCATTAAATTTTAGTTTGCCAACTTTTTCGCATACACCCTTAATACTAAATAGTGAAGGGAAAAAATTATCTAAAAGAGATTGCGTAACTTCAATCGACGAATTTAGAGAAATGGGATATTTACCTGAGGCCTTATCGAACTATATGGCCTTTTTAGGTTGGTCTCCAAAATCTGTTGACAGAGAAATACTTTCACTTGAAGAGATATCTGAAATTTTTGATTTATCAGAAATAAATAAAGCTGGAGCTAAATTCAGTTGGGAAAAACTCAACTGGATTAATTCTCAATATATAAAAAATATGGAACCAATAAAATTAAGTGAGATCATGATTAAATACTGGGATGATAATGGTTGGGTGCCACCATCTCAAGAATGGGCTTATAAATTAGCAATTTTGCTTAGAGACTCTATGACTCTTTTAAAAGATTCAATTGATCAATCAAAACCATTTTTCTTAATACCTACAATGCAAAAAGAAGGTCAAGATTTTCTGGAAAACAACGATAGTAAAGCATCTCTAAAACTAATCTTAAATTATTTAATTGAGCAAAATACTATAAAACTAAATAAAGAGAAAGCAAAAGAAATCATAAACGAAATCTCAAAAATGCATAATATTAAAAAAGGGATATTAATGAAATCACTAAGAGTAGCCTTTTTTGGATCTCTCAGTGGACCAGATTTAATTCAAAGTTGGGAGCTTTTAGCAGAGAGTAAAACTGATAGAACTCGAATTGAAAGATGTCTTTTATCAATCTAAATTATTTTTTTGGCTTAATTCAAGCCTATTTGCCAAAGGTTTAGCTGAAAGACCTTGTATTCCCACGGTCATTAGTATAGTAAGAAAAACTAGACCTTGGAGACGACCAGCCCCAAGGATGCCAGCCTGCTCTAATCTAATAGAAAAAAGAGAAGCTACAGCTGCAGTAACAATACCTCTCGGGGCTAACCAGGCTAAAAATATTTTTTCTTTAAAGTTCAATTCTCTCCCCATTGTTGCTATCCAGATAGAAATAGGGCGAACAATTACCATCAACATAAAAACGCAAACAACCCCTCCCCAGCCAAGCGGACTTAATTCACCCCAAGAAACGTCAGCAGCCAAAAGAGGGAAAAGAACTGTAATTGCTAATTGAGCTAATTCACCTATTAGATTATCTAATCTCTCCTTATCTATAACTTCTCTTTTGCCTACAATAAAACCTGCAGCAACTGAAGCCGGCAAGCCTGATTCTGGTAAAAAATATTCGCAAATTCCATACACAAGGAAAATAAATCCAAGGGTAACTTGAAGCTCGATACCAAATGAGGCTTCATTTTTTATTTTTTTTAAAATTTCTGATAATAACCATCCAGCACTTAATCCGATTAATACTCCTCCCCCTAATCTTTGCATTAATGCTATAAATACATCGTTAATCCCACGAAGGTCCCCTAAAGTCAGTTCTAGAAGCAGTAATGCTAGTACTGCACCAATTGGCTCAAGCAACAACCCCTCAGCTTTTAAAACTTCCGAGAGTGGGGAAGATAATTTTATTTGTTCTACTAATGGAGAGACAACTGTTGGTCCAGTAGCTAGAACTATGGCACTATATATTCCTGCGACTTGCCATGAGATGCCAGCCAGCCAATGAGCAATAAAAATTCCAGTTGATAATGAAAAAAAAAGTCTTACAAGTGAAATTTTCAAAACAGTATTTCTTATATTCCCCTCAGGCAGTTTTAAATTTAATCCTCCTTCAAAAAGAACCAAACAGACCAAAAGCCCCACAATAGTTTCAAGCCCTTGCCCGAGATCTAAAGGCTCAACAAGTCCTAATCCTGATCTTCCAATGAATAATCCAGAAAGCAATAAAATAACAACGCTTGGGAATCCTGTAAGAGAAGAAAATAATCGAGCGCAAGCACCTGCAAATACAGTTATCCCCCAAAGTAATCCAAGCCTTTCAGGCGTCATAAAGAATTATAAATAATAAAAATTTTAATTATTTTGATTAAATCAATAATCTTATCTCAAGTCCAATAAATACAATACTTTTTAATTTAATTCATCAGCTGAAAAAGAGAAATTTTAAAAATTCTTTCAAAACTACTTTTAAGAAAATTAATTTTATTTCTATTAAGAAAACTGGCTTATTAAAGCAATAATTATAAGAATAATTCCTATACCAACAGTTGCCATCCTTCCATTCCATATTTCAGCTTGAGGGGTAAAACCTCTTTTCCACAAATTCAGTTCCTTTTTGTCAACGAAGTTTTTTGTCTCTTTAATCTCGATTTTAGGTTGTTTGTTCATTGAAATTAGAAAGGAGGGTTTTCTTCATAAAGGGTATTCGCTTGTTCAATTGATAATCTTCCTGCGACACCTAATTTAAGGGAACTTAAATGATCCTTAAATTTGATTCTGAACAACGCCGCCGCTCCAATCATTGCCGCATTATCTGTACAAAGATCAAGAGGAGCTAAATGAACTTTAATAGATTTTTTACTAGCTTCACTAATCATCATTTTTCTTAATGTATTGTTAGCAGCCACTCCCCCAACCACAACAACATTATCCAAGCTATGATCTTCTGCGCATTTTATTGTTCTCTCTACCAACACCTCTGCCACTACTCTCTCAAAACTTGCAGCAATATCTGAAATTGGAACTGTCTTCCCATCAAAATTTATTCTCTCAATTAATCTTAATACGGCAGTTTTTAGACCACTAAAAGAGAAATCATATTTGAGAAATCCACCTTTTTTATCAGAGATCTTACATTTTGGTAAATTAAATTTCATTGGGTCCCCATTTTTAGCAATCTTTTCTATTGCCGGTCCTCCTGGATAACTAAGACCTAATAGTCTACCAACTTTATCAAAGGCTTCTCCAGCAGCATCATCAAAACTTTTCCCGAGTCTTCGCATCTCCCTTCTATCATCAACCTTTATCAATTCAGTATGCCCACCGCTAACAAGTAATGTAAGAAAAGATTTCTTTGGATAGTTTTCTGAAAATAGAATTGAAGATAAATGCCCCTCCAAATGATGAATTCCCAAAAATGGTTTTGAATGTAACATGCAAAGTGATCTTGCAGTTATAGAGCCAACTCGTAAACAACCAACTAATCCAGGAGCTACAGTTGACGCAATATAATCGACTTCCTCAATTTTAATTTTTGATTCTTCTAAAGCCTTATCTAAAACAGAAGGTAATAACTCTAAATGCTTTCTAGCTGCAAGTTCAGGCACAACTCCTCCCCATTTTGAATGATCTTCAATTTGAGAGGCAATTATATTTGAATGTATTCTGAAAGTATCGCCAATATTAGAAACTATTGAGACAGATGTCTCATCACAACTTGTTTCAATAGCTAAAACTTTATGCATTTTTGATTCAACTTGTTTTATTTTAATATTAATTTCTTACTTAACACACTATAAGGAATTAAAGATTGCAACTTATGAAATTCTTTTTTTCAATCATAACCTCAGTTTTTCTGTTCCTCGGAATTACTCCAATTGCTCTAGCTGCAAATGGGCCTGCCTTAAACGCAGATAGAGCTAGCACAGAATATACTGCTTCAGCCCTCACAAAATGCTCTGAGAATCCTAAATTCATTGAAAGAGCAAATTCTGCAACTACTCAAAAAGACATCGCAAGATTTGAAAGATATGGGAAAGCATCATGCGGAGATGATGGTCTTCCACATTTAATAATTGGACCTCCTCTTGAGCCATGGGGAGCTCTTTTAAATAGAGGTCATGAAGGAGATTTACTTATTCCAGGAGTATTGTTCATTTACATTGCTGGAATTATAGGTTGGTCAGGAAGAGAGTATCTCATTGAATCAAAAAAGACTAAGAATCCAGCAGATCTTGAGATCATTATTGACCTAGACTTAGCCAGAAAATGTCTTGTAAAAGGAGCGCAATGGCCTCTTCTTGCTAATAAACAAGGTAGAAATGGAGATTTAAGAGAGAAAGATAACAATATTACACTTAATGGTCCTCGCTAAACATCCTTAAAAAACTTTCATAAAACAAATGTTCAAAATTCTAAACACAAAATTTGTCAGATCTGCTCCAGTGGTAGCAGCAATTTGGCTAAGCCTTACAGCTGGAATAATTATTGAATTTAATAGGTTTTTCCCAGATTTATTATTCCATCCAATGAGTTGATAAAGAAAAAATAATCAAGTTTTTATTAACTTGATTATTTTTTCTGCTGTTTCATCAACATTGTGATTTGTTAAGGCAAAATCAAATTGATTTGATACTGAAATCTCATAATTAGCCCTTGAGAGTCTCTTTTTAATTGCCTCTTCTTTTTCTGTACCTCTATTTCTTATTCTTCTCTCTAACTCTTCTTTATCCGGAGGAAGTAAAAATATTGATAGTGAATTAGGAAACTTATTTTTTATTTGCCTTGCACCCTCTACTTCAATTTCAAGTAGAACGGTAAATCCCTTTTTTATTTTCTCATTAACAGAAGACAAAGGCGTTCCATAGTAGTTTCCAGCGAATTGAGCCCATTCAAGGAAAAGGTTTTGTTCAATCATTTCTTTAAACTTTTCTTGATTTAAGAAATAGTAATTTTCACCGTCCTTCTCTCCCTCTCTAGGTTCTCTAGTAGTTGCAGATATTGAAAGCCAAAATTTTTTTTCTTTACCTAATATTTCTTTAACAACTGTTCCTTTACCTACCCCGCTGGGTCCTGTAAGGATAATAAGTTTTTTTTGATTTTTCATATTAAAATTTTTACAGTAAGATAAACATCTTGTGAATTAAAAAGGAATAATGCAAAAAGGTGTTCCACAGATAATGGATATTACATCTATTAGATCTGTCTTGCATTATTTGATAAAGAACATCTTACCTACAAAGTTTGAGACTGCCCAACAACCAGAGCCTAATACAATTCAATTATGTTTCAGAGGAGTTAATTCTCAAACATGGCTAGAAGTTTCATGGAATGGAGACTCTCCAAGAATACTAAAGATAAATAAGCCAGAAAAGATTGGGAGAGAAAGCACACTTTCTAAACAAATAAGATACGGATTAAAGTATATGGCTTTAATTTCGATTGATCAAGATGATTTCGAGAGAGTTATAAAATTTAGTTTTGCAAAAAAACCTGGAGATGAAATTAATAAATATTTAATTTTTGAATTAATGGGAAAACATAGCAATATTTTTTATTTGGATAATAAACAAAAAATAATTGCCGTTGGTAAACAAATTAAATCAAGTCAATCTAGTTTTAGAACAATTTCAACAGGATCAATTTATTCTGGCCCTCCAGTTAATCTCAAAAAAAAACCTAGAGAAGATGAGTCTTTTCAATCATGGAAAAACTCAATTTCAATAGTACCTGAGTCTTTGAAATACTGTTTAATAAATACCTATCAAGGAGTAAGCCCTATCCTCACAAAACAACTGGAGGTTATTAGCAAAACTGGCAATCCGCAAATAATGGGAAAAAATATCGATTTCATTAGCGATTCGGACTTAAAGGAGATATTTAAAAATTGGAAGATTTGGATAAATAGGTTTAAAAACAATAACTTTAAGTTTTCTAAATTTAACAATGATTTTTATTGCGTTTGGTTTTTTGATAAAGAAAATAATTGCGAAAATAAAATAGATTTATGCACTAGTTTAGAGAATTATTATGATTATTATCTGAAACAAAAAAAAGTTGAATTATTGGAAAAGAAAATTGAAGGGATAATTTTTAAACAGACCAATACTGAGAAAAAGAATTTAAACATTCAATATGATCTTCTGACAAAATCAGAGAATTACGAGGTATATAAAGAAAAAGCTGATAATATATTTAGTTCAAATGAAATTACAAAACGAGATATTATTAAAGGACAAAAACTATATAAAAAGTCAAAAAAACTAAAGAGATCTAGAGAATTGATAAAAGAAAGATTAAGTATTTACAAAAAAAATATTGAAAGATTAGAAGAATTCACTACTCTTCTGGAAAATTTAAATTCTTTAAATCATGAAAAACTTTTTATGAGAATCAAACTACTAGAAGAAATTATGGAAGAAATTTGTAACGAGTTTAATATCAATATCAAGAGGCAAAGAGAAGATCAAAAAAGTACATATGAAAAGCAATCTTCACCAATTCAAGTTGACACTCCCACAGGATTGAAACTTCAGGTAGGGAGAAATATGAGGCAAAATGAATTAATAAGCTTTAAGTTTTCAAAAAAAGGCGATTTATGGTTTCATGCACAGGAATCACCAGGCAGCCATGTAGTTTTGAAGTCTTCATCTCAAGCAGCATCTGAACTGGATCTTCAAATAGCTGCAGATTTAGCTGCTTTATTTAGTAAGGCAAAAAGAAACATTAAAGTACCAATTAATTTAGTAAAAATTAAAGATTTACAAAAAATCAAAAAAGGAGGACCGGGTTGCGTTTCCTTTAAAAATGGGGAAATTATTTGGGGAAATCCTACAAGAGGAGAAGATTACATTAAAAAAAATCTTAAAACAGTAATTTAGTTTATAATAAAAAAAATTTTTAAATCTAAATGTTTGATTTTCTTTTAGGTACTCATGAATTTTTAGGAAATCATAGTTTTCCAGAATTTATTGTTGGATATCTATTTGGTGCTGCATTAATAATTGGAGCTCCTACTGTTTTCTTGCTACTTGCCTTCGTAAGCGCTCTAATGAAAACAAATGGGAAAATGGGTGGATATAGAGAATATGAAACTTATGGTGAATCATCTTTGAATGATGCCCCTCCTTTCTTATTACCAGATCCCACTAATCCAAAATTAAGCAAATAATTTAGTTTATCGAAAAATAAATTGGACTTTGACAATAGTAATTTTAAACCTTTTTCTTACAAAATCTTTATCAAATAATAATGAGAGGTACAGGTCAAAGTGAAAATAAATTATCAGATACGATGACTTTAAGTGATCATTTAGAGGAGCTACGTCAACGGATACTAAACTCAATTTACTCAATACTTATTTCAATATTCTTTAGTTTTCTCATCATAAAGCCATTAATATCTTTTTTAGAAATCCCAGCTGGTGATATTCATTTACTACAACTTGCTCCAGGAGAGTTTCTATTTGTCGCTATTAAAGTTGCAGGTTACAGCGGATTGATAGTTTCTATACCTTATATTTTTTATCAAATAATATTATTTATTTCTCCTGGTTTAACAAAACAAGAAAAAAGCCTTATCTTGCCCGCAGTTTTTGGTTCAGGTCTTCTGTTTTTTTTAGGATTAATTTTTTCATGGTGGATATTAGTCCCTGCAGCAATAAATTTCTTCATTAGTTTTGGTGCTGATATTGTTGAACCAACTTGGTCTATAGAAAGATATTTTGATTTTGTTCTCTTATTAATGTCCAGCACTGCAATAGCTTTTCAATTGCCAGTATTACAATTTATTCTTGGTTCTCTTGGAATAATCACAACAGAAAAAATGATTTCGAATTGGAAGATAGTTGTAATTTCCTCAGCAATATTATCTGCAGTGATTACCCCTTCAACGGACCCATTGACTATGTCATTGCTATCTATATCGATTGTGTTTTTATTTTTTGTGGGTACTGGATTAACTTACTTATCAGAAAATCTTAAGTCAAAAACTCTTTCATCTTCTCATTAAGATTTAATTGCAAGCTGACAGCTCTACCTAATCTTGGCTTAGCATTGACTTTCTTTAGCCACTCCCTTACTTCTTCTGAATATCCACATCTATTTAAAATCTCGATTTTATCAGCTATCGATTTTTTATATTCATCTTCACTTAAAGGGAATGATTCCTGTCCAAGAAATCCCCACATCATTTGAAAATAAACAAACTTTCCTCTTCTAAAGAGTCTAAAATCATATTTTTTACCCCAGCGATGAATCAAATAATGTATAACTTCATCTACTAGTAATGGGTTCATTTAAATCAATTAATTAAGACTTCCTAAACTTTTACTTTAAATTATTAAAAGTCCTATCTATTTGCAACAGAAATTGAACAATTTGCTCCATAATAACTAATAAATAACAGAACCAAGTAGCGAATGACTCAATTAAGTTCCAATGATGTCCCTTCAATGGGTCGAAGGCAATTTATGAATCTTCTTACATTTGGTACTGCAACTGGTGTAGCGTTAGGAGCCCTTTACCCTGTAGCGAATTATTTCATGCCTTTAAGAGCAGGCGGTGGTGGTGGAGGAACTTCTGCTAAAGATGAATTGGGGAATCCAATAACTAAGACAGGTTGGTTAGCTACCCATCAAGCGGGAGACAGAAGTCTAGTTCAGGGTTTAAAGGGAGATCCAACTTATTTAATAGTTGATGAGGGTGGGGAAATAGGAGAATTTGGTTTAAATGCAATTTGTACTCATTTAGGTTGCGTTGTCCCATGGGATAGTGGTGCTAATAAATTCATATGTCCTTGTCATGGCAGTCAGTACGATACTAATGGGAAGGTAGTAAGAGGGCCTGCTCCTTTATCTTTAGCTCTAGCTCATGTCGATATTGATGATGATAATGTACTCGTCAAACAATGGTCAGAAACTGACTTTAGAACTAATGAAAACCCATGGTGGGCATAAAAAATGAAAGGTCTTAAAAATCAAATCATGAAAAAAACAAGTTTATTTATCTGTACTCTGCTTTTCATTTCGAGCATTTTATTTAATCCAAATATCACTTTTGCTTATCCATTTTGGGCTCAGCAAAACTATGAATCCCCAAGAGAAGCTACAGGAAAGATAGTCTGTGCAAATTGTCATCTAGCTCAGATGCCTACAATTGCAGAGGTTCCACAATCTGTAGGAGCAGACAGTGTTTTCAAAGCTGTAGTCAAAATACCCTACAAAAATGACTTAAAAGAGATCGGTGCTGATGGTTCTGAAGTCCCATTACAAGTTGGAGCAGTTGTAATGCTGCCTGATGGCTTTAAACTTGCTCCACAAGAAAGATGGACTGAAGAAATCAAAGAGGAGACAGAAGGGGTGTATTTTACTAATTACAGTGAAGAGAAAGATAATATCATCATTGTAGGACCTTTACCTGGCGATACTAATAAAGAAATTGTTTTTCCTGTACTTTCCCCTGATCCATCCACTAATAAAGAATATCACTATGGGAAATACTCGTTACATATCGGAGGCAATAGAGGTAGAGGTCAGGTATACCCAACTGGAGACAAAAGCAATAATGTAGTTTTCACTTCTTCCACCTCAGGAAATATAAATTCAATAGAAACAATTGAAGATGGTAGCTATAAAATTAATATAGAAAACGATAATGGAGAGATAACTACTGAATCAGTGCCTGTTGGTCCTCAACTTATAGTAAAAGCACAAGACAAAATTAATGCGGGTGACCCTCTCACTAATGATCCCAACGTCGGCGGCTTTGGACAATTAGATGCTGAGGTTGTACTTCAAAGCCCTTATAGAGTAATCGGATTGATTGCATTCTTCATTGGTGTAGGCCTAACACAAATACTGCTAGTCTTAAAGAAAAAACAAGTAGAAAAAGTGCAAGCAGCTGAGGGTATTTAATTTTCTTTAAATGCTTATAGTTCAAGCTTTTATACAATCTCCAGGAGAAACTTTTTTAAATTTAGGATTTATAACTATTAGATGGTACGGAATGCTTATTTCGGTTTCAGTCTTAATAGGCCTATTTGTCTCTAAAAAACTAGCAAAGGCTAGAAATATTAACCCAGAGTACATTAGTGAAATACTTCCATCATTAATAATCTCTTCAATAATTGGAGCTAGAGCTTATTATGTAATTTTTGAGTGGAGGCAATATAGCGGAGAGAACTTTTTTACTTCTTTTGAAATATTAAATAAAATCATTCAAATACCTTCTTTTCTTGCAGTTTGGGAAGGAGGCATAGCAATCCATGGAGGTCTAATTGGAGGATTAATATCTATTATCTATTTCTGTAAGTCGAAAAAAATTAATTTAAAAACTTTCATAGATATATTAATACCCTCGATTATTCTTGGACAATCAATAGGAAGGTGGGGAAATTTTTTCAATAATGAAGCCTTTGGAGTTCCTACAAATTTGCCTTGGAAATTATTTATACCTATCCAGAATAGGCCTTTAGAATTTCTTAATTATGAATTTTTTCATCCTACATTTCTCTATGAGTCATTGTGGAATATTTTAATTTTCATCCTCCTCATTATTATTTTTAATAAACAAGGTAAAACAGATTTTTTCAGGCCTGGCTTTATTAGCTGTCTTTATTTAATAAGTTATAGCTTTGGAAGATTCTGGATTGAAGGTTTAAGAACTGACCCACTATGCATTGGTGGACTTCCACCTTTTTGTGATGGAGGTATAAGAATGGCTCAATTTATAAGTATTTTTCTATTTTCTTCTGGATTAATTGGAATATTTTTTTTAAGATTGAGAACATATAGTGGGAAAAATAGAAAGAATGGATAAAAAAATATCCTTTGTTGGTGTTGGTCCAGGGGATCCAGAATTATTAACTTTAAAAGCATTAAAAAAGATAAAAATTGCAGATGTCATTATTTGGGCTGACTCTCTAATTCCTGAAAAGATTTTAGATTTTTCTAAAGAAGGTTCTGAAAAAATAAAAACTAGTTCCCTCAACTTAGAGCAAATCACCTCAATTATGATAGAAAAATTTCAGGCAGGGAAGACTGTTGTAAGATTGCATGATGGAGACCCTTGCCTTTTTGGAGCAATTAGAGAACAAATCGAAATTTTAAAAAACGAAAAAATTGAAATCGAAGTCGTGCCTGGTGTAAGTGCTTTTCAAGTTGCTGCAGCATATCACGAAGCTGAGTTAACCATCCCTGACATAACGCAAACAATAATTTTAACTAGAGCAGGAGGGCGCACAGGGATGCCCGAAAAAGAATCTCTGAAAGATCTTGCAAAACACAATTCCTCTATATGTCTTTATCTAAGTGCTAGGCATGTGAAAAGGTCTCAAGACACTCTATTAGAGTTTTACCCTCCAGAAACTAAAGTAATTGTTGGATTCAGAGTATCTTGGGATGATGGTTGGACATCATTAATAGAATTAAAAGATATGGAAAGATTTTCTATTAAGAAAAAACTAATTAGAACAACTATTTACATAATTAGCCCAGCAATTAGTATTTCTCAAAAAAGATCTAATCTTTATAATCCATCTTATAAACATCTCTTTAGGAATAAATAATCTTAAAGTTGATAGAAAAATATTAATTACTATAATTAGTAAAAATTTACTTGCTTTGAAAGAAATAAAATTTGCTTCGGGAACCGACAATAAAGGAGAAAATTCCTCTTTAAAAAGAATTGGAAATTTCATTAAAGAGGCTAGGTTAAGTAGAAATCAATCTATTGAAGAATTGGCTTCAAATTTAAAAATCGGAGCTCATCAACTTGAAGCCATTGAAGAAGGTAATGAAGAAAAGCTACCTGAAAAAGTATTTGTCAAGGCAATGATTAGAAGGATTTCACAGAAGCTCAAACTTGATACAGAATTTATAATGGATGAATTCAAGACAGAGAGGAAAGAAGTGAAAATTGAAGAAATAGTTGAAGAAGTTTCCAAAAAAAATTTCAAATCTAGGCAACCTAAGAATCTTAATCCAGTAGGGTTCGTAACATTTATTTTAATTTCAGGCTTTCTCGGACTAATCGCCTCGTCCTTAATTTTCAATTTATTTTCAGACTCTTCTCAGAACCAAACTCCAAAACAAGAACTTATTAAAAAAACTAAATAACTTTTAAATCCAAATTCTTTAGTTCTTTTATAACATTACGGCATAATCTTAAGTTCCATTTTTCAAGAATAAGATCATTATTTCTATTTAAAGGTAAAAGTTCAAATGTAAGAATATTTTCCTGCAATTTTATTTGAACTGAGGAGATTACCTTGTCAGGTCTTTGATCAAGAGATGCTGCTAGTCTCAGGATTAATGACATTTCAAGAACTAATGTTTTATCTTCTTTGGATATTAAATTTTGCCAAGACTCATGTCTTTTCTTGGGTAGAGTCTTTCTATGGTATCTAGCAATTGAAGCAATAATATTTGTTTCAGCTTCAGAATATCCTAACAACTCACAATTTTTTATTAAGTACCAAGAGTGTTTGTGATACGAACCAACATTCACGTATTTCCCACAATTATAAAGATTAGAAGCTGCCCAAAGAAGTTCTTTAGCTTTAGAGTCATTATCGCTATGAAAGATATTTTTAGTCTGATCATAGATTTGAAAGGCAATATCAATAACTTTCTCAGCTCTTGTATTATCTACTCCAAACTTTCTAGCCTGATGAACTATAGTTGTTTTTCTAATATTGCTTTGAATATTTAACTCGTTTTTAATTATCCCTTTACGAAGCATCCAATCTACAACCAAACCCTCTCGAAGGGCCCTCTCACTTATTATTAATTCATTAAAGTTCAACATCTCCATTGCGGCGTTTAATATCAATGCTCCTGGAATAATTATTTCTGCTCTTCTCTCACTTAATGAAGGTATTTTCTTGATTTCCGAAACCGACAATTTAAGTAGTTTTTCCAATATATTTTGTAAATTTTCCCTTTTAAATTTATAACCATGCAACTTTTGTTTAGATTCTCCTAAATCATCTGAAATCAAATTTCCTAGTGAGGTTGCAGTGCCACTGGTTGCAATCATGGATAAAGGCTTATCTCCCTTAGATCTACTCTTTATTTTTCGAACAGATGGTTCTAAAGATCCTTTAATAAAAGTTTTTAGAAAACTCGATCTTTCTAAATTTATAGACTCTTTATTTAAAA
Source organism: Prochlorococcus sp. AG-402-N23 (assembly GCA_003216355.1). GTDB lineage: Bacteria > Cyanobacteriota > Cyanobacteriia > PCC-6307 > Cyanobiaceae > Prochlorococcus_A. The sequence goes on along the minus strand of QCIX01000008.1, from coordinate 23,507 downwards.
AATCATTTTTGAGTCTTACCGCACCAATTCTCGAACTGGTAAGAGCTATAGCATCTTTTTTATCTGCAAGTATTAATTCTGTAGATCCTCCTCCAATATCGATGATTACAAAAGACTGATCTTCAAAAGCCATACCAGAGAGAACACCAAGGTAAATTAATCTGGCTTCCTCAGAACCACTTATCATTTCTATTTGAATATCAGTTTCATTAAGAACTCTTCTAATAAAATCTTGACCGTTTGGAGCTTCCCTAACTGCACTTGTTGCTGCTGTTACTATTTGTTTTACTCCATTACTTTTACAATATTCCTTAAATCGCTTAAGAGTAACTAACGCTCTTTGGATTGATTCTTCAGTAAGATTACCCTCCTCATCTCTTTCTCCAAGCCGAGTGGTTGATTTATCAGTGAATTTTATTGAAAATGATCTTAATTCTAGATTAATTTCTGCCACCAAGAGATGTGTAGAGTTAGTTCCAATATCTATAGAAGCTACTAAAATTTGCTTTTCTTGAAAATATCTTAAATCTTGTTTCTGTATCATTTCTTTTTATAAGATGCAGATATCTTTAATCCATTAATAAATATACCCAAGATTGATTATTAAATAATAGAAAACATTTAATCCTAGTAAGATTATTTAAAGTTATGAAATATACAATAGGTCATATGCGAAATAAAAACCGACAAATTAAATTAAGTACTTTTTTTGAATTATTAAGGTGGAATAAGCCGACTGGAAGAATGATCTTACTTATTCCTGCTGGATGGAGTTTATATTTAACCCCAGATGCTAATCCAACATTTTTAATGTTGCTAAGAATAATCCTGGGAGGGCTACTAGTAAGTGGATTAGGCTGCGTAGTTAATGATATTTGGGACAAAAAAATTGATCAAAGAGTTTTCAGGACAAAAAATAGACCTTTAGCTGCAAATAAAATTGGTCTTAAAACGGCTTATTCGATTCTTTTCTTTTTAATTTTATGTAGTTTCTTTTTAACTTTGTCACTACCTCAACCTGGCAGGATCCTTTCCATTTCACTTGCTTTTTTAGCTTTACCTATTATTTTAATTTATCCTTCTTCCAAAAGATGGTTTAAATATCCTCAATTAATCTTATCCATATGCTGGGGTTTTGCTGTCTTAATTCCTTGGGCTGCAAATGAAGGCAATTTGAATAGTATTGTTTTATTGTTTTGCTGGCTAGCCACTATTTTTTGGACTTTTGGCTTTGACACAATTTATGCTTTAGCAGATAAAAAATATGATATCAAAATTGGAATAAATAGTTCCGCTGTTAACCTCCAGAACAATACAAAAATAACTATTCAAATTTGTTATCTATTAACTTCTATTTTTCTCGCATTATGCGGATTTATTAATCAAATGGATTTTATTTTTTGGCCAATTTGGCTTACAACGGCAATTTTAATGCAGCGGGATATATTAAAAGTATTTCCTGAGGAAAAGCAATCAATAAAAAATATTGGGAATCACTTCAAAAATCAATCAATTTATGGAGGATTCCTTTTATTAGGAATTATTATTGCCTCATAAATTCTAAAAATGATTTTTAAATTAAAAAAAGGTGATCTAATAGATATTTTAGCTCCTGGCTCATTTATTGATGAAGAAGAAAATTTTCAAAAAGGCATTGAAATTTTAAAAAACTGGGGCTTGGAAATTAATGAAAATAATTCTCTATCAAAAAAATTTGGTTATTTTGCAGGTGATGATCTAACTAGATTTGAAGAACTGGAAAAAGCACAAAATAGTAAGCTAATCATTTTTGCAAAAGGAGGCTGGGGTTCAGCAAGACTTTTAGAAAAAGAACCTTCTTGGCAGCATGGTTTAATGCTTGGATTCTCAGATACATGTTCTTTATTACTATCTAAATATTCCCAAGGATTTATAGGTTCTATTCATGGGCCCATGGTTACTGGCCTTTTCAAAGAGCCAGAGTGGAGTCTTGAGAGATTAAAAAATTTACTTTTTGAAGGATATGTTGAGGATATAAAAGGAATTCCTTTAAGAGGTGGGAAAGCTAAAGGAGAAATTATCGTTTCTAATTTAACTATTGCTACTTTTTTAATTGGCACTAAACACTTTCCAGATTGCAAAGGGAAAATAATAATTTTTGAAGATATTAATGAAGATATTTATAAAATTGATCGCATGTTGACTTACCTCAGAATGACTAAAAAACTAACTGATATTGCCGGTATTGGATTCGGAAGTTTTTCTAATGATTCCTGCGACCTTAAATGGAAAGATTTACTAAAAAACTGCATTATTGAAAGACTCCAAGAGTTTGATTTTCCTATTCTTTTTGACCTCCCAATAGGCCACATATCGGGGAATGCTTGCATTCCTATAGGATACAAAGCCAACTTAAATGGTGATGATGGCATTCTTAGTATCTATACACCTTTTTAACTAGAGGTTCTTCACAAAAAGTTTTGCTATTTTCAAATCTATAGGGGACGTGATTTTTATATTTGAATAAGTTCCTTCAATAATCTTCACTTTCCAACTAAGCATTTCAAAAAGTGAGGCATCATCTGTGACTTTCCAGTTTTTATCAAATGCCATCTTATGAGCTTTTTTTAATCTATCTACTAAAAAGCCCTGAGGAGTTTGCGCTGCCCATAAATAATTTCTATCTGGTGTTTCTTTAATAAAACCTTCATTATCAACAATCTTTATTGTGTCAGTTACCTTAGTAGCCAAAATTACAGCTTCATTTTCATCTAATTGCTTGGCACAAAGGTCTATCAATGCAGGATTAATTAGACATCTAGCACCATCATGTATTAAAACTTTTTTAGCATCTTTTGGAAGCGCTTTTAAACCATTAAAAACTGACTGTTGTCTGGTCTCACCACCATTAATCCAATGAACTTTTTGGGCAAAATCCTTTGCTGAATTTAATAACAAATTTTTATCTTTCGGTTGCCCAATTATTCCAACCCAGTTTGTTGAGCTTGCAGAAAATACAGATTTAAGTGTCCAATAAATCAAAGACTCTCCCTCTAAATCAATAAGTAATTTATTTTTTCCAGCTTTCATTCTGCTACCACTCCCTGCAGCTGGTATTAAAAAGTGCACAATAGAAGGAATTAATATTTTCTAGACAATTATAAATAAAAGCAATATCTTTACACAAATAGTACTACGATTTAAAAATTATAAAATTTCATAATGTCTAATACAGATTTATTATCAGGCAAAGTTGCTTTAATCACTGGAGCTAGCAGAGGAATAGGTAAAGAAATTGCTTTAGAACTAAGCCGCTTAGGAGCAGAAGTTTTTATTAATTACACTTCTTCAGATGAAAAAGCTGAAGAAGTTGTAAATTCAATAAAAAATTCGGGAGGTAAAGCACATAAATTAAAATTTGATGTATCAAGAGAGGATTCTGTCAGTTCAGCTTTTGAAGAAGTCATAAAAATTAATGGCTCGATTGATATTCTTATTAACAATGCTGGTATTACAAGAGATGGACTATTGATGAGAATGAAATCGGAACAATGGGATGATGTATTAAATACAAACTTAAAAGGGGTTTTTCTTTGTACAAAATATGCTTCAAAATTTATGATGAAAAAAAGAAGTGGTAGTATCGTAAATATTTCATCTGTTGTTGGAATAATTGGTAATCCCGGTCAAGCAAATTATTCTGCAGCTAAAGCTGGAGTTATTGGATTCACCAAAACTTGTGCTAAAGAATTTGCTTCAAGAGGTATAAACGTAAATGCAATAGCTCCAGGCTTTATAGAAACAGAAATGACTGAAAAACTTAATACTGAGGAGATACTTAAAGTTATCCCTTTAGGGAAATTAGGAAGTTGTACTCAAATTGCAAACTTAGTGTCATTCTTAGTTTCAAGTAATGCTGGGAGTTACATTACTGGGCAAACAATAAGTATAGACGGAGGCATGAGTATTTAATTATGTACTTTCATAAGGCTGGCCCAATTCATCTCTTAACCTTCTAATTTTCTGTAAAAGTTTAAGTCTTCGACTTCTAGCAGTTAATGTCAAGAAAAATCTTAAAGGAAAATATATTAGTGTCATAGCAATCGCGAGGATTGCGGTTAGAGTAAAAATAAGATTATTTGTTTCTTCCATAACTTAAAGATACTCTTATTTGAGTTAATTTGTATGTCTCATTAAAAGAAATTCGGCTTTCCCCACTTAATTAAATATCCCTTAAAAATGATTCTATGGGAGATTAGAATAAGACTAAAGATCAAGTAAACATGGCTAAACAGTTAAGTTTTTCTAATGAATCAAGAGAAGCGCTAGAAAAAGGTGTGAATTTCGTTGCTAATGCAGTAAAGGTTACTATTGGGCCAAAAGCAAAAAACGTCGTAATAGAAAAGAAATTTGGTTCGCCAGATATAGTAAGAGATGGATCTACAGTTGCTAAAGAGATAGAGATTGAAAACCCTATTTCTAATTTAGGTGCGAAATTAATAGAACAAGTTGCATCCAAGACAAAAGAGAGTGCTGGTGATGGGACAACTACAGCAACCATTTTGACTCAGAAGATGGTGCAGGAGGGATTAAAAAATATTGCTTCTGGCGCCAACCCTATGGAGTTAAAAAAAGGTATGGAGGCAGGTCTAGCTTTTGTTCTAGAAAAATTAAATTCCAAAAGTATTTCATTAAGTGGTTCTGATATCCAAAAAGTTGCAACAGTTAGTGCTGGAGGTGATGAAGAAATTGGATCTATAATTTCGAAAGCAATGGATATTGTTACTTCAGATGGTGTAATAACTGTTGAAGAATCTCAATCACTAGAAACAGAATTAGATATAACTGAAGGAATGTCTTTTGATAGAGGTTATAGTTCTCCATATTTCGTAACAGACCAAGAAAGACAAGTTTGTGAACTTGAAAACCCTAAAATATTAATAACTGATCAAAAAATCTCAACTTTAGTTGATCTAGTTCCAATACTTGAAGAAATTCAGAAGTCAGGCTCACCTTTTCTAATTCTTGCTGAAGATATCGAAGGAGAGGCTTTAACCACTCTGGTTTTGAATAAGAATAGTGGGGTTTTAAATGTAGCTTCCGTAAGAGCTCCGTTATTTGGTGAGAGAAGAAAAGCTGCCCTTGAAGATATTGCAATTCTTACAGGGGCTAAGTTAATTAGCGAAGATAAATCGATGACACTTGATAAAGTATCGATTAATGATTTAGGCAAAGCAAAAAAAATAACTATCACAAAGGATAAAACTACAATTGTTGCCTTCGAAGACACTAAAGATTTAGTTAAAGCACGAGTAGAGAAATTAAAGAGAGAAGTTAATATAACTGAATCTGAGTATGATCAGGATAAAATCAATGAAAGGATAGCCAAACTATCCGGAGGAGTAGCTCTTATCAAAGTAGGAGCTGCTACAGAAACAGAGATGAAGTATAAAAAGTTGAGAATCGAAGATTCCCTTAATGCTACGAAAGCTGCTATTGAAGAGGGTGTTGTTTCTGGAGGAGGACAAACTTTAATTGAAATATCAGATGACCTTTTAAATTTAAGTGAAACATCTTCAGATGATTTAAGAACGGGGATAAATATAGTTAAAGAAGCCCTTTTGGAACCTACCAAACAAATAGCAAAAAATGCTGGTTTTAATGGTGATGTAGTTGTCGCTGAAATTCAAAGGCTTAACAAAGGCTTTAATGCTAATTCAGGACAATATGAGGATTTAAAAGATTCAGGAATATTAGATCCAACCAAAGTAATAAGATTAGCTCTTCAAGATTCAGTATCTATTGCAGCTATGCTCCTCACAACAGAAGTTGCGATGGCCGATATTCCAGAACCTGAAGCCGTAGCCCCTGGAGGACCAGGTGGAGATCCAATGGGGGGAATGGGTGGCATGGGAATGCCAGGAATGGGTGGCATGGGAATGCCAGGAATGGGTGGCATGGGAATGCCGGGTATGATGTAAAAGCTAACTAGCTTTTTTATCGTTATTAATCCACTTTCTTAAATTTTTAATATTAGGCAGTGGTAATTTCTGGATATCAGTGAGTTCTTTTATATTATTAGAATTTTGATCTTTGTTAAATATTCCATTACTGCTAGAAGTTTCAAGGTGATTTGATTCCCATTTTGTTTCTTCTATATTTTCAGAAGTTTTTGATAATTCAAATTTAATTTGTTCTTGATTTTCTTCATCATATACTTCATCTATTAAAGTAATTTGTTCTTGATTTTCTTCATCATATACTTCATCTATTAAAGTGGTTTGTTCTTGATTTTCTTCTTCAAGCTGATATTCCCTTAGAGCTGGGGTCTGGATTAATAAATCATTTAAAGAATCAATCCCAAATCTATGCACCCACTTAAGAACAATATTTTCTTTAAGTAAAATATTATTTTCTGAAGAGGCTTTTTTAAAAACTTCTATAAGATGATTTTTTAAAAGCATAAATTTACTAATTTAACTTTCTATTTAACATAGGCCTTATGATAATCAAGGAAAAAACTGTTAAAGAAAATAAAATTGATATACAACTCTTACAAGTTAAATCACCATACGGGGCATGTAAAGCCACTAATTCTAAATTCATAGTTTCTGTATAAGCAGTCCTAATAGGTTCAATCGCAAAAGTTAATGGATTTAATGAGGCTAACCACCCAAGCCAATTTGGCATGAATGAGATTGGAGCTAAAGCGGTGCTTGCAAAAAGAAGAGGTAAGTTTATCACAAATATAAGAGCGATTAATTCAATATGTCCGGGCAAAACAAACGCTAAACATAAACTTATTGATGTCACAAAAAGAACCAATAGAATTAATGTTGTAAAAACAATTCCTAAACCATATAAGTTAGGCCATCCATAACCCAAAATGTATGAAACAACCATTATTACAATACTCTGAACAAAGCTTAGAATTGTTATATAGATAAAAGAAGATAAAACTATGGATAATCTACTGGTTAAAGGAGCCACAAGTAATCTATTAAGAAATCCAAACTCTCTATCAAACATTAAAGGAAGACCAGAGTTTAAGGCTCCGCTAAAAGCAGTAAAAACAATAAGTCCCGCCCCTAAAAAGTTCCCATAAGAATCAACTCCTGGTAAAAAACCTTCAGGAGCTTTAGAGAATAGTGCTCCAAATAAAAAAAGCCAAATTATGGGTTGTAATATTCCTGCTAAAAGAGTTGATGGTCTTCTTTTTAATTGAATAAATAACCTCTTTGTTAAGGCAAATGTTTCTTGGTATAAAAAAAACAAATTATACTGTTGTAATTCCATAATTAGCAGTATTTAGTATTCATTATAATTATTAAACCAAAAGTTTTTTTATCGCATTGATTGCTTTGATTCTTTTTTAAGGTCTCTTTTCCCTGCCATAGAAATTTCTGCATCCAATAAAGTTTTCCCAGTTGCTTGAAGATATACATCATCTAAGCTTGGCTGACTTTGGGTTAGAGAAAAAATTTCAAACTTTGAAAAGGCCAATTCCACTTTGAGTTTCGTAAGTAAATCTTTTTCCTTATCTGCTACAAAATTTATCGAGAAACCTTGAGCTTGATTTATTATAATCTGACTAATTCCATCTATTGAAGATAAAATTTGACATATATTTTTTGCTTCTTCCTGATTACTAAATTCTCTTACTTTCAAAGTTACTCTATCTCCTCCTAGTTTATTTTTGAGCTCTGCAGGAGTCCCTTGCGCTATAACTGTTCCATTATCAATTATCACTAATCTGTCTGCCAATTTATCTATTTCATCAAGATAGTGACTGCTTAAGATAATGGTTATTCCATTATCTCTCAAATCTTTCAAAAGTTGCCATATAATTTTTCTGCTTTCAATATCTAAACCAACTGTAGGTTCATCCAAAATTAATACTTGGGGCAAATGTAAAAGTCCAGCTGCCAGATCTATTCTTCTTTTCATTCCCCCTGAATAAGTTCCGCACTTACGATCAATCCAATCATTCATTTCTAATTGATCTATTAATTTCTTTATCCTCTCAAATTTTTTGTTTTTGTTGATGTGATATAAATCTGATTGAAAATCCAAAAGCTCTCGTCCAGTTAATATTTTATCAAGTGCAATGTCTTGGGCAACATAACCAATTAATTCTCTGATTTTCCTTGAATTTTTTATCAGATTAATATTATTTATAAAAACTTCTCCACTGTCAGGCTCTATTAAAGTAGCGAGTATTTTTATTAGTGTTGATTTGCCAGCACCATTTGGACCAAGTATTCCGAATAATGTGCCAGCTTCAATTTCCATTGATAAATTTTTTAATGCTTTGATATCTGAATAAGATTTTGAGAGCCCTTTAACTTTTATATAATTCATCAACCTTACTATTTACTTAAAAAACATTTTACATCTAATTTAATTACTAAGCAGGGATACTATAGATAAAAATATTTGCATAGATTGCTGCTCAAATTCTACGGATAGTTGGGTTCTGGAAATTAATAACAAAAGACAAATGCCAAACATATATAGAATAGACCACCTAAAAAGAGACTTTGCTCTTGAAAGATCTTCAGGAGATTTCTTTAATTCATTTATTAATTGCAAAAGTCTTCCATTAAATGGCAATAACATAATTCCGTATAAGAGACCCCCTTCAGGCAAAGCAAAAACTCCCATAATACTCATTAAAACTGTTGCCCATCCATAACGAGAAATCGCTTTAGCAGTAAAAACAGATCCTTTGACAGAAGGGAGCATAGGAATACCAACAGATGCGTAATCATCCTTCAACAAAATTGCAAGTGCCCAAAAATGAGCTGGGGTCCACAACATTACTAAACCAAACAACCACCAACCACTAAGACCTACATGCCCTGTAGCAGCAGATGCTCCAACTAAAGGTGGTATCGCACCAGCAACTCCTCCGAAAACAATATTTTTTGTTGTACGAGGTTTCAAAATAACTGTATATAAAATAACGTAGCTAAATAAACCGAGAAGAGTTAATCCCGCAGCTAAATAATTTACACCACTTACTAAGAGCATCGAAGCTGCCAAAGTACATGATACGGCAGCTAAAAATACAGTCTCAGATGACAACTTTCCTGCTGGCAAGGCTCTTTTGCTAGTTCTTGTCATCTTCTTGTCTAATTCCATTTCCCACAAGCAATTAAGAGCTCCTGCTGCTGCTGCTGCCAAAGCGCCGCCTCCTAAAGTACAGATAAGTTTCGGTGAAGACAAAGGCCACTCTTCTGTTAAAGCCATTCCTCCCAAAGTTGTTGCCAATAAAAGTGGGATTAATCTAGGTTTTGCTACTTCAAGCCAGGGCGGCAAAGTTAATCTTTTTCTTGAAGTTACAACTTGATCTCTAATTGGTAATTTGTAGTTCAAGTTTTCTAAGTTACTACTGTTCATGAATTGATACCAACCATTTGAGAATGTAGGGAGTGGTTTAGACCTTTTTTGGTAAAAGGATTTCTAAAAATTAATGTTGTTAATATCGCAATAAATAAAGAGGCGTTAAGTTGATGACCGATAATAAAAATAGGCTCATTCAAATTTGTTTTAAGACTTAAAACACCCAAAGCAATTTGGGAAAACAAGAGAAAGATAAGTGCTGAAAGATATTTCCAATTTTCACTAAGCAAACTTCTCTTATAAATTGCAGTAGCAATAATTAATAGAATTGAAAAAGCAATTGGAAAAGCAAATAATTTATGAGTATTTAGAATTAGACATTGTTTATTAAAAGATAAGCAAAGATGTGCTGACCAGGTTGATGAAAGCCTTACTCCAATAAAAGATTGAATCAGAGTAAGTAAAAGAGGAACAAATAATAATAATCTCCACCAAATTAATGGCTCTTCTATTTCGTTATTTTCTAAATTTTGATTTATTGAAATTGTTGTGATGAGAAGTAGAAAAGCTATTAAAAGATGTCCAGTAACAGTATATGAATCAAGCAGGTTTATTACTGTTAAAGCTCCAAAAGATCCTTGGACAATAACAAGAAAAAGTAATAATGAATAAGTTTTAGGTAACCAATTTGGAATTTCATTTTTCCAAATAATTGAAAGGGCAAATTTAAAAAGAATTAATATTCCAACAAGAAAAGCATCTAGACGATGAAACCACTCTAGAAATACTCTTAGGTTCATATGATTAAAAGGCAAAAAAGATCCATAACATAATGGCCAATCTGGGCATGCAAGTCCCGCCTCCATGACTCTCGTAGCACCTCCAATTACGATTAGTGCGATGAGTGCAAGTACACTATGACTTCCCAACCTTTTAAAAATTGTTAGATATTTTGATTTATATAATTGGTTATTAATCAAATTGATAAAATCTATTATTTTGCATAATAAATTAGATTCAAAAACCAAACATTAATTAAAAATTAATATGTTTAATTTAAAAAATAATTTACTAATTTAATCTTTTTTCCCTGACAATTAACTCTAAAAAGTTATTAATAATACGCCTTTTATTTCATAAATCTTAAGAAGTTGTGAATTTAAATGTTTTTCTTTTAACAAAGTATGCAGGATTAAAAAAATTGAATATCTTGAGGATATAAATACAAATTTTTAGAGATCAATTGTTAAATAAAAACATTTATTTAATACTAATTATTTCACTAGTTTTTGCTATATCTTTTTGGATTGGTTTTAATGTAAATTTGCTCCCAGCTGAAGCGAGTATAAATGCCCCAATTTACGATGAACTTTTTAAAATTCTTTTCATCATTGGATTAATTATTTTTATAGGAATGACAATAGCAGTTATTTATAGCTTATTTAAGTTTAGAAAAAGAAATGATCAGATAGGCGATGGTATAGCTTTAGAGGGGAATTTAAGCTTAGAAATTGTATGGACAATTATCCCTTCAATAATTGTTTTATTAATAGGTTTATATAGCTACAACATCTACGATCGAATGGGAGGGATGAAAGAACTAAATCATAATCACAAAATGATGACTTCTAACACTGAAAAAATATGGGCTGGTATAAGTCAAACTTCTGATAATGAAATACCAATAAATAATTTATCAATTGAAGTCTCAGCTATGCAATTTGCATTTCTATTCAATTATCCCAAGGGCAATTTCATATCAGGAGAACTACACGTACCTGTTGATCAAAAAGTATCAATGAAAATGGAATCCAAAGATGTAATTCATGCTTTTTGGGTACCAGAGTTCAGAATTAAACAGGATATTATTCCTGGACAACCTACTATTCTAAATTTCACTCCTACAAAAGTAGGAAAATATCCAATAATTTGTGCAGAATTATGCGGCCCATATCATGGAGGAATGAGAGCCTCCATAATTGTTGAAGAAGAATCTGATTACAACGAATGGTTTAACAAAAATAAAAAACCAGAGGTAAATTTATGACAATATCAATTGATCCACAAAAAACTAATAATGAAAGCCTTCAACCTAAAGGCTGGCTTAGATACTTTAGTTTTAGCCTTGATCATAAAGTAATTGGGATACAGTACTTGGTTTGCGGTTTTCTTTTTTATTTAATAGGAGGAACCTTAGCGAGCGCTATAAGAATTGAACTGGCTAGTCCAATGTCTGATTTTATGCCAAGAGATGTTTATAACCAAGTTTTAACTTTACACGGAACAATAATGATATTTCTTTGGATAGTGCCTGTAGTAAACGGTGCTTTTGGAAATTATTTAATTCCATTTTATGTAGGTGCGAGAGATATGGCATTCCCAAGATTAAATGCCGTAGCTTTTTGGTTAATTCCTCCTTCAGGTTTGATGCTAGTAGCAAGCTATTTTGTTGAGGGTGCTGCTCAGGCTGGATGGACGGCTTATCCACCTTTGAGCATAACTACTCCTCAATCGGGACAAATTATTTGGATTCTTAGCGTTCTATTACTTGGAGGTAGTTCTATATTTGGTGGAATAAACTTTATCGCGACCATTATAAAATTAAGAAGGCCAGGATTAAAACTTATGCAATTGCCAATGTATTGTTGGGCAATGCTTGGGACAAGTCTATTAGTTGTTTTGTCAACTCCTGTTTTAGCAGGCACTTTAATTCTACTTAGCTTCGATATCATCGCTAATACAGGTTTTTTCAATCCTGTTTTAGGTGGCAATGTCGTAGTTTATCAGCATTTATTTTGGTTTTATTCTCATCCAGCTGTATACATTATGGTCCTTCCTGCCTTTGGTTTGGTTAGTGAAATACTTCCTATACATGCTAGAAAACCACTTTTTGGATATACAACAATGGTTTTTTCAATAATGGGGATAGTAGTTTTAGGTTTAGTTGTTTGGGCGCATCACATGTTTACTAGTGGAACGCCTCCTTGGATGAGATTATTCTTTACTATTGCCACAGCATTTATTGCTGTTCCAACAGGTATAAAATTTTTCAATTGGGTTGCAACATTATGGGGAGGTAAAATTTCCATCAATAGTGCAATGCTATTCTCTTGCGGGTTTATTATAAATTTTGTTTTTGGAGGTATTACAGGAGTTGCTTTGGCACAGGTCCCTTTCGATATTCACGTACATGATACCTATTTCGTTGTAGCCCATTTTCATTACATAGTTTATGGAGGGACTGTTTTTATTATTTTCTCTTCAATTTATCATTGGTTCCCTAAAGTAACTGGAAAAATGCTCAATGAAAAATTAGGAATTTTACATTTTATCATTACCTTTATTGGATTTAACTTGTGCTTTGCTCCTCAACATTGGCTTGGTTTAAATGGAATGCCAAGAAGAGTTGCAGAATATGATCCTCAATTCCAGTTCGTTAATCAAATTAGTAGCCTAGGGGCTCTTTTGATGGCTATAAGTACAATTCCTTTTTTAATTAATGTATTCCTTAGCGTTAGAAATGGGAAAGATGCTGGCGATAACCCTTGGAATGCTCTTACACCTGAATGGTTAACATCTTCTCCACCTCCAGTTGAAAATTGGGAAGGAGAAGCTCCATTAGTTGAAGAACCTTATGGTTATGGTAAAGAAATTTCTGAACAAAAATAAAAACATATGACAACTCTAGAAAGCTCAAAAGAAATTCAAAAAAATAATTCTGAAGTTAATGAAACTCATGAAGACTTCAGAATGTTTGGTCTTATAACTTTCCTAATTGCGGACGGAATGACTTTTGCTGGATTCTTTGCTGCTTATTTAACTTATAAAGCAGTTAATCCATTACCTGATGGTGCTATTTATGAATTAGAACTACCAATACCTACACTCAATACAATTTTGTTACTTGTTAGTAGTGCAACTTTCCATAAAGCAGGCAAAGCACTTTTAAAAGATAAAAACTCTGATTCCCAAAAATGGTTATTTATTACTGCTTTTCTTGGAATTATATTTTTAATATGTCAATTATTTGAATATTTTCATTTACCTTTTGGATTAACCGATAATTTATTCGCAAGTACTTTTTATGCTCTTACTGGTTTTCATGGATTACATGTCACTTTAGGCACTTTAATGATTTTAATTATTGCTTGGCAATCAAGAATCAATGGTGGAAGATTAACTAGTCAAAATATGTTCCCATTGGAAGCTGTTGAATTGTACTGGCATTTTGTAGATGGAATATGGGTTATTTTATTTATTATCTTGTATCTTTTATAAAAAACTAAATTTAAAAAATTAAATATATTTTTTATTAATTTATATTGCCACAGTTCTCCTTTTTAGTAAGAATATATAATTAGAAATTTGTCAGATAATGCTTGAAGGAAAAGAACTTCTTGAAAAAGCAAAATTATTAAGTAAAAAATCTGAAGAAGAGATAGCAAAAGGTTGTGGGTACGTAGGTCCTAGCGGAAGAATCTTAAGAAAAAGTTTTTATAGGGCGCTTATCGAAGCTAAGGGCTACAAAATAGGAAATGGTCGTCAGGGGAAAAATGGTAATAGAGCTTCAAGAGGCAGACAGACAGAATTCAAAACTAAAGTTCATGGCAATGGTAACCTATTAATTGGTCATGCTTACACCAAAAAATTAGGTCTAGAACCTGGTCAGGAATTTAAAATCGATCTTAAAAAAGAGTCAAAAACAATTTATCTAATTCCATTAAATTAAAAAATATATTTTACCAACCGTTTTCTTTAAGCCATTCCGAAGAAATATTATTTGAAGATAAATCTTTATTATTATTCTTATTAAATAAAAGTAATTTCTCTACATATTTAATTAGTGCATCTGCCTCAAGGTTTACGCTGTCCCCGACATTTAATTTATTCAGATTTGTGTTATGCCAAGTATGAGGAATTATCGCAATAGTAAATATTGCTCCTTCCTGCACATATTTTGCAATTGTAAGACTTATACCATTGACACAAATACTGCCTTTATTAACTACATATTTCGAAAAATTATTATTTTTCCACTTTATAGATAAAAGCCATGATTTCTCTAATTTTTCTATATTCTCAACTGTTCCAAGGCCATCAACATGTCCACTGACTATATGTCCTCCTAGACGGTCAGACACTCTAAGAGCGGGCTCCAAATTAACAATCTGATTCAGGTTCGACTTTACTCCTAAAGTTGTTTTTTTTAATGTCTCCTCACTAACATCAACAGTAAATTTATTTTGAAAAATCTCTTTAACTGTCAAACAAATTCCATCAACAGCTATGCTGTCACCGATTGCCATATCAAATAAATTATCTAGAATTTCAATTTCTAAAATATTTTTTTCTTGTCTTAGTTTTCCAACTGATTGAATTATTCCTGTAAACATAGATTTAAGAAAAATATTTTTGCAAAATTTTGTATTTACTTTAATTTACTTTAAATGATTTTCAACTATAAATAAATTAAAGAATAAATAAAAAGAAATTGATCATATTTAGATGATTATTAATTCACAAAAAAGATCATTTGGTAGAGGGGCGAAAGTGAGCTTATTCACTTTAGGGACAATGCGAGCAACTGAAAGTCTCGAAAAAATGAATAGCATAATAAAAAATGCATATTATGTAGGAATTAACCACATAGAAACAGCGCCCTCTTATGGTGATGCTGAATCACTTATTGGAAATTCAATAAAAAAATTAGCAATAGAAGAGAATATAAAAGAAAAGAATTGGGTGATTACTTCCAAAGTTTTACCAAAGGGTGATTTTGACTTTTTAAAAAACAATTTTAAAAAGTCTCTTAAAAATTTAAATCGCGAGAAAATTAATAATCTTGCAATTCACGGACTCAACTTAAAACAACATTTAGATTGGGTTCTTGCTGGAGAGGGTAAGAAATTCATATCTTGGATACTTGAGAAGGAACTAGTTGATCAAGTTGGGTTTAGTTCTCACGGAAGTTATTCACTAATTAAAGATGCAATTAACTGTGAAGTTTTTACTTTTTGTAGTCTACATTTACATTATTTAGATCAATCTAAGATTGCTTTAGCAGAGGAAGCTATAAAAAAAGGTATGGGAGTTTTAGCAATATCACCTGCTGATAAAGGCGGTAGATTGTATTCTCCAAGTGATATTTTGATAGAGGCCTCTAAGCCTTTTCATCCATTAGAATTAGCGTATCGATTTCTGCTGGCAAAAGGCATTACAACTTTATCCTTGGGGGCTACAAACAAAAAAGATTTTGAATTTGCGCATAAACTTAGAAACTCATTCGAGAAGCTTACAAAACTTGAAAAAAGCGCCCTGAATAAAATTGAGGAAGTTTCTAATAAAAGATTAAACTCCACCAAATGTGAACAATGTAGATCTTGTCTTCCATGTCCAAATGAAGTGCCTATTCCAGAAATACTTCGTTTAAGAAATATATCTATTGGTTATGGCCAATTAGAATTTTCAAAAGAAAGATACAATTTAATAGGAAAAGCTGGCCACTGGTGGGAAGAAAAAAATTCCTCATTTTGTCAAGAATGTAATGAATGTGTTCCAAGATGTCCTAGTAAATTAGATATACCAAATTTATTAAAGGAAACTCATAACTTATTAATTGAAAACCCTACAAAAAGATTATGGGGATAAGGACTCATTCCAGATATTTTTAAGATTAATTTTTTGTTCATTTGTTAAGACAGGGAAAGACCAACTATTTTGCCAACATTTCTCTGAAGGTCCTGAGGTGGGGAACATTTCAGATTTATATTTACTTTGCAAAGAATCACTATTGAATGGAAGATACCAACCCTGGCTTTCTAATTTATCTACTATTGATTTATTTTCTAAAGATTTAATCCATTTAATTAATATTGCATTATTTAGATTTGATCGACTAAGTAGAAAATGCCACATCAAAGGTACGCCTTTGCTTGGAAAAACTAAAGAAAGCCTTGGATCTATTTTTAAATATTTTGAACAAAGACTATAAGGAACTATTGCGACACAAGCATCAGAATTAATCAACCAATTGAGAATATTTTTATCATCAAATATCATTGCTTGGCTTTTGAGTTTTTTTAAAGAATTAGATGTATTAATTTTTTTAGCAATTGACAATATTATTCTGGGACTTTGTGGAAAAATAATTTTTCCAGTTAATTTTTTAGAAAGAAGAAAATCCCAAGATGTTCTGGCTGAATTTATTAAGTCTTTATTATTTTTAATGATAATTGTATAGGGTACTACCCCAATAGGAAATAATTTACCTCTCTGATTTTGATTAAAACTTCCCAAAAAATCTATCGATCTCTTATCCAAATTTTCGAACAGTGCATATTCATTTATTTTTTCAAATTCTGAAAAATCTATACTAGAAATCCATCCATCATTTATTAAAGTAAAGTCAGAATTGAAAATTGTGTTTCTATTTTTTTGTAGCCGAATATTTTCAAAATTAATTTTTTCCTGCTTCCAATCTTTTGGAATCGTATCTTTAAAAGATTCTGGATAAAAAGAATTTTGTAATGCAATTTTTACTTTATTAGGAATATTACTGCAAGAGTTTAAGAAAAATAAAAGCGAAAGCTTTCCACAATTTAAAAATTCTCTTCTGGTTGCAAATTTTGAAAACATTCAGCAATCCTTCTCTAAAGAAATTTGACCTAGCCCCTTCATCATTTCCAGATTTTCTTGACACAATGAAACTATTTCTTCATTTTTGAATCCATCTAAGAAAGCAAGCAATGATATTCCACCAGCACCTACACCTTCTTTTACATGACCTAATTCATAATCCCTCAATTCTTTGTATTTTGAAGATTCGAAATTTAAAGGACTTGCTAAACCTAATAATTTGACATCATATTTTTCATTAATTAGATTTACTAAATCATTTAGAGAATTATCTTTCACAAGCCACCCAGTTGTCGCAATAAAAACATCTTCAATAAATTCATCTTTATTTTTTTCATCTAATAATTCTAGTACAAGCAAAATGACTGCTAACATCTGACTTCCGCCAGACAATATTACAGGTTGTTTTGCTAACCTTGCACCAATTAATAAACCCATTGAAAAAGCTTGGAAAGGATCACCTACCGCCGCGACAACATCAAAAGAGTCGAAATCAGCCTTGAAATTTGCATTGAAAAGTCCTCTTTTAACTACTTGTCTTCTCAGTTCTCTTGGAGCTTTAAATAAACTACTCCCAACTAAATTAGACACCTGCAACCCAAAAGCTTCCATTACTGCCTGAGCAGTTGTGGTGCCACCCGGTACAGATTCAGAAATTAAAACTGATTGTTTTAAGGATTTTCCTATCGCAAGACCTTTTTCAAAGAGATTTAAAACTCTCTCTTTAGTCATCGATTTACCAGTAGTAAGACAATTTGATGGGCCCATATCTCTATCTTCTACAACCAAATGATTAAAATAAGGCTTTGCTCCTATTCCCAGAGGAACAATAACTGGATAAATATTTATAAGCTTTGAACAAACATGACTGATTAGGGCAGGAGTTACTCCTGCATTGAGAAGAGGCAATTTATATTTATGATCTTTTGAAGCACCCTCAAGCAAAAATTCGGCATCTGCGAGCGCAGTTGTTCTCCTTGATTTTGCACTAATACCTGCAGCGGAAATACCTGGAATTTGAGAAGTATTAGTGCCTGCAATTACAAGAAATATTTTTAAATTTTTAATATTCCTTTTTAGTATTTCTATCTTATTAAATTGTCTTTTTTTGTTGGATTCATTTCCAAAAAAATTTATACCTAATTCTGTACTATACATTTTTACTTTTTTAATTATTTAAATCAACTAAGCCATTTAATAATCTTGGAGGATCTGGGATATTTAATTTAAATCTTGGAAACAGAGAATATGCAACTACATGTACCGTTAAGACATAAACTATTTCTTGAAAAATTATTAAAAAAATTGCACCTAATTGGATACTTAAAATTGAGGGGGAAAAAGGTAAATTTAATAATCCAATGAATTTTTCTAGTAAACCATAACTTGCTCTAGTAATTAACACCCAAAGATTATCACCAACCAACGTAGATAATGCTATTACTCGTACGAAAAAGCCAAGGGTTCCAATAAAGACTCCTACAGTTAGACTAAATCTCCAACTTTTTTCTCTAAACCAACACCAGCCCAACCAAAAAGCCAAGATTCCATAAGGAAATAAAAATAAAGTTCCTCTAACAGGACCCATAATTATGAATAAAAGTAGAAATTGTATTAGAAGTCCTTCCAATGCAGTTTTAGTTCCTCTTCTCAAGTGCAACAGTATCATTGGGAGGGGTAAAATCAATCTTAATAAAGCTCCTCCAATTGGTAAATAATATAATGCAACCCATAATAAAGACGAAAGAGATGCTAAATAAGAGGTCTCGACAATATTTAATGCTTCAGTTTTTGTTGTTATTTTCATTTTTTGTTGAACATTTTTAATTAATTTTTATTCATTTTTTTATTTTTTGAATCTAAGATACGTTCAATCTTTTCTATTTCAAAATTTACCTCAGAATTACTCAATATGGAACTTAACTCTTCAGTGGGATCTTTTGGATCTACATCTTTTAAAATGAATATTATTTTGTAAGATTGAAGCTCAATTTTTCTTTTTTTTGTAGGCTTCTTAAATTCGTTATTTTTTTGTTTTGGTATTTTTTCTGAATTTATATCCTTTTTATTTTCGATAAAATTTTTTGGCTTTTCTACTTTCTTTATTTTTCGTTTTTTATCATTAATCTCTTTGTTGTCTTTTACTAATATTTTTTTATTTTCTGAAAGATTTTTTGGCTTTTCTACTTTCTTTATTTTTCGTTTTTTATCATTAATCTCTTTGTTGTCTTTTACTAATATTTTTTTATTTACAAAATTATTTTGTAAATTTTCATCTTTGCTTTTTCTTTCTAAATCATTAAAACTACTTTCAAGAAAATTTCCAATCCTCCCGCCAGAGCATGATTGTAAGAAAATTAAAAAAATTAATAAAAAATATCCTTTTTTAAAAATCATATTTTTTTCTAACTTTTCGTTTTCCTGTTAATTTTTTTATTACTTATCTTCTTGTTTTTTGAAGTAGAGCCTTTCTTATCTTTTAGTTTTTCTTCTAAAAGAGAGACAGCATCATCTATGGTAAATTTTTCTAAGTCAGTATCTTTTGCAAGAGAAACATTAGTTTTGCCACATTTTAAATAGACCCCATATCTTCCATTTAATATTTGGATTTTTTCTTTAAATTCTTTCGGTTTTCCAAAGTCTTTAAGTACCTCTTGACCACCTCTACCCATTTTTGGCATCGCAAGAATTTCTAATGCTCGTTTTATATCAACTGTAAAAACATCATCCTCTTTCTTTAAGGATCTATTTTCAGATTCATTCTCATTTTTAATCCATTTGATATAAGGGCCAAATCTTCCTCTATCAGCCTCAATAACTCCTCCTTCAGGATGAACTCCTAACAATCTAGGTAAACTTAAAAGTACAAGAGCCTCATCAAGAGTTAGATCATCAGTTTTCATCTCTTTGGGTAATGAAGCTCTTCTTGGTTTAGCTTTATCTTGATCATTATTTCCCAATTGTACGTAAGGTCCATAAGGGCCAAATCTTAAAAAGACTTTTTCCCCAGTTTTTGGATCAGTTCCTAGATCGGATGGGCCACTTAAAATTTGATCAACTTGCTTTATGTCTAAATCTCCAGGAGTAATATCCATTGGAAGATTACCTTTCGCCTGAATTTCATTACCAGATTCATCAATTTTTGTACCCTCAAGCCAAGGTCCGTTAGATCCTATTCTGACTACGCAAGGAAGGTCTTCGAAATCAACTTGTCTATAAGCTTTACCATCAATATCACCCTCTGTTTTCTGAACTTTTACCTCCAAACCATTTTTACCTTTATAGAAAGTTTCGAGGTATGGTAGCCACTCAAGATTACCTGAAGAAATTTCATCCAATGAAGATTCCATTTTTGCAGTAAATGTAGTATCAACCAGATCAGGAAAATGTTCTTCTAATAGAGCAGTAACAGCAAAAGCTGTAAACGTTGGAGCCAAAGTATTGGAAGATATATTCGCATAACCTCTATCCACTATTGTCCCAATAATGCTTGCATAGGTAGAAGGTCTTCCAATCCCTTCTTTTTCAAGTACTTTAACTAATGCAGCCTCTGTATATCTTGCAGGAGGTTTAGTTTCATGAAAAGTAGATTCCTTATTAGTAACCTCAAGACATGTTCCAATTGTTAAGTTTGGGAGAATAATTTCTTGTTGTTCAAGGGATGAACTTGGGTCATCACTTCCCTCTACATAAGCTCTGAAGAATCCTGCGAAATCAATACTTTTACCGCTCGATTTAAATAATCCATCCCCCACGCTAATTTCAGCATTAATCATTGTTAGCCTAGCTTCCGCCATTTGACTAGCTACAGTTCTTTTCCAAATTAAATCGTAAAGAGATAAGTCTCTACCAGTTAGACTAGTTTCCTTTGGTGTTTTAAATACCTCACCTGCAGGCCTAATAGCTTCGTGTGCTTCTTGAGCATTTCTTGCAGTTGAATTAAATTGTCTTGGTGAGTTAGATAAATATTCTTTTCCATACATAGAACTGACACATTCTCTAGCAGCTCTTGTGGCTTGTTCGGAAAGATGAACTGAATCAGTCCTCATATATGTTATGAAACCTCTCTCATATAGCCCTTGTGCACATCTCATAGTTTCTCTGGCAGACAAACGAAGCTTCCTGTTTGCTTCTTGTTGTAATGTGCTAGTTGTGAATGGAGGGACTGGCTTACGAGAGGAAGGTTTTTTTTCGATTTTTGAGACTAACCAATCCTCTGAGGAAAAAGTCTTCAATAAATCATTTACTTTTTCTTCTCCAATTATTAAAGATTTATTTCCTTGTTTTAATTTGCCGGTCTGTTCATCGAAATCGGAACCATTAGAAATTCTTTGACCGTTTAAACTGAATAATTTAGTTTCGAAAGTAACATTATCTTTTACGAGGGAAGCTTTAATACCCCAGTAACTAGCTTTTTTAAAGGATCTTCTTTCTCTCTCTCTCCTAACAAGAAGCCTTACTGAAACTGATTGAACACGACCAGCAGACAATCGGGGGGCTACCTTCTTCCAAAGTAAAGGAGATAATTCATATCCAAAAAGCCTGTCCAAGATTCTTCTTGTTTCTTGAGCCTGAACAAGTTCCATATCAATTTCTCTAGTTTGGTCTAAAGCTTTATTAATTGCCTTTTTTGTAATTTCATGAAAAACCATTCTCTTAGTTGGTATTTTAGGCTTAAGTATTTGCAGGAGATGCCAACTAATACTCTCTCCCTCTCTATCTTCATCAGTTGCCAGTAATAGCTGGGTTGCACCTTTCAATGCATCTCTCAACTCTTTAACAACCTTTTTCTTATCTTTTGGAACTATATAAAGTGGTTCAAAATCTTCTGTTGTATTAACTCCTATCCTTGACCATTTTTCCTTTTTAACCGCAGCTGGTATTTCAGCAGCTCCTTTTGGAAGATCTCTTACGTGTCCCATTGAAGCGAGAACTTCATAATTAGAAGGCAAAAACTTTCTTATAGTTTTAGCTTTGGTGGGACTTTCAACAATAACAAGTGTGTGATCCAAGGTTTATTTCAAAAATTGGTGTTTTTGTTCAGTTAGGGCATATTATGATTATTTGAAGCTTTTTCAAGTAACTTCTTCTTAAAATTTCAAAAATCATACCCACAAATTATAATCAAGTTAAGATTAACTCTTAGACCCTTACAATCAAACATCTAATTTAATCCAATTTAATAAAGTGCCCAACGAAATCTTTACAATTAATTTAAATGCTCAAGCCATTATTCCAGAGGCTTTTATTTTATTAGGCATTGTTGGAACACTTCTTGTAGATTTAGCTGGAGAAAAAACTGCATCAAAATGGGCACCAATAATTTGTTATTTATCAATAGGCAGCTCTCTCGTTAGTTTGGCATTGCAATGGAGTAATCCGGTAGAAAGCGCATTCCTTGGGTCCTTTAATTCAGATAATTTGGCAATAGCATTTAGAGCAATAATCTCTTTATCAACCTTAGTATCTTTACTTATAAGTTGGCGGTATACAGAACAAAGTGGTAGCCCAATTGGCGAGTTTGCTGCGATAGTTCTTTCGGCCACCCTTGGAGCAATGCTTTTGTGTGGATCTACTGACCTTATTAGTGTATTTATATCTCTGGAAACTTTATCCGTAGCAAGTTACTTACTTTCTGGTTACCTCAAGAGAGATCCAAGAAGTTCAGAAGCGGCCTTAAAATACCTCCTTATTGGATCAGCTGCTGCTGCGGTCTATTTGTATGGATCCTCTTTTCTTTATGGATTAAGTGGTTCAACAAACTTATCGACCATAGGTTTAGAAATTATCAATAAGCCATCCTTTATTACTTCACTAGCTCTTGTATTTGTCTTATCAACAGTTGCCTTTAAAATTGCTGCTGTTCCCTTTCATCAATGGACTCCTGATGTATATGAGGGTTCACCTACACCTGTAGTAGCTTTTTTATCTGTTGGTTCAAAAACAGCGGGCTTTGCATTTGCGATAAGAATATTAAGCACAACTTTCTCTTCTTTTGACGAAGAATGGAAACTTTTATTTACCATTTTGGCCATATTGAGCATGGCTCTAGGAAATGTTGTAGCTCTAGCTCAAACCTCAATGAAAAGGATGCTGGCCTACAGTTCTATTGGACAAGCCGGATTTGTAATGATTGGAATAGTATCTGGAACACAAGATGGTTTATCAGCAGCTGTTTTATATTTGGCTGCATATTTGTTTATGAATTTGGGTGCATTTTCTTGTGTAATACTTTTCTCACTACGAACTGGTTCTGACAGAATTCTTGATTACTCAGGACTTTACCAAAAAGATCCTCTAATTACATTAGGCTTAAGCCTTTGTCTTCTATCTCTTGGAGGTTTACCTCCAATGTTAGGATTTTTTGGAAAGATATACTTGTTCTTTGCAGGTTGGGCAAATCATCAATATCTATTAGTAATAGTTGGTTTAGTAACTTCAGTTATATCTATTTATTACTACATTTCAGTGATAAAAATGATGGTAGTTAAAGAGCCACAGGAAGCTTCTGAAATAGTCAAATCATATCCTGAAATTAATTGGGGAAT
>QCIX01000007.1 GCA_003216355.1 Prochlorococcus sp. AG-402-N23 | reverse complement strand
TGCAAATCGCGCAAAAAAAATAGCCAAATTTAAGGATGGAAGAATAGTTGAATTAAAAGTTAATTAAATTCAAAACCTTCTAATTACCTTCAGTTGAGTTTCATTTTCAATTCTTAAATTCCCATTCGAATCAATATCTTTAATTTGCCATGAATCAGGACAATAACCACTAGGTAAAAAACTTTTAGTAAGAAACTTATTT
Source organism: Prochlorococcus sp. AG-402-N23 (assembly GCA_003216355.1). GTDB lineage: Bacteria > Cyanobacteriota > Cyanobacteriia > PCC-6307 > Cyanobiaceae > Prochlorococcus_A. Next base: position 56,036 of record QCIX01000007.1, on the reverse strand, counting down.
GCAGATTTAATCACATATTCTTTTTTCTTGTTACATTCAATTGAATCATAAAAAGCTTTAAGAACTTTGGCTGTCCAATAATGTTGATTAATATTCTTAGTTTGAAGTACTTTTGATAATGAAATACCTTCTGATGGGGTGTAATTTAAAACATTCATGCCAAGTCCTAATCTTGCATAGATAATTTTTTTGCCTCTTGTTATCACCCTTGGTAAAAATCCAATCAACTTTTTTGAACCAAAAAATATATCATTTGGCCATTTCAAACAAACATTTATATTCTCTTTTCTAAGCATTTCACATAACTTAATACCTAAAGACAAATTAAATATTTGATATTCAAATTCTTTTGAAAATATTGGGTAAGCTGCACTTAACCAAATCCCGCCTTTTGGAGAAACCCAAGTTTTTGAATTTTGGCCAACCCCTGAGCACTGTTCTCTTGCGATTATCGCTACTGGCTGGTTTTTCTTTATTTCAGAATATTCAAGCAAGTTTGTTAGCTCATTTTCGGTACTTTTACATTTTATTTTGTAATGAAGTGTCCAGGTTGGGTATTGACCCTGAATTTTTTTTAAATAAAAAATTGTCTTAGCTGCAGGTCCAATAACTTTCACAAATTCTTTATTAAAACAACGAGCATCTTTTTAAAGATTAGATTAACTTTAGTCGTAATAAGTAAATTTTACAAATTGGACAAAAAGTATTTGCCAATAGGGAATAAAAGGAATCCACATCCATTAAAAAATTGTCTTGATAATTTCAAAAAATCCTACGTAGACTTAGATAAACTCACTAAAATCAACGAAAACTGGAAGAACTTAATCGGCTTAGAACTATTTGAAGAATGTAAACCATTAAATATTGAAAAAAAAATACTTACTATTGCAGTAAATCATCCACAGTGGCGCCAAGCTTTAATCTATAACAAGCATAAATTAAAAGAGAGAATCGAGAAAATTGGAATAACTTTGAATGAAATAAAAATAATACAAAATTATGAAATTAAAAATAAAAATATCAAAGCTACTAATGCAAAGATAGTTTGGGCAAAGCATCCAAGCAGAATCAATCAAAATAATATGTGCATTTGTACTCTTTGTAATTCCCCTACTCCTAAGGGGGAAATCAAAAGATGGGGGAAGTGTTCTTTTTGTTGGAGAAAAATAAAAAACTAAATTCTTTATTTAGTTAATATTAGTATTCCCATTTGCCCCCCCAAAATAGTCCTATATTCAGCTTTTTTAAATCCAACTTCCTTAGCAATATTTATAAGCACATTTTCCTTTGGAAAATTACTAATACTTTTTTCAATATATGAGTACTCTGGACCTAAATTAAAAAGCCGCGAAATGGTTACTACAATTAATCTTAAATAAATTTTCTGAAAAATATTGGATAAAGAATTTCTTGCTGAGTGATTAAAATCCAAAAATCCTGCCCTTCCCTTATCCTTCAAAAGATCAAAAACTTTTTTCATTCCTCCTTCAACATTATTCAAGTTTCTAAGTCCATATGACATGCAAATCCCATCAAAATTTTTTGAATAATCATTAATTTCTAATACATCTTTAATTTCCCACTTAATAAATTTATTTTTTTTAAGCTCTGATTTTTTTTTTGCAATATTTAAGATATCCTCTGCACTGTCAATCCCAGTAATTGAACCCCTTGGACTAACTCTCTCAGAAATTAAGAATGCTAAATCTCCAGTTCCACAGCATAAATCTGCCCAATCTTCACCATTTAAAGGTTCCAATAAATTAACTAATTTCCTTTTCCATAATCTATGCAGCCCAAAACTTAATACATTATTTAAAAAGTCATATTTATAAGAAATTTTATTAAATATATTTTTGACTTCGATAGTTTTTGTGAATTTCATTTTTAAATTTTTAACTTATTTCTTTTTGGTATTAAATTAAATTTTGTATTCATATGGTCTAATTGGAAGTTTTTTTTCGAGGAGAAAAGTCTTTATTTCTCTTAAAGAAAGTTTCTTATCATGGAGTAATGATGCTAAAAGTGCGGCAGATGCCCTACCTTCATTAAAAACATCATAAATATCTTCTAAACAACCTGCTCCTCCAGAAGCAATCACTGGAATATCAACAATATTGGTAACAGATTCAGTCAGATGTAAATCATATCCATTCTGCGTGCCATCACCATCCATTGAAGTAAGCAAAATTTCCCCTGCACCTAACTCCTCAACTTTCTTTGCCCAACTTAATACATCTATTCCAGTATTTTCTCTCCCTCCTTTTATATATACCTCCCATTCATCAGTCTTATTAACTTTTCTTTTAGCATCAATTGCTATCACGATACATTGATTACCAAATTCTCTAGAACTTTTAGAAATTAAATCTGGATTTCTAACAGCAGAAGAATTCAAACTCACCTTGTCCGCTCCAGCTCTTAAAAGATCATTAATTGAAGAAACAGAATCTATTCCTCCACCTACTGTAAATGGGATTTTTACTGATTTTGCGGTCCTAGATACAAGGTCAACTAATGTATTTCTATTTTCTACACTAGCTCTAATATCTAAAAATACTAATTCATCTGCGCCCTCATCAGAATACCTACAAGCCAATTCAACAGGATCGCCTGAGTCTCGCAAGTTAACAAAATTTACACCTTTAACCACTCTGCCATGGGCGACATCTAAACAAGGAATTAAACGAAGAGCTACCATTTTAGTAAAAATTGTCCAAATGCTGTTAATCTTGCATAATAGCTTCCATTTTACCTCTTATGGCTGAAACAAAATTATTACCCAAAATCGGTAGTAAAATCAAAATTAACATTAACAAAGTAAAAGATAGACTACCAGCTAAATTAATCGATCAAATATCCTCGAATCCTAAAGCCGTAATAACAGGCTATAAAATGACAGACGGCAGGAGTATTGGAATCACTGCAAAATTTCAGAATGGTGAGCAAAATTGGTTTTTCCCAGAAGAAATTGAGAAAGGTTAAAGAGTAAAGTGAATGATCCAAAACAACTATTAGGAATTAAGGGTGCCTCTGAAACATCAAGTATATGGAAACTCCGTATACAGTTAATGAAACCTATAACGTGGATCCCTTTGATATGGGGAGTTATTTGTGGAGCAGCTGCAAGTGGGAATTTTGAATGGACATTTAGTAATGTTCTAGCTTCATTAGCATGTATGTTGATGAGTGGACCACTTCTGGCAGGTTATACCCAAACCATAAATGATTTTTTTGATAAAGAAATTGATGCAATTAATGAACCAAATAGACCAATTCCTTCTGGCAAAATTTCAATTAAAGATGTAAAAATACAAATCTGGGTATTACTTATAGCGGGTTTAATAGTTGCTTTTCTATTAGATTTATATGCTAAGCACAGCTTCCCCTCCCTCTTACTTTTGGCATTAGGAGGCTCCTTTGTTAGTTATATATATTCTGCTCCACCACTAAAATTAAAACAGAATGGTTGGCTTGGAAATTATGCATTAGGAGCATCTTATATAGCTTTACCTTGGTGGGCAGGACAAGCCTTGTTTGGGAAATTAACTATCGTGACGGCGATACTAACACTTGCTTATAGCCTCTCAGGACTTGGAATTGCAGTTATTAATGATTTCAAAAGTGTTGAAGGAGACTCAAAGTTAGGCTTAAATTCTCTACCAGTAGTATTTGGAATTAAAAATGCAAGTAGAATAAGTGCAGGACTGATTGACATTTTTCAATTAGCAATGGTTGTAGTATTAGTCATTATTGGTCAACATTTAGCCTCTGTAATTTTGGTTTTATTGGTAATTCCACAAATTACATTTCAAGATATGTGGTTACTAAGAGATCCTCTAAAGTTTGATGTCAAATATCAAGCAAGTGCCCAACCTTTCCTTATAACTGGAATGTTAGTTACAGCGTTAGCGATAGGACATAGTTTTTTAGTTGCTTGAGGTGCAAAAGATTAAATTCAAATCTTTTTTTTTAACAATTCCAATATTAATTTTTTCTGGAATATCTTTTTATTTTTTTAGTCTTATATTTAGTACGTTAAAATTTGACGTATCTAAAAATAAAAAGTTTCGGGAAACCAAATATTCTTATGTAATATCATCTTCTGATAATAAGATAATAAGCAAATTAAGCCGCAAATTTCAAATAGATAATAGTTATCATAAAATTCCATTTTTTCTTAAACATTCTTTTGTATCTTCTGAGGATAAAAGATTTTATAAACATAATGGAATAGATTTAAAAAGTATTTCTCGTGCCCTTATTCAAAATATTAGAAGTGGTTATGTTAAAGAGGGAGGAAGTACGATCACACAACAAGTTGCTAGATTACTTTTTCTAAATAATGATTTAAGTTTTCAAAGAAAAATAAAAGAAATATTTATATCAATCATACTTGAATTTAGATATGACAAAAATCAAATTTTAAAATTATATTTAAATAATATTTATCTAGGTTCAGGAGCATACGGGGTAGACGAGGCTGCCCAAGTTTATTTTGGAAAATTTATAGAAGAATTGACATTATCAGAGATCGCATTAATTGCAGGATTAGCTCCAGCTCCATCAATTTATTCACCTTATCAAAATTTAGAGCTAGCTATTAAAAATAGAAATAAAGTTCTTGAATCAATGTATGTTGATGGATATATTTCTCTTGCAAATAAGAATAAGGCTATTAAAGAAAAAATAAAATTAAATTATCAAACAGCTGATAATTTTTTAGATGATAAATTACTAATAAACTTTATTCTTCAGGAAACAGATAAAAAAATTGGAAGTAAAAATGATTATAAGTTTTTAAGAATTAAATCTTCTATCAACAAAGATTGGCAAAAAAATGGTCAAAAAATATCAAGATATGCAGGGCCTAAAGAGCTTGAATTTGGTCTGTTATCTATCGAATCAAACACAGGACTAATCAGGACAATGATAACCAGCAAAAATCCATCAATTAATGAATACAATAGAGTGATTTCATCTGTAAGACCTTTAGGTTCTACTTTTAAAATTATCCCTTATGCTGCCGCATTAATAGAAGGAATAAAATTAAGCGATGAATTTGAAGACTTACCAATATGCTGGGACAGTTATTGCCCAAAAAATTTTTCAGATGACTATAGAGGTTCAATATCTTTGATTGAATCATTTAAAAGTTCATCAAATATCGTTCCAATATCAATAACAAAAAAAATCGGCTTAAAAAATATTATTAATTTAGCGAATTCATTTGGACTAGGTTACCAGCAAGAGTTTGAGGAATTCCCATCATTAGCTATTGGCGCCTACGGAGATAATCTTTTAAACATCACAAATGCATATTCTGCAATAAACAATAATGGGAAGATTCAAAGCCCTGAAATCATAGAAAAAATAGAATCATTTAAAAAACAACCTATTTGGGAAAACAAATCTATTTCCAAGAAAATATTAGATTTAAAAATAAACAAGAAAATCAATAAACTTCTTGAAAAATCTGTAAAAGAAGGCACTTCAAAAGCAGCCTCTATTAAAGGGAAGAAAATTTATGGGAAAACAGGAACATCTGATGGAAATAAAGATCTTTGGTTTATTGGTTCCATTGATAACCTTACAACAGGGATCTGGATAGGTTACGACAATAACAAGAAATCTGAATTATCTAGTGGGAATGCAGCTTATTTATGGAAGAAGTTCATATCTGAAATTTATAAAATTCCAATTAAAAAATAAATTATATTTTTAAGATTTATAAGAAATTATTGCAGAATAAAATCCATCACCAGGAAAATCCAAGCTAGGTAAAATTTGCTTTTGGCTAACCAATTTTAGAGTTTTGTTTTTTTCAATAAATCGTTCAATTAATAGATTATTTTCATCGGGACAAATAGTACAAGTTGAATAAACTAAAGTGCCCTCTTTTTTCAAAAGAGGAAAAATACTCTCCAAAAGTTTTTCCTGTAATAAAGATAAAGATTTTATTTTTTCTTTACTTAAAGACCATCTAGAATCTGGATTTCTGGAAAGAGTTCCAATCCCAGAACAGGGAGCATCTAACAAAATCTTATCAAAATAAGATATAAACTTAGGATTTAATTCAATCAAACTCGTAGCATCAGCCTTAAGGGTATTAACAGATTTCAAATTTAACCTTTCTAAATTTGATTGCAGTATTTTCAATCTTTTTGCTGATCTATCTACAGCAATGATTTCAGCACTATCATTTGTTAATTCTGCTAGGTGGGTAGACTTACTTCCTGGAGCTGCACAAGCATCTAAGATCTTTTCACCTTCTTTTGGATTTAAGAGAGGTGCTATCCACTGAGAAGATCTATCTTGAATTGTCCAAAGTCCATCACTATATCCTGGTAAATTTTTTATAGATCTTGGATTAGATTTTAAAGTAATTCCATTATGTAAATCTTTAATAATTTCAGCATCAATTTTATTTTCATGAAGTACTTTCAAAAATTTATCTAAATTAGTTTTTAATTGGTTAATTCTCAAATCAATTGATGGTTTTTTATTAAATGCCTTAATGATATTTTCACCCTCGCTATTGCCGACCCATTTATAAAGATCTTTCACAAGCCATAATGGAAATGATTCGAGATATGAAATTCTTTCTTTTCTATCAGAAGATAATTCAGGAAAAATTTTTTGTTCTAATTTTCTTGATGCATTTCTCAATATCGCATTTACAGTTCCCGCTAAACCATTTAAATCTGTTTTTTTAGCTACTTCTACAGTTGTAGAAATAGCAGCAGGAAATGGAATTTTATCCATTTTCAATAGTTGATATAAACCTATATGTAGAAGCCATCTTAACTTTGGAGGCTGCTTTTTATGAGTAATTTTTGATGTATGATCCGTCCAAAGATCAAGAAATTTTCTATACCTTACGCATCCGAAAGATAATTCCGTAATAAAAGCTATATCAAGAGGATTGAATTGATAATTTTTTAAAACCTTTTCAAGAGCATGATCAGAAAAATCACCAGAACTAACTTTTAATAAAATTTCCCAAGCTGCCTTTCTTTGTAAATATCCTATGCTCAAAATATATTTTATTTTTAAAGATAACTTTAATATACAAAAAATTCAAGAATTTAAACTACTTTTTGAATTGCAGTATTAAACCAAATCAAACCTAAGATAGAAATAAGTGACAGATTAAATCCTAAAAAAAGAAAGATATTTAAAGAGTGGATTCTTTCCCGAAAATATATTTTTTTTTCTTCTTGATACTTCATTAGTAAAACAAAAACTTAATCAGGATTTCAAACGGCAACCAATATTGACAGATCCTGCATCAAGCATTCTGCCTAATTTAATTGCTATGGATTCTTCCAACCTTGTGAAGTCAGATTGATGAGTGGTTATCCAATCTAATTCAGAAAAAGTGATTATACCTGTCGAATTACTTTTTAAAAAAAGTGTTCCAATTTCCATTAGATAAATCTAATTTTTCCTAAGCTAACATCCGTACTTAATATTTCGTCGTAATATAATATTGTTTTAATTTTTCAAAGAAACTGTAGGTTATTAATCTTAATTTATTGAATATCTCTTAAAAATTTATCGGCCGTTTTTAAGTGATTATTTAATTTTTCTTCTGACATTTTATCGAGATTTCTCGTTAACATTGCCAGACGATATTGCTTTCTAAAAAAGGTTTCATTATCTTTAATAAATTTCCAAAATAAGCCATCCCATATTTCACACCATGGGCCACTTTTAAAATTAGACATTTTTTTTACATAATTAGAGCTTGATATATATGGTTTTGTTGAAAAGATACCTCCATCACTAAACTGACTCATTCCGTATACATTTGGGACCATAACCCAATCATAGGAATCAATAAACATTTCCATAAACCATTTATAAACTTGATTGGGGTGTATTCTACATAGAAGCATGAAGTTACCAATAATCATTAACCTCTCAATATGATGACAATAACCATATTTAATAATATTTTTTATAACAACATCTACAGGTTCAATTCCTGTATTTCCTTGATAAAAAGATTCTGGAATTGGCTTATCTTCAAAATTCCAAAAATTACTGTTTCGCATCTTAGTTCCATACTGTTTATAAATGAGGCAAATAAATTCTCTCCATCCAATAATTTGACGAATAAAACCCTCTAAAGAGTTAATAGGAACATTATTATTTTTTGCAAAAAGTAATGCTTTATTTACTACTACATCTGGAGTTAATAAGCCGCTATTTAAAAGAGGAGAAAGTAAACTGTGCCATAAAAAAGAATTTTCTCTAGAAATAGCATCCTCATAATCTCCAAATAAGAAAAATTTATGTTTAAAAAAATCATTTAACCATTCATCTGCCTCATTAAAATTAGTTGGATATAAAAAGTTATTACTTTCTCCAATAAACTCAATATCAAAATTGGCTAATGACCTTTCTGCATTAACTACAAATTTATTTTTTCGTAATTTAGGTTTATCAGGTATGTTTATTTTTTTTGGTAATTTTTTTCTGTTCATTTCATCGAAACTCCATTTACCACCTTCTGGTGTATCATCAGAATTAACTAATATCTTTTGGCTCTTTCTTTGATTCTCATAAAATCTCCCCATAAGAGGTTTTTTTGTATTTGATGCAAATAACTCTTTTAAATCTTCACTGCTCATAAACATAGGAGATGGCAAAATATTTAAAGCTAAATTATTACTTTCAACAAAATCATTAATCCTCTTCATTATTAAAAAATCATGAGGGTCAATGAGATTTAATTTCTGATATTTATCTTTAATAAATTCCGATAAGTAATCTACTGTAGAAATATTATTCTTGTTTTCGATATATAAAACTTTAAAGCCAGATATTTCTAAATAATTTTTATAAGCGAGCATGGATGCTCTATGAAAAACTAACTTGTTTTTATGGTTAATTAATTTATGAAATTTATCATTTCCAAAAAATAATGAGTCTTCCAAAATCAAAATTTCACAATTTATTTTTAAGATTGGGCTTTCTCTAAAAAGTTGATTCGGGAAAATAATTGATATTTGTTTCATCTTTGCGACTTCCTGTTACTGCATCTTTTTGAACAGTAGATAACATCATCCCAACAGTTTTTCCATTTTTTACGCCACTCGAACGGCCTATTACAAACAGGGCAAGTTTTAGTAGAAAGATTTTTCAAAATTTATAATTTTCTTTTATGAGTAGATTTAAATCTAGTTGAATCTTTAAGCGCCATATGTTTTGTATTTCTTCCCGAAACTCTCTTTCGCCATACTTTGAAGGATTTAGGTTTAAGATTTTGACGCATAATTTTTATTGCATCTTCCTCTTTTAAACCAAATTGATACTCAATGGCTTCAAATGGTGTTCTATCTTCCCAACACATTTCTATAACTCTGTCTATGTCGATATTTTCCATATTTATCTTTCACATTGGGAGGTACAAAGTTTTTCAATATCAGGTCTACCTGTAATTTGAAGTCTATATTTTGCCCAATATTTATATACCATTCTTAAGATGGGGGATAAAAATTTAATCTTCAAGGGATAATAAACCCAACCTAAACCAACTAATTCATAAGAATAGGCAAGTACATCTAATCCCCTAATAATTTCACCATTTTCCTTGATCCCATGCAGGTTTGACATAGCTTCTGAATATGAGATGTCATTAAAAAGACTTTGATTATAATCCTTACTATTAATATCTATAAAAAAAATTTGATTTAAGATATCTCTTTTTTTTAGAAAATTTGTTTCTCTCAAACAAAGTGGACAACCACCATCAAATAAGAAGGTTAATTTGATTTTCATATTTTTATTCAAATATAGAAATTAAATAACTTTTTTGTGGGATAAAAAAAAATTTTTACAGTACAAGCTTTATAAAGCCTTAATAATTGCCAGTTCTAATTTGGTGAAATTATATTATCTTATTAATTAATAAGCCATTGATTAAGGGATACATCAATGGTTTAAAAATATTTATGGTCAGTCATCTAAAAGATGAACTCCTTCTCCTACATCAGGAGTAAATTTACAATATTTTTCAAAAACAAGTCCAACACCTCTCATTTTTTCTCCTAATTCGTCGTTGAATTTATTCCATTCTTCCGATTCACGTTCAGGCAAATCCCACCCTTGTTTTTCTACCATACTTGTTATTATTGTATAGTCCCATTCTATGTATGCCATTGGGTTAATTCAAACTACAAAAATATTATAAACCAAGAGATTTAATAGGTAATCAATATTTTTTGAATATAATTTAGAAGTGTGAAAAAATCATAAATGTCAATTTTGCCAAGAAGATTTGAACGAATCAAAAGTGTTTTAGATTGCAGAATGAAAAACTTGACTGTTTTAGTTGAGGATGTCAATAAACCACATAATCTATCCGCGATATTAAGGACTTGTGATGCAGCAGGAGTTTTTGAAGCAAATTTTATTAGCAAAACGAATGCCGTTAAGACTTTTAATAGTACTGCACAAGGAAGTCAAAAATGGGTGAAACTAAATAATCATGAAAACACTATCAAAGCAATATCTGATTTAAAGAATAAGGGTTTTAAATTATATGGAACGAATCTTAATAATGAATCAGTAGATTATAGAAGTTTTGATTATTCTCAAAATACATGTTTTGTTTTAGGAGCAGAAAAATGGGGACTGAGTAATGAACTTATATCAATGGTTGATCAATCAATTTTTATACCTATGAGAGGTATGGTTCAATCTCTGAATGTTTCAGTTGCTGCTTCCATATTATTATTTGAAGCTATTAGCCAAAGAAAAAATAAAGGTATATTGCCCACTAATGGAGAAGGTTTAAATATAGATGAATATCAAAAAACACTTTTTGAATGGTGTTACCCAGAATTAGCTGCGGTATATAAAAAATCAGCTAAAGAATATCCAAAGTTGAATGATCAAGGAGAACTTGATCCTATTACAGATAACTAAATTTATTCAGAATTTTGACTATCAAAAATTTCTTCAAGATCCTCTCCTATAAAAGAAAGACCTAAAACTAAAAAAAACATTGCCAAACCTGGGAACAAAGCCGTCCACCATATACCTGTCGGTAAAGCGGCAAGAGCAAGATTTAAGTCACTTCCCCACTCTGGGACATCTGCAGGAACACCAAGACCTAAAAATCCTAAACTTCCTAATACCAAGACAGCATCCGCAGCATTTAGAGTAAGCAGAATAGGCAAAGGTGTTATTACATTTGGGAGAATATACTTAAAAATAATTGTTTTAACATCAGCTCCTGAAACTTGAGCTGCCTCCACATAAGTTTCGGATTTAACCAATATTGTCTGATTTCTGATTAATCTAAAATATTGAGGAGAGTAAACAATACACAATGCCAAAGCTGCGTTAAAGATACCCTTACCCAATACAAAAGCCACAACAACTGAAAGCAAAATTACAGGTATTGAAAAAACAGTATCCATTATTAGTGATAAGCATTTATCAAAAAAACCACCGAAATATCCACTTAATAATCCCAATGGCAAACCCAAACTTAATGAAAAAAGAATAGCTAAGAATACAACTTCTATCGCTAAGGATGATCCTTGCAAAGTTCTTAAGCAAACATCTCTTCCTAATCTATCTGTGCCACAAAAATGATTAAGCGATGGAGGGGCAAAGATATCATTGCTTAACATTGAAAATGAATCACCAAAAAAATTATTGGCTTCTAAAAATTTCATTATTAAAACAACAAGAAGATAAAAAAGTACAATTAAAAATCCAGCTTTTCTGATATTTGCGCCGACAAGATTAAATGAGTTAATATCCAAAATCTTTTTTTACAGATATGACTGAAATATACCCAATTCTTTTAAAAATAAATAGATATAAATTTTAAATTAAAAGAAATTACTGGTTTAATTTCAGAACGGCCATAAAAGCTTCTTGAGGCACTTCAACTTTACCCATTGCCTTCATCCTCTTTTTACCTTTGGCTTGTTTCTTTAAAAGTTTCTTTTTCCTAGAAATATCTCCTCCATAACATTTAGATAAAACATCTTTTCGCAAAGCACTTATACTTTCACTTGCAATAATCCTGCTACCGATTGATGCTTGAATAGGTATTTTAAATTGTTGTTTTGGAATAAGTTCTTTTAATTTCTCAACTAAACTTCTGCCAATTCCATAAGCCTTATCTTTATGAACAATAGAAGTTAATGGATCTGCTCTTTCTGAATTTATTAGGACATCTAATCTAACAAGGTCATTTTTTCTATAGCCAATCAAATGATATTCCATTGATGCATAACCTTGGGTTCTACTTTTCATTTGATCAAAGAAATCTGTAACAACTTCTGCTAATGGAATTTCATAAATCAAGGTTACTCGATCTGTTGTTATGTATTTCATATCTATAAATAATCCCCTTCTTTCCTGACATAAACCCATTAATGTTCCATTAAATTCATTGGGAGCATAAATTTCCATTTTCACATAAGGCTCTTCTATTGATTCTCTAAGTTGTGGATCAGGAATTGTAGAAGGATTATCAATAAAGGTATGCTCCTGATGATTTAAATTAACCTTATAAATAACTGATGGTGCCGTTACAATTAGATCCAAGTCATATTCTCTTTCTAATCTTTCTTGAACAATCTCCATATGAAGAAGACCTAGGAATCCGCACCTAAAACCGAAGCCCATTGCACTACTGGTTTCGGGCTCATATTTTAAAGCTGCATCAGATAATTGTAATTTTTCAAGAGATACTCTTAAATCTGGGAATTGATCAGCATCAGTCGGGAATAAGCCACAAAAAACCATAGGATTTGCTGTCTTATATCCAGGCAAAGGATCATTTGCAGGTGAATTTAAAAGAGTAATCGTATCTCCCACTCTCGCATCAGCAACAGATTTTATAGAAGCAGCTAAATAGCCAACTTCTCCTGCATGTAATTCATCAACTTGCTGCTGATCAGGTGCCATTATTCCTATCTCATCCAGTTCATAATTTTTTTTACTCGCCATTAATAATATTTTTTCTCTCTTATTAAGAGACCCAGATATCACCCTGAAATAAACAATAACTCCTCTGTAGGGATCATAATAAGAATCAAAAATGAGTGCCTTTGTAGGTAGTTTAATTTCATCTTGAGGAGGAGGTACTCTTCTTACGATTGCTTCCAAAATATCTTTAATACCAACTCCAGTTTTTGCTGAACAATTTATTGCATTAGATGTATCAAGTCCAATAATTTCCTCTATTTCTTGTTTTATTTTTTCAGCATCAGCACCTGGTAAGTCAACTTTATTTAAAACAGGAATTATTTCAAGATTATTTTCTAAGGCAAGATAAACATTAGCTAAGGTTTGAGCTTCCACTCCTTGACTTGCATCAACTACGAGTAAAGCGCCTTCACAAGCTTGAAGAGATCTACTAACCTCATAAGAGAAATCAACATGCCCTGGGGTATCTATTAAGTTCAAAACATATTCTTGAGAATCTTCAGCTTTATATTTCATCCTAGCGGCCTGTAATTTGATAGTAATTCCTCTTTCTCTTTCAAGATCCATACTGTCCAAAAATTGTTCTTGCATATCCCTTTGCTGCACAGTATCAGTATCTTGGAGCAACCTATCTGCAAGGGTAGATTTACCATGGTCAATATGAGCGATTATGCAGAAATTTCTAATTTTTGAAACCGATATATCAGTCATATAGAAAGAAAAATTCTCCTCTTATTACATCTTGTTTAATATTAGCTAATTAGAATTATGGATGGAAACCAAAAATGGAATTATTTCTTTTTTTGATGTCTTTTATAGAGGTGCTGTAATTTTCAGAGGCTGATAGTTCTGGATAAATTAATTCATTTATTTTTTTCTGAAGATTATGCTTATCGTTTAAAAATAAAACAGATTTTTCTAGAACCTCAACCATAATTGAAACCGCAGTACTTGCTCCGGGAGATGCTCCCAACAAAGCAGATAATGATCCATCAGATGAATTCACAATCTCCGTTCCAAATTTCAAAGAACCACCACCCTCAGTTTTTTTAATTATTTGGACTCTTTGACCAGCATTTTTTAAATACCAATCAGAGGGATTAGCTGATGGCATCATATTTTTTAAATTCTCAACTCTTGAGTTATGGTTCTTTAAAGATTGTGATATTAGGTAATTAATTAAATCGTTGTTCTTGAAACCAACGTCTAACATAGAAAAAATATTATTTTTTTTAATTGAACTAAATAAGTCAAAGTATGAACTTTGCTTTAAAAATTTTGTTGTAAATCCAGCAAAAGGTCCGTATAAAAGAAGCTTTTTATTATCAATCCATCTGGTATCTAAATGGGGCACAGACATTGGTGGCGATCCAATATCAGCCTTACCATAAACTTTTGAGTTATGTTTTTCTGTTAGATCTTTTTCCTCGCAAATAAGCCATTTCCCACTAACAGGAAATCCACCATAACTCTTTGCTTCTGGAATTTTCGATTTTTGCAAATAATTAATTGTTTTTCCACCAGCACCGAGAAAAACATAGCCAGTTCTAATTGAAGTTTTTTTACCTTCAGAACTAATTTCTAGTTCCCATTTTTTATTATCAATTTTCTTTAAATCTACTAATTCTGTTTTGTATCTAATTTCAAAATTTTTGTTTAAAGAAACTAAAGATAAATACTCTTTTGTGAGAGCCTCAAAATTAATATCTGTTCCTCTACCTATTCTGGTCGCAGCAATTTTAGTAAATGGATTTCTATCTTTGGTTATTAAAGGAGCCCATGATGAAATTTCATCAAAAGATGTAGAAAATTCCATATCAATAAATTCGGGATTTTCGGTCATTTTCTGAAATCTTTTTTTTAAAAAAGAAATATTATCCTGACCAGACACAAAGCTAATATGAGGAATAAATTTTAAAAACTTTTTAATATCAATTTTCCCTGCTTCATACAATGAGGCCCATAAAGACATGGATCTTTCAAAGGATCGATTTATTGAGAGCGCTTTATCTATTGTTATATTTCCTTTTTCATCTAAAGGTGTATAGTTTAATTCACAATTAGCAGCATGTCCTGTACCTGCATTATTAAAAGCGCCAGTACTTTCACTTCCTGGAGCATTTAATTTTTCTACAATAAGAATATTTATATCGGGTAAAACTTCTGAAATTAAGAGGGCTAAAGTACTGCTCATTATCCCTGCTCCTACTAAGACTGCATCAAAGTAGTTATTGTCGTTAGTGGGATTTTGAAATGAAGTCACAACAGAAAATTATCTTTTTTGCAATTAATCAAATTTCTTTCTAGGCTTATTATAAAGTTAATCCAAAATTATGAGTACTGAAACACTCTCGCTGACAAACGAAAATGTAGAAAAAGTCCTTGACGAGCTAAGACCTTTTTTAATATCTGATGGAGGTAATGTAGAGATTGCAGAAATAGATGGTCCAATTGTCAAAGTCAGACTTCAAGGGGCATGTGGTAGTTGCCCAAGTAGTACTATGACTCTAAAAATGGGTATTGAAAGAAAGTTAAAAGAAATGATTCCTGAAATAAGCGAAGTTGTTCAGGTTTTATAAAAATTTTAAACTGAAAAATATATTATTTAGTTTTTAATTCCTTCAACAAGGATGATTCCATATCAAGGCAATCAATTGGAAGTCCTTGCCCAATAGCGATTAAAAGAGGTGCAAGAATTCCTAGAGTAAAAACTAAATTTGATTGGCTTACATCATACTTACTCAAAGTAAAAGTTATCAAATAAATAATTGAAAAATACGCATGTAAGGAAAAAAATTCTTTTGGCTTTAGGACTGGCCACCTTAAAGTATTTCCCAAGAAATATAAAAAACCTGTCATAAAAAAAATAGTTACAAGAAGATTAACCAAATATAAACATAAACCTTAATGGAGACTATTTATAGAAAAATTTACCTAAGATAATAATTAAAAAAACATTAAATCTTCGTTTCTATTTGTAAAAGCTAGACATCCAGTTAAAAATACGCTTATAATAATTTGGTAGCAATCGCTACTTTTTCGTTCACCCTCATTTGAGGGCGCAGTTCGAGTCATACCATGGAACGGGGGATGGCCGTGTTGTCACATCGAAACATGACTACTTTAACTTACAGAGGTAAAAACTACGTTCAAAACAAAGAAGCTGCTAAAAAGCAACTTGTTGAACTTACCTACAGAAGAAACGTATACACCAATAGAATGGATGACGCTTCTTCAAGTAATGAAAAAGCAGAATTAAATTACAGAGGTGTTAACTACACTAAATAATTTAATTAAATAAATTAAAAGCCCCTTTTTAAGGGGCTTTTTTTTTGGCTATATTTATCGAGAGTCCTTTTAAAAATATGTCTGAAAGTTGCTGCAATACAAACACATCGAATAAAGCATCTAATCAATTCGATCATAAAGATGCGATTCAAGAAAGATATGGTTCAGCCGCACTTGAAAAAGAAAGTTGTCTTTGTACACCAGTTGGGTTTAATCCCGTTTTACTTGAAGCAATTCCTCAAGAGGTTATAGAAAGAGACTATGGATGTGGTGATCCAACAAAATATGTTCAAAAAAATGATATAGTCTTAGATCTTGGAAGTGGTAGCGGCAAAAATGCTTTTATTTGTGCCCAAATTGTTGGAAAAGAAGGGAAAGTTATTGGAATTGATCAGAATCCTGACATGCTTTGTTTATCAAGATCAGCCTCTAAAGAAGTTACAAAAAATATAGGTTTCAACAATACAGAATTTCTAGAAGGTTCCATTCAAAAACTTGATGAATTAGATAAAGATTTAAATCCATTAATCGCTGATAAATCAGTTGATATTATTTTAAGTAATTGCGTTTTAAACTTGGTAAGTCCAGAATCTAGAAATAACCTTCTAAGAAATATAAAAAGAGTTTTAAACGATAATGGAAGAATAGCAATTAGCGATATTGTCTCTAACAAAAAAGTTCCTTTAAGATTGCAAAATGATCATGATCTATGGACAGGATGTATTAGTGGAGCATGGTATGAACCAGACTTTATAAGTGATTTTAAAGAACTAGGATTTAAAAATTTAGAATTTGCAGAAAGGAGTGCTGAACCTTGGAAAGTAATTGAGGATATTGAATTTAGAACAGTAACTTTAGTAGGCAATATTTAAAAAATTCAAGAATTTAAAAATATAATTTAAATTTTCCATGAGAAATAATTTAAGAGACCAAATACCAGCATTAAAAAATAAGTATTATTTCAACTATGGAGGTCAAGGACCATTACCAAAATCTTCTCTAGAAGCAGTAGTCAAAACTTGGGGAATTATCCAAGATTTAGGACCATTTACCAATGATATTTGGCCTTTTATTTACAAAGAAATATTGACCACAAAAAGAATAATTGCACAAAAATTAGGTGTCAATTCAAAGAATTTAGCTTTAACAGAGAATATCACTTCAGGTATGATTTTGCCTTTTTGGGGAATAAAAGTAGAAGATGGAGAAGAGTTGTTAATAAGTGACTGTGAACATCCTGGAGTAGTAGCTGCAAGTCGAGAGTTTTGCAGAAGAAATAAATTAATATTCAAAATTTTGCCAATCCAAAAAATTAAAAATCTAAACGATGAAAATATAATTTTAGAGATTTTAAAAAATCTAAATAGCAAGACTAAGATCCTAATTATTTCTCATATTTTATGGAACTTTGGATATAAAATTCCTTTAAAACAAATTTTTATAGAATTAAAAAATAATCGAGAAAATTCTTATCTACTTGTTGATGGAGCTCAAACCTTTGGGCACATAAAAATTGAAGAGGAAGTTTTTTATTCTGATTTATATTCAATAACTTCTCATAAATGGGCATGTGGTCCAGAAGGTCTTGGAGCTATTTATGTCTCAGATAGATTTATTCATGAAACAGATCCAACAATAATTGGTTGGAAATCATTAAAAAAAGAAAAAGGCATCTATGAACCATCAGATAATCTTTTTCATGATGATGCTAGGAAATTTGAAATAGCTACCTCTTGTATTCCTTTACTTGCTGGGCTCCGGAATTCTTTAGATCTTTTGGATAAAGACTGCCATGAAAAAGAAAAAAACAAAAATATCAGAAAATTAAGTGGAAAACTTTGGGACAAATTAAATCAATTAAAGGGTGTTGAATTAGTTTTAGAAAAAAAATATTTAAATGGGATTGTTAGTTTTAATATCGAAAATATTAAAGATAAGGATAAATTTGTAAAGAAACTTGGAGAAAAGAAAATTTGGATTAGAGTTTTAGAAGATCCAAAATGGTTTAGAGCATGCGTACATCAAATGACTACAGAAGCTGAGATTGATTTACTTGCTAAAGAAATAAAAAAAATATTAACGTAAAGATCTATTTATATAAAGAAAAAATTTAGTTTACCAAGGTATCTCCGATTTGTCCCATGCAATAAATTTTCCTGTAGATTCTGGTGATTGATTTTTAATAATATTGATCAAGAATTGGGAGGATTTTTCTTTACTAAATAATTTATGTTCTGGAACAAATTTATGAAAAGGTCTAGATAAATCAGTATCTACTGTTCCTGGATGAAGCAATGTGATAGTAGCCTTTGGGAAACGTCTAGCCCATTCAATACTTAAAGATTTAAAAAACTGATTTTGAGCAGATTTTGCAGCTCTATATGAATACCAACCTCCAGTTTGATTATCTTCAATGCTGCCCACTCTTGCACTTATACTTGCAAAATTAAAATCAAAATCTTTTGGTATAAATTCTTCAATCGCTTTAGCTAATAAAATAGGAGAAAAGGCATTTATTGAAAAACTTTCCATCATATTTTTTTTATCAAGATGTTGTAATCTTTTTTCTGGTTGAAGAGAATCATTATGAAGTCTACCTGTAGCATTAACAACTAGCCTTAATTTTGAAGGATGATTTGATATTTTATTTTTCAACTGCAGAAGGGATTGAGAATCCTCTATATCTAATTCCCAAAAAGAATTAAATTCACTTTTTCTTCCACACAAAACAACATCTAAATCTTTTTCACTTTCATTCAGATCTTTAGCTAGTTGTGTTCCAATTCCACCTGCCCCTACAACTAAGGCTAAGCCTTTCATTTTATTAAAAATAACTCCATACATTCTAAGAAACTTTTCTTGTGATTTGCGTAAAGATCTTTCTTATTTGATTATGAAATTTTATTGAGATTTACTTTTTTCTTTTAATAATTTATGAGCTATTTTTCTATCATCAAAATTAATAACTTTATCATTGATAATTTGGTAGTCTTCATGTCCTTTTCCTGCAATTAAAACAATATCTTCTTTATTGGCAAATTTAATAGATTCATTTATTGCTTCAAATCTATCAATTTCAATTGTTATTTTTTCTCTTTTTTTTATACCCATCAAAATATCATTTACTATCTTTTGGGGTTCTTCTGATCTTGGATTATCTGAAGTTATAAAAAGTTTATCAGAAAACTCCTCAGCTATTGATCCCATTAAAGGCCTTTTACTACGGTCTCGATCTCCACCACAACCAAAAACAATTATAAGTCTCCCTTCACAAAGTTTTTTAATTGATTGCAAAACTTTTTTTAATCCATCAGGAGTGTGGGCATAATCAACAATTACTGTTGGAAGTGATCTTAAAACGACATCATTATCAATTTGTATTTTCTCCATTCTCCCAGGAGCACCCGGGAAAGATTGTATTAACTTTGATAGATCTTTTAAAGAAAAATTAAGTTTATACAAAATTGTTATTGCTTGAATCGCATTCATTAAATTAAATTCACCGACAAGTGGAACAAAAAGTTGAATTTTTTCCCTAGGTGTATGAAAAATGCAGGTGGAACCACTTTCAGTAAATTTTTTATCTGTTACGAAAAAATAATCATCATTTTCAAATTCACTTTCTTTAATCTTTGTAGAAACTAATGAAGATCTTTTTTCAAGCTCAGATGATAATTTAGATATCCAATGGTCATCATGATTTAATACACAAATTCCATCTTTTTCTTTTAAGTAAGGTGGGAAAAATAATTTTCTTTTTGTTTGAAAATATGATTCCATATCTGAGTGATAATCAAGATGATCTTGAGTTAAATTAGTAAAAATAGCCGCCTCAAATTCGCATCCTGATATCCTGTTTTGAGCAATAGAATGAGAACTTACCTCTAATATCGCGAATTCAGATTCTGCCTCAACAGCAGCATTTAATTTCTTTTGAAGTTTATCGGCGAAATCAGTTGTATGAGAAGCCACTTCTGAGAAGCCAGGCCATCTATTAAACAAGGTCCCAAATAATGCAGTCTTTTTACCTAATTTTTTTAAAAGATATTCTAATAAAAAAGTAATTGTCGTTTTTCCATTTGTTCCAGTAATGCCAATAAGTTTAAGTTTTCTTGAAGGCCTATTCCAAAACTCAGCGACAATTTGACCAAAAATATAATCTAAATTATCCTCAATAACTAAAATCCTTTCTCGATCAATAGATCCAATTTTCTCTTTTGCAGCAGGCCCAATAATGGCAGCCTCCGCGCCATTTTCAATTGCCTCAATGCAAAATTTTCCTCCATCAACTTTTAAACCAGGCATACCTAAAAATAAAGTCCCTTTTTGTACTTCTTTAGAGTTAAAAGAAATATTATTGATTTCATGATCTACTAACTCTAATGAAGGAATAATTCCTACCAAATTTAAAAGTTTATGTAAGTTTATAGATCTCATATAAAAAATTATTTCTCCAGAATGGTAAAAATATTTTTTTGAAACCAATTCTTTAATTGATCATCTTTTAACCTTGGAGAAATGCGAGGCAATTCTATAATCTCCTCGGACCTAATTCTTTCAACAGCAATAACAGGTACTTCATAATCATATTTTTTATATTTATCTTTATATAAATCGACTCTATCAATATCAATTTCTTTAAGCTCCTCTAGATTAGGGAATAACTCATTAAGATTTATTTTTGCCAGTTTGCTTTTTAATGAATCACAAAGGCAACATCCCTGCCTAACAAAAATAAATATTTTCATTCATTTAGTCAGGCACAGGGTCACAACCACAGGGAGTTAATGGATGACATCTGCTTAATCTTCTTAAGGTTAACCACCCTCCCTTCCAAGGACCATATCTAGTAATTGCCTCATATCCATAAGAGCTACAACTTGGAATAAATCTGCATCTTGGTCCAAAAAAAGGAGAAAACCACTTTTGATAAAACGAAATCATAAAAAGAAGTATAGAAGTAATTGATTTATTAATAGTTTTGAACATTTAATGATGTAAAATAATATTTCCAGTAGTAATTAGTCTAATTGAATTTAATCAATTATCCAATTTATTGCAATTTTTTATTTAATTTAAAATTATGTCAAGATACCGCGGCCCCAGATTAAGGGTTACGCGTCGCTTGGGAGAACTACCAGGTCTCACCAGGAAAGCTTCAAAGAAGTCTAATCCTCCAGGTCAGCACGGCCAAGCCCGTCGCAAGCGATCAGAATATGCAATTCGTCTAGAAGAAAAGCAGAAACTTAGGTTTAATTATGGAGTTTCTGAAAAACAACTAGTACGTTATGTAAAAAAAGCTAGAGCTCAAGAAGGATCTACAGGAACTAACCTACTAAGACTTTTAGAAAACAGACTTGATAATGTTTGTTTTAGATTAGGTTTTGGAGGTACCATTCCAGGCTCAAGACAATTAGTAAATCATGGCCATGTAACCGTTAATGGAAAGGTTCTTGATATTGCTGGTTATCAATGCAAATCAGGCGATGTAATCGGAATTAAAGAAAACAAAGCAAGCAAAAAACTTGTAGAAGGTAATATAGAATTCCCTGGTTTAGCAAATGTCCCACCTCATCTTGATTTAGACAAACCTAAATTAACAGGAAAAATTAATGGAAAATGCGATAGAGAGTGGGTGGCTCTTGAAATAAACGAACTACTAGTTGTTGAATATTATTCAAGAAAAGTTTAATACTACTTTTCTTTGGATTATTAAATCTCTCTTTTAATAATGAGAGATTTAATTTAATTCTTATTTTTAAAAATAATGGGAAATAAGGAAAATAATATAAAAAAGCCAGGTTTTAAGACCTTATCTATTCACCATGGGGAAACATTTGCTGAAGAAACTGGATGCGTTATGCCTCCTATTTTTTCTACATCTACTTTCAAACATGGAAATAAAGATAATTTCGACTACACCAGATCAGGCAATCCGAACTTTAGGATTCTAGAAAACATCCTTAAATCAATAGAAGATTCTAAATACTGTACAGTTTTTGGATCTGGAATTAGCGCGGTAACTGCAATTTCATCAACACTAAAATCAGGTGACAAGATACTCTGCGAGTCAAATCTCTATGGTTGTACAGTGAGGATGTTCGAAAAAGTTTTCAAGAAATTTGGACTAGAAGTTTTATACACAGATTTTACAAACGAAAATAATATCAAAAAGATTTCAAACTATGAGCCAACCTTGATATGGCTAGAAAGTCCCACTAATCCACTTTTGAAGGTACTTGATATTAAGGCGATTTGTGATGAAGCGAATAAACTACAAATCCCAGTAGTTGTGGACAACACCTTTTCTACGGCACTTATTCAAAAACCATTGGACCTTGGTGCAACACTATCACTCGTAAGCACAACAAAATTCATTAATGGACATAGTGATGCACTTGGTGGAGCAGTACTGACAAATAATGAGGTATGGAATAGTAAGATGCTTTTCTCTCAAAAAGCTTTAGGGCTTCAACCATCTCCTTTTGATAGTTGGCTCATTACGAGAGGAGTAAAAACTCTTCCTTTAAGAATCGAACAACAAACGCAAAGTGCAAAATTAATTTCTGAAGAATTAGAGAATAATAGAATAATTAGTAAAGTAATTTATCCTTTTAATCAAAAACATCCGCAATTTAATTTAGCAAAATCGCAAATGAGATCTGGAGGTTCGATGATCACCCTAAAATTAAATCTTAAGAAAGAGGATACTTTTAAATTTTGCAAATCTCTCAAATATTTCTCGCTAGCAGAAAGCCTTGGAGGAGTTGAAAGTTTAATTTGTCACCCCGCAACAATGACTCATGCTTCTGTTGATGATGAAACAAAAAATCTTTTAGGAATAGATGATGCTCTTGTCAGATTATCGATTGGATGTGAAGAAACAAACGATTTAATCTCAGACATATTATTTGCTTTAAATAAATTCTGAAAATTGAGAGATTTACTTAAAAACCCTATTTGGAAAAATTTAGAGTTGGGATATTCTATTCCTGATAGTATTCATGCTGTTTCTGTAGCATTACCAACTTGGAATGATGTAATAAATTACGAGGAAAAAAATCAAGCATGCATGAATTTATTGAAGTCCATTTACCCAAGATTCGGACTAAACCCCATAGTGAAAATATTATGCGAAAAATTAAAAAAGGAAAATTACTACAATAATAAAAGTATCTGGCCATATCCGAATGAAAGCATAGCTTTTAAAGCCAAAAAATACATTGATAGAAATACTTCTGAAAAATTCTCATTAATAGAAAAAAGAGATAATTTAGCTTTCTTAATAACTGAAAAAGAAGGAAGTATTTATGCAAAATCTTTTTGGCAACATACTGGTCTTGGTATATCTTCAAGGGCTGCTGCTATAGAACTAGGTCTTGAAGATTGCCCTCCAAAATCTTTCGTAAATGAATGTTCTCAAAGAATAAAGAATAGAATTTCTAAATCTACAAAAATTAACTCTAATAATATTCACTTAACTTCATCTGGAATGTCTGCATTGCATACATCATTAGAAATCATATATAAATTATTTCCAGCTAAACCAACACTCCAAATTGGTTTTCCATATGTAGATGTACTTAAATTACCAATGAATATCTTTCATGGAGCGAAGTTAATTACAGAAGAAAATTGCGAGGATATTGAATTAGAAATCAAAAGAATAAATCCATCAGCATTAATTATTGAACTACCGAGTAATCCAATGCTCAAATGTGTAAACATTAAAAAAATTTCAAAAATAGCAAAAAAGTTAAATATTCCGTTAATTGTTGACGATACAATTGGTTCAAATTTAAATATAAATTCCTTAGAACATGCAGATATAGTTTTCACTTCACTTACAAAGATTTTTTCAGGTAGTGGTGATATTCTTGCCGGATCATTAATACTAAATCCAAAAAGCAAATGGATTGATCAATTTAGAAATGCATTATACGAGATTAATCTTCCAACACTTTCTGATGGAGATATAGTTTATCTAGAGAAAGTTAGTAGAGATGTAAATCAAAGAGTTTTTGAACAAAATAAAGCATGTTTAGAATTAAAAAAAAGATTAGAGACCCATAGCGAGATTAAAAATATTTTCCATCCTGAAAATTGTCCAAATTTTAATTCTTTACTCACTTCTGATGGAGGATACGGCTGCTTATTATCGTTTGAATTAAATGGAGGATTGAACAAAGCTAAAAAATTTTACGATTCTCTACAAGTATCTAAAGGTCCTAGTTTAGGTACAAAATTTACTCTAGTTTGTCCTTATGTTTTACTAGCTCATTATGACGAGTTGGATTGGGCTGAAAGTTTTGGTATACCTACGCACCTTATTAGAGTATCAGTTGGATTAGAAGACCAAAATCAATTATGGAAACGCTTTTCTGAAGCACTAAATAATTTCTAAATTCCTAGTATTTACCGTATAGAAATTTATATACTCTTTTTCTAAATAATAGTTAGTATTAATATATATTTTCTAAATATATAAATGGCAAAAATTTATGAGGACAACAGTTTTGCTATTGGAAACACTCCATTAGTAAAATTAAAATCAGTTACTAAAAACGCGAAAGCTACAGTACTTGCAAAAATTGAAGGAAGAAACCCCGCTTATAGTGTCAAATGTAGGATTGGCGCAAACATGATCTGGGATGCAGAGAAAAGTGGGAAGCTTACAAAAGACAAAACTATTGTTGAGCCAACTTCTGGAAATACAGGAATTGCTCTAGCTTTTACTGCTTCAGCAAGAGGTTATAAACTCATCCTTACAATGCCAGAATCTATGTCAATTGAAAGAAGAAGGGTTATGGCAGTTTTGGGTGCTGAAATTGTTTTAACAGAAGCATCTAAAGGTATGCCTGGAGCAATAGCTAAGGCTAAAGAAATTGCAGAAAGTAATCCATCTCAATATTTCATGCCAGGTCAATTTGATAACCCAGCAAACCCTGAAATTCATTTCAAAACTACTGGACCAGAAATCTGGGATGATTGCGATGGTGAAATTGATGTCCTAGTTGCAGGGGTTGGAACTGGCGGCACAATTACAGGAGTTTCAAGATACATTAAACAAGAGAAGGGCAAGGATATCACTTCTGTAGCTGTAGAACCATCACATAGTCCTGTTATTACACAGACAATGAATGGAGAAGAGGTTAAATCCGGACCACATAAAATTCAAGGAATTGGAGCAGGATTTATTCCTAAGAACCTTGACTTATCAATTGTTGATAAGGTTGAACAAGTAACAAATGACGAATCAATCGAGATGGCTCTTAGATTAGCTAAAGAGGAAGGTCTATTAGTAGGAATATCTTGTGGAGCTGCTGCTGCTGCTGCTGTTAGATTAGCTGAACAAGATGAATATGCTGGGAAGACAATTGTAGTTGTTCTACCTGATTTAGCAGAGAGATATTTATCATCAATTATGTTTTCTGAAGTTCCAAGCGGAATCATTCAAGAACCAGTCAAAGCCTAAATCTATTTTTTCTCCAGTAGTGAATCTGGTGAAATATACATAGCATCGCCATAAGAGAAAAATCTAAATTTTTCTTTTATGGCTTTTTTATACAAATCTAATAATCTTTCTCTACCAATCATTGCACTTACTAATAGTAATAATGAACTTTTAGGAAGATGAAAATTAGTTAATAATCCATCAACTACCTTAAATTTATAACCTGGCTTAATTACTAAATCCACGTATTTCGCGATGGGAATAAAGTCATTAATTTCGTGAGAATAACAACTTTCAAGAGCTCTCACGCTAGTTGTCCCAATAGCGATTATTCTTCTATCTGTTTTCTTTATTTTTTTTATTTCCTCCACTACTTCCTTATTAACACTTACCCATTCTTTATGAAGTTTTAAGTCACTTAGATCTTCTTGATCAATTGGTTTGAATGTTCCATAGCCCACGTGCAAAGTTATCGGTAAAATTATTACTCCTTTTTTTTTTAGATTGGAAATAAGACTTTTGCTTAAGTGTAAACCAGCAGTTGGCGCGGCAACGGCCCCTGGATTAGTTGCATACTCAGTTTGATAACTATTCTCATGAAAAGATTCTTCTTCGGAATTTTTTATATAAGGCGGGAGAGGTATTTCCCCGAATTTATCAAGAAGGTCATTCATTGAATTGAGATTAGTTATATTTTCAGGAAATTTGATAAATCTCCCTCCAGTTTCTTCATCAACCCCATCAACCATCAAATTAATATCTTGAGCAGCAGGAGATTTTAAAATTATTTTTCTATTTATTTTTAACTTTTTCGCTGGCTTTGCCAAACATAACCAAACACATTCATGGGATCTTTCTAAGACTAATAATTCGACTAACGTCCTATTTTCTAATTCAACCTTTAACCTTGCCTTCATTACTTTAGTATTATTTACAACCACAAGATCGCCTTTTCTCAATTCATCTGAAAGATTCTTGGTAAATTTATTAGTTAAGCAATTCTCTTCTAAAACACTATTTCTAACTATCATCAATCTTGATTCATGCCTAATTACAGAAGGTTTATTAGCAATTAATGAAGGATCTAGAAAGTAATCATAAGCTTCAAGCTTATAATCTCTTCCTTCATTATTAATTTGAGAAATCAACTAAATTTAAGATACAAGTGTCTCTGGCTCATTTTCAATCAGGTAAGCTAAGTCTTTCAAGAATGAAGCACCATCAGCTCCATAGATCACTCTGTGATCAGCTGTAAGATTTACTTGCATTATTTTTTTAACAGATATTGAACCATCACTATTAGCTACAACAGTTGGTTTCGATGATGCTATCGCTAAGATCGCACCGGTCCCTGGGGGTAGTATTGCATCAAATCTATCAACACCAAACATACCAAGGTTAGATAAGGTGAATGTTCCCGTTGAGTATTCATCTGGTTCTAATTGTTTTGATCTCGATCTTTTAACGAGATCTTTCCATTCCCTAGATAATTCAAATAAATCAGTATTGCATGGTTCTTTTAATACTGGAGTTATTAATCCCCCATCTTCCATCGCAACAGCAACAGCAATATTTATATTTTCTGGATAAGAAATTCCATTTTCTGAAAAGCTTGAGTTAACTTGAGGATGTTTCTTTAGTGTCTTTGCAACTGCCTTTACAAGTAAAGCAGTCATAGTCACTCCGTTCTGTTTTACCTTTTTGTAGAAATTATCTAATTTATCTGTATTGATAGAGTAACCCACCCTAAAACATGGGACATCTAAACTAGATTCCATATTTTTATTTACCGCTTTTTGAAGAGTATTAAATTGAACTGTTTCTCCAGGATTGCCAAAACTATTTCCTGAAGTTTCTGGTTTACTTTTAACTCCCAAATTTGCACCAGGAATACCTGAAGGAGAACCACCTTCTCCTATCCATGGTATAGAGACAGGTTGGCCATTAGCTTTTAAAATATCATCTGCTTGAATCCTTCCATGAGGGCCAGATCCATGAACCTTTGCTAAATCAACACCCATTTGAGAGGCAAGTTTTTTAGCTCTTGGAGATGCAATTATCCTCGAAGAAACATTACTTGTAGCGGCATTAATTTGATCAGTATTCAAGGATGGTACAGGCTTTTCACTCTTCAAGACGACTTCTTCAGCTTCTTTATTAATATTTTCAGCCTGGACTACTGGTTTTTCTTCAGTTTTATTGCTTACCAATTCAAGTTGGTCTGAAGTAGAGACTTCGGGTTGATTTCCTTTATTTTCTTCTTGAACAGAAGCGATCTCATCCTCATTTTCTACAATGAGACCAATAGTTTCTCCAACAGGTGCAGTGCTGCCGGCAGGCATTAAAACTGCTGCAAGATATCCATCTTGAAAAGATTCAACATCCATATCTGCCTTGTCAGATTCAACAACCAAGACAGATTCGCCTCTTTCAACCTTATCTCCCGGATTTTTCAACCATTCCACAATCTTGCCCTCCGTCATAGTAGAACTCAAAGCAGGCATGAATATTTCGTGAGACATAAGAAAATTGTTATTGCTTAAGTTTTAAGGGATTTTTACCAAACTTTCAAAAGTTTTTATGATTAAGAACCCTTTTAACTCTTGATCTAATTATACGAAATCATGTTCATAGTGGGAACTCTTAAAACTTAAGAAAGTAATAATTGAGATCGATCATGATTTAAAACTTTTCGCAATCAAGATTTACTTATTTTTATCAAAAATACTAAATCTTTTTATTTAATTATTATCTATAGATTGAATAACTCCATCTTTAACAGTAATTGAGACTTGCATTTTTTCAATAAGATTGTCGCCCACAGTGACATCACAGAAACTATCCACTTGTCCTTGATCAACAATTTCGTCCATTTTTAATTCGCGAACTTGACTCTGTTGTTGAAGTAGATTTCTTTTTTGTTCTTCAATTTCATTTCGTTTTGCAGCAACTTGTTGCTGCACCTGACTAACCTGTTCTTGAACTCTTGGATCTAGAGGATTAACCGATTGGGATCTAATATTATTTACTATTTGCTGCCCCTCCTGCTCAAGTTGAGATAATTGCTGGTCAATGTTTGAAATTGCTTTACTTAATTCTTTTTCAGCATCTTCCTTCCAAGTTGGTGTAACTACAGCTTTAATAGCTATTGAGCGCTTTATAGATATTGAGTTTTTTGTTTCCATAAAAAATTAAATTACCTTTTCAATATAGATAGAACAAATCAAATTTTCTTACTAAATTTGTTTTCATACATATTTTCTATTTGTAATGAATACTTTTTTTCTATTTCTTTTCTTTTTTGTTTAAGAGTTTGTGTTAACAAACCATTTTCTAAAGTAAACGCATCAACAAAATAACAATCTAATATTTGTTCTTCTGATCTTGCTCCTAATCGACTTTTAAGCAAATTATTAATTTGTGATTTAAAAAATGTACCAATATTTTTATTCAGGTTTAATTGCGAAAGGTCTTCTTCCAAAAACTTGTTTTTAACCAATTCGACATTAGGCACTACAAGGGCTGTTAAACATTTCTTGTCTTGTCCTAATAGTTGAATCTGATTAATAAATTCAGAACTAAGGATTTCGGTCTCAAGCGGATTCGGTTCTATATTTTCACCACTTGATAGAACTATTGTATCCTTTGCTCTTCCTGTAATAAAAAGAGAGCCATTAGGTATTAGGAAACCTAAATCACCAGTATCAAACCAACCATCTTTGGATAAAACATCTTTTGTAGCTAATTCATTATTAAGATAACCTTTCATTACTTGTGGTCCCTTAACAAGAATTTTTCCGACTTCTTTGAACTTCAGAATCTTTTTTTTATCATCATTTACTATTTTGATTTCAGTAAATGCTAGAGGCTGACCGGATGATCCTCTAACATTTAATTCTCTTCTCCTACATGTTAATACTGGACTAGTTTCTGTGAGGCCATATCCCACCAAAACATCTACACCTAAAGATTCAAAAAAAAGATCCACATGTTCAGGCAATGCCCCTCCGCCGTTAATAGGAAATTTCAGTTTCTCTCCACATAGTTGTCTAAGAATATTCGGCCATAACAAAATAGTAGACAATTTATGTAAAGGATATCGACCAATAACAGAACCCAGTAAGGGGATTTTTGATTTAAAAGTTATTTGATTGATATCTAAATTTCTTATCTTTCTTAGACTTCTTTTGAAAACTGAACTATTACTTATCAAAAACTTAATAAGTTTTTGCTTTTTGGAAGGCATTTTTTTCAACGCCTGAAAAAAACCATCATGTATTGCCTCCCATAGTCTTGGGACAGTAGCCATGACAACAGGTTTTATTTGTGTAATATCATCTTTCAGAAATTTTGGAATTGTATAATATTGAGAACAACCACATGAAAAAAAGAAGTATTCAGCACTCCTCTCATAAGAATGCCAGATAGGCAACACGCTTAATACAGAGGTCCCAGGTTCTGGATCAGCGATATAGGCTAAATTGATTATTTGATGTAAAAAATTTGCATGAGTCAAGGGGACACCTTTAGGTTTTCCTGTTGTCCCAGAAGTGTAAAGAATAGTAGCTACGTCATCAATTTCTGGATTGTATTTTTCAAAATTATTATTTTGTGAATTTTCTTTTTCTACTGAACTTATAAATTTACTCCAGCATATTAAATTTTCAAATTGTTCATCTTCTAAATTGATTATAAATTTCAGTCTTTTTTTTAATTCTTCTTTGTTGTTTAACTTTAGCCAAATCTCCTTAGATTGAACTACTAGACCTACTGAATTAGAGTGCTCAATAATATACTCTAATTCTACTGAAGGAGAATTAATACCTCTCACTGCATTTATAGCTCCTAAACGCATTAAGCCTTGATCTACTACTAGCCATCTTGGAGAATTTTCAGATATTACAGTAACTACATCTCCCTTTATTAAACCATAATTTTTAAATGCAAAAGAGACTTTTGTTATTAAATCAGCCAGCTCAGAATAAGAAAATCTTTCTTGATATTTGCCTCTTAAATCGCAAACAGCTAAAGAATCACCACATTTAAATTTTAATTTTTCCCAAATTTGATCTATATGATGCAGCTTCTTAATAAAATCTCTATTTTTAGCAAATTTATCTTTTTCAAAAAGAGGTTTGGCTGAAGGCCAATAAGCTAAGTCATCCATATTAATTAAATCGATTTTTGAAATTTTAATTTCTATTTTGATAAAAATCAAAATTAAATTCTTCTTGAATGATTTTTTTAACAATTCTCTTGACTTCTTGAATATTTAAATTTTTGTTATAATCAATCATATTTGCCATAAAACAATTCTCTATTCCGCAAGGATTAATTCTATTAAAGTTTTCTAATTCGCAGTCAACATTGATTGAAAATCCATTTATCGTAATCCATCTTTTACAACCAATTCCAATAGAAGCAATTTTCTTTTTTCCTATCCAAACACCAGTAAAACCTTTTCTAGATTTACAATCTATATTAAAAGTTCTTAGAATTTTTATAATAATTTCTTCAATTTTTCTTAAATACCAATTTAAATCCTTATTAAAATTTTTCAAATCTAAAACCAAGTAGGTTACTAATTGTCCAGGCATATGACAAGTAACCTCACCACCTCTATTAATCTTAAAAACATCATATCTATCATCATCCAAAGAAAATAGTAAATTGTCGTAATTAGATCCTCTACCTAACGTATAACAGAGTTGATGCTCACCTATCCAAATAAAATCAGGGTTAGAATTATCTAAAATCAATGCCTCCTGATATTCTTTTTGTAATTTATAAACATCATTAAAAGAAGAAATATTATCAGGTTGTTTAATTATTGCTGTTCTATTATCCATATTTAAGTAGATTTAGAAAGTAAGTAAATATTTTTAGATTTGTTATGAAAATTTTAATCCATGGAAAGAATCTTGAACTCACTGGAGCATTAAAAGAATATACTGAGGCCAAGATAGAAAAAGCAACTCATCACTATAAGGATATCGTTAAAGAAGCTGACATACACCTATCAATTGAAAAGAACCCAAGAGTCTCTTTCCAAACTGCAGAAGTTACTATTTTTGCAAATGGTACCGTAATTAGAGCTGAAGAAAAAACTGAAAATCTATACTCAAGCATTGATTTAGTTTCAAATAAACTTTGTAGAAAATTACGTAAATACAAAGAAAGAAACAATAAAACAATTCATAATAAACAATTTAAAAATAAAGATTCTTTACCAATTGAAAGTATGGAATCAAGTTTTTTAGATAAAGCTTTATTTAAAGAAGGAACTGAAGCAAGTCTGCCTGAGCCATCTATTAAAAATAAATACTTTGAAATGACTCCAATTTCATCAGACGAAGCAAGAAAACAATTAGATCTAATTGATCATGATTTTTATGTTTTTCGAAACAAGAAAAATAATGAACTTCAAGTTATATATAAAAGGAATCATGGAGGTTATGGACTGATTCAATCTAAATAAGTTTTAAATGCCCAATATTGAATATGAATTAAACGAGAAAATTCATGCGATTATTATTAACCCTTATCTATCCTGGGAAGATTTCTGTGTGAATTGCGATTTAATAAGAAAATACAATATAAAAAATATTTCTACTTCACTTAATTATTTAACTGATCTTAAAAACTGTTTGGGTAATTACAGTGCGGATATAAACGCACTTATTTCTTACCCTTTAGCAGATTTACCATTTTCATTTATTGAAGAATTAGTTTGTTTTGCAAAAGATAAGGGTGCAAAAGGAATTGAATATATCCCAAACTTTATCAATTTATCCAAAAGAAATTTAGAAACTTTCGCTGCTGAAATTGAGCAAGTTAAATTATCTGGATTACCAGTTTCAATAATCATAAATAAATCAAAACTACAAGAAGAAGTTTTTATTAATGCGATAGAAATATGCTTAGAATTAGGAATAAAAAATTTTCAATTTGGGGACGGATTTGGGTCTCCTATTACATCTAATGATATCCACGAAATACTAAAAATAACAGGCTCACAAAATCAAATCAAAGTTGTAGGTGGCATAAAAAAACTGACACAAGTAATTGATTTGTTTGATAATGGAATTAGTTGCGTGGGAACTTCCAATTTTTGTGAAATTTTTGAAGAAGTAAACGTTATTTAAATGTCTGGTTCTGGTGAGTGCAGACTAAAAGGTCTCTGTATTAAAGCTTCTCCGTTAGGCGAGAATGATAGATTAATAACAATCCTTACCGATGAGCAAGGGATTGTTAGATTAGCGGTGCCTGGTGCTAGGCGTCCCAAAAGTAGTCTTGCAGCAGCTACTCCTTTAACATATTTAAGTCTGCAGATTTTTGGGAAAAGAAATCTTAAATCTGTACGTCAAATTAAAATATTAAAAAGCTATTCTGGCCTAGGAAAAAATATTGAATGCCTTGCAGCCGCACAAGCAATAACTGAATTAACATTTTTATTAGTAGGTAATAATGACAAGCAACAAGACTATTTATCTTGCGTTCTTGCACATCTTGATAGGATTTATTTATATAAAGAGACTCAAGAAGAAGATATTAAAATGCTCTCAATGAGTATTCAATCTTTAATCCATCTTTTAGCCATCGGGGGTATTAATTTACCAATTCATCATTGCTATAAAACTGGAGAACCTATTATTCCACCTTTAGGAAATTGGGAATGGAGTTGTTATTATTTGCCAAGTGAAGGGTTTTCATCCATAGAAGATCCTCAAAGTAATCTAAAAATAAATGCATCTGAAGTTGCTCTATTACAGAGACTTCTTTTCCCAGAATTACCAATAAAGTCTAATGGAGAGTTGTTGGGTCCAAAAAAAGTCTGGCTTAAAATATTATTCATTATTGAGACATGGATCTCTACTCAATTAGAGAAGGATCTATCTTCACTAAAAATGTTGAGAGAAATATATAGTTAGCATTTTCATGAAGCATTAAAAAATTTAATAAATATGATCATGGCGCCTTTGCCTGTTAACTTAATAAATAGTTAATTAAATTAATGTGGTTCATATTGCCTGGTTAGGAAAAAAATCCCCTTTTTGTGGAAATGTAACTTATGGTAATTCAACTACTAAGGAATTAAAGGCCAGAGGGCACAAAATTAGTTTTATTCATTTCGACAATCCCTCTAGTTCAAATTCATCAAACCCATTATTTCTTGCAAATGATCCTGATGTGAGTCTCCCATATTTAATTAAATCTCAAGTTTATACAATACCCTCGCCAAGAGCAGAAAAAGAGCTAAGGCTTTCATTGGAAAGACTAAAACCTGACATAGTACATGCAAGCCTAACTTTATCTCCTTTAGACTTTAGACTTCCAGAGCTTTGTAATGAAATTAATGTTCCTCTTATAGGAACATTTCATCCACCATTTGATGCAAAAAATAGAACTCTAACTGCGAGCACTCAACAATTAACGTATCAACTTTATGCTCCCTCTTTGGCAAAGTTCGATAAAATAATTATTTTTTCTGAACCTCAAAAAAATGTTCTTGAGAAATTAGGAGTACCTAAAGAAAAACAAATAATTATTCCAAACGGCGTTGATGAAAATATTTGGAAACCTTTTTGCGAAAAAAGTAAAAAATATGATCAGGTAAAAAACAAACTTGGAAATGAAAGAATCTTTTTATATATGGGAAGGATTGCAAATGAGAAAAATATCGAGGCACTTTTACGTTCTTGGCGCCAAACAAAAACTCAAAATTGCAAATTAGTTATTGTTGGGGATGGACCAATGAAGCCAACACTTGAAAATAGTTTTTCTAACCTTGGTAATGAGAAATTAATTTGGTGGGGGGCCGAACTAGATTTAGAAACTAGGATAGCAATAATGCAAATAGCAGAAGTATTTTTTTTACCAAGCTTAGTAGAAGGTTTATCATTATCACTTTTAGAGGCAATGTCTGCTGGTACTGCTTGTGTAGCTACAGATGCTGGAGCTGATGGTGAAGTCTTAGATAACGGAGCAGGAATAGTAATTTCAACTGATAATGTGGCTGCACAATTAAAAACTATAATCCCAATTCTTGTAGAACACCCTTCATTTACAAAAGATCTTGGAGAAAAAGCTAGAGAACGTATACTTGAGAGATACACAATTACTGACAATATAAATTCACTTGAAAAAGTTTATATGAACTCAAAAGATAATTGAAAAACCTAACGAAACTCTTTACTTCGATTACTAGCTGAAACTATTGATTCAATTAATGCTGACCTTATACTTTTTTTTTCTAAAACCCTTAAAGCAGAAATAGTTGTTCCACCAGGAGAGGTTACTAAATTTTTAAGTTCAGAAGTAGTAAGTTTATTTTCCTTTATTAGACAAATAGTTCCTAATATCATTTCCATAACAAGTTCCTCTGAAATTATTTTTGGTAATCCCCCGCTTAATCCTCCATCACTTAATGCTTCTATAATTAAAGCAATAATTGCAGGACCTGATGAAGTTAAAGCTAAAAATATATCAAGGTAATCTTCAGTAAATTCATAAATTTTACTAGTATTTTCAAATAATTTTTTTGTAAATTGTTTCTGATCTTCTGTAATTTCTTCTCCCCAAGAAATCCCTGTTAATCCTTTTCCAATAGTTATTGGAATATTTGTAACCACCCTCACACATTTATGATTAGGAAACTTTTGAGTAAGTCTATTTATTGAAACCCCCGCAAGAATTGAAACTAATAAATTGTCCTTTTTTTTTATATTATGGGCCTCACTTATATCATTAAATTGTTGGGGTTTTATCGAAAGAAGTTTATATTGACAATCCCAAATTATTTTTGAATCTTTAGAAGCTGATCTATATACGTTTATATTATATTTATAATTTTTTTTTATATTTTCAAAACTTTTTTCTGTATTTACAACACAAAAAACATTCTCTGGCTGAATTAATCTTTTATCTAATAGAGGAGTTATTATAGCACTTGCAATATTTCCAAAACCAATAATCGCAATTTTATCAGTCACAGATTAATCATGAATAAGCACTTAATTTAGAATTACCCCATGCTGGTTCAGGAGTAGTATTTTTGCCCAAACTATATTGTGGTGTATTTTCTGTAGACACAGAAGAAGGAGAAGCTTCTTCTGGGGAGGAACTAGTTACATTTACACAACTTGGAGCAAAAAGAAAAATACTTTCACCGACTCTCTCTTGATGCCCATCAATTGCATATGTGCCCCCAGCAATAAAATCAACCGCTCTTTGAGCTTGATCAGGATCCATCATAGTTAAATTGAGAATTACAGTTTTTCTCTCTCTTAATGCTTGAATAGCTTGAGGCATTTCATCAAAACTTCTTGGTTCCATTAAGCTTACTTCAGAGGATGAATTTGAGATCCCAGGCATACCAACTACTTTTGATGATCTGTTGTTATTCATAAAATCGAATGGATTTGAATTTGCAAGGGCATTTGCATTCTTTGGATTTTGTTTGAAATTATTAATATCATTTAATTCATCCTCTGACGCATAATCCAAATCATCAAAATCATCATCGAGATACTCATCTCCTGCAACAACTGCCTTTAATCTAGAAATAAGTGACACCTTTTAAATCCTCTTGAAATTGATTACTAAGGTTTAAGAACCTTAAGTAATAGATCCATTTTTTAAATGAATAAACTACCTATACTTAAATAACGTTAGTTGAACTTTACTGCAAGTTTATAGATAAGATTTTTATAAAAAAATAACTTATTAGGACCTACCTCCAAAAATCAATGATCCTAATCTCAACCAAGTTGATCCAGCGTCAATAGCTTCCTCCCAATCACCTGACATCCCCATGGAACATTCTGGTAGTTGCAATGAATCAGCGAGAGCACGACATTTTTTGAACAACCCTGAATTTTCTTTAGAGCTAAGTCCTTTAGGATTGATAGTCATCAAACCGGTTAATGAAATATTTTTCAACTCTTGAATTTCTCTCCATTTCAAAATTAAAAATTCAGGATCAAAGCCTCCTTTAGTATGGTCATCACTGAACTTAACCTGCAACATTATTAATGGATTTTTCTTCTCTTCACGTGAAATATTAGAAATCTTTTGCAACTTTTCAAATGAATCTACTGAATGAATGTATTTAAAATTTTGAACTATTTTTCTTATTTTATTGCTTTGTATTCTTCCAATAAAGTGCCAATTTATTTGTTTAAGATCTTTTAAGGTTAATTGTTTTTCAAACGCCTCTTGAAACTTACTTTCACCAAAATCGTTCTGACCTATATTTTGAATAGTCTTGATTTCTTGACTTTTAAATCCTTTACTTACCGCAAGAATATTTACATTAGATGGTATTTTATTTTTTATTTTTAAATAATTTGCAGGGTTCACCTTTTATAAGAAAGTTTGAGTAAATAAATTCTCCCATTTAGATAGTTCTTCAGATCCTTTTCTTCTAGCTTTTTGAATGTTTAATTCAGCCTGATTACGGGCATCTAAATAAGGTATAACTTCAAAAAAAACTTCTCTCTGTCGAACTTCTACCAAGAAAAACATTTTTTGAGCGTATAAAGTCGCATAAATATCTCTCCCATCATTTCCAGGAGAAACTTGGTATAACATGCCAAATGTTGGATGGTTTAAATAACGCTCAGAACTCAAACCTAAAATATTGTGTTATTTATAATGCACCATACAGTTTTCTAAGAAAAATTGCTATGCAAATAAAACAAATCGATAATGTATTAACAATTACATTGAGAGATTTTGAAGGATAAAGAGTTCTAAATCTGTTGGTTTTTATAATAATTTTTTTCTTTGAGAGTAATGATTCTGCTCCATGATCAATTCTCAGAAATATATTTTGAAATAACCTTTCCACTAAAATTAATAAAACATTAAATGATTTCTTTAATCCTAAATTTCGAAAATTTATTGATCTAACTGACACTGATTTAATGATATTTTGAAGTTCTTCCTGCACTAGAGGAATAAAACGTAATGCAATTAACAACTGAAAAAGCCACTTACTAATTGGTAATCCAATCTTTCTTAATGGATACATAAACCAACTTAATCCCCATACAATGTCTTCCTGCAATGTGGTTAAAAGCATCAAATTCACACTATGAACAACGGTAAATATCAAAGTGGAGGTTTTTATTCCTAGTTCAAAGGCTTTTCTTGATAAGTTGTATGGACCAAAATCAATAACCCATATCTTCTGAGAGGGAATTTGCAAAATATTCCATTCTTTTTGGCTTTCCAGTACTACTTGCAACTCATTGGGATTTCTTAAGTAGTCATCAAGAGATTGAATATCAGACGAGGCAAGTATTGATATACATCCAATTAATAGTGATAAACATGAGAGAAAAAATAATGATCGCCACCATACTCTAGATGGCAATAAACTTAAAAAAGTAATTAATAGTAAAAAACCAACTAAACTCAATCTCCATATTGGACCTGCCCAAATTGGAGTGATTAAAAATATCATTACGATAATTATTTTTAATCTACTATCTATAATTCTTAGCCAACTTCTATTACCATGAACGTATTGACCAACAGAAAATTTGGTTAGCAAATTCATAAATCTTTTTGAATTAACTCAATATTTTCTCTTTCGACTTCTTTATTTAAAGCTCTTTGCTGTTTTCCTCTCCAAAGTAAAATGATGGGTGTGCCTTCAAAGCCTAAATTTACTCTAATTTGTTTTTCAATATATCTTCTATAAGTTATTCCGAATAATTTAGGGTCATTTACAAAAAGAGTAAAAGTGGGAGGTTTATTCTTTACTTGGGTACCGTAATAAAGCCTACCTTGCTTGCCGCTTCTCTTCGTTGGAGGACTTTTCCAACTGATTGATTCTTTAAGTACTTCATTAACTACAGATGTTGTAACTCTTCTTCTATGTTGATTTACAGCATTAAGAGCATGCTCAAAAATATTATCAACTCTTTGACCAGTTAGGGCAGATATAAAAATCATTTTTGACCAGTGTAAAAAATAAAGTTTAGATCTAAGTTCTTTTTCTACTTGATAAATTGTTAAGCTATTTTTTTCTACAAGATCCCATTTATTAACAACAATTATGCAAGCTCTGCCTTGTTCTTCTATGCGCCCAGCCAGCTTCTGGTCTTGATCAGTTACTCCATCTATAGCATCTATAACTAAAACACAAACATCACTTCTATCTATAGATTTAAAAGCCCTATTAATACCAAAGAATTCAGTGCCATATTTAACATTTTTCTTTCTTCTAATCCCTGCAGTATCAATAATTTTCCAATGATTATCACCTTTTTTAATAAGAGTATCTATTGAATCAGTTGTCGTACCACTAATATCACTAACTATTGCTCTTTTTTCTCCACAGATTGAATTTAACAAACTAGATTTACCAACATTAGGCCTACCAATAATTGACATCATTATCTTTTCTTCATCATCCTGGAAATTATTTTCAGGAAGTTCGCCAATAACGAGATCTAAAAGATCTCCAGTACCTGAACCATGAATAGCCGAAACAGGGTTAGGTTCGCCCAATCCTAATTTCCAGAACTCCGAAGCTAGGGATATTCCTAGAGTAGTCGATTCGCATTTATTAACAGCAACAATTGTTTTACAGCTTGAGTTTCTTAACCATTTTGCGATTGATAAATCACCATCAGTAACGCCTTGATTCCCATCTACCACCAGTAACGCGAGTGAAGCCTCTTCTAGAGCCAAGAAAACTTGTGTCCTTATCTCTGGGAGAAATTCACTATCATCATCAAAAACTAAACCTCCAGTATCAACTATTTGAAATTCCTTACCTCCCCATGAAGCATTTTGATAAGTTCTATCTCTTGTAACTCCAGGCTTATCAAATACTATTGCATCATTACTTTGGCAAAGACGATTAACTAAGGTAGATTTCCCAACGTTAGGTCTTCCGATAATTGCTATTGTAGGAAGAATCAATTCTTCTCTCCAAAGAAAGTAGTATCCACTACAACTATACCTTTAATAGAATCATTTACCTTTTTCAAAAAAACTTATTTAATTTCTGGATCGCCAGAATGTCCTTTAACTGGATTAACAGGGGGTGAACTAAGACTTGGCATTAATCTACTATCTTTTGAAAAACAATCATTTTCAATCGCCCAATAAATCAACCAATTTACTGCCGTCGCTCTTCTAGTTCTTCTTGGATAGAGTTCATTAATCTTATAACCTTTAAAATTAAGAAAATTTTTCAATCCCTGTTTATAGTCTTTTGGAATTGATCGAGTCAAATGTACTGAGGCTTGTCGCTCTGAAATGATTTGAGGAGCTTTTTCAAATTTTTCTGACCAATAAGAAGGAGTTAATGCGCTAAAGACCCAATCATTTATGGAGAGTTCTTTAGTATAAAAAAGTCTTTCCCAAACCAATTCACAAACAAAAACATCACTAACCCTATCTTCGAGAACAAGAAATAATAGATCCTTACATATTGGCCATGTAAATTGATTTTCAACTAATTTTTCTTTTTTATACATTAATCGAACCTTATCAAAATCAAAGAAAAATAAGGCATAAATTCCTTTTTATATTGTGATGCAAATTGAATAATTTGATCAGACATCCCAACACTTAAAGCTATTAATGTTGTATTGATGATATCCTCTTTTTTTAAAATTTTCCTGACTAAATTCCATCTTTTGCCAACTTTCATAATTGCCAATACCGTTTTATTGGCCTTACTTTCCCTAATTAGGGTTGTTAATTCAGATTCTGAAGAAGGGCATTCTTTGATGATCAATGTCTCACCTTTTTTTACCAAATCAAAATCATTCAAAGCTGCTGCTGCTGAAATAGAGGAAATACCAGGTATTGTTTTGGTAATAATTTCAGCATGATTTTTTTTTATTAACCTCAAAATATTAGAAGAACTTGCAAATAGTGAAGTATCACCAAGACAAAGTAAAACAACTGATTCGCCATTTTGTATAAATTTCACAATTTTTTCTACGGCATTAGACCATATTTCATCTGGATCGAAATCCTTCCTAGCCATTGGAAAAATGATAGGGATATTTTTTTTAAATTTTGTGTATTTCTTGACTATTTCAGCAGCGAAACTCTTTTTATTATCGTCTGATATTGGGAAAACTATAACTTTCGCTTTTTTTATTGCATCCACAGCAGCAATTGTTAAAAGCGATGGATCTCCAGGGCCTACACCAACGATGGTGAATGTTGGTAAATCAGTTTTATATCGATTAAGTAAACTTAAGAACTTGTTTATTATCATTTTTATTTTATTAACTTTAGCTATGTACCCTTGGCAATACAAATGTTTCAGCTAGTATTGATGACTCAATTTCAGACAATTCCTCTAACCTTTTGAAAGTTTGATATTTAGAGAATTTAGTTTGCGCTAGTTTCCAGTAAACTCCAAAATGTCTTGCCTCACTCTCAAGCAGAGACTCATAAAGGGATTTAAACGATTTATCTTCAGAATTCAGCGCAAGCAAGCTTAATCTTTCATGACTTCTTGCTTCAATAAGTCCTGCTATTAAGAAACTATCGAGCATTCTATTGGGCTCTTCCTTTCTTATATTCT
Source organism: Prochlorococcus sp. AG-402-N23 (assembly GCA_003216355.1). Taxonomy (GTDB): domain Bacteria; phylum Cyanobacteriota; class Cyanobacteriia; order PCC-6307; family Cyanobiaceae; genus Prochlorococcus_A. The sequence goes on along the minus strand of QCIX01000007.1, from coordinate 14,766 downwards.
TGGACAATTCAGCTCCATATGGAGGCGGTTTTAAGGACTCAAGAGAATGTCCAAGGTCCTTTAAAAAATAAAGTATTTTTTCAAAATGCTCTAATTCCTCTCTCGCTATTGGACTTAGAACTTCTGCCAGATTTGGTTCTGATGGATATCTAAACATCAATTGAATAGCTACTCCTGCTGCTTTTCTTTCACAATGAGCATGGTCAATAAGAATATCTATTGGATTAGATAATGCGAGTTTGATCCACTCATCTGAAGATAATGACGATAAATATTTAATATGAGAAGAAGGCCTTTTAAAATCAACTAGCATTTATTTTACTACTTAAATATCCAATGATTCCTTCAAGAGCTAAGGAATAACTTGATATGCCGAATCCACTAATAATTCCTATAGCTTTATCTGTAAGAAAAGATTCTTTACGAAAATCTTCTCTACTAAAAATATTTGAAATATGTAACTCTACAAATGGAATTTTTGATCCAATTAAAGCATCACGAATAGAAATCGAGGTATGAGTAAAAGCGCCAGCATTTATAAGAATACCTTGGATACTTTTTACAGACTCCTGAATTTTATCTACTATTTCTCCTTCGTGATTACTTTGAAAACATTCAAGATTAATACTTTTTTCTTTAGCAACTTTAGTTAAATCTTTTTCTATATCACTCAATGTTTTATTACCATAAATTTCAGGTTCTCTAGTTCCCAAAAGATTTAGATTTGGTCCATTTATCAATAAAATATTCATCATCAATAAAGTCTTTTCTTTACAAATGCTATCTAGAAAGAAACAAAAAAACCAAAACAATTTCACACAAAGTGTCCATTAACTGATAAGTTCAAATAGTGGGGGTCGGTGCCCGAGTGGTTAAAGGGGGCGGACTGTAAATCCGCTGGCTCTGCCTACGTTGGTTCAAATCCAACCCGGCCCACTTTAAAATTGCCCTTGTAGCTCAGCGGTAGAGCACTCCCTTGGTAAGGGAGAGGTCTCGGGTTCAAGTCCCGACGAGGGCATCAAGAACCCTCAACCAAAGAGAATCAAGGAAATTCAGAAGGCATCAATAGATGCCATTTTTTATGTCAAAACCTGATTAATACTGGGTAGTTGAGAAAAAGTATCCTTCAGACACATTCATTATAAGTCAAAAGTCAAATTTATAATGTCCCGAAAACGTCCCGAAACATACAAATAAACTTAAAACTACCTTCAAAAGCAGTCATAACGCTTCAAAAATTAACCAATTCAACAGTCGACGAGGGCACTCGCGGGATAGCTTGGTATCACTGAGATTACCACTATCGCAGAAAAGAAATTCATCAGAAGCGGCAGCGGCTGGCAGGTCCTTATCAGAAGGAAGAATTATGTAGGCCCGAAGTCAAGAACTTTTCCAAGAATTCTTTCATTTTAAAAATTCATAAAGAGCTAATTGCCCCTCATTTTAGATCGACTATCAATTTAAGAAAACTAATCCATAACTGCTACGTATATGTAACAGTATTGTTTTTTAAATACAGAAATTCGCATATTTAACACCTTTTTCTTTACATTAGTTAATAAGAATGTTACGTTTGTTAACAATTAAACAATTTAACTAATGACTAATTCTTCATACATAACTACAGAATCAGGCGGAAGGCAAAATATGTTTCCAACTGAGCCTCGTCCTTATGTTGATCAATCTGTTTCTTACGATGGATATCCTCAAAACGCTGAAAAAATTAATGGTCGTTGGGCAATGATCGGTTTAGTTGCACTTTTCGGAGCTTATGTAACTACAGGCCAAATAATTCCAGGTATTTTTTAATGTCCCCTCTTTCAGGCTTTTTAGCTGTAATCGTATCCTTAACAGCTATCCTCGTTGCTTATCTAACCAAGCAATTTCAAAACGAAAATTTAAACTATCTAACTTCAAATCCAATGACAAATTCAAACCCTAAAGTAAAAACAATCGAAAAAGAAAAAGTTGTTGCAGAAACTCTTAATGGCAGATTCGCAATGCTTGGATTAATTGCTGCTGTCGGAGCTTACTTAACAACAGGCCAAATAATTCCAGGTTTCGTTTAAATGCTTTTACTCTCTGTACCATTTTACGATTTTCCATCTTCGCCCATACTAATAATTGGCGCGATAGGGATTGTTGTAGCACTGGCTGTATTTTTTCTAGCTTACAAAAAGTACTTTAATTCTCCATTTAACAAAGAACTCCAATCAAAGAAAAAAGCTCTATTGAAGGAGAAAATAGAACTAAACAAAAAACTTGAGAAAATAGAGCAAGATTTAAAAAATTTATAGTGAAATCAATGAACATCGACATTTTCTTAATCTCTTTCTTTACTTATCTCTTAGTACCAGTAGTGATGATCGCTAAGGGGAAAAAAGCAACTAACTAAAAAAGATTTAGGCTCCCAAAAATAAGAATTTAAACTCTATTCAATACTTACAAAATCGTTATAGAGTTTTCATATAAGTTTAAGGAGGGTAATCTTATGATCAACCTCGCTATCGAGCTACTTTGAGTGTAGTTTTAGTAAATTTTGGGGCAATCCCTATTGCATTATTTGATAAAAATTTGACTCAAAAGTACTCGGTCTTTGGGGATGATTAAAAAATCCGCGGTTTAAGTGGACTCTAGATAGATCACAGCACTCCCTAAGAATAATTTGACCCAAATCTATGGGCCATTTAAATTTATCTTGGACACTTCAGAATTACTGTGCTGCAGTCAATCCTATATGGTCCAACCCGGTCCACTTTAAAATTGCCCTTGCAGCTCAGCGGTAGAGCACTCCATTGGCAAGGTAGAGCTCTCGGCTTCAAGTCCCGACTAGGGCACTTGCGATATTGACTAAAAGAGCTGGGATAATATATGACAGCATTTTGCATAAAATTCAGATATATTTGATAAAGTTTGTATTCCAGTAATGTCATTATCTTCATACCGGATGCACAGAATATATATTGCGGCAACCATGAATTATGGTCTTGGATCAAATGATCCAGAAGAGTTGGCTTACTACAACAAAATCAGAAATGCAATGGAAGATGTGAAAAAAAACCCAGTGAAAGAGGGAATACCATTTAATTAAAATATCTGCGAGTGAAATAATTTAATTCTCCCCAGCTTTTACCAATATTTAAATTGAATTGTTGATCCTTTATCCGTATATGGGAGTTCCTCAAACCGTACATATCTATTAGTCGGATGGCTTGCCTGACTAGTTAGAACATAATTGTAGTCCTCATGAGCAAATGTCTACCAAATCCAATCTAAAAGATGATTATAAATCTGAGATTGAAGAAAGATCAGAAGAAGAACTTCTTGAGGAAGAAATTAGGAATCAGCAAACATTGGATAGCTTTGTTGAATCTGATAAGAACTGGAGCTGATTAAAACTTATTTATTAGGAGAAAGTTATGAACTTAAAAAGAACACCATTCTCAATATTGAATAAAGAGAATAGAGAAATTGACTATATCAAAGGAGTTTACAAGAGAAAAATTCAAGCTGAAATTGAATCTTATAAAGATCCCGAAGATGAAGATAAGAGAGATACAATCAAAGCTCAAGATGTATTGATGCTTGATAGGATCTCAATTTAGTTATTCTTTTTTTTCTTCTTATTATCTTTTTTTTTCTTCTTTACCTTTTCATAAACCTCATCAGCCTTTTGTTCAATACTGTCCAACTTATTTGAAAGTTCCTTTATAGTTTCTGCTTTTCCTTCTTTAACTACTGTATCTTTTACCTCAATAATTTTAACTGGCTCTCTGTTAACAACATTATCTTTAGCCTCTCCGAATTTAATTCCAAACTTACCTTTAATAAAATTGGCTATAAAGATAAGAACAGGTACATGGGCTAAACCACCTATCACTATTCTTGTTTCTGAATAAGCCATTTAATAGTTAAAAGTTCTGAGATATTTAAGCATAAATTTAATTTTTAATTTCGTTTTATTAAGCCCATAAATATTATTAATCATTTCTTGATTCGTAGATCAATAATCTTGCTATTAATTGATTAGAGACTTTTTTATTAAATGCCATTAGACGTATTTCTAATGAACATGTGTGTTGTGGTCATAGCATTGCTTATCAGAAGAGAAATAAAACTTAAAAAGGCGAGATAAATTATGAAAACACAAATTTTAAAAGAGCATTACATTCCAAATATCCATGCTATTACTATTTTACTAATGCTTCTTCTATGTCTATGGTTACCTCTAGCACTCAGATTCTTATTAATAATTTAGTCGAATTAATTAGTTAATACTCTTATCCTTAAAATCTGCTATATCCTAATTTTGTTTTAAAGATCTTATATGGAACTCCTGTTCCGTTCATGGCTTCAATAACCTTATCTCCCACAGTTCCGTAAAATTCAACAGAAAAATCAGTCCCTAGTTCAGCATGAGCCTCAAGATAAACACCTAATGCTGGATTAGCTAAATGAGCTAGTAAAGCATCATCATTTTTATAAACTTCTGACCATACGAAACGAAGAGGATCATCAGGATCTTGATCAAAAGTATGATGGAGCATTCCTGGTTCTTCAGCTTCAACAGCTTTATCTGTCTTATCTGCAATTTCTAAGTATTCTGCAACCTTATCTTCCTTAACTTTAAGTTTTGCAAGAAGCATAAATGGAGTGTATGATCCAAAACTAGACATAAAAAAAAGACTCTTGCGAGCCTGAGTGATGGGGATTTCCATCATGACAAATTAATTAGAAACAAACAACTCCACCAATAGTAAATTTTTATTACTTACAAACACTATATGTAGTGCTAGGATTTTAAAAAAGGCCGGGTGATGGGGATTATCCTGCTTTTTGACTGGGGCGAAGCTATCGCCCTTTTTTTATGGGTATAACTTTCTAATAGCTTCTTGTTGTTCTTGTTTTTTTATTTCTTCAGCATCATAAACAGGACAAGTATTTTGATTAAGTGATGAGAAAAAAGCACTTTTTTTAAAACGTTTGAATATAGGAGTCAAGAGTAAACGTTTCAATGCTTATATTTGCTAAATTGCTCAAACATACTTAAATACTGCAGAGGAAGCACTCTGTTTAAATTTTCAATTCTCTCTTCATCCAATACAACAACCTCTGGTAATTTCTTAATTAACTTTTGAATAGCTTTTTTGTTTCCTCTCTGCAGAAATTAATTCTATAAGTAGCTTCTTTTTTTATATTCGTTTTAATTAATCCATCTTTTTCAAGCATTGATTTTAAATCAAGATTATTTCCTTTCAAAAGAGCAATTAAAACAGTATCTGAAATTTTTAAAGCTTCCGCAGGTTCTTTATCTTTGTTTATTCCAAACATCCAGGTACAGTCACCAACTCCTAATGCTCTTGCAATAGAATCATCATTTCCAATTTCATCACAAGGTAATCTAAAAGACTCTTCAATTTTTTTTAGATCATAACCATTCTCATCTTCTGGAAAACCAGCTTGAGTAGAAAAAGCAAATAATAATAATAATATTGCAGGAAGAATTAAGCTTTTCACTTAAAAATAACTGGAAATAACCGTTGAATCGTAAATATGACCTGCACTCTCAATTAATGGTTTCACTGCTGGATCTTCAAACATAGCTATTGATTTACCTTCTTCACCCTGCTCAATAAGAATTACACTTGTTGGATCATCTTTCTTCACACCTTTATATAAGCAAATAATTCCGCGCTCTTTATTCATTTGTATATTTTCTTCGCTGTCATAAATCACAGCCCATTCTTCAAAAGGGACGCTAATTTTGAACGTGAAAACGGTAGTTTCAAGAGACATAATAAAAAAGAGCTAGTTGCTCCCTATTCTAAAAAGACTGTCAATAATCAAGAAAAAACTGGTGGATAAGGTGTTTGTCCATTCATTAATGATGTGTTAATTGGTTTACAGATATTCATCAGAGCATCTTGTCCGAAACCTGGACCAGAGGGACCGTCTATAAACTCCTGAAACTCCTCAGCTGAAATACCCTCTTTTACTTCCCAAAAACAATATACAGGACCAGTTTTAGTTACGGCATTTGCAGAATGGTTAAAAAATCCTTTTTCTTTATTAACTGCTACCGCATCATCCCATCCACCACCTGTTGACATTGCCGCATAAGCTGTTTCCCACCATTTTTCAGCTTTTCCTGCCTTAAATTCATGATGAACAATATAAAAAGTTGATGCCATAAAATAATATTTGAGCTGATAATAAAGTTACTTGATATAAGTAAAGGGAAGATTAATTTATTTTGAATTCCTAAATAAAAAGGGGGCTAAAAGCCCCTAGCGATCGACTGTCAATATATCCAATCTAAATCAGAATCCAGATATTGCTTCATAGAAATCAGCGTCTGGCAGTATTTCCTTCAAGGGTTCAATCTCCTTGGCAGGGCCTTGGACCTGCACAGTAATATCTGACACTTCAAAAAGCTTGGGAATCATATGTCCCATATTTTTGAGATGAAATAAAGCGGCGGCACCATCTTTATATGCCTCTCTTACATAAGCCTTATCTGACCCGCATGTAGTGATATTAAAAAAAAGGCAGTCAGGTTCATTAGCTTTTGTTAGTACCAAAATTTCTTCTAAAAGAGCTATGCACTGGTCCATCTTCCCATCCTTGATTGTGAAGTGGGGATGGATAGAAACCATTGTTGTATCTAGAGACATTAATTTATAGATATTTCTCCTATCTTTTTAGCAACTAATCTTTATGAACAAGTTAAAAATATGGATTATCAAAAAATTAATAATAATTTGGTATCGCATGTACCGTTTATATGTTTTTTGAAAGCTATTAATTGGATATGAGTTATTTTGCTGAACCAAACCATATTGAATATGATGCATGGTTCGATGAAAACATCGACCCAGTGGATCTTGTGAATTACTCAGATGAAAAGGAGTTCAGTGATTCGGTACACTTTAAGTTCCATAAGATGTCAACTAAAAATTTAACTATTGGTTCTTCTGATAATTTTCACTGGTAAGTAAAAGATTTTTCACTCCATAAATATTTATGAATCTTACGTAGAATATGTTCCATCACTTTCTCTTCTTTCCTTAGCTAATACAATTTCATCTACAACTTTTTCAATCATGTAAGCACTTTTTTTACCAAAACATTTTTCTTTTTTAATACTCTCAAAATCATTTGGGATTAAATCATTATGTTCACAACAGTCGCATTTAATATCAATTTTATTACCTCTTAAAACCTCCAAAGATCTAGAAAAAATCCATTGCTGAACTGAAATACTTTCCCAACTATCAAAATTCGACCATTCATCAAAATCCCTTTTAAGGATGCCTTTTAATCCATCAGCCTGATTTACATATACTAAGTATGAATCTTTTCTTGGTTCATCATTAATACCAATTGTTTTGACAGAATTTTGATTCATTAAATATAGATTGATTGAGTAGCCCTTATAAATCTAGAGGATAATTTCAAAAATATAAACAATAAATCGTCTCAAATAAGATCATTAATTGCTTTGTCTAATCTAGAAGCATGATTTGTATTTCTGAGTAATTCAAAATCCTTAAAATCAAAGCCCGGGCCAACACAACAACTCACTAAAGTAAATTCACCTGCACTTTTTGCAGCTTGCCAATATCCAGATGGGATCATTTCTACTGGATTATTGGAATCTAAAATTAAATTTCTTATTAACTTATTATCATTATCTAGGCACCATAAATTAAGAGGATCGCCCCTTAGATAAATCCAAATTTCATCAGCATTTTTTACTCTGTGCCAAGCACTTTTTGCATCTCTCTCCAAAAGATAATAAATTCCCGTAATAAAGTTTCTACTTTGGCCATCTTCCCTTATTAAAGAATTCTCACTCCTTACTATCTCTCTAAACCATCCACCCTCAGGATGAGGAGATAAATTGAATTGTTCAATTATTTCTATGTTTTTTTTATTAGAATTCACATCACAAAAATATCTTTTAAATTTCTCTTCTAGTTAAAAGCTAACTGAAAATAAATCAAAATAAACTATATTTTCTAAAAAATTAAGCACAAATAACTGACAAATCTACGAAATTTTTATTTTCATCTGCCAGTTCAGTAATGATTCTATTGAGCCATTCAGAGGTCGTTTCACAATAGCCTACATTTAAAATAGTTTTTTGCTTTGCTGTTTCTTCTTTATTCATAGTTAAAGTATTTTTATATAAATTAGTCTTAAATTAAATCTATGTGAATAAGTCTTAATTACTATCTATTGTAAAAAGTTGTATTTAATACATATTTAAGAACTGCTAGTAAACAAATAAAATTAAATCGTTGACAAGAAAATGTATACAAGTAAGAGTAGAAAAAATTTATTATTTAACCTATGAATAACATCAAGATTGAGGAATTGATGAAAGTAAGGTTCGATGGTATTGCTAATAGAATTGGGCAATTAAGCAAAAGGGAAAGTGAGTCTTTATTACTTGAGCATCTTGAGTGGTTGGAGGGAGGATGGGAGACTGAAGAAATCTTATTTTTAAAAAAGCCCTACAGAAAATGGTGGTTCTAACTCCACTTCTATAAATAATTAATGATGGCCTAAGGGACCAGGGCCAGATCCTATTTTATAAGAATTGTCTAAAGATTTCTCAACAAAGAATTTCGCTTTTTGTATGGAATCAAATAGATCAAAACCTAAAGCCTTGTAACCACAAATAGCAGCACTCAAAGTACAGCCGCTACCATGGGTATTTTTTGTATTTATAAAATTATTAAATAGCCACTCTTTTCTACCATTTAAGTCAAGAAAAAAATCCTTCCCTTTCATATCTTTTAAACCGCCACCTTTTAAAAGTACCGCTTTAGCTCCAAGACCAATAATTTTTCTTGCTGAATTTTCGATATCTTCTTTACTCCTTATTTCTAAACCAGAAAGTAGATTTGCTTCATAAATATTTGGAGTTACCAAATCAGCAATTGGTAATAAGAGTTTTTTATAAGCATTAATAGCAGAATCTTCCAGTAATTTAGAACCAGTTCTTGTAACCATTACTGGGTCAATAATTTTGGTTATTTTGTATGTATTTAATTTTGAAGCAGTATCATTAATTATCCTTTCATTTAATAACATTCCAGTTTTTAAGGCATCAATACCAAAATCAGCAAATAAAGTATCTAACTGATTTAATAAAGTATTCTTCTCTACTGGTTGAACGCATGTAACCTCTATACTATTTTGTGCGGTAATACATGTAATAACAGAACATCCATGTACTTTAAGGGCCATGAAAGTTCTCAAGTCAGCCTGTATACCTGCTCCACCTCCGGAGTCACTACCGCCTATTGAAAGTGCAATTTTAGAATACATAATTTATTAACTCATTTTTAAAAGTACTATAAATAAATTTTAATTTTAATCAGAAATCTGAATATGCATTAAAAAAATCTAACTCCAATTCCATAGCTCTTTTGTATAAATATTTGGCCTGATAAATATCATATGTTTCTTTATTGGTCTCAATAAGATTTTCAAGTGAATCTGCTTGCTTTTCAAAGCTCTCATCAGAGTAAGTAATTATCCATTCTTTATATTTAATGTCAAAATCCTCTTTATATAAACTTTTACCTATCCAAGAATAAAGTCGCATACATGGAGTCATTGCAAACATTATTTCAAGAGAGCTAAGTCTTTTGGAAGTATCGTCAAGGAAATCTGTATAATTTTTTGTAGCTTTTTTTATATAGTTATTAGATAAATCAATATCCCATTCTTTTGCATAAGTTTCATGAAGTATTAACTCCTCAGAAACTCCCATTAAAAGTTCACTCAACTTCCTTATTGAATATTTATCTTTTGATTTAGAAACTGCAAGACCATATGCCTTAGCAAAAGTCTCTAAAAAGAAATAATCTTGAGCTAAATATTCTTGAAATATATTTTTAGGAAGATTTCCATTCTTTAAACCTTGAACAAATTTTGTATTTAAACTTAGTAAAGCAATCTTATAATTATCCTCCCAAAGTTTTTTTGTTATTTTCATTTTTTTTTGATTTTTAGTTATTCTAAAATTTTTTATATTTTTTACCTACAAACTTAATCTTATTTTTCTAGGATTAAAAGAAAAAATTATGAAAGAAATAAATATCTTATGGTTTAAGAAAGATTTAAGAATTCATGATAACGAAGCTCTTTGTGAGGCTATAAAAGATTGTGATATTTTACCTATTTACATTATTGAGGTAGATATTTGGAGCCAAAATACCCATTCACATAGACAATGGCAATTTTGCAAAGAAAGTTTAATAGATTTAAGGAATGCTCTTGCTGAGATCGGACAACCATTAATTATTAGAACTGGAAATGTTATTAATATTTTTGATGAAATTAGTTCAAAATTTAAAATCAAAGGTATATATAGCCATCAAGAAACCGGAGATTGGCTTACTTATAAAAGAGATCAAAAAGTAAGAGAATGGGCTTTAAGAAAAAATATTATTTGGAAGGAATTTCTACAATTTTCAGTTTTCAGAGGAAATTTTGATAGGAATAATTGGTCTAAAAAGTGGCAAAAAAATTCCGAAAAAAACTTACCTAAAGCTCCATTAAGAATTAATTCTATAAACTTTAATATTGGAGAAATACCCTCAGACGAAATTTTTAACTTTAAAAAAGAAACTTGTCCAGGAAGAATGCTAGGCGGAAGAAAGAAAGGTTTAGAGAGAATGCAATACTTCTTTAGTAATAAATTAGATTCTTATTCAAAAGATATATCTAGCCCAGAAAAATCATTTGACAGTTGTACAAGACTATCCCCATATATTTGTTGGGGATGCATTTCATTAAAAGAAATTTTTAATAAGGCAAATATATCAAAAAACAATAATTCCATTATGTTAAAAAGCAGATTAACTTGGCATTGTCATTTTATTCAGAAACTTGAAAGTGAACCAGAACTAGAGTATAGGGAATACCATCCTTTTTTTAAAAATATTAGAGAAAAAAATAATGAATTACTTCATACATGGAGTTCAGGTAATACGGGCTTTCCTTTTATAGATGCATGTATGCGTTCATTAAATTTCAATGGATGGATTAACTTCAGGATGCGAGCGATGTTAATGTCTTTTGCTAGCTATAATTTATGGCTACCATGGCAAGATTCAGGTTCTGAATTAGCAAATAAATTTGTAGATTATGAGCCTGGAATACATTGGAACCAATGCCAAATGCAATCTGGAACTACGTCTATAAATACCAATAGAATTTATAATCCTATTAAGCAGGGAAAAGATCATGATCCTCAAGGAAAATTTATAAAAAAATGGATCCCAGAATTAAAGGATATATCACTTAATTTCATTCATGAACCATGGCTATTATCTAGATTTAATCAAGAAGAATATGAACAAATTAATTACATAAGACCAATAATTGACATCCCAAATAGCACTAAAACTGCAAAGAAGAAAATTCAGGAAATCACTAAAAAGGAAGGATATTGGGATATCTCAAAAGAAATTTATTTAAAGCATGGCTCTAGAAAAAGGCTTAGAAAAAATATAAATAATAAAAAAATTGTTTTCAAGGGAAAGGAAAAGCAATACGAACTGAAATTAGATTTCTAAATTTTATTTTCAGAAATTTCCAGATTCCTTTTAGCGTCTAGGAAAGTATTTTAAATTTTGAAATTAAATATATAAATCCACGATGAAGTAATGCAAGCTTTAGTGTATCTATTAGATTTTATTAATTATGTCTGAAAGATTTGAATGGGACGATACCAATAGTTCAGGTATATGGTGGAGTACTAATGTAAGTATTAGAGACGAGTGCATTTTGCTTAAAGAAGATACTCAATGCGAAGATTCTGATATAGTCGAACTTCTTAGGAGTATTGCACAAAATATTGAAGATAATGGCCTTTAATTTTTAAAAGCATATTCTCTTTATTAGATATTTTCAATTCCTTTTACAGCTTTTATTAATTCGATACTTATACCTTTTTCACTCATTGAATGACCAGCATCATTAACAATAATTAATTCAGAATTCTTTAATTTCTTATTTAGATCCCAAGCACTCCTAACAGGACATACAACGTCATACCTCCCTTGAATTATTTTTGTTGGAATCGATTCTATTGTTTTTATATTTTTCAAAATAAAATCATCTTCTAAGAAAATATTATTAATAAAATAATGACATTCTATCCTTGCAAAGGCATCTGAAAAAGAATTAACTTCAGACTTATCAAAATCAAATTTTTTATTTATTAAATGACTTGTTGAGAGTTCCCATTTTGTCCAAGCTGCTGCTGCTTTTGATCTAAGATTCGCATCTGAAGATGTTAGATATTTATGAAAAGAACTTATTAAATCATTTCTTTCTTCTTTTGGTATTACAGAAATATATTCTTCAAATTCATCGGGGAATATCTCACTTGCACCATATTGATAGAACCATAACAATTCAAACTTTCTACATAAAAATATTCCTCGCAAAGTTAAGCTGATAACTCTTGAGGGATTTTTAATCGCATATATAAGTGAAAGTGTTGAGCCCCAAGATCCACCAAACAAATGCCAAGTATCTATTTTTAAAAGAATCCTTAATTTCTCAATATCATCAACTAAGTGATTGGTCGTATTTTCTTTTAATTCGGAGAAAGGAGTTGAAGAACCGCAACCTCTTTGGTCAAATTGAATAATATCGAATTTATCTGGGTCAAAGTATCTTCTATATCTTGGTTGACTTCCTCCTCCTGGACCTCCATGAATAACAAGAATTTTTTTGCCATATGGATTACCAGATCTTTCCCAATAAATAGTATGAATATCACTTACTTGTAAAAAACCCTTTTCACGTACTTCAATTTTCGGAAACAAGACTTGATCTTTCATTTTGAAATATTTTTAATCCCTTTATTAATCTATATTATCCAAAAAGAAGTCTAGTTTAGAAGAAATTTGTTAAACAAAAAAGGACTGCTTGTACAGTCCTTTTTAATATTTGATTTCCTTCTTACAGGATATAAAATTACATATTTTAAAGTCTATTTACTCATAAACCTAGAATACGTGAATTCGGGGATTTCTCTCGATAATTTCAGTCCCTATTGTCGCTAGTAATTATAAAGCGAAGTCTTATCAGACTAATTGATTGAACTTTAATTTTCGAATAATCCCATTCTCAGGAATACGCTTCCTATATTTTGGAATTTGCTAAATTTCAGGCGGACTATCAATCATTTAGATTGCCTCCGAACTCAACATTTATAAATTACTCCTTTTTATATTTTCAGTAAATCCGTAAATATGCTGATTTACTTTTTTCTTAATTTGTAAGAGGATTTTAATGATCCTTTGTTTTTTATAGATAAATATAAAAATTAAAGTCTATGATCCCTTATTTATTCAGATTCATAGAGCAAAATAGATTCAATTATTCTTTTATCACTATCAGAAAGTTTATAATCTTCTAATTTCCACTGAACAAATTTTACACACTCATCAATAGAAGGATTCTTATCCCGGCACTTACGCCACTCTCTAATCCAATCTGCCAAGGCAAAAGTTATTTTTGTAGTAAGCATATTTACCAATCAGGGTAATTAAAATCTCCGCCAATAGGTTCTTCATAAAATTCCCCTTCTTTTATACCTTTATCATATTTTTCAATTATCTTTTTATAAGAAGCTATTGAGGGAAGTAAATCTTCTTTATATATGGGTTTCATTGTAATTGTTATAATACTAATTATTTATTCTTTTATATAAAGATTTAATAAATAGATTATTAATATGCATTATGGATTTCATCAAAAAGAACAAGATCTTAACACTAATGGCTGTAATTGCAGTTTTATCATTTGCATTAGAAAAAGTAGGCATAATACACCCTTAAATTAATTAAGTTTATTTGTAAATACTTCCTAATGAAATAAGTAAACCGATACTATTACTGCAAAAATAAGCAATGGAGATAATAATGTAAAAACTAAAGTTGAAAGATTAATCAGCATAAATTTTAAATAAATACACAAATTTAATAAACATCACTTTTAAGCATTTGCAATAAGTAAAATTTAAATTATTACGATATAAAAAAATTTGAATAAAGAAAGATACAAAGAAGAATATGAAGAGGGCTCAGACTTACTATGGCCTAGTGATAAAGAAGATAAAATAACTCGGCAATTTTATAAAGATTTATCTAATCTTTCAAAAAACATAAATTATAGTAAAAAGAAAAAGCTAAAACTTTTTAAACAAGTAGTTAGAATGATAAAAGGCAAAGGTTGGGGTTAATAAATATTTAAACTAAAATGAAAAATTTAATGATACTAATTAGAAGTTTTTTTCTTTTAAGACCAAGATTTTTATCCACTATATTTTTTATTCCTATTCTTTATGGCATTGGCTGGGCTTTATCTCAACCACTTTTATTATTTAATTTTGAAAAAGAAAATTTATCCTTAATTGGTACTATTATTACTTTCTTACTTTTTATCTTTTTACTCCCATATTGGTTTTATATTAAACGAAATAAATCAAGTGCTTGGATAATTCTTGGGATAACAAAAGACAAATTCTTGAAAAACTTTTTCAATTTTTCTCAAGGTATTTTATTTGCTTTAGTTTTAATAATTATAATTCTGGCACCACTATTGCAAAAAAATTATATTTCTTGGATAGGTGAATTCTCGCCAATAATATTGTTAAATTCTATTGTACTGGGATTAGGTGTTGGATTCGCAGAGGAAATAATTTTTAGAGGCTGGTTACTAGAAGAATTA
>QCIX01000006.1 GCA_003216355.1 Prochlorococcus sp. AG-402-N23 | reverse complement strand
TTTCTTATTTTGGCGTTTTACTTTGAGAATTGTGACCAAAATATTAACAATTTTTTGCTAAAAATTCCTTGTAAACTAAGTTATACAAACTGATTTGCCCAATTTTTGCAAGAAAATAAATTTATTTACAAAAATCCCTCAAAGACTAAAAAACCCTTACTATCGTGATGTTTAGCTGTTTATTCAGCATAGTTACTAGAAATTAACCGATGGGATTGCCTTGGTATCGAGTTCACACAGTAGTTATTAATGACCCAGGTCGACTACTTGCTGTGCATCTTATGCATACTGCATTATTAGCCGGCTGGGCCGGTTCTATGGCTCTTTATGAATTAGCCATTTTTGATCCTTCTGATGCTGTTCTCAATCCAATGTGGAGACAGGGAATGTACGTTATGCCTTTCATGGCAAGACTAGGTATCACAAGTAGTTGGAACGGATGGGATATTACAGGTGCTACAGGAGTTGATCCTGGGTTCTGGAGTTTCGAAGGTGTTGCAGCAGCACATATAGTATTTAGTGGACTATTGATGTTGGCTTCTATTTGGCACTGGACATACTGGGATTTAGATCTTTGGGAAGATTCAAGAACTGGTGAGCCTGCTCTTGATTTGCCAAGAATATTCGGGATTCACCTTCTCCTAGCAGGACTTACATGCTTTGGTTTTGGAGCATTTCATTGTGCAAACGTGGGGATTTGGGTTTCTGATCCTTATGGTTTAACTGGTCATGTAGAGCCTGTTGCACCTTCCTGGGGAGTAGAAGGATTCAACCCCTTTAATCCAGGAGGAATTGTTGCTAACCATATTGCGGCTGGACTTATGGGAATTATTGGGGGTATTTTTCACATTACCAACAGACCTGGAGAAAGACTTTATAGAGCGTTAAAACTTGGAAGTCTTGAAGGTGTTCTAGCTAGTGCTCTAGCTGCAGTATTATTTGTTTCCTTTGTTGTTGCAGGTACAATGTGGTATGGTTCGGCGACAACTCCAGTCGAATTATTTGGTCCTACCAGATATCAATGGGATTCAGGCTATTTCAAAACTGAAATTAACAGAAGGGTACAATCTGCTATTGATAATGGTGCAAGTAAGGAAGAGGCATATGCATCTATTCCAGAAAAATTAGCCTTCTACGATTATGTTGGAAATAGTCCTGCAAAAGGGGGACTATTCAGAGTTGGAGCTCTCGTTAATGGTGATGGTTTACCAACTGGTTGGCAAGGTCATATTGCTTTTCAAGACAAAGAAGGTAACGAATTAGAAGTTAGAAGAATACCTAATTTCTTTGAAAACTTTCCTGTCATCCTTGAAGACAAAGAAGGTAATGTTAGAGCAGATATTCCATTTAGAAGAGCTGAAGCAAAGTATTCATTTGAACAGACTGGTATTACTGCAACTATCTATGGAGGAGATCTTAATGGTCAAACATTTACTGATCCTGCGGTAGTTAAAAGATTAGCTAGAAAGGCTCAACTTGGAGAAGCATTCAAGTTTGACAGAGAGACATATAAATCTGACGGTGTATTCCGAAGCTCTCCAAGAGCGTGGTTTACATATGCACATTTATGTTTCGGATTGCTATTCTTATTTGGCCACTGGTGGCATGCTTCAAGAACTCTTTACAGAAATTCCTTTGCTGGTATTGATGCTGAGATTGGAGACCAAGTTGAATTTGGTTTATTCAAGAAGCTTGGTGACGAAACCACAAGAAGAATCCCAGGAAGGGTTTAAACTAAACTTTATTACTTAATCTTATGGAAGCTTTCGCTTACGTTCTTATTCTAACTCTCGCAGTTGTTACCTTATTCTTTGCTGTCGCCTTTAGAGACCCACCTAAATTTGATAGAAAATGAATCAAAGTAAAAAAACCTCTTCTTAAAGAGGTTTTTTACTTTTCATAATTAGAATATTACTCTACTATTAGAGTTAAAGTGCGGCTTATTTCACCATATGCAGTGTCCAACCTGTCAAAACACAGATAGCAGAGTTTTGGAATCAAGATCTGCTGATAGTGGTAAAAGTGTTCGGAGAAGAAGAGAGTGCTTAAATTGCAGCTTTAGATTTACAACTTATGAAAGAGTGGAATCAATGCCAATTTCAGTTATAAAGAAAGACGGTAACAGAGAATTATTTGATAAACAAAAATTATTTACTGGTATATCAAGAGCTTGTGAAAAGACTAACTTCAGTAGTGAAGCAATTATTAATTTCGTAGATGGAATTGAGTCACAAATCGTTCAAGACTCCAATAAAGATATTAAATCTTCACAAATAGGAGAATTAATACTCAAAAATCTTAGGAAAGAAAACGAAGTCGCCTACATAAGATACGCCTCAGTTTACAGAAAATTTAATGGGGTCAAAGATTTTATTTCTACTCTTGAATCCCTAAAAGGAAGTTCAAAAAACCAATTAGCTTCAATTTCATAAAATCAGCATCTTAAAGTGTAGAATACATAACACAAATGTTTTTTGCTACTGGTTTGCAGGCTAGTAGCATTCCTTTCTAACTACCTTAGGTAGTCTGCGATACAACAAATGAACGAAAATTCTTCCCAAACCATTAAAGAACTTTCTGAGGATCAAGAAATCAAAAATTCCTCTGAGTTAAATAATGATTCATTATCCCAAAATAAGGAAGATTTATCATTCGAGAAGAGCGATATACCTTCAGCAGATTCTTCCTCTAGCAGAACAAATGCGGATTTTGACAACGCAGGATTCACACAAGAAGAATTCGCATCACTTTTGGGTAAGTATGACTATAATTTTAAACCTGGCGATTTAGTTAAAGGAACCGTTTTTGCTTTAGAGCCCAAAGGGGCCATGATAGATATAGGGGCAAAAACAGCTGCTTTTATGCCAGTTCAGGAGGTTTCAATAAATAGAGTTGAAGGACTTAATGATGTTTTACAACCTTCAGAAAGTAGAGAATTTTTCATAATGAGCGAAGAAAATGAAGATGGCCAATTAGCCCTCTCCATTAGAAGAATTGAATATCAGAGAGCATGGGAAAGGGTCAGACAACTCCAAAAAGAAGATGCAACAATATATTCTGAAGTTTTTGCAACAAATAGAGGCGGAGCTCTTGTTAGGGTAGAAGGCTTGAGAGGTTTTATCCCAGGCTCTCATATAAGTGCTCGAAAAATTAAAGATGACTTAGAAGGTGAATATTTACCTTTAAAATTTCTTGAAGTTGATGAAGAGAGAAATAGATTAGTACTAAGTCATAGAAGAGCTTTGGTTGAGAAAAAAATGAACCGACTTGAGGTAGGCGAAGTTGTTGTTGGTTCTGTAAAAGGTATTAAACCTTATGGAGCCTTTATTGATATTGGTGGAGTTAGTGGTCTATTGCACATTTCTGAGATTAGTCATGAACATATCGAGACTCCTCATAATGTTTTAAATGTGAATGACCAAATGAAAGTCATGATAATTGACCTTGATTCAGAAAGAGGAAGAATTTCATTATCTACTAAAGCACTTGAACCCGAGCCTGGTGATATGCTAACGGATCCTCAAAAAGTTTTTAGTAAAGCTGAAGAAATGGCTGCGAAATACAAACAAATGTTATTTGAACAAACTGACGATAACGAAGAAATTCCCACAGCTTCATCTAAAACACCATAAATTCACTTATTGATTTTGCGCACGAATATCGGAACTTAAGCCTCATTATTCTTTTAAAGTATTTTTAATTTACAATAATTGATTTGTGACGATAATCTAATCTAGGATAATGTCTAATTTCAAAATTATTTGTAAATGAGTGATTTCATTTTCACTTCAGAATCCGTAACTGAAGGTCATCCTGACAAAATATGTGATCAAATTAGTGACGCTGTTTTAGATGCTTTATTAACAGAGGACCCAGAAAGCAGAGTTGCATGCGAAACTGTTGTTAACACGGGTCTTTGTTTACTTACTGGAGAAATAACTTCAAAAGCAAAAGTCGATTATATAAAACTTGTTAGAAATGTAATTAAAGAAATTGGATATGAAAGCTATAGAGCTGGTGGTTTTGACGCAAATAGTTGTGCTGTTTTAGTAGCACTTGACGAGCAATCACCAGATATTTCTCAAGGAGTAAACGACGCAGATGATGTTAACGATGATTTGGAAGATAATACCGGAGCTGGTGACCAAGGCATAATGTTCGGCTATGCATGCGATGAGACACCTGAATTAATGCCCTTACCGATTAGCTTGGCTCATAGATTAGCCATTCAACTTGCTAAAGTGAGGCATGAAGAAGTCCTTAACTATCTACTCCCTGATGGTAAAACTCAAGTAAGCATTGATTACGAAAAAGGTTTACCAATCTCTATTAATACAATTTTAATTTCAACTCAACATAATCCTGAGATAGATGGAATAACAAATGAAGAAGAAATTCGTCAAAGAATAAAAGAAGATTTATGGACGCACGTTGTAATTCCTGCTACTGAAGATTTAGAAATCAAACCAAACATTCATACAACAAGATTTCTAGTAAATCCCACGGGCAAATTTGTCGTAGGGGGGCCTCAAGGTGATGCCGGACTTACTGGAAGAAAAATTATAGTAGATACTTATGGGGGTTACGCAAGACACGGAGGAGGGGCATTTTCGGGTAAAGATCCCACAAAAGTGGATAGATCAGCTGCTTATGCAGCACGTTATGTAGCTAAAAGTATAGTTAAGGCAAAATTAGCAAAAAAGGCAGAAGTACAATTAAGTTATGCAATTGGAGTTGCAAAACCGATTTCCATTCTTGTTGAAACTTTTGATACTGGCGTTATTTCACAAGCTAATTTGACTGAGCTCATTAATAAGTACTTTGATTTAAGACCAGCAGCAATTATAAAAGAATTTGATCTAAGAAATCTACCCCAAAAAATGGGTGGTACATTTTTCAGAAAGACTGCATCCTATGGACATTTTGGCAGAAGAGATCTAGATCTCCCTTGGGAAAAGGTAGAAGAAAAAGCAGCCCAATTAGCGGAGGCTTCCAAAGTATTTTTATAAAAATATTTTTCTATGCCTGATAATTTTTATGGGGGATTAGATTTTGGAACTAGTGGCGCAAGAATATCTATAATAAATTTTCATAAAGAATTAATATATTCAAATTCAGTTCCTTATTTATTTAGCTTTAAAAATCCAAATTCTTGGATCAATTCTTGTGAAAAACTCTTAGGATGTTTACCTATTGAGGTAAAAAGTAACCTTCAAAAATTGGCTATATCTGGCACATCAGGAACTTTAACAGCATCAAATTTACGAGGAGAGCCAATAGGAGAAGCAATTTCTTATGACCAAGCATGTAATGAACATAAGATCCTTCTTGAATCATTAACTTCTGGAGAAGATCATCTGCGAACTCCATACAGTAGTCTTGCTAAAGCATTAAAACTAATAGATAAATATGGGACAAATATACTTTTACGACATCAATCTGATTGGATCACTGGTTGGTTTTTAAAAGATTGGACTTATGGAGAAGAAGGTAATAATATAAAACTTGGTTGGGATCTAAAAAAAGAATCATGGCCAAAAAGCTATCTCAATACTTCATGGGGAAAATGCCTGCCTCAAATAATAAAAAGTGGAAAAATTATTGGACAAGTAAATTTTGATTTAGCAGAGAGATTTAACTTGAATAAGAAATTAATTTTAATCTCAGGCACTACTGACTCTAATGCAAGTGTAATAGCTGCAGGTTTAGGTAAAGAAGATGGTCTCACAGTTTTAGGAACAACTATTGTAGTTAAGAAAATTATTGATAATCCTATAAAAAAACAAGGAATTACAAACCATAGAGTAAACGGCAATTGGATATGTGGAGGAGCATCAAACGCAGGCTGTGGTATTTTGTCCCAGTTTTTCTCTGATTTAGAAATAAAAGAGCTCAGTCGACAAATAAATCCATCAAAAAACACTTCTTTAAATCTTTTACCTCTTAATAGTAAAGGAGAAAGATTTCCTGTTAATGATTCTAATTTAAAGCCGATACTTGGTCCAAGGCCAGTAAGCGACTCACTTTATTTACATGCATTATTCGAGGGTCTAGCTAAGATAGAATTGAAAGGATGGGAAATGCTAGGAGAACTAACAGGTTCACTTCCAAAAAAAATTATTACTATTGGTGGAGGTTCAAAAAACCCTCATTGGAGAAAAATAAGAGAAAATATTATCAACATACCAATAATTTCATGTAAAAAAACTACTTCATTTGGTACAGCCTTGTTAGCAATGAACTCAAAATAAAAGTTTTTTTAGATATTTGATGAAGATATAAAATTTTTAATTAAAAGGGTTTCACAAACTACACATCTTAATTTAAAGTATATAGGTTAGAGCCGGGATAGCTCAGTTGGTAGAGCAGGCGACTGAAAATCGCCGTGTCCCCAGTTCAAATCTGGGTCCTGGCACCTTTAATATAAGGTTAAAAATGCACCTGAAAGGGTGCTTTTTTAATGCTCTAAAATCAGCTGTAGCAACCACTATGGGCATGTTAGATCAGATCACTTATGAAGGGAATATAAGGCTAATAAAGGCTACAATTTTTGGTATGTAAGTGGTATATAAGTGGAGTCAAAATTGGACTCCTTTTTTAGTACCCAGAACTTACATATCAAAAAGTATTTCAACTATTTTCATCACAAAAATTTTTTCAAGAAATGTTAATCATCTAGAGAGAGGTATGCAAGAACTGCATAGCTCCTAACTTTAATACTTATTACTTTAATTATTTATTTTGACCTCTTAGAAGCTTATGTAAAAATCTTTTTAATACTTTTGTATAATATTTTTCATGTTCTACATTTATATTCAAGCTTAAATTTTATTTCTTAAAGAAATTAATCTTCTTTAGATGTTTATGAAACTAACTTTAAAATCTTTATTAATAGTATTTGTTTCACTATTTATTTCTCAAGAAAGCATAAAAGCTCGTGATTGTTATGGGAAGGTTATAGGTGGTCCATTATCTGGCAAGGAGAATATACAAATATCTGACTTAATAATTGGTAATAGGTTGGAAATTTTTTCTTTACAAAATTTTGATGCTTCTAATATTTATAACTTGCAGGAAAAGTGGTTTGATAATTATGAAAACCTTGACTTTCAGTTTCCCACAGTAAATACAGTTTTGATTATTGATGAAAGTGATACGGTATTTAAATATCAAAAGAATGGCATAACAAGAGAATTTCGTGGACGTCCTGATATTTATTTGATACTCAAAAACAAAGAAAAAAACGAGTATTTGGAATTTATTGATAATGGCGAATATGGAGGAATGTATGGAATTTGGCCATATTTAGCAAGTGATAATAAAATTTATCACATTGGTTTTGAAAAATTACGATGGGATTGGAAGCGGGGTTCGTTTGGAGAAACTAAATGTATTTTTACAGACAAACATAATAATTTTATTTTAAGTTCTAATGGCCCAAGATATTTTGCCTATGAATTATCTGTAGATGGAAGTGTTTATATGTGGCCAAAAAAATTCAAATATGGAGATCAAAGAGCGATCAATGGTAACATTCTCAGATTCACCTACTATCCAGTTGAGTTGAAGGAATTAGGCGGGAGTCCCCCTGGATTTGAATATAGATAAACCATTCTTTTTAGAAAAGAATTTATGACTAAAAATTTATATTAGATAATTTAATTTTTTTGAAATGCAAGTTTATCAATAGACATTACCAAATTCTCAATCCCCAGAATTTACATACCAATAAGTGTTATTAATCAGGTCAAATTAATACCTTTAAATTTCCTCTGGTATGTAAGTGGTATGTAAGCTGATAAAAACTTATAAAAATATGCTGTTTTTGGTATCACTATGATACTAAAATACCTGTTTTTGGACTGATTTTGAAAAATGTAGCCAGTTCAAATCTGGGTCCTGGCACCTTTAAAACCCTCTCTTAGAGGAGGTTTTATACTTTAAATTTATTGAGAACTCGTGATTTTTTCTTATTTTTTTTTAATTTAAAATTTTTATTTTTCGACTCTGCAGACTTGACCAATAACACCCAAAATTAGGGTATCTCCATTTGGATCTTGCCAATCAGCTAAATCATTGAAATTACTATTTGCTTCATCTATTGAGACATCAACATCTCTAAATGATTTTTCAAAACAATTTATATCCATTGTATAGAGAATATCCTTAGTAATTTCACTTTTTGTTTTGGGAATAAATTTACTCAATACTCTTACAGAACCATCCTCATTCCTTTTTATACTTTTCCTATCCCATAACTGCTCTCCATATTCACTTTTGGGGACTCCAACCCATTCATGAGGCAAAGCATCTGATTTTTTTATTGAAATACAAAAGAAAACGATAATCGAAAGGACTAAGTAAATCATATTTCTAAAAAATGTTAAATTAACTTTATTCTCAGAATTAATCATAACTACTTATGAAATACAAAAATCTTTTGTTAATAGGAAATATAAGATTAAAAATTTGTAAAAATTTTTATTGATTAGTATTTCTATTATAGATAGAATCAAATACTAAATTTAAGAATTTACTTCCAATAAATTTATTAGAAAAATAATGAATAAAATACAGAAATTTCTCTCAGTAGTTTTTTTTATAGCAATATTTGTTGTATTGATTTATTTTATCCAAAATTATGGGATTGAACCTCTAAGAAACAAAATACAAAATATGGGGATTTGGGCTCCTTTTGGAATATTCATACTTAGAGGAGTAAGTATTATTTTACCTGCCCTTCCAAGTTCAGCTTATTCTCTGCTAGCTGGCTCATTACTAGGATTTCAAAAAGGTTACATGACAATAATCTTTTCTGATATCGTTTTTTGCCAAGCGGCTTTCTTTATCGCAAGAAATTATGGTCGGGTTCCTGTATGTAATTTAGTAGGCCCGAAAGCAATGAAAAAGATTGAAAGTTTTAATCAAAACCAGCTAGAAGAAAATTTCTTTCTTATGACAGGTCTACTAATGACTGGCCTTTTTGATTTTCTAAGCTACGCAATTGGTATTGGAGGAACTCGCTGGAAAATATTTACTCCTGCATTATTAATAAGTCTTCTAATCAGTGACTCTATACTTGTCGCAGTAGGAGCTGGAGTTAGTCAGGGAGCAGGATTATTTCTTGGGATTGCTCTATTGGGAATGTTTGCTTTAGCGACTATTTCAGGATTGGCAAAAAATAAAATGCCTAAATAACAAAACAGTTGATAATTCTGTAATCAAAGAAGAAAGATATGACATTTTCGCAAACAATAACTATATAAATAATGATTCATGCAAGAATAGGAATCGATTAATTTTTAAAGTTATTAAATGACTCCATTTAGACCAACTTCATATGATCGCCCTGGTGAACAAATATCAACTACTCCTTCTGGATTAAAAGTAACTTCTGCAAAGAGATTAATGGTGGATTCAATGGTAAGAATGATACAAAAAGCAGAAAATCATTCAGTAGAAGATAAACTTGACGAAGATTCTAACAATAATTAATCAATTCATTGATAAAAGTATAGGAGAGTGGAAATCTATTAGAAGTACTCACACTTTAGCTTTTCAGGAATTTGAAAACTCAACTAGTAAAATATATATAAAACAAATCAACAAAAAAAATAAAAAAGTCGTTGAAATTTTTAAAAATTATAAATTTAGTTTAAACCTAGAGAGCATAGCCATTTCTATAAACTGGCAAGCTATTAGTGATTGGGACAATAATGATATCCGTGAGGGAGATGAAACTATTCTGATTTTTTTACCCAAAGATGAAAATTCAGGAATTGTTTTAAGAAATAAAGGTTATACAGAATCCTTTATTTCATCATCCAATTATTTTGTTGATGAACAAAATAATTTACACATTAAAACTATTTATAAATCAACAGTTTCCGAAGAAAGAATTTCCTTTTTATCCACTCATGTAAGATCCAGATTTTCTACTATAAGAAATCTTGAAAATAACTCAGTTATACAGACGTCCCATACTTCAGAGATAAGGAATTTAGCTAGTTTAAAAGATTAATTATCCTTTCAAATTGAAACTCTGTTTCAGATATTAATTTAGGAAGAAAGCCTTTGTTTCCAGGCATATTATTAACTGTTGAATTCAAATCAGAGATAGTTGCATCTCGCATTAATTCAAAAACCCTTCTTGCATTTCTTAAAGGTACCCCAAGAGCAAGATAAGTATTTTTAAGATCCTTCAAACAACTTTTTTCTAAAACTGATTCGTCATTAGAAATTAAAAGATAAGCAACAATCCTAAGGATTATTTCTCCATCTCTTAAACAAACGGACATCTTGTTAGTTGTATTTAAAGATATTTTTGAATTAAGTGAATCTTGATTTTCGCAA
This sequence comes from Prochlorococcus sp. AG-402-N23, assembly GCA_003216355.1. GTDB lineage: Bacteria > Cyanobacteriota > Cyanobacteriia > PCC-6307 > Cyanobiaceae > Prochlorococcus_A. The sequence goes on along the minus strand of QCIX01000006.1, from coordinate 54,917 downwards.
ATCATTGCTGTTACAGCGTCTGCTGCGATTGCATGTGAATTATTGGTTATTGAGGTTATTGCATCTAATCTTGAGTTTGCAGTATTAATAAATTCTTTTATATTGCTTAAATCATTTAATTTCTTATCGGCTGACAATAGTTGTTTATTCTTTGAAACTGACATTCTTGTAGTAAAAAATTAAAGACCGATTTTAAGAATAATACAAAGCTAGTAAAAACAATACAATTTCAAACTTAACGCAACGCTTCTTAATTAATAACTTCATTCCAAAGTGATAGTTGAAATAATTCAAATAAAAAATTTTTTTCCGCTAATATATAACTACATTTTTAATAAAGTTTTGGATCAACAGGATTTAAAATTATCAAAGAAACTTATTTCCTCATATAAAAAGAGATTGGAAAAAGAAATTCTAGACAGAAGTATGAAATTAAAGATGCCTCAAAATAAATTTGAAGAAATAATTAATAACAATAATGAACTTATCAATTTAAAAAAAACGTTAGAAGATCTAGAAACGAAATCTGAATCTCATAGTAAAGTCTGATTTTTGAAAAACCCTTCCAAAAGTGCCTCAAACCAACAATTTCCTTTTTAAGTCCCTAAACAATCAACAACTTCAAGCAGTAAAACATGTTTATGGACCACTATTAGTTGTAGCTGGTGCAGGTAGTGGAAAAACTAAGGCTCTTACTCACAGAATTGCAAACCTTATTGAGGGTAACTCTATAGATCCCTATAACATTCTAGCAGTCACTTTCACTAACAAAGCTGCCAAAGAAATGAAAGCAAGATTAGAGGTTCTTCTAGCCCAAGAATTAGCTTTTAATCAATTTGGTCAGCCTTGGACAACTCTCAAAGAAATTGATCAAAATCAATTAAGAACAAACGTTCACCAAGAGAGGCTTCAGAACCTTTGGATCGGTACTTTCCATTCTTTATTTTCAAGACTTCTGAGATACGATATTGAAAAATATACTGATCCAGAAGGCCTAAAATGGACAAGGCAATTTTCAATTTATGATGAAACAGATTCTCAAACATTAGTAAAAGAAATTATTAGTCAAGATATGAATCTTGACCCAAAAAGATATGATCCCAAAAAGATTAAAAGATTAATAAGTAATGCTAAAAATCAATGCTTAACTTCTAATGATCTTTTAGAAAAAGCAGATAATAATTTTGATAAAACAGTTGCAGAAGCCTACAAGAGATATAGAATTTCGCTCTCAAAAAATAATTCTTTAGATTTTGATGATCTTCTACTTTTGCCTGTTTTCTTATTGAGGCAAAATGATATAGTCAGAGATTACTGGCACAAAAGATTTAAACATATTTTAGTTGACGAATATCAAGATACAAATAGAACACAATATGAACTTATAAAATTAATTACGGCTGGAAATACTGAACCAAAAAAATTCTTCAATTGGGAAGATCGATCAATTTTTGTAGTTGGGGATGCTGATCAAAGTATTTATAGTTTCAGAGCAGCTGACTTTAGAATTTTAATTGGTTTTCAAGAAGATTTTAAAACTTCAATCAAAGACGATACAAAATCGTCTTTAATTAAATTAGAAGAAAACTATAGGTCATCTTCCAATATCCTTGATGCTGCAAACTCACTAATTGAAAACAACTCTGAAAGAATTGACAAAGTTTTAAAGGCTACTAAAGCAAAAGGGGAACTTTTAACGTTACTCAGCTGTGATGATGAAATTTCCGAGGCAGAAGCAATTACCAATAAAATAAAATCACTCAATAACTATAATCAAAACCCAATTTGGAAAAATTTTGCAATTTTATATCGAACAAGAGCTCAGTCGAGAGTTTTAGAAGAATCTCTTGTAAGGTGGCGCATTCCTTATACAATTTTTGGAGGATTGCGTTTTTATGATAGAAGAGAAATTAAAGATGCAATAGCATATTTGAAAGTTCTGGTTAATTCTTCAGATAACGTTAGTCTTTTACGAATCATAAATGTTCCTAGAAGAGGGATTGGTAAGACTACTATTCAAAAACTTAATGAACTATCTAATAGGTTAAATATCCCATTATGGGAGGTTCTTAATGATAAGCAAAGTCTTGAAGAAACAATAGGCCGATCATCAAAAGGAATTAATAAATTTACTGAAGTTATGAATGATCTACTGTGTTACTTAGAAAATTCAGGTCCCGCGCAACTACTACAACTTATATTAGAAAAAAGTGGTTATTTAAGTGACTTGCTCTCTAGTGGGACTGAAGAATCTGAAGATAGAAGAAATAACTTACAAGAACTAATTAATGCAGCTACTCAATATGAAGAAGAAACAGAAAGTGGAGATGTAGAGGGATTTCTTTCTACAGCAGCCTTAACAACTGATAATGATACGAAGAAAAATAATCCTAACTCTTTAACTCTCATGACCCTGCATAATAGTAAAGGTTTAGAATTTCAAAATGTTTTTATCACTGGGCTAGAACAAGGTCTCTTCCCTAGCCATAGATCAATAGATACTCCCTCACTTCTTGAAGAGGAAAGAAGATTATGCTACGTAGGTATTACTAGAGCTAAAGAAAGAGTTTTCTTAAGTCATGCCAGAGAAAGGAGATTATGGGGTGGAATGCGTGAAGCAACAATTCCTTCAATATTTCTTTCGGAAATACCTGAAGATCTAATGGATGGCGAATTACCACAAACTGGTGGTGCTTCAATTAGAAGAGATTTGCATCTTGATCGTTTAACAAGAGTTGATCGAAACAATCAAAATGAATTTGTTAACAAACCAATAAATGCAGTCAGAAAATTATATTCAGGGCCAAGTAAAGGGAAAAGCTGGATAGTTGGAGATAAGCTAATTCACTCAAAATTTGGGAAAGGTGAAATTATACATATTTTTGGGAGTGGGGAAAAAATATCTTTAGCAGTAAAATTTGGTGATAAAGGAAGTAAAATTCTAGATCCCAGATTAGCTCCAATTCGTTATGTAAGTTAAAACTCATGAACGATATCTCTGATTACATCCAAGGGGAATTAATCAAAACTCCATTTAATCTATATAACCTTATTACTAAATACATAGAATCTAATAACAATACTAAAGTGGCTTTTGTTGGCGGTTATTTAAGAGATTTGTTAATTAGTAAATTCCACAAAAAATCGTTTTCTAAACCTGTAGATATTGATCTTGTTATTGAAGGATCCTCTATTTCTCTTGCAAAATTTATAAAAAAAAATATTGTAAATGTAGATTTATGTTTAATCAAGGAATTTAATTTATACAACACTGTAGAAATAAATATTAATGACTATAAAGTTGATATTGCTTCTGCAAGAAAAGAAATTTATTCTGCTCCAGGCTTAAATCCCACAGTAAATAAAAGTACTATTGAGGAGGATCTTAAGAGGAGAGATTTCACTATAAATTCAATAGCCTTCGAGGTGTCGACAGGGAAAATCTATGATCTTTATGGAGGAATTTCTGATATAAAAAGTAAAAGATTGAACTTACTTCACAGTAATAGTATTTCAGATGATCCAAGTAGATTAATTAGATGTGCAAAATATGCTTCAAGGTTAGATTTCAATATTTCAAATAATTCCCTCAAACAATCTCAAGAAACAGTTAGACAATGGCCATGGAAAAGTTCAGAAACTGATCAGAAAATAATTTACCCTCCTGCATTAGGCATACGAATAAGGATGGAACTAGCTGAAATATGCAAACACGATAATTTGACTAATGTAATTTCAATAATTCATAAATGGAAAATTATCTCAATCTTAAATAAAAATATTAAAGTCGATAAAAGGTTTTTAAGAGGACTAAATTGGATTAAGAAGTTAAAGGGAAATCATATGCTTTACTTATTAAAAGATTCAGAAGATTTAGAAAAAGCATGTCAAAGATTTTTGGTAAATAATAGTGAGATAAAAATATTAGAAGATTATTTAAATATCAAAAAGATATTAAATACAAACCAAAAAAATTTCAATCACTTTTCTCCATCAAGTTGGACAGAATTTATTGAGGACAGAAACCTTAATGATGAGACAGTCAAATTATTAATTTGTGATGGAGGACCATACTGGCGTAAATTGTTTAAGTGGTTATTTATTTACAAATTCATAAAATCAAAAAAAGATGGTGAAACTTTAAAAAAAGAAGGATGGGACCCAGGGAAGAAGATGGGAAAGGAAATCAAAAGATTAAGATATTTGGAAATTGACAAATTAAATAGAAATTAATTACATTTTTACAACTTCTCCAACCTTGTACCATTTATCCCTTAGAACATTTTCATATTTACGATTGCAGCTAATCAACAAAGGGCCACATGTTTGAGGATCTAATAATAATGATATTCTCTCGTTAAGAGTCTCTTGATCTAATGAATTTTCGTTTAAAAAATTAATTATTCTTTTTTGCTTATTTACTTTATAAATTTTGTCAAAAATTTCTTTATTAGATTCAAAGAAAGTACTTTTAACATCTTTTCTTATTAAATCAAATACTCCAGGATAAGCTTTAAATGCAAATAAATCTAATAAAACTTTTAGTTGCTCAAGATTATTGCTTTGCCTATATAAATTAGATGATTCAACCATTTCTTTAAGATGTCCAATAAATCCATATCCAGTAATGTCAGTTGCAGCATTGACTAATGATTCTTTAGATTGATTTTGAAAAAGATAAATTTCATCAATCAAATATTGCTGACTTTTTACTAAATTATTAATTACTTCAGAAGAACTACCTAGCAGATTAATATTTTGCATTTGACCGGCAAAGTAAATCCCAACGCCCAGAGGTCTTGACATCATGAGGATATCTCCAATATTCATTCCAGATTTAAGCCATGGTTTTGCTCCATTTTTCAAAATGCCTTGGACAGTTAAAGAAATATCTATTCCTAATGAATAAGGTTTATTTACTAAACTTCTTGCCTCGAAAGTATGGCCGCCAAGTAATTCACCTCCATGATCCTCAACTGTTGATTTAATACCTTGAAGGGATTGAGAAAAGAGGTAACTCTGAAATTCCCTTTCAACTTTTGGTAATGATATTAAAGCCTGTGCGGATGAAAGTTTTGCGCCGCATGCCCACAAATCTGAGCAAGCATGCAAAGTAGTAATTTTTGCATTAAGCCAAGGATCACTTACTAAAGCAGGAAATCCATCTACACTTTGCAAGATAATATCTTTACCATTTTGATATATCTCAACTGAATCTTCAGGAGATGAAGCAAAAGAATCTAAATTAGAATTTATGAATGATTTATTCAAAACAATCTGAGGAATTTTAGCTGCACAACCCCTGCAATCATTCAATGAAATATTTTTTCCACTACCTTTCATAATTAGCCTTTTTGATCTGAACTTTTTAATAAAGTTGAGATCAATTTTATGCTTTAAAATCCAAAAAATAAAAGAAGGGCCGAAAACAAAATTGCGATAAATAGCAAAAGCCTTTGGATGATGGCTTGGAAATATATTTACTATTTGCAATCCGATCTTTTGAGGAAACCACTGTTTTAATGATCTCCCTTCTATATCTTTTTTTAGATTTTGTACTAATGTATTTACAACTTTTACTGCAAAAACTCCCGATGCTGGTCTTTTTGCTGAACCTACAACCGCACAATCACCGACAGCAAAGATTCCAGATAAACTTTTTATCTGCAAATTCTGATTTGTAATTATTCTGCCATAAGAATCCGAATCTAATAATTTTTTTTGTGCCCATAAAGGAGATTTATTTCCAGTACATAAAAGAATCTTGCCATAATCAAAATTAAGGTTTTCAACTAAATCAATATTAGAATTCCGTAAACTCTTTAGAATCTTATTATTAATTTTTCTTGAATCACATAATAATTTTAAAGATCTAACTCTCCATCTTTTTCTCAAAGCATATGATACTTCAATTGCAGCAAGGCCACTCCCAACTATTACAAATGGAAGTGCATTAACTGAATCCAAAATGTCCTCTTTTTGAATTAAATCATAAGCTCTCAAAAAAGGTTTAATCGTAAAAGCAATTTGATTTTTAACTTGTGATTCAAATTCTTTTGGAATTATTGTTTGACTTCCATAATTAAGAACCAACTTCGAATAATTAATTGAGGGTCTGTTACTTAAAACAATTTTCTTTAAATTAAAATCAATATCCTTTACTTCTTCTTCTACAAAAGATACTTTTGCATTTTTTGCTAAAGATTTTATATCAATTAAACTCTCTTCTAAAGAAATTGATTTTGAAAGCACCGATGGGAACATCGCCGAATAAACCAAATGAGAATCTCTAGATATAATTGAAACAGGAATCTCTGGCATTAATTTCGTCCACATTAACCATTTCTTAATTAAAAGAACATTTGTGTGTCCTCCTCCAATTAGTACTAGATGATTAAAAGTCATTTACATCACAATGAATAAAGAACATTTATTACCAATTGAAAAATCAAGATTAGGAGTAATTGGTGGGAGTGGATTTTATTCAATGAATCAAATAGATTACTTAAGAGAAATAGAAATCAATACTCCCTATGGTAAACCTTCTGATTCAATAAGAGTATATAGTCTTGGAAATTTAGAGATAGCATTCATTCCTAGGCATGGAAGAACACATAGATTAAATCCTACTGAAATCCCTTACAAAGCTAATATTTGGGCTCTAAGATCAATAGGAGTAAGATGGATTATTGCTCCATCAGCAGTTGGTTCATTACAAGAACAGATAAGGCCGCTTGATATAGTGGTGCCAGATCAATTTATAGACCGGACAAAAAATAGACCAGCAACGTTCTTTAACGAGGGAGCTGTAGCACACGTAACTATGGGAGATCCCTTCTGCACAAATTTATCCCGTATATTAAGTGAAATCGGAGAAAAAAATATTCCTGGTGGTAGACAATTGCATAGAGGGGGCACCTATCTAGCAATGGAAGGTCCCGCTTTCTCAACTAGAGCAGAATCTAATTTATATAGAAGCTGGGGATGTTCAATAATAGGAATGACGAATCATACAGAAGCAAGATTAGCTAAAGAAGCTGAAATAGCTTACTCCTCATTGTCAATGGTTACTGATTATGATTGCTGGCATCAAACTCATCAAGAAGTTTCTGTAGAGATGGTTTTGGATAATCTTAGATCGAATACTGAAGTCGCTAATAAAATAATCTTCGAAGTAGCTAAATTAATTGAAAAAGAAAGACCAAAAAGTAAGTCTCATTTTTCATTAAAAGATGGATTGATAACCCAAAAAGAAAATATCCCAAGCTCTACAAAAGAAAAACTAAGGATATTTACTGAATCTTATTAGGCTTATTAGATATAAGTTATTGTAAGGTCAAGGTGAGGATTTGTTAGCCGCCAGCTCCAACACCTTGGTACGAGCCATAGAAGAATATTCCTAAAACGAAGATAACTGCAATTCCACCTGCTGTAGCAACAAGCCATAGTGGGAGAGTTCCTTCAGTCCATCTTCTTTCCCATGCAACTGCTGGTCTACCGTCGGGAAGTCTATCTGGAATTCTTCCATCAGGTCCTTTTAATTTACTCATAATTTTAATTTAATTGAAAAAGTAACTGGAAAATAAAATTCCCAATACAAAGACGGATAATAAGCCTAAATATAGGCTTGTACGATTAAGTTCAACTGGAACTTTGTTAGGATTTTCGTTTACTTGCATGATAGTTAAATTTATCGGGCTACGAATTGCATAGCAGCAATAGAACCTAAAAAGAATACTGATGGGATAGCTAAAGCGTGAACTGCTAGCCAACGAACAGTAAATATAGGATAAACGCGGACTTCCGCAGCCTGCATTGGAGCTTGAGAATTAGTCATTGTTATTTTGTTCTTAAATCTAGTTGAGATTTAGCTTCAAATCTTTGTGTTACGACAGGTGCTTTAGATTCAGATGATTGGAAATAACTATCTGGACGAGGAGTTCCGAAAGCATCGTAGGCTAAACCTGTATATACAAATAAGAAGCCTGCTATAAAGATAGCTGGTAATGTTACTGCATGAATAATCCAGTACCTAATACTGGTGATTATTTCAAAGAATGGGCGTTCACCCGTTGAACCTGCGGCCATAATCACAAATGTTTACCTTATGATCTTACAGTGTAAAATCATAAGTTCGCGAAGAAATTAACAGGTTGGTTACAGACAGTTGCTAAATCTGTCAAAAATTCATTTTTTTTTAATATTAAATGAAGTTATTCAAAGTTAGCTATTCCATTTAAGGATATAACCACGCTCACCAAGTACAAATCCTTTTTGATTATCTAAAACTTCGTTATCAAGAAAAACTATTTTTATGTAGTTTGTTGGTAATTCAGAAGCAATAGGATCTTTATTCCAAGTTTTACCTTGATCTTTACTTACTATTAAAGTCCCATTACCCCCGCCAGCCCATATATCACCATTTGGATCCCATCCCATGTCTAGATAATTGTATCCATTAAGAATAGGTATGATAGGCTTTGACCAATTTTCTAGGTCATCAGTATCTTCATTAAATCTAATTTCTGCTCCTCTAGAAAGCATCCATAAACTTCCTTCTGGATTAAAACCAATACTTTGAACTCTTTTGCTACTAGCTCTTTGATGAGCTATCCATGCATCACTATCATTTTCCAAAGTAGAAAAGAAATTACCCAGACTACTTACACTGACATAATCTCCATTATTAGTTCTTCTTAAATCTCTTACACCCCCAGAACCAGATGCGTCTACAACTTTTGCATTCCATGATTCACCACTATCTGATGTTTCATAAATAGCACCTGCAGTGGTAGCCAATTCTGCAACACCAGCATCGACAGTAGTTATTAAAAATGGTTGGCCTGGTAATTTATTACCTAGAGATAAACGTGTCCAATTCTTTCCCGCATCAAGTGTATGCATAACTAATGAGGGCTGACCTATTAACCATCCCTCTTCACCTTTAAAGTCAATATCTAGTAGGCGAAAGTTCTCTTCACTTGGTAAATCTAAATTTCTTTTGTCCCAGGTTTCTCCTCCATCATTAGATTCCATAATAAGTCTATTAGAACCTACTAAAAATCCATTTTTATCATCTATAAAATCAACATCTAAAGCATTAGCCTTGTCCTCAAACTGAATTATTTTCCAAGGACTGCTATCACTCATCTTTACTCCTGTAGATGAACAACTGCTCAATAAGAAACAAATGAGGATAGATAATAGAAAATTTGGAATACTAGTAATAATTTTTTTCATTTGTATATATTAATGCAAAGAGTACAAAGAAAGGAACATAGCAGCAGCAAACGCCAGCCCTCCAAAAATCAATATATTTTTTTGTCCAGGAGGTAAACTATTAAAACCAAAGCCATAAACTAAATTTTCTTCAAAACCACTTGGTTTAGATTTAGGACCTATATCCTTATAAAAATTTTTACCGGCTCGACAAACAGGGCAAGCAAAGGTATTACCATCTAACTCTGAAAAAGGGGTATTTTTAGGTATATTTAATTTTTTATTTCCTTCAGAAGGATCATAAATGTATCCACAACTTCTACATTCGAATCTATTTTGTTCTAGATTAAGGATAGGTTGTTCAACATTTACTCCTGAGGAGTTTTCAGAAAGTTTTTCTTTCTCAAAGTCTTTAACTAATTTGTTTTCCTCAGAGGCTGGTTGAATGTTTTCACTCACGGTTTATTATTGTTCTTTAAGAACTTTAAAAGATTTTGCTTAATTAAGCGACTTTTATTCAAAATTAATTTTTCAAGATGTTTTTATTAACTGGCTATGAATATTTTTTAGGTTTCCTTTTAATTGCAGCAGCTGTTCCAGTATTAGCTCTAGTTACTAATCTCATTGTTGCCCCAAAAGGCAGAACAGGGGAAAGAAAACTTACCTATGAATCTGGAATGGAGCCTATAGGAGGAGCATGGATTCAATTTAATATTCGTTATTACATGTTTGCCTTGGTTTTCGTTATATTTGATGTTGAGACAGTATTCCTTTATCCTTGGGCTGTTGCCTTCAATAGATTAGGCTTATTAGCTTTTATTGAGGCTTTAATTTTTATTGCAATACTTGTGATTGCCTTAGCATACGCATGGAGAAAAGGTGCTTTAGAATGGAGTTAAAAAATTGAATCCACAATTATCCCCAAAAGCAATTAGAGAAATTCGGGAAGGGACTTGCAATCCTCTTGGTGCCCCACAAGTTACTACAGATTTAAGCGAAAATATTATATTGACAAGTTTAGACGATCTTCATAATTGGGCTAGGTTGAGCAGTCTATGGCCTCTCTTGTATGGAACAGCTTGTTGCTTTATAGAATTTGCTGCCTTAATAGGATCTAGATTTGATTTTGATAGATTTGGATTAGTACCTAGAAGCTCGCCAAGGCAAGCAGATTTGCTAATAGTTGCAGGGACTGTAACGATGAAGATGGCTCCAGCCCTAGTAAGGCTTTATGAACAAATGCCTGAACCAAAATATGTGATTGCCATGGGTGCTTGCACAATCACAGGGGGAATGTTCAGTGCAGATTCTACAACTGCTGTGAGGGGAGTTGATAAATTGATACCAGTTGATTTATATCTTCCAGGATGTCCACCAAGACCAGAAGCAATTTTTGATGCTGTAATTAAATTAAGAAAAAAAGTTGGTAATGAATCAATTTTAGAGCGCACAAAAACAGAGCAAACTCACAGATACATAACATATGATCACGAAATGAATCTTGTTTTCTCAGAAAATACAGGAGAATATCTAAACAAAACTTCAGCTAACGTCATTCCCTCCTCAAAAAAAGAAAAAATAACTGAATTACCTGAAAACACAGAAAAAGCTGAAATTATTGATACTGTAGAAGATTAATGGAAAAAGACGGTTTAGCCAAATCCTCAGATACTTCAATAGAAAAAGAAGGCTTTATAAGCCAATCTTTCTCTAAAGATGGAATTCCAAATCAATCCTTACCTGATGATCACATAGGAATCGAAAACATTTCTGTGAAACCCAATAAATTATATGAAGCAGTATCTGCCTTAAGAAATTACGGTTTCAACTATCTCCAATGTCAAGGAGGATATGATGAGGGACCAGGCAAAAATCTTGTTAGTTTCTACCATTTTATAACTGTTGATGATTTACAAAAAATTGAAAAAATTAAAGAAGTCAGATTAAAGGTTTTCTTAAAAAGAGATTCTGATTTATCAATCCCTAGCTTATATAAAATTTTTAAAGGAAGTGATTGGCAAGAAAGAGAAACTTTTGATATGTATGGAATAAATTTTATTGATCATCCTAATCCCAAAAGATTATTAATGCCTGAAGATTGGAGAGGATGGCCATTGCGAAAAGATTATATTCAGCCAGATTTCTATGAACTTCAAGATGCTTATTAATTTAATTTAATTTTTTTAATTTGCGGTAAATAAACATAACTGCTCTTGCTAGTCTTCTTGGATCATGTCTAAGGGTTGGAGTTATTCTTTTTGAATATAGTGGTGCTTGCAAAACATAATAACCTTCAGATAATAATTTTTCTTTATTACATAGGACAGGCTCTGCCCCTCTACTTTCGTAATAGTCTACTAGTGGAGACTTTTCAAATTCAATCTGAGATAAGACTGAGTTAAAAATTCGAGTATTAACTCCAAAATTTGATAATTGTTTTTCTATTGCTTTGATATGTTGATAAACATCTAGGCCATCTGTTTCTCCTGGCTGAGTCATCAAATTACTTATATAAATTTTGGGAGCATTACTTTGCAATAAGGCATCTACTATTTCTGGTACTAAAAGGTTAGGCAATAAAGAAGTGTATAGACTGCCTGGACCAAGAACAATTACATCAGCTTCCTTTATAGATTCAAGGGCACTCGGAAGAGCTGAAGGATTTTCTGGCAAATAACCAATCCTTGAAATTAATTTATTGGATTTGCTGATCTTGCTTTCACCAAAAATCTTTTTACCGTCTTCTAATTCGGCCCATAACATAACGTCAATATTAGTTGCAGGTAAAACTTGACCTTGTACCGCCAAAACCTTACTAGAGGCTTGAACTGCTTTTTCTAAACTCCCTGTAATTGTTGTTAAAGCTGACAAAAAGAGATTTCCAAAACTATGGCCTTCCAGACCACTTCCTCCTGAAAATCTATACTGAAATAATCTAGTTAAAATAGGTTCTTCGTTAGATAAGGCTGCTAAACAATTTCTAATATCTCCCGGAGGTTGTACACCTAATTGTTTCCTGAGAATTCCACTACTTCCACCATCATCAGATACAGTTACGATTGCTGTAATATTGCTACTGTAATTTTTTAAGCCTTTCAGTAAAGTAGATAAGCCTGTACCTCCTCCAATTGCAACAATATGTGGGCCTCTATTTAATTTACTTTTAACTCTTAATGCATCAACTAAAAATGTATCTTTTTCTGGAACAAGGGCTTTTTGAATAGAATTAATACTTCTATTTTGTCCAATCCCTATTAATAATATTCCAATAACAAAAATCAATGGTCCCATTAATGAAACAGGCAAAATACTAGTTAAACCAATCATTACCGAAAAAAAGATTTCAATAAGCCAATAGAGAGGTCTTAAATTAGTCCAAATTGCAACGCCTAATAATGTAGTCAAAAAACCTATCGCTGATGTAAGCATCCATCTTTTTATTACCAATCCTGGCAAAAGCCAACTCAAAATTCTTAAGATTTTCTTTAACAAAATAAAATTAGACTTTTTAAAATTTGTATAATATCTTTTTAACCTTTTTTTACGCTTTTTCATTAAAAAACCTCTTAAATTATTTTTCTCAAATTAAAAAAACTATATAGAATCATTATAAATCAAATCCATACATACTTTTTTTATTTCTAAAAATAGGCAAAATGAAATAATAGATGCTTTTTTATAAGTTTTGAAAAAATCAAAACATGCAATTGAAACAAAAAACCTCTCAATAAGCTGGGGCGAAGTTAATGTGCTTAATCAAATAAATTTTGAACTTAATGATGGAGAAAAATTAGCTATTGTTGGCCCCTCAGGTTCTGGTAAATCAACAATATTAAAAATACTAGCAGGACTTATTTTACCTACCAAGGGAGAATTAAGAATATTTGGCGAGAAACAAACATATTTGAGATTAGATCAAAATAATCCTCCTGATGTAAGACTAGTTTTTCAGAACCCTGCTTTATTAGGATCTTTAACTATTGAAGAAAATGTAGGTTTTCTCCTTAAGAGAAATAAAAACCTATCTAAAAAGTTAATCAATGAAATAGTATGTGAATGCTTAGCTGAGGTAGGATTATTTAATGTTGAGAATAAACTTCCAAATGAATTAAGCGGAGGCATGCAAAAAAGAGTAAGTTTTGCTAGAGCATTAATTACCGATCAAACTCTTAATGCAAAGTCTAAACCTTTATTACTTTTTGATGAACCAACTGCCGGCCTTGATCCCATTGCCTCATCAAGAATTGAAGATTTAATTAATAAAACAAATGATAAAGCTAGCGGATCATCTATTGTGGTTAGCCATGTTCTTAGTACTATAGAGAGAACTTCAGATAAAGTTTTAATGCTTTATGGAGGCAAATTTAGATGGGCAGGCTCGATTGATGAATTTAAAGAGAGTAAAAATCCCTATGTATTTCAATTTAGGCATGGGAAACTTGATGGTCCAATGCAGCCCAAAGACATTTAGAAATTATGCGTAGAAGCTTACGAGATTCAATAGTTGGTTTTTCCTTATTAGGGGGCATTTTAATTTTCACATTTTTTTCTTTTTGGCTAAGAGGAGTAAAATTATCTTCAAAAAATTGGTACCTCTTTGCTGAATTCAATAACGCAAGCGGTTTATCAAAAAAATCTCCAGTTACTTACAGAGGAATTTTGGTAGGATCGATAGAAGATATCTTATTTACGAATGAATCAATTAAAGCAAAAATAGTTTTAAATAATCCTGAAATTATCCTTCCAAGGCCAGCATTTGCGAGGGTAGTTACAAATTCTTTCCTTGGAGGTGATGTACAAGTTGCTTTAGAAACTAGTGACAAGACAATCCCTAAAAACATTGCAAAACCAATATCCGAAAAATGCGATACCAAATTAATTATTTGCCAGGGAGACACTATCACAGGTAAGCAACTATCAAGTCTCTCAAATATAACTAATAGAATAAGTCAAATATTAAAAGAAACAAATCAAGAAAACCTAATTGAGAACATCCTCAACTCAATTGATCAATTTGACAAAACACAAGAAAATCTTGATGAATTAATTTATTTATCGAAAAAAGAAATAGAGAGAGTTGAACCTCTAATAAAAGAAATTACAATTGCAGCTAGTCATTTAAATAACATTTTGTCTACTATCGATGACAAAGAAACCCTTAACGACATTAAATTGACAATTAATGCTGCGAAGTCTATTTCAACCAAAATAGATGATATGAGTGATGATTTTGAAAAATTAACTCAAGATAAAGAATTAACCAAATCTATAAGAGATTTAACGATTGGACTTTCAAAATTCCTTAACGAAATTTATCCATAAGAAATATTTAGAATTCATTTATAGCATTTAAAGCCATTGCTGCGATAGCTTTATCTGTGGCTTTTGGCAGTTGAACATATTTCCCTTGAGCTGCCTCTGCTAATTCTTTACCAAATCCACTTGCAATAAATTTTCTTTCTGTATCAATTATCAAAAGTTTTATCCCAAGCATGGGATATTTTGCTGCAATATCAAGAACCTCTTGCTTTAAATTTGCATTTGTATTTTTGTTTTCTTCAACCTCATTTTGTCCTAGAGATAATCCTAATGGAACATTTCCTCTTCCATCGGTAATTCCAACAACAATAACTTGACCTATATCTCCAGTAGAAAGAGCATTTTTTGCTACTTTTGCTGATTGTGTTAGTCCATGAGCTAGAGGCGATCCACCTCCGCAAGGCATTGTTTCTAGCCTTCTTTTCGCTGCAGTTATTGATCTTGTCGGAGGTAAAAGAACTTCTGCTTGATTACCTCTAAAGGGTATAAGAGCAACTTCATCTCTATTTTCATATGCCTCTGTTAAAAGTCTTATTACTGCGCCTTTGGCACTTTGCATTCTATTTAAAGCCATAGAGCCACTAGCATCAACCAGAAAAATCACTAGAGCCCCTGCCTTTTTTTGAAGAAGCTTTGCCCTAAAATCATTTTCTTCAATAACTATTGATTTATTAGGGTTCCTTAATCTTCTCGATTTTTGATAAGGAGCAGCAGCTCGAAGAGTAGCATCTACAGCAATTCTTTTTACTTTACCTCTTGGAATAATAGGTTTTACGTATCTTCCTCTACTATCACTCAATATGACTGATCTACTCCCGCTATTTCCCGCTTTCGCTTTAGCTGATGAAAAAAGTAATAAATCAGGGTCAACCATGCATGCCTCAGGATCTAATATGAATTCTTCAGGTATATCTGGAGTAGATTCTTCTTCTCCATCAGAATTATCTTCCTCTTGTTCTTGTTCTTGATTATCATCATTTTCATTAGCCTCAGGTTCAGACTCTTCATTGTTTGATTGAGGTGGAGGTGGGGGACTCTGATCCTCTGGAGGGGGTGGTTGAATATCATCATCTTCTGGAGGTATTTGCATTGCTCGTGGAAGAATAACTAACCTTACTGCGACTTTCAGGTCCTCAGAATTTACATTCTCATCGCCTCGAAGAGCTGCATTAGCCTTCGCTACTTTTACTGCAAATAATTCTGACCTATGACCTTCTACTCCTCCTCTAAGAGCTTCATTCACTAAATAGGTTATTTGCTCTTTTGTTATCTTGACATCCTTTAACCATTGTCTTGCCAAAATTAATTGAGTAGATAAATTGTCAGATTCTTCCGACCATTTTTCTGAAAATTTAATATTATTTTCTGCGTGTGCTAAAACAGATTTTGTAATCTCAACTCTTTGAGCATTATCAATAGATTGATCTGCGGAAAGCACAATAGAAAAACGATCTAAAACATGATCTCTTAAAGCACCTTCTTCGGGATTATAAGTTGCTATTAAAAGTGACTTACAAGGATGAGAAAGGCTTAAACCATCTCTTTCAATATTATTTTTCTCTCTTCCTACAGCTTCAAGAATTAAATTTACAATGCCATCATCCAATAAATTTATATCATCTACATAAAGAACACCTCTATGAGCCTCTGCCAAAATTCCAGGCTGAAAAACTTGTTCCCCCGTACTTAATGAGGCAGCGACATCAATTGATCCAACAAGTCTGTCTTCAGTTATGCCAATGGGAACTTGAATAAATGGTGCCTCTCTTACTTTTTTTGGAATTGCTTCAATTTGATTCAAATAATCACTTCCAATTGCTTCCTCTAACAATTTATTAGTACTAGTATCCCATTCCGCTGGTTTATCTGGATCTAGGTTCCTACCAATAGGTCTTAATGAAGTATTACTATTTCTCTTACTGAACTTTTCCACTATTGATTCATTATCTAATATCTCTATAGGAGGGAGTAAAGTATGCAAACCCCTTGCTAATACTGACTTACCAGTACCTCTTCCGCCAGCGATAATCACTCCTCCTAAACTCGGATCAACTGCTGCCAAAAGCAAAGATAATTTCAATAAGCTATGACCCGTAATTGCCGCCAAAGGAAAAGCTCTAAAAGAATCCTTTGAGTTCATTAAATCTTTTATTTCTCCTTTTTCTTTTAACTCGGGGTTCAAAATCACTTTAAAAATGCCTGATATAGAATTTATCCAATAACTTTGTTTTTTGTAGTGGAATTATCAAATCTTAATATCAAAAATGGACTATGTATATCCCTCGGAGCAAATATTGATAGTAAATTCGGAAGCCCTCTTGAGTCACTATTAATTTGCAAACCAAAAATAGAGGAAATAATAAATGATTGGGGAGATAGTTTCAACAAAAAAAAAGAAGAGAAAAGCAAATTTCATGCAAACTTTTTTTGGTCTTCAATTTATGAGACATCACCCCATGGTGTTGAAAATGAGCAGCCAAATTATTTAAATACTCTATTGCTTATAAAAAGTAATTCTTTTCCAAAACCATCAAATAAAAAGGCGAAATTACTTTTAAAAGAACTAAAAAAGTTAGAGAGATTTTTCGGACGAGAAAAGACGCCAAAGGGTAAGAAATGGCTATCAAGATGTCTGGATTTAGATATTCTTTGGTGGGAAGATTTTCATACGGTTGACGAGGAATTAACATTA
The DNA here is from genome assembly GCA_003216355.1 of Prochlorococcus sp. AG-402-N23. Lineage (GTDB taxonomy): Bacteria > Cyanobacteriota > Cyanobacteriia > PCC-6307 > Cyanobiaceae > Prochlorococcus_A. The sequence goes on along the minus strand of QCIX01000006.1, from coordinate 37,687 downwards.
CCTCACCCTAGATTCATGAATCGGAATTTCGTTATTACGCCACTATCTGAAATCTTAAGTAGAAACCAAAAAATTAAAAAGTTTGATGACCCAAAATGGTCTATTAAATGATTTACAAAACCAAAAAATAACTGTTAGGCTTAATTTATTTATAAACTATGGGCAACAAAAACCTTATAAAAAGATCCATTTTTAAAGAAAAAATATCTGAGTTAAAGTCTAAAAAATTTAGTTTCGAAATAAATAGAATTGAGCTTCCAAATGGACATGAAGGTGAATATGGATACATTAAGCATCCTGGCGCAGCATTAGCCGTACCTATTACAAAAGATTATAAAGTTATCATTCTTCGGCAATATAGATTTGCTGTTTCAAGATATTTATTAGAATTTCCAGCAGGTACATTAGAAATAGGTGAAACACCTATTAATTCAATTAAAAGAGAAATACAAGAAGAGACTGGATTCAGTGCAAACAAATGGAATGAACTAGGAACTCTTGTCCCTGCTCCTGGTTATGCAGATGAAGAAATTTATTTATTTTTAGCGCGTGATTTGAGCAAACTAAATTCCGAGGTTAAAGGAGATTTAGATGAAGATATAGAAGTATTAATTTTAGATCCGGACGAACTAGATAATCTTATCTCTAGCGGTGATGAAATTCTTGATGCAAAAACTGTGACAGCTTGGTTTAGAGCTAAACAATTTTTAGATAAATTATGAATAAACCTAGAATACTTTTTTGGCATAGAAAGGATTTAAGAATATTTGATAATCAAGCTTTAATCAAAGCATTTTCACTATCAAATGCTATAACTTCAACTTACATATTAGATAAAAATTACTCACACGATTTCAATGCCAATTCAAGAGCTTGGTTTCTAGGAAATTCGCTTGAAGAATTAGGAAATAATTGGAAAAAAATGGGTAGTAGACTCGTTATAGATGAAGGAGATCCGATATTAATAATTCCTCAATTAGCAAAGACAATAGATGCTAAATTTGTTTGTTGGAATAAATCAATTGAACCTTATGAGATTAATCGCGATTTACTAATAAAAAAAAATTTAAAAGAACAAAATATTCAAGTTATTGAAACTTGGGATCACTTATTAGTAGAACCTTTAAAAATATTTTCAGGGAGTAACAATCCTTATTCAGTTTATGGACCTTTTTATAAAAACCTTAAATCAAAAATGAATTTATTAGGTTCATATGACCAAGATAAAGTTGGTTTCCAGTTTCAAGATATAGATAATAAACTAAAAGAAAATAAGAAAATAAATTCATCTGATTCGGTTCTTAAGAAATTTATCAAAAATATCAAATTTCCTGGTTCGAATATTTGTCCATGTAGACCTGGAGAGAATGCTGCAGAAACATTATTAGAAAAATTTATTAACGAAAAAAAAATATATTCTTATAATTCTGCAAGAGATTTTCCTTCCCATAATGGGACATCTTTTTTAAGTGCATCTCTCAGATTCGGAACCATCAGCATTAGAAAAGTTTGGAACGCCACATTAAATTTAAATTCAGATTTTGCAAATCAAGAAAATTATATATCAATTGAAACTTGGCAAAAAGAACTTGTTTGGCGTGAATTTTATCAACATTGCTTATTCCATTTTCCAGAGCTAGAGAAAGGTCCATATAGAAAAAAATGGGATCACTTTCCATGGCAAAACAATAATGAATGGTTTCAACAATGGAGCAACGGAGAGACCGGATTACCTATAGTTGATGCTGCAATGCGTCAACTAAATAGTACTGGCTGGATGCATAACAGATGTAGGATGATAGTCGCTTCATTTCTCGTAAAAGATCTTATATGCAGTTGGCAAATGGGCGAGAAAAAATTTATGGAGACGTTGGTTGATGGAGACTTAGCTGCAAATAATGGGGGATGGCAGTGGAGCGCAAGTAGCGGTATGGATCCAAAACCACTTAGAATTTTTAATCCATATACCCAAGCAAAAAAATTTGATCCTATTTGCGAATATATAAAATATTGGATTCCTGAATTATCTAAAGTGTCAAATTCAGAATTATTAAATGGGGAGATATCTAATTTAGAAAAAAATAATTATTCAAGTCCTATCGTAAATCACAACATACAACAAAGATTATTTAAATCACTTTATGCTGAAATTTGAATTTCCTCTATACAATTCTTTAAAACTTTTTTTAAATTTTCTGCTACATAAACTTGCTCTTTATAAGAAATTTCAGGAAACATTGGAAGACTAAGAACTTCTGTACAAATTCTCTCTGTATTTATAAGTTTTGTTCTAGAAAAATTTTTATTTTTGTAAGCTATTTGTGCGTGTATTGGAATTGGATAATAAATAATTGAATTAATACCTTTTTCAAAAAGTTGTTGTTTTACCAAATTCCTTAAGGAATAGTATTTTTTGCAATCAGTATCAAATAAAATTGAGAAATCTTCATTTAAAAAATATTTATCGTTTCTTAATTTGATAACAAATTGATTCCAGGAATGGGAAATTGCATCAGAGCTAATTTTTGGAAAACTAATAAATGGATTTTTTTCTAATAAATCAAGATAATTTTTAGCAATTTTTTGGCGATTATTAATCCACTTAGAAATATATTTAATTTTAATGTTTAATACGGCAGCTTGAATGGTATCAAGTCTGCTGTTATATCCAATTTGGGTATGGTGATATCTTATTGGGCTGCCATGAACAGCCAGTTCTCTAATTTTTTTGGCAATCTTCTGATCTGAAGTTGTTACTGCTCCACCATCTCCAGCAGCTCCTAAATTTTTAGTAGGGAAAAAGCTAAAACAACCTATATCACCGATACTACCAACTTTGGAATTTTCCCACATTGTGCATGTTGCCTGAGCACAATCTTCAATTACTTTTAAGTCATATTTGTTGGCCAAAGATTTTATTAAGGTCATATTCACTGCATTACCAAATAGATGAACTGGCATAATTGCCTTGGTATTAGAATTTATTTCTTGTTCTATTAGTTCAGTATTAATGAGATAAGTTTCTGGATCTATATCTACCAAAATAGGATTAGCACCAACTGCACTAATAGCCTCTGCAGTCGCAAAAAAGCTAAAAGATGAGGTAATAACTTCATCACCCGCACCAATATCTAATGCTCGCAAAGCTAATACTAAAGCATCAGTTCCACTATTACATCCAATAGTATTTTTAACACCAATCAGATTAGAAAAGCTCTCCTCAAATTTGTAAATTTCTTGTCCTCCAATATACTGACCCCCTTTTAAAACTTTAGAAACCTCACTCTCAATTTCTGAGCCAATTTCTTGGTACTGCCTATTTAAAGTAAATGGAGGTATCTGCATAGTGAATATATTAACCCTAAACCATATTTCTATGGGTAAAAAAAGTTTTAATTCATTAAAACCAACTTGGTTCTTTACCGGTAATCCATTTAATATTGCAACCTAAAGAAGGCATCTGATTTGAAGGATAAGAATTATCTTGATTCAAATCTTTTACAGCAGAGCGCAAATCTTTTCCAGACAGAGGGATATTATTACCTGGTCTACTATCGTCTAATTGGCCATGATAAAACAATAAAAAATCACCATCCCCTTCATTTGAAAAAAGATAAAAATCTGGGGTGCAAGCCGCTTTTAATTCCTTAGCAAAATTTTGATTTTCATCATATAGATAAGGAAAACTCCATCCCTGTGATTGTGATTGTAATCTCAAATTTTTAGGAGAATCTGAAGGATGAGTGACAATATCATTACTAGAGATTGCAACTGTTTGAACTGTATTTTCAATTTCTTTACTTAAGGTGAAAATTTGATTCTCAATATATTTAACAAATGGGCAATGGGCACAAATAAACATTAAAAGTAAATGCCGATTATCTAGATTATGAGAATTAAAATATTCATTTTTTGAAGAATTAGCATTTAACATTTGGAAATTAGGTAATTGAAAACCTAATTCCAAAACCATAGAATTTGTTCTGACCATGTTCAATTTAAAAATTCTTTAATATTTGAAAATTATTGTATATTTTGCAGTAATCCGTAAAGATAGGTACTTTTATATAGGAGAATAATAGAAATAATAAACAAAATGCTTCTAAATCTAACTGGTAAAAAAATTCTTGTTACAGGAATTGCCAATAATCGTTCAATAGCATGGGGTATTGCTCAACAACTGTCAAAAGCTGGCGCAGAACTTGGAATCACATATTTGCCTGATGATAAGGGAAGATTCGAATCTAAAGTTAGAGAACTAACTGAACCGTTAAGCCCATCATTATTTTTGCCTCTTGATGTTCAAAATCCAGCTCAAATTGAAGAAATCTTTAAAAATATTAAAAACAATTGGGGGCAAATTGACGGATTAGTTCACTGCCTAGCATTTGCAGGACGCGACGAATTGATTGGAGATTATAGTGCTACCACTTCTGACGGTTTTGATAGGGCTCTTAATATAAGTGCGTATTCATTAGCACCTTTATGTAAAGCAGCAAAACCACTTTTTAGTGAAGGTGCTGGCGTTATCTCTTTAACTTATTTAGGATCAGAGAGGGCAATTCCTAACTACAACGTGATGGGAGTTGCAAAAGCTGCTTTAGAAGCTTCAGTAAGATATCTTTCTGCAGAACTTGGGCCCGAAAAACAAGTCAGAGTTAATGCAATAAGTGCTGGACCTATAAGAACACTTGCTAGTTCTGCTATAGGTGGCATTTTAGATATGATTCACAATGTTGAAGAAAAGGCTCCTTTACGCAGAACAGTCACTCAAACGGAAGTAGGTAATACTGCTGCTTTTTTATTAAGTGATCTCTCTAGCGGCATTTCAGGCCAAACAATTTATGTTGATGCGGGTTACTGCATTAATGGAATGTAAACTAAATTTTTTGCATAAAAATGTCATCTCTAAGACAATCTGAAATAAAAAGAAAAACAAATGAAACAGATATTTCTGTATTTATAAATTTAGATGGGAATGGGATTTCCCAGATTGAAACCGGGATACCATTCTTAGATCATATGCTTCATCAAATATCCAGTCATGGTTTATTCGATTTAAAAATAAAAGCAATTGGAGATACCCATATTGATGATCATCATACAAATGAAGATGTAGGAATCGCGTTAGGCAAAGCATTTTCAAAAGCCTTGGGAGAAAGAAAAGGAATAAGTAGATTTGGACATTTCTTTGCCCCATTAGATGAAGCATTAGTTCAAGTGACTTTAGACTGTTCCGGCAGACCACATTTATCTTATGATCTTCAATTAAAAGCGCCTAGAATTGGCAATTATGATACTGAACTAGTAAAAGAGTTTTTTATTGCCTTTGTAAATAACAGTGGTATTACTCTTCATATTAATCAAATAAGAGGTGGCAATTCACATCATATAGTTGAGGCTTGCTTTAAAGCTTTTTCACGCGCAATGAGAATGGCTACCGAAATAGATCTAAGAAGATCTGATTCAATTCCAAGCAGTAAAGGAATGCTAGAAAATCAATAAAATAGGAATTTTTTCGAATCAGCCACAATTCAGTTGATTTTTGGCGAATATAGATAAAGTAACTATTTTGTTGTGACTAATCTACAAGATAAAAAACTTAATAAATCTAAAAGTTTTAATAAAGAAGATTGGTCAAGTGCGTATCAAAATGTAGAAAAGGAGCTAACCAAGGAGCCTCTAAAAATTAGCACAGGTAATAATATTAAAAATTTAAATGGAACATTATTAAAAAATGGACCAGGGATATTAGAGAGAGGTGGACAATGGGTTCATCATCCATTTGATGGTGATGGAATGATAACATCCATAAAATTCGAAAATGGACAGCCATTCTTAACAAATAGATTTGTTAAAACTAAAGGCTATTTGGAAGAAGAAAAAATTAATAAATTTATTTACAGAGGTGTTTTTGGGACGCAAAAAAATGGAGGAATTTTAAATAATGCATTAGATCTAAAATTCAAGAATATCGCTAATACTCATGTCGTTAAATTAGGAGATGAAATTCTCGCATTATGGGAAGCAGCCGGTCCACATGCGATGGATCCTGATAGTCTTGACACTATTGGTTTAACAACATTAAAAGGTGTACTCAAGCCTAATGAAGCATTCAGTGCCCATCCCAAAAAAGACCTAAACTCAAATGCATCTCCAGAACTTTTAGTCACTTTTGGAGTGCAAACTGGGCCAAAAAGTACCATTAGATTAATGGAATTTAATAATGCTGGTACAAATTCTGGAGAGCTTATATTCGACAGAAAAGATACCTTGAATGGCTTTGCATTCCTTCATGATTTCGCAATTACAACTAATTGGGCAATATTCTTACAGAATGCTATTGATTTCAATCCTCTTCCATTTTTAATGGGTCAAAGAGGAGCAGCACAATGTCTAAAGTCAAACCCAAATAAAAAGGCAAAGTTTTTTATCATCCCCAGAGAAAGTGGATTATTTAGAGGTCAGCCACCGTTAACAATAGATGCTCCAGAAGGATTCGTTTTTCATCATGTAAATGCATTTGAAAAAGATTCCAAAATCGTATTAGATAGTATTTTTTATGATGATTTCCCATCAGTTGGTCCAGACGAAAATTTTAGGGATATTGACTTTGATAAATATCCAGAAGGAAAACTGAAAAGATCAATTATCGATCTCAAGAAAAAAACTAGTGAACTTGAAACTTTAAGTGAACAATGTTGTGAATTTGCTGTTGTTAATCCTAAAAACTTAGGATTAAAAGCAAATTTTAGTTGGATGGCAAGCACATCTCAAAAGCTGGGGAACGCTCCACTTCAAGCAATAAAAAAAATAAATTTAACTTCTAAGGTAGAGATTTCTTGGTCAGCAGGTCCAAGTGGGTTCGTAAGTGAACCAATTATGGTTCCATCAGAAAACTCTTCAAAAGAAGATGAGGGATTTTTATTTATACTTCTATGGAACGGAGAAAGAAGAGGAAGCGATTTAGTGATACTAGATGCAAAAGACTTAAAAGAATTAGCTGTTTATGAATTACCCATTTCAATTCCTCATGGCCTTCATGGATCTTGGGTTAATTGAATTTAAGAAAAAATTTCAATTAAATCTGGAATAATTTTTTTTAATGCTTTACCTCTATGACTACAAGAGTCTTTAATATCATTATTCATTTCTGCGAAAGTTAATCTGGTAGAACTCTCCTCAAAAATTGGGTCATAACCAAAACCACCTTTTCCTCTCGGGTTAAAAATAATATTGCCATGACATTTGGCCTCAGATTCAATAATCACTTCACCATTTGGGGAACAAACACAAATATTCGCAATAAAGAAAGCACTTCTATTTTGAACTCCATCAAGTTCTTTTAAAACTCGTTCAATTCTCTTTTGATCATTTTCTGCATATCTAGAGGAGTAAATGCCAGGCTTACCATCTAGTGCTTCAATACAAATTCCTGAATCATCTGCTATTGAGATATTATTTGTTTTTCTAGAAACTTCACTCGCTTTTTTAATTGCATTATCTCTAAATGTAATTCCATCCTCTTCAACTTCTAATGATTCTGGCTGGAGTAATAATTTACAATTAACTCCAGCAAGCAATTTCTTATATTCTTCAATTTTACCTTTATTCTTACTCGCTAAATATAAATTTTTCATCCTTATTTTCCTGCCAAATTTATAAATACTTGACCCCACTCTAATAACTCTTCTAAATAAGATTCTTTTGGTGCTTCACAATATAATCTTAAAAGAGGTTCCGTTCCTGAAAACCTAAAAAGAAGCCAAAAATTTTTATCAATTCTCAACTTTATTCCATCAATTTTTGAGATACTTTTTAACTTGTGATTATTAATATTCTCAGGAATATTATCTATTATAAATTCTTTTACGTAATTTTTTTCAGACTGATTTGGAAATTTAATATCAATTCTTTTATAAAAACTTGGCCCAAAATCTTTTTGAATTTCATCTAAGGTTTTATATAAATATTGAGATTTTTCAGCAATTCCATTTAATAAAACCATCGCTGCATATAGAGCATCTCTTTCAGGCATAAAGTCACCAAAACCAACTCCTCCAGATTCCTCTCCTCCAATAAATATTTTCTCTTTTATCATTTTTTCAGCAATATATTTAAAGCCAACTGGAAGTTCAAAAACATCTCTATTTTGACTCTCTGATATATTTTTAATAATATCTGAACCACTAACAGTCTTTAAAACTGGATAAGAATTATTTTTAATTTCGCCCAAATAGCTAATAAAGTATGGGAGTAAATCTTGAGTACTAGAGTATCTTCCTTTTTCATCAATTGCTGCAATTCTGTCACCATCACCATCAAATATAATTCCTAGGGTTTTCACTTCATCTGTTGAATTTTTCATTAGTACTTGATTTAGATCATCTACATAATTTAAAAGAGGTTCAGGAGGTTTTCCTCCAAAAAAAGGATCAGCATCTTTCCTGATTTCTGAAATAACTTCTAAATTATTAGAAGCAAAAATCTCAGTCATACAATTTGCAGCTGAACCATGCATAGAATCCACAAAAATTCTCAATTTCATTTTTTTCAATCTATTGGAAATAAAGTCAATATCAAAAAGGGATTTAATTCTATCTAAATGAAATTTCTTAATATCTACCAATTGATTAACACCATCTATTTTTTCAAATGAATTTCCAAGCATTAATCTTTTTTCAATTTGACTTGAAAAAGATTCGTCAACAGAGCATCCATTAAAGCTCTTTATTTTCAGACCTAGCCAATTATATGGATTATGACTTGCTGTAATTACTAACGCTCCAAGACAACCGATTTCTTTGGCATAGAAACTACAAGAGGGTGTTGTAACAAAGCTATTAGATAAGATCGGTTCGAAACCACATCCTCTTACAAAAGGCACTATTTGCTTGGCAAATTCACAGGCCATAAATCTGCGATCATATCCAATAATAATTTTCTTTGAATTAACTTTTTTATAGTATTGATAATGCAACTCCTGGCATGCAGCAACAACAACTCTTGAAAGATTGGATAAATTAAAATCAAATCCAATAATTCCTCTCCACCCATCAGTTCCAAATTTTATCTTGTCTAATTTATGAGCTGTCAAATTTAAAAGTTCCTTGATTACTTCTAATTATCTATACTAATTTAAATGAGTAAATTTTAAAACCGCCCTTAAAAAATAATTTGAATTCTCTTCATTTAAAAAGTTTTATAAGATGCAAAAGAAAAGCATGGCTAGATTTTAAGGGTAAAAAATCTTATGGAGTGTGGTCCCCTCATAAAGCTATAGATAAAATTAATCAGTTTCAAATTTTCTCTGAATTTTGTAATAGTGAAATATATACAGGATTAAAAGCATGCAAAAATGGTTATCAAGGGGTAATTGGATTAAAAATCAAAGGGGATCTTTTCCAAAATATTAACGCAGAGATACGTCCACAATTACTTGTAAAGACTAAAGGTAAAAGTAAATGGGGACAATATAAATATTTACCTGCTGTTTATAAGTTAGGCCACAAAACCACTAAAGAACATTTATTCGACTTAGCTTTTAGTTCTATTTTATTGGAAACTTTTCAAGAATCTAAAATTGAAAAAGGATTAGTAATTTCAAGTTTTGATAAAAAAGTTAATGTTGAAGAAATTTATTTAAATAAAAAATTAAGAAAAAAAGTTTTGAATGTTTTATTAAGTTTGAATGAATGCTTGGAGGGATCTATACCAGAAATAACTCAAGATAGAAAAAAATGTACTATTTGTTCATGGCAAAAATTTTGTGACAAAGAAGCAAAAGAAAATGGATATCTAACAGATATAGATGGGATAGGATCCAAAACGGCCTCATTACTCATAACAAATGGAATATCTGATACCCAAACATTAGCTTCGTATAGCGAAAAACAACTTGGAGAGAAATTATCTAAATTCAACGATCAAAAGTATGAAAAAGCCTCCATATTTGTAAAGCAGGCACAAGCTTATATTTCTGGGGAACCATATCGCATTTCCAATAAAAATGATACTGACGATCTACTAGAAAAAACATGTTCGGGATTTTATATATTTGATATTGAGTCAAATCCAGATGAGAAGCATGACTTTTTATATGGTTTTTTAAAAATAAATAATTTGTTTACAAACAAAGAAGATCTTATTTATAAACCAATTTTAAATCTCAAAAAAAATAAAGGAGAATCTTACAGGAAAATTATTGAAATACTTTTTTCACACAAGGAATGGCCAGTTTTACATTACGGAGAAACTGAAAAGATAGCAATAATTAATATTGCTAAAAACCTAAATTTTAGTTTTGAAGAAATTGATTCACTTACCTCAAGATTTATAGACTTACATACCTTAGTACGAAAGTCTTGGATATTACCACTAAAAAACTATGGCTTAAAAACTGTTTCTAATTGGCTTGGATTTGAATGGATGCAGAAAAATGTAAGTGGCTCGAAAGCCCTTTATTGGTGGATTCAATATCAAATTACAGAAAACGAAATATTTTTAAAAAAAATTATCCAATATAACAAAGATGATTGTTTAGCTACTCTAGAAATTGCAGAATACTTAATCAAAAATCAATTAAAGAAAAATTGATCCTACAGATTTATTAATAATAATTTTTCCAAAAATTGCTGAAAAAAAATATTTTCCTTCCTCCAAATAGTTTCTTTTTATCATTGCTAAACCTTCTATTTGAGAATCTGATATAAAAAAACTAGTGATTTTGCCTACAGAAATATCCTTAGTAGAATTTATGTATAAATTTTTATCTTCAACGTCTAAATTCAAATTAGATTCAAATGATTTCCAAATTCTTATTTCCTGTTTTAAAGAAGAAACATTTTTTATTTTTGACATTGTTTCTTGTCCTAAATAACAACCTTTATTAAAATCTATAAGATCTTGTAATCCAAGCTCAAGAGGATTATTTTTTCCGTTTATTTCCATTTTTAATGAGGGTATTGCCTGATTAATCTTCCAAAATTTTAAATCATTAGAATTTAGTAGATTTAGTTTATTTTTATATATTTCAAATTCATTATCTTCAATTTTGGAGAAAATAGGCTGGTAATTTCTCCATGAACTATATTCATCAATTTCCTGAATTCTATTTATCAAGAAAGGTTCACTTAGAAGTACATCGTCAGCTGGAAAAATAATTTGATTAAAGTAATCAATTATTTCATTAGTGTTACCCGCCAAGATAATTACTTCTAAGTTTCTTTCTAAAAAAATAATTTCAATTAATGACCTTAGAACTCCATTTGGAGTTAACCAACAAGTTTTGATAACTTTATTTTCTGAATTAAGAATATTACCAGTTGTTATTCCATTCAAAAATTTTCTGGCATCTTTTCCAGTAACAGAAAAACAATCAAATTTTTCAAGCCAAAACTTTTTTTTTATATCTTGCATTTTTAAATAATTATAAAAAGTCTTTTATTGTAAAAAGACTCTTTAATTTAACATTTTCATCTTCAAGTGCTTCTAATCCCCCTTCTTGCCTATCAACTATAGACAAAACTTCCTGAACAACATAATTATTTTCGCGTAATTTTTTTATAGCTTTTATCACTGAACCAGCAGTTGTAACGACATCCTCTAAGACAGTTACCAAAGTTCCTTCTTCTAATGTAGGGCCTTCTATTCCAGCTTTAGTACCGTATTGTTTGATTTCTTTCCGAATTATTAAACCATCAAGGTCTAGCCCATGCAAAGCTGCTTTGACAATTAATCCACTTACAATAGGGTCTGCACCTAATGTCAATCCTGCTACAGCTTTTGACCTTGAGTCCTTTAACTCTAAAAATAAATCACTTATTAAGTTTAAGCCTTCGCCATTTAATGATACTGGTTTACAGTTCAAGTAATGACTGCTTTTTTTTCCTGAAGATAAAGTGAAGTTTCCTTTCTTGTAAGATTTTTCAATTAACTGTTTTAACAATTTTGCTTTATTTAAATCATACTTATCCGAAAATTTGCCCATTAGTAAAAGTTAAATTTATATTCAAAGATTAGAAGAAAAAAAAGAAATCTCACAAAAACTTCCTAATGAGGTGTTTTTTGAAATATTATTTCTATATTGTATATTGAAATCCAATGTAATTAAAATTACATAAATTCCCTTGGGGGTGTAGCAATCTGGTGAATGCACCAAACTCATAATTTGGCTAAGGCGAGTTCGATCCTCACCACCCCCATTATTCATTTGTCATTGAATGAAAATAACTCTACTTTTATTTCTTTTAATATTACCAGCTTTTTTTGCAGCGAGTGAACTCTCTGTTTTATTAATAAGGCCAAGTAAAGTTTTAAGGTTAATAGAAGAAAAAAAGAAAGGAGCATTTTCAATTTTAAAAATTCAAAAACGCTTTAGATCTTCATTAATTGCTTCTCAATTTGGAGTAACTATTTCATTAATTGCAATTGGATGGCTCAGCAATAACCTGGCTAATGATTATTGGAAAAGAAATATTTTATCAAATAGATTTTATGATCTTATATTATTTTTATTTGTTGTTTTAGTTGTTACTCTTGTTTCTGGACTAATACCTAAAGCCTTAGTAATTAACAATCCAGAATCTGCTGCATTAAGGTTAACCACAATATTCGATGCCGTAAGAAAAGCTATGAATCCTATAGTGAAAACAATAGAATTCTTTGCTAGCGCCTGTTTAGGCCTGTTCAATTTAAATAACAAATGGGATTCTTTAAACTCTGGTTTATCGGCAGGAGAATTAGAAACTCTTATAGAAACAGATAATGTAACAGGTTTAAAACCAGATGAGAAGAATATTCTTGAAGGAGTTTTTGCTCTGAAAGATACACAGGTTAAAGAAGTTATGATTCCAAGATCTGAGATGGTAACTTTGCCAAAAAATATAACCTTTTCAGAACTTATGAAACAAGTAGATAAAACTCGACATGCTCGCTTCTTTGTGATTGGTGAGTCTTTAGATGATGTATTAGGTGTATTAGATTTGCGTTATCTAGCTAAGCCAATATCAAAAGGTGAAATGGAAGCCGATACATTATTAGAGCCATTCCTTTTACCAGTAACAAAAATAATAGAAACATGTTCACTAGCAGAAATATTTCCAATAGTAAGAGACTACAATCCATTCTTACTAGTAGTTGATGAACACGGTGGAACAGAGGGACTTATAACTGCAGCTGATCTAAATGGCGAAATAGTTGGAGAGGAAATGCTCAATAATAGAATTTATTCAGACATGAGAATGTTAGATAATTTCTCTAAAAAATGGTCAATAGCTGGAAAATCAGAAATTATTGAAATCAATAAAAAGTTAGGATGTTCTATTCCAGAAGGTACTGATTATCATACTCTTGCTGGATTTATGTTAGAAAAATTTCAAATGGTTCCAAAAATTGGCGACGTTTTAGATTTTAATAACATTAAATTTGAAGTTATTTCTATGTCAGGTCCAAAAATTGATCGTGTTAAAATAATTTTTCCCAAAAGCTAAATGTGACTCCCCATAGAGGATAATGATAATAAATATATGGATTTGAAATTATGCAACCAACCTCATCGCCCGTAAAGGTTGGAGTCATAGGTATAGGAAATATGGGCTGGCATCATGCTCGAGTACTAAGTTTACTCAAAGATGCAAATCTCATTGGAGTCGCAGATCCAAATGAAGAGAGAGGCAAATTAGCTATTGACCAATTTCAATGTGAATGGTTCAAAAATTATAAGGACTTAATTCCAAAAGTTGATGCTATCTGTATTGCTGTCCCAACACTTCTTCATCACAAAGTAGGACTAGATTGTCTCAAGGGAGGTGCTAACGTTCTCATTGAAAAACCAATTGCAGCTAACGAGTTGGAAGCAAAATCTTTAATAGAGGCCGCTAATACAAGTAACTGTCTATTACAAGTTGGGCATATTGAAAGATTTAATCCTGCTTTTAGAGAATTAAATAAAATAGTAAATAATGAAGAAATTGTTGTTTTAGAAGCAAGGAGGCACAGTCCTCATGCAGACAGAGCAAATGATGTATCTGTAGTAATGGATTTAATGATTCATGACATTGATCTTATTTTGGAGCTTGTAAACTCAAAAATACAAAAATTAGCCGCAGTTGGAGGAAGAAATAGCGAAGGATTAATAGATTATGTCAATGCTACTTTAGTTTTTAAAAATAATGTTATTGCAAGCCTAACTGCAAGCAAAATGAGTCACAAAAAAATTAGAAATTTAAGTGCTCACTGCCAAAATGGACTAGTAGAAACTGATTTCTTAAATCACTCTTTACAAATCCATCGAAAGTCTCATGAATCATACACAGCAGAGCATGGAGAATTAGTTTATAGAAATGATGGATATGTCGAAGAAGTGAGCACAACCTCCATTGAACCTCTTTATGCAGAACTGGAGCATTTTCTTAAATGCGTTCAGGGCAAAGAAATACCTGAGGTAGATGGTGAGCAAGCCTCAAGAGCATTAAAAATTGCTGATTTTATAGAGAGTGCTGTAGATAATTCTGGAGATGCGATTTTACTTGAAAATCCCTTCTAATACAAACCATCTAAACTAAAAAAATTTTATTTAAATCCAACTGCAGCTTGCCAAACAAATACCAATAAAAAGAAAAATAAAGGAATAAGTGGAAGAACATCAACTGTTGGAGCAAAGGCCTTGTAAGCCTCGGGCAATTCAGCGAATGTATTAAATAGAATGAGCACCTTTTTTGATAATTTAATTAATTATGATAAGACGTTACCACGTATAGTGAGCAATAGAGGATGTTTTCCAAGGAGCGAAATCATTTGTAAAACAATTATCTCTAATTGCAGTAGAAATTGCATTGGTAAATCTTATTAAGTGAGCAATATTATGCAAACTTATGAGGGTTAGGCCTAATATTTCATCGTTTCTGATTAGATGATGCAAATATGCTCGAGAATAGGATTTACATGTCTCGCATTTACAAGTTTTATCAATTGGAGAAAAGTCATTTTTAAATCGAGCATTTCGCAAATTCAATCGTTCATCATTAAAAAATGCAGTCCCATGTCTTCCTAGTCTTGTAGGCAAAACACAGTCAAATATATCGAATCCATTAGCAACAGCTAAAGAAATTTCTCTTAAAGAGCCAATTCCCATCAAATATCTTGGTTTATTTATTGGTAAGTATTTTGGGACGTACTTAAT
This sequence comes from Prochlorococcus sp. AG-402-N23, assembly GCA_003216355.1. Taxonomy (GTDB): domain Bacteria; phylum Cyanobacteriota; class Cyanobacteriia; order PCC-6307; family Cyanobiaceae; genus Prochlorococcus_A. The sequence goes on along the minus strand of QCIX01000006.1, from coordinate 22,506 downwards.
TACACTATGTATTTCTTCGACTGCCTCGCCAACACTGACACCTCCCACTGCTATTCCAGGTAGATCAAAAGCACTTGTATATTTTGCGCTATATTCTCTCAATCTAGGATACTTACCCCCTTGAACTATACCGAATAATGCTTGATTGGATTTCTGATGAGTCTTAACACATTTTTGCAACCATGAATGAGTTCTTTGTAAAGAGTCCTCAATATCATTTTCGTTAGCTGTATGCGGAGGACAATGATCAAAAGCCATCGCAACATCCGATCCAAGATCCATTTGAATCTGTATTACTTTTTCAGGTGATAAAAAAACATGACTACCATCTCTTGGATTTTTAAATTCCACACCTTTATCAGAAATATTGTTTAATTTAGCCAAACTAAAAACTTGATATCCTCCTGAATCAGTAAGAATAGGCTTAGGCCAATTCATAAACTTATGTATTCCGCCGGATTCTTTAACTAATTTTTCTCCAGGTTGTAAATGAAGATGAAAGGTATTTGAGAGAATCATTTCTGATCCTGTAGAGATTAACTGCTCTGATGAAATTCCTTTAACAGTTGCCAAAGTACCCACAGGCATAAATTTTGGTGTGTTTACTTGACCATTTGGTGTATGAAATATACCAGTTCTTGCCCCTGTATTACTGCAATTCGATGTAATTTCAAATTCAAACACGATAATTTATAAATTTTTTTGATCCTTTTTCATTAATCTAACCTATTATTTAATATTGAATCAATTTTTATCTCATCAAAAAATATTTAATAAAAAATTTTGCAGGCTCTTGGATTTTCTATACGACATTTCCAAAGATACCCTTAATTAATCCTGAGTTTAAAAATATTGCCCAATTTGCGCCGCCTTTAGGATTTTTTATTGGAATAATACAGAGTTATATTTTTCTTTTTTTAAAAACTAATTCTTGGTCAATTTATGCATCTGCATTAATTTGTTTAGCTTCAGGATATTTAATTACTGGAGGTCTACACCTAGATGGTTTAATGGATACTTTCGATGGTATTTTTGCAGGTAAAAAGAAACGTTTAAAAGCCATGAAAGACAGTAAAGTTGGTTCCTTTGGCGTTCAAGCTTTAGTTTTTATAACTCTAATTCAAATTGCTTGCATACTGAAAATTCAAAACCTAGTAATTTTTGTTTTACCTATATGTTTATTTTGGGGAAGATTTTCAAATTTATTTTTTATAGAAAAGTTTAAATATATGAGTTATAAGAAAAAATCTATTAGCCACAAAAAGTTTTGGAATGGATTTAAAAAAGAATCTTTGATCTCCATAATTTTTCTTTTAATTTTCATTGCATACCAATTTGTTTCAATTACATCCCAAGCAATATTAATTAAATTTTTAATTCTTATTTTGATTGGTATTTTTCTAAGCTATTCTATCCCAAACATACTTGGGAATAAAATTGGAGGCTTCAATGGAGATGCCTGCGGTGCAAGTGTTGTACTAGTTGAAACTGCAATGTTGTTTATGCATGCAATTCTTTTATAGGAAGTTTTAAATAAAAAATATTTTTTTTCTTAAGATTTTTTAATTTCTCAGTATTATCAATCGAGTTATTTTCCAGCAATCTCAATTCTCCTCCAATTTGTTTTGCTAATTTCCTCGCCAAAAAAAGTCCCACACCAGTGCCGTCCTTCTTATTAGCGGCAGATCCTCTAAAACCTTTTTCAAAAATTTTCTCGTTTTCATTATTGTTTATTTTTTTACCACCATCAAATATCCAAAGTCCATTACTAGTAATTTCGAGTCCAATTTCAGCATCTTTTTGGGCATATTTAAACGCATTTTCTAATAAATTGGCCACAATTTCGGCGATTACAGCATATTTTGCCTTTAATGGCGATAAAGTCCAATCTGGCCAAAGAGAAGGTTCAGTCCAATCTCTATTCTCTAAATCCGCATTGGCTTTACCCCTTTCTAATATTGGCCTCAATAAACTCTGAACAGTTATTACCTTATTATTATCTAAATTTGGTGGTAATAATAACCTTTCCTCTCCAATTTCTAGGGGAAGTTGAATAGGTGAATTTAATTGAGCAAAAGAATCCATATATTGATTAATTTGTTTTTGCTCTATTATCATGCGTTCGACTATTTCAATAGAGTCATCATCCTTACCAAGTCTTTTTATTAATAATTTTGCATATGTCCTAATAGCAGCCAATGGATTCCTTAATTGATGGATTATGACATTAACCTGATTTTTTAAATAATTTATTTCTTCATTTTTATTTTGACGTTCTAATTCGATAGAGACGCATTTAGCTAAAGATATTGAAAGTGCTTTTAATCTAGAATCAAGAGATACTGGCCAATTCCCCCCTTTCAAATCAATTTCTACCCTAAGGACACCAAGTAGAATATCGTCTTCTTGAAGCGGGTACCATCTTCTATTAGGCGATGAAACTTTTAGTGAAGGATCGTCCTCTATTGATGTGAGTAGCCTATCAATTTGTGGCCATTGACCAATCATTTCAAAAGATGCTTTAGTTCCTTGCTTAGCTGAAGCAATATACATAACTAAATTAGTCACGCCCATTGAGCAACCAAAACTCTCTAGCTGTTTAATAATTAACTCTTCAAATTTTTTTGAAAGATTCATAATTAATGTAATTTTGAGAATTTTTTTTAAAAAAAACTTGAAAAAGGGCTTGTAAAATATGAAAAAAGTATTAAGATATATAAAGAGGTCTGACTTTAGCCAGCCTTAAATATGAATATTTAATCATATTTTAAGCTACATCAGGGGTTGATGGGTCCTCTATGTAATTTGAAGTGAATTTAAAATCACATATATAAGATTAGTAAAAATAAATAAGACTAATCTCATTAATAATTTCAGGAGTACCAATCAATGTCAAAAAAAAGAAAAAGAATCAGCAGAAGAAGATTGGCTGGCCAAAGAGTAATGGCACATGTACCTATTTATCATATCGAAACTGGGAAACATAAACCAGTTACAGCAGCAAGAAGATTCATAGCTGAAAATAGTCTCTCTGCGCCTTCAGTTTTTAATGTCAGAAGAAATGAACATACCACCGATAGATTTTTTTGGGGTGAAAAAGGTTTATTTAGCGCCCAATATGCTGAAGAAAATCATTTTCTATTTCCGTCACTAAAAGTTGTAGTTGAAGGAATTGGTGAAGAAAAAATATTTGAGGGTCTAGAACTAACTGCAGATGATTGGGAAGAAATTGAAGAATACGAATATGCTTTTGTTTAAAAAAAATTACTTATATTTGAACTTATAAGATTAATTAAATTTGAATCAATTTGATGAAATCCATCGAATTCTAATAATTCACAATATTTAGAAGACTTACTCTTTACCTTTTCATAAATAGTCCTAGAAGCATCTATAGGCACAACTTCATCAAACAAACCATGACTAATAATCAATGGCGGGCATTTTTCTCCCGGTTGCCACCTGGGATGAGGATAACCACTACAAGCAACGATTAATCCAAAATTTAATTTAAGTCCTGCATCAATTGCCATTGCCGCCCCCTGAGAGAACCCCAACAAAATTGTTTTTCTTAGTGGGATCTGATCAGTATCAAATTTTTTTAATGTAACTAAAAGTTTATTTACTTCAACTTCAGCTCCATTCCAATCATGCGGGTATAGTCCATACCACTGTCTTCCCTGACCACTTGGATGTAATCCAGGAGCCCTCAAAGAAATTACCTCAAAATCGAGATTTATTTTTTCATTCATCTCCTTTCCAAATGCTAAAAGTTCATTTGAATCAGCTCCCCAACCATGCATCAAAATAATTCTATGAGTTGCAGTTTGAGAGCTAATCGAGACAAATTCATGATTGATAGCATATTTCATGTTTATATTCTTAAGTAAGTAAACTTTCCCATAATGTCACCATTAGCTTTAGTAAGTGTCTCTGATAAAAAAAATATAATCCCATTTTGTAAAGAATTGGTAGAGAAATTTAATTATAAAATTCTATCAAGTGGAGGAACTGCCAAACATCTTATAGAGGCAAAAATTCCAGTTATTAAAGTTGCAGATTTTACTAATTCTCCAGAAATTCTTGGAGGAAGAGTTAAAACTTTACATCCAAAAATACACGGAGGAATATTAGCTAAAAGAACTGACGAGGAACATAAAAAAGATATAGAAGCTAACAATCTTGAGTTAATTGACTTAGTAGTTGTCAATTTATATCCTTTTAAAAAAACTGTAGATGGGGGAGCAAGTTGGGAGGATGCTATTGAAAATATCGATATCGGAGGGCCATCAATGATTCGTTCTGCAGCTAAAAATCATAAAGATGTTTCCGTTTTAGTGGATCCTAGGCAGTATCAAAATTTTCTTGAAGAACGAAAAAAAGGTGAATTAAAGGAATCATATAAAGCAAAATTAGCCCTTGAAGCTTTTCAACATACAGCAGACTATGACACAGCAATATCTAATTGGATAAAAAAAGAAGGAGATTTACAATCTTCCAAATATATTGAATCTTATCCACTAATCAAAACCTTGAGATATGGGGAGAATCCACATCAAAAAGCTTGTTGGTACGGTTTAAGTAACATTGGATGGAACTCAGCAGAACAATTACAAGGTAAAGATTTAAGTTATAACAATCTATTGGATCTAGAGTCGGCACTTTCAACAGTTTTAGAATTTGGCTATGAAGACAAAGATGAACTGACAACAAACAAAATTGCTTCTGTTATCCTAAAACACAATAATCCTTGTGGTGCCTCTATGAGTAATTCAGCTTCTCAAGCATTTTTGAATGCTTTGGAATGTGACTCAGTTAGTGCATTTGGAGGCATAGTAGCTTTTAATTCAAATGTTGATAGTGAAACCGCAATTCACCTCAAAGATATTTTCTTGGAATGTGTCGTCGCCCCATCTTTTGATGAGGAAGCTTTAGAAATTTTAAAAGTTAAAAAGAATTTAAGAATTTTGAAGTTTTCAAAAGATCAACTTCCAAAAAAGAATCAAACTTCTACTAAATCAATAATGGGAGGATTACTAATTCAAGATACTGATGATAGTGAAGAAAAAACTGAAAATTGGATTTCATTAACTAATAAAAAGCCGAGTGATCAATTCAACTTGGATCTAAATTTTGCATGGAAGATATGTAAACACGTGAAATCTAATGCCATTGTTATTGCAAAAGACCAAAAAACCATTGGCATTGGAGCTGGACAAATGAATAGAGTTGGAGCAGCAAAAATTGCATTAAAAGCAGCTGGAAAGTCATGTTCTGATGCTGTGATGGCCAGCGATGGCTTTTTTCCATTTGCAGATACAGTAGAACTAGCAAATAACTATGGAATAAAAGCTATTATTCAACCTGGAGGTAGTCTAAGAGACCAAGAAAGTATTGATATGTGTAATTCGAAAGGAATCTCTATGGTATTTACTCAAATTAGACATTTTTTACATTAAATTATGTCGATTTTGGATAATATGTAATCTTGTTTGTTTTTCTGAATAAAGATAGCCTGCCTGGACCTGCACATAGAAAGTAAAGAGAAATAGCCCCATATATGAAAGACAATTCGAAAGCATAATTATGACCTTCAACCACTGCGAGAGGAAAACCTTCTAGTCCGGTATCAAGGAGATGAAAATAAACAGCAAATGCCATGGTGGAGAAAAGACCAAGAGAAGAAAGCCTCGCAAAAATTCCTAAAGCCAATCCTACTGGACATACTAATTGAGTAATTGCTGCTCCAAAAGTCCAAATGACAGGATCACCTGGCAAAAATGGGAAGTACTTACCAACTACAAACTCAGCAAAACCCTGCGGATCCTGAAGTTTTTCTAGGCCATGATGAATCATCAAAGCACAAAAACCTATTCTTAAAACAAAAATCGATAGTTCTCCGAGGATATTTACTTCCGATCCAGAAGATGAATTAGCAACTACAACTTCAACTTTTTGGGGCGCTTTAGTTCTATTCATACTTGCAGTTTGAACCTGATTAGTTTGTGCTTTGTCTTCCATACTTCGTTAATTTTTCATTATTCTAGTTAATAAAGTAGATCTTTAGGAATTATCTGACTAATAAATTAAAAAAACTAAGCAAATTTATAAATGAACAAAAACTTTAGGAAGCAATATCAATTAACTTTTCAATAACATCTGCAACGACCTTATCAGGAGTGGATGCACCTGAGGTAATACCAACATTTATTTTTCCACTAGGTAGAAAATTATTTTTAAGTTCTAATTCTGAACCTAGTGGTTTATGAAATATTGAGTTTTCTTTAACTGATATCCTCTCTGGCGTATCAATGTGAAAAGAGGAAATATTTTTAGTAATTGCTATTTCTTGTAGGTGAGTAGTATTGGAAGAATTGAAACCTCCAATAACCACTAGGATATCAAGTTCCTCATCAACCAAAGAGAACATTGCATCTTGTCTTTCTTCAGTCGCATCACAAATAGTATTAAAAGCTAAAAAGTGACTATTTAAATTTTCTGGCCCAAATTTTTTTAACATAGTCTTTTCAAAAACCTTTCCGATTTCCTCAGTCTCGCTCTTCAGCATGGTTGTCTGATTTGCAACTCCAACTCTATCTAAATCTTTATCTGGATCAAATCCATTAGAACAAGCTTTAGCAAATTTGTTCATAAACTCATTTCTATTACCTCTCCCCAAAATATATTCAGATACGTAGTTTGCTTCCTCAAGATCAAGCAAAACTAAATATTTACCTGCGAATGAACTTGTAGCGAGGGTCTCTTCATGCTTAAATTTTCCATGAATAATAGATGTGAAAACATGTTTTTTATGTTTTTCAACTGTATGCCAAACCTTGGAAACCCATGGACAAGTTGTATCAATGATATGGCAACCTTTCTCATGCAAGAGTTTCATTTCTTGAACAGTAGCTCCGAAAGCAGGAAGTATAACGACGTCCCCATTTGAAACTAAAGAAAAATCTTTAATTCCATTTTTAGCTGAAATGAATTTTACATTCATTTTTCTTAAATGATCATTAACCGAGGGATTATGAATTATTTCGTTTGTTATCCAAATATTTTCATTTGGGTAATGTCTTCTAGTCTCATAAGCCATTGCCACCGCTCTTTCAACTCCCCAACAGAAACCAAAAGCTTTAGCCAACTTAATATTTAGTCTGCCTTTAGTGTAATTAAAACCATTATCCCTAATAGAACTTATCAAATCACTTTGATAAGCTTCTTCTAAAGCTTGAGCTCTTTTTGTTGGAGAATCGAAACCCCTTCTATTGTATCTATCAGAATGATGAAGGGATCTTCTGAAGGCTTGAGTATCCATTTATTTATATTACAACGTTTTAAATAATTTTTCGTAAAAAAAAAGAAACCTGACATAAGTGTCAGGTTTCTAAAAATCAGTTTTTTAATTAGATTATTTAGCAGATGCAAAGTCTGGATATGCTTCCATTCCGTGCTCTCCTATATCTAAGCCTTGAGTCTCTTCCTCTTCAGATACTCGGATTCCACCGAATAATCCTCCAATTACAGACCAGGCAATCCAGCAAGTAACTAGTGTCCAAATAGCATAAGCTGCGGCACCAAGAGCTTGAATTAGAAGAAGAGTAATACCTCCACCATTGAACAATCCCATACCTGCACCATCACCTTGTACAGCTGTACCCCAAAGACCGATAACTACAGTACCCCATACACCACAAACTCCGTGAACAGAGAATGCACCTACAGGATCATCGATCTCAGCGGCATCAAGTGCTGCGACAGAAAATACAACGATAATTCCGCCTACTAGTCCTGCGAACCAGGCTCCAGCAAGAGTCATATCACCACAACCAGCAGTGATACTAACCAAACCAGCAAGGATACCGTTAATTATCATTGTAAGATCAGGCTTACCAGAAGTTAATGTTGAAACAATAGTTGCACCAATAGCTCCAGCTGCTGCTGCTAAAGTAGTTGTTACAGCTACGTATGGAACCCATTGATCCATAGCAAGTTGAGAACCGGGGTTAAATCCGTACCAACCTATCCATAGGACTAATGCACCTAGAGTAGCTATAGCCATATTATGTCCTGGCATAGCCTGTGGTTTGCCATCAGAGTATTTGCCAATTCTTGGTCCAAGAAGCATAGCTCCTACAAGACCCGCCCATGCTCCAACTGAGTGAACAATTGAAGAACCAGCAAAATCAACAAAACCTAAAGAATCAAGCCAACCGCCATTCCATTTCCAGCTACCAGCAATTGGATATATAAATGCAGTTAATACAACAGCAAAAACAACAAATTCTCCAAATTTAACTCTTTCAGCAACAAGACCGGAAACGATAGTTGCGGCAGTTCCTGCAAAAGCAGACTGGAACAAGAAATCAACAGTTGGGACTAATCCAGCATCAGTTACCATATCTGCAGTAACTGTTGGATCAAAAAATAAGCCGCCAAAATAAAGCCAACCGTCAGCAACACTTCCTCCGTACATTAATGAATAGCCGATAAACCAATAAGAAGTTACAGCTAGAGCAAATACAAAGAGGTTTTTAGCAAGAATGTTAACAGCGTTCTTAGAACGGCACATACCTGCCTCAACCATAGCGAAACCGGCGTTCATAAAGATCACTAGAATAGTAGCGATCAAAAGCCATAAATTGTTAGCAAGAAAAGCTGCATTCAACTCAGGTAAATCAGCTGCGTGAGCTGAAAGATTAAAAATACCTAAACCAAACAAAGCTAGGGGAACAGTTGCAAGCCACAACATGGAGCGGTTTGAACTAAATCCTCGAATACTCCTCAAAAGGAGCATAGGTCCATTTACAAGACTTGCATCTTGAAGTTTGGACCTAGAGCGCCTTTGAGGCGTTTGCAAAGCAGTGGTCATAAAAAAAAATTAGATCTGCAAAAAAACAGTTTTACTGTTTCCTTTCAAATTTAAATTTATTCAAAAAACTTATCTGTGTCTAGTAGTTGTTGATACCATTTTTATAGTTGCACCTTAAAAAATTATTTGTTAAATTAACAAATTTGATTTTTAGAAGTTTCAAAATATCAAGATTTTATTTATTTCAAAGGTTTAATTCCTCTCCATGATATGTGGTCTTTATGAAATTCAAAGGAACAAGGAATCGTTATCATTCCTGCACTTATAGATTCTCTAAAAAGATTGCCGTATAAGGGATCTGCCTCATCTCCGGGGGCAAAAAAACAAGCGTCTTTTCTTGTAATACAAAGTACTAATACACTTTTACTTTCAGGAATTAATTCCTTTAATTCTATGAGGTGCTTTTGGCCTCTTTTCGTTACTGTATCAGGGAATAGAGCTACATTTTCTCTAATCCAAGTCGTATTTTTAACCTCTATGTAAATGTTACGTTTATCAGGATTTGAAGATTTTGGGGTTAAAAAAAAGTCAATTCTGCTTTTTTTATCTTTTCCATAAGGAACTTCAGATTTAATTGTCTCTATCTCTCCTATTATTTCGTCAAGAAAATTTTTCTCAATAACCTTTTTGATTAACTTATTTGCAAATAGAGTATTAATACCAACCCAAACCTCCTCATTTTTTGCATCTAAAACACATATCTGTTCCCAAGTAAAAGGTAATTTTCTTTTTGGGGAAGGGGAAACGCTTATTCTTACCTTTGCCCCCACACTCAAAAGTCCCTTCATTGGGCCTGTGTTAGCACAATGAGCAGTTACTACCTCTCCGCTCTCTAATTTTATATCTGCAAGAAACCTTTGATACCTCTTAATTAAAACTCCTTCAATTAATGAATCAAATTCAATTATCCGATCATTCATAAATATGTCGTTAGTTAAAAATCAAATATAATTGAAACTTAAACTTCTTGAAAAATTTAGACAAATCCAAATGCATTCATTTTTAAAAAATAATGTTTTTTCAATTTCATTTGGTACTAGTCTTAGTAAATTAGCTGGATGTATAAGACAAATATTTATAGCTGCTGGTTTTGGAGTTGGGGTAACATACGACGCGTTTAATTATGCTTATATAATTCCCGGTTTTTTGCTGATAATCATTGGAGGAATTAATGGACCCTTACATAACGCAGTCGTTGCAGTTCTAACTCCCCTTAACAAAAAAAATGGCGGGATTGTTTTAACTCAAGTAAGCATAAAACTTTCAATATTATTAATTGTTTTAGCTATATTGATATACTTTAATTCCAGTTTATTAATTGATTTATTAGCCCCCAATTTAAGTTACGAAGCCAAATCAATTGCCACTTACCAATTAAAAATACTTACACCTTGCATCCCTTTGTCCGGATTCATAGGTTTAAGCTTTGGCGCCTTAAATTCCCAAAAAAAATTCTTTTTATCAAGTATAAGTCCAGCAATAACAAGCGTAACTACTATTTTTTTTATTTTATTAAGTTGGATTTTCAACCAAGAAAATGCATATTCTCATTTCTTTACTTATACGGGATTACTAGCTTTTGCAACTTTGACCGGAACTTTTATTCAGTTTGTTGTTCAAATTTCGGAAATAAATAAAATCGGTCTCTTGAGATTAAAGTCAAACTTCCAATTATTTAATGATGAAGAGAGGAGGATTTTCAAACTAATTATTCCAGCATCTATCTCATCAGGTCTCAGTCAAATTAATGTTTTTATCGATATGTTTTTCGCTTCAAGTTTTCAAGGAGCAGCATCGGGATTAGCTTACGGAAACTTTCTGATACAAGCCCCATTAGGCATATTATCTAACTCTCTAATTTTGCCATTACTTCCAAAATTCTCTAAATTAAGAAGTAATAAAGACTATATTGGCCTCCAAAAAAAATTGATCTCTGGAATAGAGTACTGTTTCTTGACAACTATTTTTTTAACCGCATTTTTTATAACATTTAATAATCAAATAGTACATTTAGTTTTTCAGAGAGGATCTTTTGATTATTTAGCGGCTTTAAAAGTAAAGAATATATTAACTGCTTATGCAGTTGGCATACCTTTTTATCTTTATAGAGATTTATTAGTAAGAACTTATTATTCAATAGAAAAAACAAACTTCCCTTTCAAGTCATCATTTGCAGGGATAATATTAAATATTTTTTTTGATTGGTTTTTAATTGGTGCCCCAATAAATAATTTTGGTAATCTTTCTCCATATAATTTTGGAGTTGTAGGAATAATTTTATCTTCAGTAATAGTCAACTTTATAGTTTGTGTTTTGCTCTCTTTTAATCTGAGAAATGAAAATATCCACTTGCCTAACTTGGATTTATTAAGGAAAATTATCCTCATGTCATTAACGGCATTTTTAGATAGCACCCTTTGTTTTACTATTCTTAAAACTACAAATAACTTCAATTCAAATCTCGGAGAATTTTTGTTATTGATCTTTGGATCTCTAACTTTTTTTGTAATTTATTTTTTTCTTACAAAATGCCTGAAAGTAAATAGATTTAAAGTTTTTAAAAAAAAGATTTAATTTTCAAAAAAACTTTCCAAAACCTCTTCTAATTCTAGAATTTGTGAGTTAGTTATTAAATTGATCAGTGGAATACTGTTAACACCATCCCCTACTTTTACATTTATTGCTTTCAAACTTATTTTCGCAGCCTCCAATGGGCCTTTATCTTTATTGCTGATACATTCAATAGCAAGATTTCTAGCTAGGCCAGCATCTCCAAGATATAAATTCCAATTTTCTATTTTTATAAAAACCTTTTCTGAAATAGTATTTTCTAGATCACTTATTCGTATCTGAGAGTCCATAAATTAAAAATTAATTAAGTTGATTGTTTTGAAGTATTTTTAGGTTTTTTCATAATTACAAATAGTAAATGGGAGGCTAAAAGAATTGACCAGAAAATTGCAAAATTATTAAAAAAAGCGATTTCATATTTAATTTCTTTTAAAAGCCAAGTGCCACTTACTATCGCAGTAAATATCATACAGTGAATAACAAAATTTACTATTCGAGAAAAATGTTTATAGATGGGATCTTCTAAATCACCATTTCCGTACCACTTAATAGGCATATCAATAATTAGATTGTTAATAATAGATATTTTAACTGAAATCTAGTTGACTAAGAGACCCTGAAACAGAGATATTACATAATTATGCGCCTGTAGCTCAGTGGATTAGAGCACCTGACTACGGATCAGGGTGTCGGGAGTTCGAATCTCTCCAGGCGCGTTTATAATTATGAAATATTCTTTTTATATTTTTCTAAAAAATATCGTTTATATTATGGTTATTAGTTATCAAATTCAATGAATATCCTTCAAAATCTTAAAGAAAGTGATCCAGTAATATCCAATTTTATTAACTCCGAAGAAAATAGACAGGAAACTCATCTTGAGTTAATCGCAAGCGAAAATTTCGCATCAATTGCCGTCATGCAGGCTCAAGGATCAGTCCTTACAAATAAATACGCAGAGGGATTACCTCAAAAAAGATATTACGGGGGATGTGAATTTGTTGATGAAATCGAAGAATTAGCTATTCAAAGAGCGAAAAAATTATTTAATGCAAATTGGGCTAATGTGCAGCCCCATAGTGGAGCACAGGCTAATGCTGCTGTTTTCCTAAGTTTACTCAAACCTGGCGACACAATCCTGGGGATGGATTTATCTCATGGTGGACACCTCACTCATGGATCTCCAGTAAACATGAGTGGTAAGTGGTTTAATGCAGTTCACTATGGTGTAAACAAAGAAACTAGTGAATTAAATTTTGATGAGATAAGAGAGATAGCACTTGAAACAAAACCAAAATTGATCATATGCGGATATTCAGCTTATCCAAGAACAATCGATTTTGAATCATTTAGAAAAATTGCAGATGAAGTTGGTGCATTCTTAATGGCTGATATCGCACACATCGCAGGTCTTGTAGCAAGTAAACTCCATCCAAATCCAATCCCTTATTGTGATGTAGTAACTACAACTACTCATAAAACATTAAGAGGACCTAGAGGAGGACTTATCTTGTGTAAAGATGCAGAATTTGGCAAGAAATTTGATAAATCTGTTTTCCCAGGCACTCAGGGGGGGCCCCTAGAACACATTATTGCAGCTAAAGCAGTTGCGTTTGGAGAAGCCTTACAGCCAGATTTTGTTAATTATTCCCAACAAGTAATAAATAATGCCAAAGTTCTAGCTTCAACTTTAATAAATAGAGGTATTGATATCGTTAGTGGAGGCACTGATAATCATATTGTTTTACTCGATTTAAGAAGTATCAATATGACTGGTAAAATTGCTGACTTGCTAGTAAGTGAAGTGAATATCACTGCAAATAAAAATACTGTTCCATTTGACCCCGAATCACCTTTTGTAACCAGCGGGCTAAGGTTGGGTACTGCTGCTTTAACTACTAGAGGCTTTAATGAGAATGCTTTTGCTGAAGTTGGCGAAATTATTGCTGATAGATTACTTAACCCAAGTGATTCACTGATTGAAAGTCAATGTAAAGAAAGAGTATTAACCTTATGTAATCGTTTTCCTCTTTATGAAGGCAAACTTGAAGCATCAATTAAATGAGTCCTAATTCCAAGGGAGTTGAAATTCTTTCTATTGGAACAGAGCTACTTTTAGGAAATATCATAAACACAAATGCTCAATGGATTTCTGAACAGTTGTCGCTATTAGGCTTAAATCACTTTAGGCAATCAACTGTAGGTGATAATTGTGATCGAATTATAAAAGTAATTCAAGAAATATCGAAAAGAAGTAATCTTCTAATTACAACTGGTGGATTGGGACCCACCCCAGATGACTTAACTACTGAAGCAATAGCGAAATCTTTTAATGTATCTCTTTTTGAAAGACCGGACTTATGGGATGAAATTAAACAAAAACTTCCAAACTCAAAGCTCAAAGACGATTACTCTAGTTTAAGGAAACAATGTTTCTTCCCAAAAAATGCTCAAATAATTAATAACCCTAGGGGCACTGCCCCAGGAATGATATGGGAACCAATAAAAGGATTTACTATTCTTACTTTCCCCGGAGTACCTAGTGAAATGAAAACTATGTGGGAAGAGACTGCGTATGATTTCATTAAAACCAAGTTCTCAGATAGTTATTCCTTTTTTTCAAATACTCTTAAATTTGCAGGAATTGGAGAATCTAGCGTTGCAGAAAAAATTAATGATCTATTAAATCTTAAAAACCCAACAGTTGCTCCATATGCAAACTTAGGAGAAGTTAAAATAAGAATCACCGCGCGAGCGAAGAATGACCTAGAAGCAAAAAATATAATTAAGCCTGTAAAAGAAAAATTAAAAAAAGATTTTTCAAAGTTTATTTTTGGAGAGGATAATGAGACTTTGCCAAGCGTTTTAATAAAAGAGTTAACTAAGAGGAACCAAACTATTGTTTTTGCTGAATCCTGTACAGGAGGTCTTCTATCTTCATCTCTAACATCAATATCAGGTTCATCTCAAGTTTTTCAAGGTAGTATTGTTTCCTATAGTAATGAGCTAAAAAATTTATTATTAAATATTTCTGAAGAAAAGCTTACAAAATATGGAGCTGTTTCTAAAGAAGTTTGTGAGGCCATGGCAATTAATGTAAAAGAGAAATTAGGAGCAGATTGGGCAATAGCAATTAGTGGGATAGCTGGTCCTAATGGAGGCAGTCCAGATAAACCAGTTGGACTTGTCTATGTATCAATTGCAGGACCGAATAATCATGTAACTAATATAAAAAAAATATTTAACTCAACCCGAAACAGAATTGAAATTCAAACACTAAGTGTAAATGTGTGTTTGAACAGCCTCAGATTAATCTTATTATCAAATAGTAAGTAGCTTTTTTTACAAATTGAGTAAAGATACCTTATTTGATAAAGTTTGGGATTTACACAAAGTTTCCAGTCTTCCTGGCGGCTCAGATCAAATTTTTATTGGTCTTCACTTAATCCATGAAGTGACAAGTCCTCAAGCATTTGGCGCTTTAAAAGACAAAAATTTAACAGTAAAATTCCCTAGTAGAACTGTTGCTACTGTTGATCATATTGTGCCAACAGATAATCAGAGCAGGCCTTTCAAAGATAGTCTCGCTGAAAAAATGATTGAAACACTTGAGAAGAATTGCTTAAAACATAAAATAAGATTTTTTAATATTGGTAGTGGTAATCAAGGAATAGTTCATGTAGTGGCCCCAGAATTAGGGCTAACCCAGCCAGGCATGACAATTGCTTGCGGAGATTCTCATACTTCAACTCATGGAGCTTTTGGGTCAATTGCTTTTGGGATAGGTACAAGCCAAGTAAGAGATGTTCTTGCTAGCCAAACCATAGCCATGAACAAATTAAAAGTGAGGCAGATTTGGTGTGACAATAAATTATCTAGTGGTGTTTATGCTAAGGATTTAGTACTTCATATCATTAATAAACTTGGTGTAAAGGCAGGAGTAGGTTTCGCATATGAATTCGCAGGGCCTGCGATTAATGCATTATCAATGGAAGAGAGAATGACTATATGTAATATGTCTATTGAAGGAGGAGCTAGATGCGGCTATATAAACCCTGATGAAAAGACCTTTAGTTACATTAAAAATAAATTATGCGCACCAAAAAACGATCATTGGGAAAATGCACTCACATGGTGGAAAACATTAAAAAGTGATGAAAATTCAATTTATGATGATGTAATTAAAATAGATGCTGCAAAAATAGAACCAACCGTTACTTGGGGGATTACTCCCGGCCAAAGTATAGGCATTAATCAACAAATACCTCTTTTAGATGAATTGTCCCCTAATGACAAATTAGTTGCTGAAGAGGCTTTTGAATATATGAGTTTCAAGCCAGGACAATCAATAAAAGATATTCCTATAGAAGTTTGTTTCATAGGCAGTTGTACAAATGGTCGAATTAGTGACTTGAGAATTGCAGCTAAAGTATTAAAAGATAAAAAAGTATCTAAGAATGTAAAAGCATTTGTAGTGCCTGGCTCAGAAAGAGTAGCCATTGCAGCAAAAAAAGAGGGTCTTGATCAGATATTTAAGGATTCTGGATTTCAATGGAGAGAGCCAGGCTGCTCAATGTGTTTAGCAATGAATTCAGATAGGCTAATAGGTAATCAAGTTAGTGCCAGTTCTAGCAATAGAAATTTCAAGGGCAGACAGGGATCTCCAAACGGGAGGACGCTACTTATGAGTCCAGCAATGGTTGCTGCTGCTGCAATTAATGGAAAAGTCAGTGACGTTCGAGAATTTATCAACTAATGAAATCCGAGTTTACCCCACCAATTGGAAAAATTACAAAAATTAACGGGAAATGTATCTCCTTGATTGGTAACGACATTGATACAGATCGAATAATTCCAGCACGTTATTTGAAGTGTGTTAACTTTGATTCATTAGGTGAATCTGTTTTTGCAGATGATAGAAAAAATTTAAAGGGAAGGCATCCTTTTGATCTACAGGAAAACGAAAATGCCTCAATACTAGTTGTTAATAGCAATTTCGGATGTGGTTCCAGTAGAGAGCATGCTCCCCAAGCACTTCTGAGATGGGGGATAAAAGCAATAATAGGCGAGAGTTTCGCTGATATTTTTTATAGTAACTGTATAGCAATTGGAATTCCATGCTTTACGCTTGCTAAAGAATTAATACAAAAAATTCAAAAATATAAAGATGATAAATTTTTATTTTTTGAAATTGATCTAAAAAAATCCTTAGCAAAATCAAAAAATTTAAATTTCAATCTTGATATTAAGGAAAGCTCAAGAAAAATGTTTATATCAGGGGAATGGGATGCTACATCAACACTACTTGAGAATGAAAATTTAATAGAAAATAAATTTTCCCAATTACCTTATATAAAATTTAATACTAATTTGTTATAGCTATTTAAATCCGACCTGAAATCAATTTAAGAATTAAATTAAAAATATTAATCTTGTGGACTTTCTAGGTCTTTTCTGTTTGGGGTTCTTGTTGGGTCACTTGCTAAAAATCCGAAAAGAAATATTCCAACAAAGAAAAAGACGATGGTGTAAACAGAAATTTTTAAAGCGAGCATGGAATTACTAGTGCTGACAGATTTATATCCTATTAAATTTATAATTAAACTATGGTTAATTGTTTACTTTTTGTATTTTTGGTAAATTTTGAAATACTTTCAGGATTAATTAATCATCATGATCATCCCAAGGATCAGTAAGTTTTGCTGCTTTAGGTCCAAAGGCAGTCCAAAGACCAAAACCGGTCAAAGCCAAAAGTAAAGCCAGAATTGTTACAGCTATAGAAACTGCAGGATCTGGAGCTGATGATAAAGTTTGCATCAATTTTGCTAAGTTTGTAAACAATTTATGTATGAGTTCTTATACAATAGCGAAATAATATTCGATTTTGTGAATTTAACATGGGTCAAAAAACAGCATTAGGAAGTCTTTTAAAAGCAATTGGCAATTCAGGTCAGGGAAAAGTTGTACCTGGTTGGGGAGCAGTTCCTGTAATGACAGTAATTGGTCTACTACTTTTGGTTTTCTTAGTTATTCTTCTACAAATTTATAACCAATCCTTACTACTACAAGGTTTCTCAGTAGATTGGAACGGAAACTAAATTTCTGAAATTTTCTCAAAAAATTGTTTGGTTAACGTGAAAATTGCCAAATAACTTTTTTAAAATTTTTGTTTTTATTAATTAGTTATAGTTTGTATATATTCATAATTCTCAAACAAAAAGAGATTTAGAAATAAACAATGAAAGAAATATTTTTAATTGGATTAGGAAATCCTGGTAAAAAATACTCAAAAAGTAGACATAATATAGGTTTTTTACTGCTTGAACATCTCTCGAAAAAATATAATTCAAATTTTTTACTAAAAGATAAGCTTAAAAGTTCCTGCTCAGAATTTCAAATCAATGATTCTACTTTCAGATTATTTTTACCAAATACGTTTATGAATAACAGTGGTGATGCAGTCCGAGCAATAGTTGATTGGTACAAAATAAATTTAGATCAGATTTTTATAATAGTCGATGATAAAGATCTTCCCCTTGGAAAAATAAGATTTAGAAGAAAAGGAAGTTCAGGGGGACATAACGGGCTTAAAAGCATCATTGAACAATTGCAGACCCAAAACTTTAAGAGAATAAGAATTGGTATTGGGTCACCTCCTCTAATAAAAGGAAAAAATAATTTCAATACTATTTCACATGTATTAGGAAATATTTCTCTAGAAGAAAAATCAATATTAGATAAAGTTTACAAGAGAGTAATCGAATCTCTAGAACAACTAAATACTAAAAAAGAAGAATATATAATTAACGAATTAAATTCATTTGACAAAGACCAACCTTAAGAAATGCGTTCAAAACCTGAAACTATTGCAAATGTAAGTGTTAAGGAATATTGCTTCTCAAAAAAGCAAATTCAGGGGGTTGTGGAAGCTAGTCAATTTAAATGGACTTTTACGTACTCCTTCCATAAAGGTCTATTAAAAGTAAAGCCACCTTTAGGAAGAGCATTAATTGAGAATGCCTTATTGAAATTTTTACTGCAAAAAGATTATGAACTAGAAACAGGGAATGAGTATAAGTTCACTATTTCAGCCAAGTTTTAAAATCTACATTTTGATTTAAAGTAAACTTCATTTTGCAATAATCCTCTAAAATTATCAAAGCTGATATCGCATCAAGGTTTTTATTAAGAATAAAAACCTCCCTTGGAATTAAACACCCGAGACCACTGATTGGAAAAAGTTCGAAATATCTTGCTTTAGCCCTGTAGGTAGTATTTTTTTCCTCAAAATTTATTATTTCTTTTTTAAAAAAATCTAGTTTTTCTCTAATCTCTCTATTGGTGGTCCCATTGCCAATAATAATTTGTGATATGTCCTCAGCGGTAATTAAATTTCTGACATAATTCCCAAGTAATTCACTTTTAAGAATTATCGCTTTATAAACTTTTTTTTCACTTATTTCAGCTAATACTAAGCCACATTTACTTTTTCCTGGATCAATAGTTATTACTCTAGACATTTAAGCTGCAATCTTTAAAATATTAATTTCAACGACTATAGGTTCTAAAGTTTTACTATCTCTTAAAGATACTACTTCTAACTTAAATTTGATATTTTGATTTTCTTTAAGAAAGTCTCTAATTTTTTTTACAAAATTTCCACTTGTATTAATTTCACTAACTTGTGATCCTTTTGACTTAATTTCATCTCTTGTTTCTCTAAGCAATGATTTAATTCTTAGATTTATTGATTTACTATTTAAATCACTTGCACCAAGAATAGAGCTTGTAATAATATCACCTTTTTTGACTATAAATTTATTCTCTAATAAATCTGGAGATACAAAAACATAATTATCTCCTTTTAAAACATTTGTTGCTGATTTAATTAATAAAACCCAGTTACCACCACTAGCAGCTATTGTCTCAATTTTTGTAATATCACTGGGTCTCCACAAAAGAATATTTCTTGCTTGTTTATTATTTGGGATAACAATTTTCCTAACATATTTATCAGCTTCATTATAGATTTTTCTTAAGTTAAGTTTTATATTTGAGCTGGAATCAACCTCAGCAATAAATAAAGTTTGTCCTCTTTTAATAACGATATTTCCTCTCCTAAATTCTTTAATATTATTTTTTAATTGATTTAACTCCTTTTCTTTTTGAATAATTTTACCTTCAAGTTCCTTTCTTTCTTCCTGTAAAGGAATTAAAGCCTTTTTACTTTCATCTAATGTTTTTTGCAAAAAAGGAATATCAACAAAAAGCCTTTGTCTGAATTCTTCACTTACTAAAATCAATAACCCTATTGATATTGAACTAATAAACCCACCAGTAATAATAGTTATTATAGTTGCTGTTTTTTTCGGTCTTAATTTTAAGATACTAAATCTTGCTTTACCAATCTTTGTTCCAAGAACATCCCCAAATGGTGCAATTAATCCCCCTAGTAATATTAAAAAAACAATTAAAATCCAAGCCACACTTTTGCATATACTCAATACATCATAATTTATGATGAATCAATTAAATCTTTTTGCAAGAGCAATTGGATCGAACACGGTGATCTTTTTTCTTTCAATATTAAGAAGACCTGAATCCTTTAAATCTCCCAATAATCTTGTAATGGTTACTCTTGTAGAACCAATAGCTTCAGCAATTGCCTGATGAGAAAGCCTTAAATCTATCGTAATACCTTTTTCACCTGCAACTCCAAAGTCTCTACAAAGGACCATTAAAAAACTTACTAAACGAGAAGACATATCTCTATGTGTAAGAGTTTCTATCATTGTTTCAGTTTGCAGGATCCTACTTGAAAGCCCCTGTAAAAGTAACAGTCCTACTGATGCATCTTCCTCTATAGCTCTTAAAACAGAATTAGCAGGTGCTGTTATCATTTCAACTCTTGTGAATGCTATGGCATGGTAAAAACGATCGGATCTATGTCCTGTTAGGAGGGATAAGACACCAAAGAGACTATTCTCTCTTAAAAGAGCAACAGTTATTTCTTCACCTGACTCATAAACTCTTGAAAGTCTTACTGCTCCTCTTCTTATAAGATAAACCCTTTCAGCAGGGTCTCCAGGGAAGAATATTGTTTTAGACCTCTCAACCATTTCTGTGCTTGCACCATCTAGACCTTTAATAACTTCCATTAAAGTTCTATTGATTGGAAAACGTTCTCCAACAGAGTTAATTTTACTTTGTCCGGAATGTTGCGAACTAAAGCTGTTGAATCCTCGTGAAGCAGGTATCATAAATAACTTAACTATTAAAAAATTTAAGGAGACACCCTAAAATATCTTGTATCAACAGTAACAATTTTCAATTCTTATAAGTATATAAATAAGTTTTTTTCAGTCAGTTTCAAATTGCTTAACCCTTTTTTAAGTAAAATTACACTATATGCAGCGTCAATAGATTCTAATTATACTGCATGTAGAAAGAACCTAAATAATGGTAATTAGTTCATCTCATATTTATTCCAAAGGTAATCTTGATGTTGTAAAAATAAATACTGATAACAAAATTAAAGTAAAAAAATTTTCACAAAACGGGCAAATTCAAATCTATCAATCTTCATATAGAGGTAGCTACACATCTATCATTAGAGATTCTCTAAGAAATGCTGCTCTTGGCAGGAAAGTTCTACTAATACAATTTATGAAGGGGGGGGTCAAGCAAGGAGTTAATCATGCAGTAAAGCTATGCGGTAATCTAACCTGGGTAAGATCATCACATTCCTTTGATCAATATAATTATGAAGCAGTTGAAAAGAATAAAAATTTAAAAAAATCTATTAATGAATCAATTATTGAATTATGGAATTTCTGTAAAAGAGAACTAAAGTCTGGAGAGAATGATCAAATCATACTTGATGAAATTTTTTTAGCTATCAATATGAAAATTATCGATAAAGATGATTTGATTTCAACACTTGAAAACCGATTCATATCAGGAGATGTAATCCTTACTGGTACAGACATACCTAAAGATTTATTATTAATGGCAAACCAAATTACCGAACTTCGCTCATAAAACAATGCTAAAAAATGATCTCTGGATAAATCAAAAAGCTTCGGAAGGTATGATCAAACCCTTTCAATCAAATTTAGTGAGACATCTTGAGCCTGACAATAAAAAAAAGCCAGTTTTGAGTTACGGATGTTCATCTTATGGATATGATTTAAGACTTTCATCAAAAGAATTCCTAATTTTCAGACATATCCCTGGGACTGTGATGAACCCCAAAAAGTTTAATCCTAATAATTTAGAGAAAACTATTCTTCACCATGATGATGATGGAGACTTTTTTATTCTTCCTGCTCACTCCTATGGTTTAGGAGTTGCTTTAGAAAAGATGAAAGTGCCAGAAAATATAACTGTAATCTGTATAGGCAAAAGTACTTACGCACGACTTGGAATTATTGTTAATACAACGCCCGCAGAGGCTGGGTGGGAAGGTCATCTAACTTTAGAGTTTAGTAATAGTTCAGGTGCAGATTGCAGAATTTATGCTGAAGAGGGTATTTGCCAACTACTCTTTTTTGAAGGTGATCCGTGCTCTACAACTTATGAAGATAGAAGAGGTAAATATCAAAACCAACCAGAAAAAGTAACTCTTGCAAAGATCTAAAATGAGTAAAGTTGAACTAATTTCGCTAACACCTGATGCAGAAAAAACGATGGCTTATATTGCAAGAGTTAGTAATCCAAAAAATCAGGAAAATGAAGACTATTCGAAATTATTGAGTTATTGCATTAAAAATGAACATTGGAGTGTTTTTGAACAGTCATTTATGACCTTACAAATAGAAACCAACAGAGGAATCGCTGCCCAAATTTTAAGACATAGATCATTTACTTTCCAGGAATTTTCACAGAGATATGCAGATAGTTCTCAATTGGGTAATATTCCCTTACCAGAGTTAAGGCGTCAAGATTTTAAGAATAGACAAAATTCAATTCCTGATCTCCCTGAAGATTTAAAAAAAAGATTCAATGAAAAAATTGGTTTACATTTTCAGGCTGCTTCAAAATTATATGAAGATTTACTT
>QCIX01000005.1 GCA_003216355.1 Prochlorococcus sp. AG-402-N23 | reverse complement strand
TGGATGAAATAAAAAAAGCAATAAATATTGTGAAAAGTAATTATATATTTAATTTAGAGACATCTACACAACTATCTTCATTCTTTGGGAATGAACTTCTTTGGGGGAGAAAATCTTCAATAAATAATTTAGAGAGTCATTTAAAATATTGGAACGACTTGGATAACTTCAAAGAGATCACAGAATATATCCGTGGAGAGAAATTCACTTTAATTGCATCCCCTGGTAAATGTTAAAAAGATATTTTTTAAATAATAAAAAAAGAAATTTTTCTACTGCTTCAATTTGGATTAAAGGGGGGAGTGATATGGATAGTACTGGCAAAAAAGGGGTAAACAAGATCCTTTGTTCATTACTTACCAGAGGATGTGAAGGTTTTAACAATTTCACTCTCTCTGAGTATATTGAGTCCTTTGGAGCAGAATTAAATCAAGAAATATTTGAAGATGGTATTTCAATAAGTATTAAATCCCTAAATGAACATTTCAGCAAATTATTCCCTTTATTAGACTTAATAATTAATAAGCCAATCCTCTCGGAAACTGAATTTAAAAAAGTAAAAAAATCTTCTATTGATCATATTAAAAAAGATAAAGAGAATCCATTCAATATCTGTTTTGAAAAATGGAGAAAAATTGTTTACTCAAATCATCCTTATGCTTTCAACACAATTGGCAATGCTAATGATGTCTCAAAGATTACCTATGAAGATGTTTTGCTTGAGTTTAAAAATTTAAAAAATAGAGAAAAGTATTTAATTTCAAATAATCCCGAAATAAATGGAGAAAATTTTGAAACATTAGAAAAAAAAGTCTTAAAAGAAAAATCAGATCCTTTAAATCATAATTTAAATACTACGAATAGATTTGATTATTTTAATAATGATTCAAATCAAACAATAATAATGATGGGGGACCAAACTTGCTCGCGAAGAAGTAGTGAATATTTTCCTCTTAAGGTTTTGGAATCATATTTATCCTATGGAATGAGCGCTGCTTTATTTAAACTTTTTAGAGAAAAACATGGTATTACTTACGATTTAGGTGTTTATTATCCTATCAGAAGTGGGAATGCCCCATTTTTAATTTATTTATCCGTATCTAATGAGCAAGCACTTTTTGCTTTTGAACTTTTATCAACACTTTGGAAAAATTTACTTTTAAATCCGTTGACTGATGCTGAAATATTTTTAGCAAAAGAAAAACTAAAAGGTTCTTTTCTATTAGGAAATCAATCACTAGATGAAATTTTACAGAGAAAGATACAATTAGTTAGTTATGGCATTTCACCAATTTCTGAGAACGATTTAAATTCAAAAATAGAGGAAATATCTTCGTTAGATATTTTTAAATTAACAAATAAGTATTTTTCAAAACCTTTTCTGAGTATTTCTGGAAATAAAAATATATGTTTAGAAATTTCCAATAGATGGAAGAAAAACTTTTAAGTTAGTTTTTCTCAATCTTATCAATATCGATTAAAAAAGAACCTCTTCTAAACTTTACTTCAACAGTATCTGGAGATTTAATTGAAAGGATTTCCCCAATTTCATCAATTGCCACTAGATCAGGTGGTCTTAACATCGGCATATTATCTGAAGTCTTCAAGTAAGAGACTGGCGCAATCAACTTAACCTTATCTTTGATCTCAAATTTCATTATAAATTAGATACACTAAAGAGTAGTATAAGCATAAAGTTAAAGAAAATATCAACGAAATGCACTGATTCAGTCTAGAATCCTAGAATTGACTTTCTACAAATTAATGAATCAGAAATTTAAAACATTAATTTTATGGGCTTTACCTATACTTTTAGTAATAGCGCTTTCATACCAATTTTTATCTTCAAGCAATGTTGATTCACTTAAATCTAACGGAACTACTGTTGCACCAAGAAATTCAGCGGTAGCAAGAGTTAGTTACGGAAGATTTTTAGATTATATTAATTCAGGAAGGGTTACATCTGTTGATATTTTTGAGGGAGGCAGAAATGCAGTTATAGAGACAATAGATTCTGATTTGGATAATAAAGTCCAAAGGTTGCGTGTAGATCTTCCCGGCTTGACACCAGAGCTTATAAATATTTTAAAAAATGAGGGAATCAGTTTTGATGTTCATCCAGTAAAAACAGCTCCCCCTGCATTAGGAATTTTAGGTAATTTACTCTTCCCGGCTATCTTAATTGGAGGTTTAATTTTACTAGCCAGGAGGTCAAATGGTATGCCTGGAGGTCCTGGCCAAGCAATGCAGTTTGGGAAAACAAAGGCAAGATTTGCAATGGAAGCTGAAACAGGGGTTGTATTCGATGATGTTGCAGGCGTTAACGAAGCTAAACAGGATTTGCAAGAAGTTGTCACTTTTCTGAAAAAACCAGAAAAATTTACTTCTGTAGGAGCAAGGATTCCCAAAGGGGTTCTATTGGTAGGACCTCCTGGTACTGGTAAAACCCTTTTAGCTAAAGCAATTGCAGGTGAAGCTGGTGTGCCATTTTTCTCATTATCAGGTTCTGAATTTGTTGAAATGTTTGTTGGTGTTGGCGCTAGTAGAGTTAGAGACCTTTTCAAAAGAGCTAAAGAGAATAGTCCTTGTTTAATTTTTATTGATGAAATAGATGCTGTCGGAAGGCAAAGAGGTGCAGGTATTGGTGGAGGTAATGATGAGAGAGAACAAACTCTAAATCAATTACTTACTGAAATGGATGGCTTCGAAGGTAACAGTGGCATAATAATAATTGCAGCCACAAACAGGCCCGATGTTTTAGACTCTGCGCTAATGAGACCAGGCAGATTTGATAGACAGGTAACCGTAGATGCACCTGATATCAAGGGCAGATTATCAATATTGGAAGTTCATGCTAGGAATAAGAAACTTCAAGAGGATTTAACGCTTGAAAGCATTGCGAGAAGAACACCAGGATTTACTGGAGCAGATTTAGCAAATTTATTAAATGAGGCTGCTATATTAACCGCTAGGAGGAGAAAAGACTCTATAAGTATCTCAGAAATTGATGACTCTGTAGATAGGATTGTAGCAGGAATGGAAGGTTCACCCTTAACAGATGGTAGAAGCAAGAGATTAATTGCTTATCATGAAGTTGGCCATGCTCTCATAGGTTCACTTGTTAAAGCCCATGATCCTGTTCAAAAAGTGACCGTCATTCCGAGAGGTCAAGCTAAAGGATTAACTTGGTTTACCCCAGACGATGAACAAACCCTTGTTAGCAGGGCGCAATTAAAAGCGAGGATAATGGGTGCTTTAGGCGGAAGAGCTGCTGAAGATGTAGTTTTTGGAGAAGGTGAGATTACAACAGGAGCGGGAGGTGATTTCCAACAAGTTGCTTCAATGGCCCGCCAAATGGTTACTAGATTTGGAATGAGTAATTTAGGTCCGATAGCTTTAGAAAGTGGTAATCAAGAAGTATTTGTTGGTAGAGATTTAATGACTAGAAGTGAAGTTTCTGATTCAATCTCTAAACAAATTGATGAAAGTGTAAGAGTAATGGTCAAGGAATGTTATAAAGAAACCTACGATATAGTAAGCAAAAATAGAGAAGCTATGGATAAGATAGTAGACCTATTAATCGAGAAAGAAACATTAGATGGTGATGAATTTGTAAGTATTCTTTCCAAATTCACCAAAATTCCTGAGAAAGAGAGAACACCTCAATTATTAAGCTAAACTTTTATAGGTTTCTTATCTAACACCAGATCAATTAAACCGTACTCAACAGCTTCGGTCGGGGACATATAAAAATCTCTATCAGTATCTTCTTTGATAGTGTCATAATCCTTTCCAGTTCTTTCCGATAATTCAGTATTAAGTCGTTCTTTTAAGAATAAAATTTCATCTGCTTGAATTCTTATATCACTGGCTTGACCTCTAGCACCTCCAAGTGGTTGATGAATCATTATTCTTGAATGTCTAAGGCTGCTTCTTTTACCTTTAGTACCTGCCGAAAGCAAAAATGCACCCATACTAGCTGCTAAGCCAACACAAACTGTATGAATGTCAGGCTTCACATGTTGCATTGTGTCAAAGATACCCAATCCGTCATATACGGATCCTCCAGGTGAATTTATGTACATATAAATGTCCTTATCTGGATCCTCTGCCTCGAGGAACAATAATTGTGCAACAATTCTATTAGCAGTTTCACTAGTAACTTGTTCTCCCAAAAAGATTATTCTCTCTCTTAATAGTCTCGAATAAATATCAAAGACTCTTTCACTACCGCCCGATTCTTCTAAAACTAAAGGGATCATAATAATATTTATCTGTTTATTAGATATTAACGATATTGAGTCAACATACGCTAACCTTATTAAGGTTTACATATAAAAAATTGAAAGAAAAATTGACTGTTTCAGATAGCAAAAAGTTATTTCATGAAAAATTTCCTTACGTCATTCCAGGTTTATATAAAAGAATAGTTGATGAAATGCTTGTCGAACTTAATCTTTTAAACCATCAAAATGAATTTACGCAAGATTATCTCTTTTGTGTAGGCCTCACAGAAACATTCAAAGAATTAATGAAAGGATATCAACCTGAAAAACACTTGGATCTACTTTTTGAATCTTTATGCAGTTCGACAAATTTTGAGGCGAAGGAAATTAATGAAATATCTAAAAAGTCTCAAAAAGAATTAAAGGATAAAACATCTCAAGATATTTTAAAATTATTAATAGAAAAAAGTAATTCCAAACTTTATCCTTCAAGGATTTTGAACTTAGGAATATATATATTAATTTCAAACTCCCAAGATTTCAAAGAGAAAAATGAACCAGATAAAAATAAAATTACCTCTGATATTTTTGAGAAGTTAAGCTTATCTGCTAATAAAGCAGAAAAAGATATTGGAATCTACAAAAGCAGCATATCAAAAATGGAACAAGCAAAAGAATTAATTGAAGAGCTAAGAATTAAGGATAAGAAAAAAGACCAAAAAAAATAATATCTATTTTTTTAATCTTTTTTTATCTTTCCAAGAGACGTAGGATATATAAATTACAGCTAATGTTATGAATATGAGTAAAACAAACGATGTTAAGATAAGGAATTTACTTAAATAGACTTCATAAGTTAAAAATGAAATCATATATCAATGGATCCGTCCCCATTTCTTCCCCAAACAACCATGGCAATTGAAAAAGTAAAAATAGCAGCCAATGCTGCCCAGCCTATTTGAAAGATCATTAGAATTTAATCATTTTTATAAATATAACAGAACTTCAAAATTTTTTAATCATTTTAAAGCTAAAGTTAATTTCTCAGAAACAAAATTTTCTCAATAGAATTGTAATAAAATTAAATTGGGAAGGTTAGTTTTAAATCATAGTACAAATATAGAAGGTCTAATACCAATACTTCAAAAATTAGCACTGGACAATAATATCAAGACAATAACTCCAGCTGCTATTTCAAGAGCCAGGGGAAGATCTTCTCAATTGATAATTAGATTGTCAGTGAAAACTATAAACGGATATAAAGCAATCGCAAGAAAGGGTAAAACAGCTCAAGAAGTTTTTATTTCAACAGAGTTAAGTAAAGATGAATTAAAAGAAATTATAGATCTTTATAATAAAAAGTAATTAAATTAAAGGATATTAGAAAATAGTTATGAGAGAACAAATGAAATTGGTATTAAATTTTTCTATGTTTTTATTGGCCTTTTTTTCATTTAGTAGTAAATCATTATCACTTACTGATTACCAAATAAAAAGATTTTGCGCAAAGGAGAAAAGAGTATCTTTATGTATCAAAAATTTACAAGAGAAAAGATCTGATCTCCAAAAAGGAAAGCTAATTGAAATACCTGTAACCCCTTTCAAACGGTAATTAGAAATTGAATTTAAATTTCAAATTCTGATTCAAAAAGATTAAAAGCATTTTTGTAGCTTGTGAGAAGTTCTTCAGAATTATCAGAGAATCCTTGTCGTTCGTAATCTTCTTTTAATTCTTCATATAAGTAAACCACTTTGTTAAAAGCGCTCATATATTCTTTTTGTATGTCTTCATCGTCGATATCATAGATTTTTGCCAGTACTAATTCGACATTTTTTTTTGATGAATATATTTTTTTCTCAAAATCTTTATTTAACTTCCTTCTTTTTTTTGCCATTTAAAATTTCTAAATACAAATTAACAATACTCAAATTCATAGATAAATTAAATTAAAACTTATAAAATAAAAATATAGTTTCCAAATCAAAATAAAACCTCTACATTCCAAATAAATCATTAGATGATATGAGTAAAAAAGAAACAACTAATCCTAAAGAAGTTAGAAACCAAAACTATGAAGCCAAGAAAATGAATACTTCCGAAAACTTTAAGAAAAAGAAAGATAAGGATCTTCCATGGTGGGTAGAGTTATTATTTGTTCAAATAGGATTACCAGATAAATTACTAATAAAAATATTAAAAGCCAAAAAAACATCTAAAGAATTTTTTAAAAATGAAAACAAATCAATAATAATTTTTTTGTTTGTAATTACTACATTTGCATATTTTTATCCAGTTATTAAACATGCAAAAAATAAATTAGATTGTGAAGCGATTGCAAAAAATTATATTATTAAAAATAAAAATATAATCGGTATCAATAATAGGGAAATAAAAATGATATCTACCAATTTTTGTTATGGTGGCGAAGAAATCTATGAACTAAAAAATTTAAAAAATTAAATTTTGAATTATTTTCTACAAATAGGTATCTCAATATTATGATAGTAACTTTAATTTTAACAAAATTTAAATTTTATTCCTATGACTGATATAAAACAAAAGAAAGAAAACGTAAAAATGCATTTAAAAGATTTGAGGCAAAACTTAAAGAAAATGCATTTAGAAGTTTCGGAAGAATTAATATTACCGAAGCCAGGTGATGTAAAAAACTTGATGAATAAAATGGATAAACTATTAAAATTAATAGAATCAAAATAAACTATAATTTAAATAATTTAGAATCATCAAAAGTAAAAAAAATGAAAATAATAAAACAATTTCCATTGATAATTCTAATTGCAATTTTCTTAATTTCTTGTAAGACATCAACTAATAAAGATTATCCCATAAATAGTTTGGAAAAAAATATTGAAGAGAAGCCTAATTCAGAAAAGAAAAGAATGGAAATAAAGTTTTCTTGTGGAGAGGATGGTATTTCAGAATACTTAGATGATGGATGGAAAATTTTAAAAGAAGATTCCCAAGAAAAAATTTGCACATGGAAATCTGTTCCTGCCACAAAAGATTGTAATATGGAAAAAGATAAAGGATGTAAAATAACGCAGCCAGATAAAATAGGTGAAGAGAAAATTTATTTATTGGAAAAATAAATTTAATATATGACTCCAAAATCAGAACACTTAGTTGATTTAATTTTTAAGAAATTAAAAACCTATAAAAATAAAAAAATATTTTTAGAAAAAGAAAGTTTGAATAAATTTATTCTTTCTCTTTTTAAAGAAAACTGAATGCAGGAATTATTAAACTTAACTGCTATATTTAAATAAATTTTATAATTATCAAAGATATGTATAATTTTTCTTCATTAACTATTATCTTGGCAATTATATTTATTGCAAGTCTTTATTTTTTATTTAGGGTTACTTCTAGTACAAAGAACTAAAAAAATATTTTTAAATTCATTCTTAGATGATCGGATCATCTCTTAGTAGTAAAACCGTATGCTTATTTAAACCATCATTAATCCATTCCTTATATTCTTCTAGGACACACTTTTTATCAGAATTATCTAGTAAGTTAATTCTTTGTTTTGCATTGTCCAAGGCCAATTTAATACAGAATTTATAATCATTGGAGTTTTCTTTCATAAGTTTTTATTAAATATTAGTTAAAATAATTTCTTATTCTGTATAGAAAATTACAATAATAAGCGTTGATTTAATAAGAGTATCAAGCAATACGGAAGAATTTTTAATATATTTGGGATAATTATTTTTTATAAAAATCCTATGTCATACGAAGCAGGCAGTAAAGAATGTAGACATTTAATTGAAGCTAAAGAAAGCCTTCTATCAACATTAGATGCTTTAAGTAATATACATTCGACCGATCTAATACAAATCCAAATTAAAGAAATTTACAATAAATTAGAACAGATGCACGATAATAGAAAAAAAATAGAATCAGCTACAAATTATCTTTAATATATTCAATTTAACAGTAAGTTTCAAAATTGGCTTTTTATCTTCGTTACTCTTTTTTCTGATAATAAATCCAATAAAGCATCAAGCTGAGCGAGTACTTCCTTAGCTTCATTAAGATCTGGCAACAAATCTTCTTTGATAAGCATTTGATGCATCTCTCTAAGTTCTAACCTTATATATCTAAGGTGTGAACATACTTCCTCTCTCTTAGTTGCACTCATATTCCCTTTATATTCTTTACATTATACAATACGATCTTTTTTGACTCTCATATCAATTTTGTTAAATTGAAAAATTATTTCAAATCCAATAACACATCAAAATCTTTTAAAGTAACTTTGTATTAATATATCATTCATGAAAAAGAAAAAATCAAAAAAAAATCAAACTAATTCAAATTTAAAAGATCAAAAATTAGGTCAAACAAAAAATTCTGCAAAATTAATACTATTTGTTTTTGGGATTGGTCCAATTATTGGCATAATAATATTTTTATACAGTAAGGGATTTTTCAATTCACCAACTATTTAAACCTTAAGAAATAAGGATTAATTTATATAATTAACTTTATAAAATTTAAAAATAATTATTGAAATTTTTTTAATGAAAATATCCTAAATTCTGCTATTTTTCTAGCATTTTCTGGATTAGATATTAAAAAAGGATGCTCTGATAAAATTTCAAATACCTTATCTATCTTTAATGGTATATCATCACAATCAATATTTTCCCATTCCTCATCAAATGACATTGCAAAGCTATCAGCATTATCATAAAGTTTATCTTTCATAATATTTGGAATTAAATAAAGAAAATTTCAGAAATCCGACCCAATCTGAAAGTGTAATTAGAAAAAGCATATAAAGCTATCCTCATAACTATTTGAGAAATAACTTTGTATGATTATTCTTTAAAATTATACTTTAATCTCATTATTTAAATTTATACATAAATGCTATTAATCAAGATCTGATTTGATTTGACAGAAGTGTTACAATATTGACATATGTTAAGACTCATGGAAAATAAAGTTAAAAGAATAGGATATCTTCCTAGAAAAAGAGTACTTGAAATTATTGATGAAATATCTAAGAGCGAATCTATAAGTAGATCAAAGGTAGTTGGAATATTAGTTGAGGAAGCATTAGATGCCAGAGGAATTGCGAATTTTGGATATAGTAATATCAGTAAGTCAAATAAATTCAAGTCGGATAATTTTAAAGATCTCCATAATGAGAATGCCCACTTAAAAGATACTGAAGACGAATTTGTTGATGATAGTGGATACACAGTTTCAACTCACAAAACATTAGACCGCTCAATATCTTCTGCAGATATTGAATTAGCAAATAAAATAAATATTCTTAAGGAATCAGGATTAATATGACTTTTATTGAGTAATTAATTTATTTTTAATGCATAACATTGAATCATTGTTTATTCTTAATCAAGAATAATATTCTTTTTACATAATTCGAATATTAAATCCTTTCTAATATTAATTTTGTAATTAAAAATGAAAGATATTAAATGTCCTTCATGCGGCAAAACCTTCCGAATTGATCCCAGCAGCTTTGAAGAAATACTTCTTCAGATAAAAGACGAGGAATTTAACAAACAAATAAAAGAAAGACTTATTCTGGCTGAAGAAGATAATAAAAAAGCTTTGGAAATTTTAAAACGAGAGTTAAAAATACAGTTAATAGAGCAAAATCGTATTAAAGAGTCTGAGATACAAACTCTTGAATCTAAATTAACAATAGCTGAAGAAAAGAAAACAAATGCTCTTAATGATTTAAGAAATCAAGCAACAAATAAAATTAATGCACTGAATAATGAATTAATCAAGTTAAAGGATGAAATCAAAAACCAGTCTTTAATTTCAGAATTATCTTTAAAAAACAAAGTTAGTGAAGCTGTTACTAATTTAGAAAAAGAAAACTCATCATTAACAAATTCCATTGAAAAGATGAGGCTTGAACATTCAATTAATGAAAAATTAATTGAAGAAAAGTTTAAAAGCAAAATTAGTGAAAGGGACCTGACTATTCAGGAGTTAAGAGAAATGAAATCCAGATTATCTACAAAGATGATAGGAGAAACATTAGAAATCCATTGCGAAACCCAATTTAATCTGAATCGTGCCTCTGCGTTTAAAAACTCATATTTCGAAAAGGATAATGATGCCACTTCTGGAAGTAAAGGTGACTATATATTTAGAGAATTTGATGAAAATAAAACTGAAGTCGTATCTATAATGTTCGAGATGAAGAATGAAAGTTTAAATGGAACTAATAAAAGAAAAAACGAAGATTTTTTAAAAGAATTAGATAAAGATAGAAGACAAAAATCTTGTGAATATGCAGTTCTCGTCTCCCTTCTAGAACCAGATAATGAACTATATAATGCTGGCATAGTAGATGTTTCTCATAGATTCCCAAAAATGTATGTCATAAGACCTCAATTTTTCTTGCCCATTATTTCTCTGCTGAGAAATGCATCTATGGAAACCTTAAAATACAAATCACAAATTGATTTAATGAAGCGTGAGAATTTTGACATAACTAATTTCGAAAGTACTCTTGAGCAATTCAAAAATGCAGTTGGTAAAAATGTTTCACTTGCACAAGATAGATTTAATGATGCGATTTCAGAAATTGATAAATCAATAACCCATTTACAAAAAACTAAAGAGGCTTTAGTTCTCTCAAAAAAACATCTTTTATCTGCTGACAGTAAATCTCAAGATTTGACAGTAAAGAAATTAACTAGAAATAACCCAACCATGAAGAAAAAGTTTAATGATTTAAATAATTTCGAGGATGAAGTTGCCTAATTAAAAAAAGTTTTTCAAATTAATAATAGTTAAAAATATATTTAATTTTTAACTTATAAATATACTATAAATAATAAATTTCATAGTAAAGAAAATAATGTCTATCAACACTCCTATTTTCAGTATTGCCAAAGATCTTAATGTCGAAAGTAATAGAGTATTACTAGCGTGCAAGAAACTTGGAATAAACGCAAAAGGTGCGACAAAAAGATTAAATGAAGAAGAATTAGAAAAAATTAAAAGTTATTTTGAAACGGGCAAAAATGTCTCAGATGAAGTGATCAATTTAAATAAAGTTAAAACCAAAAGCAGTTCTAAAAAAATTGCAGAAAAGGTTAAGATAAAATATTTTGCAAACAGACTTATTCGTAAATCTTAAATAAAAATAATTTTTTTTTATTACTTTAAGGAATAAGCCACAGAATAAAAAAATAATAATTTATCATAAGTAAAAATACTTAAAATGAGCATAAGTAAAATTTTAAATTCTCTTGAAAAATCCTGGGAAAGAGATGAAATTCTTTTAAATTTAAAGAAGGGATTAGGAACAGATGAGTTAGTTAATGAATTTCTTGTGAAAAACGAAAGTCAAATTAAAGAATTAAATTCTTTATTAAGACCAGAAGATATTGATTTATTAAATCAAATAGAACAACTCTCAACTTGTGAATCTAAATTAATAAATGAGATTAAAAATTTAAATTACTTAAAAAATAATGAAAATCATCACATTCTGAATCAGAAAAATATTGTGCCATCTAATAGAGTTTCTTCTAACAAAATTAGTTCATTCATGATTAATTGGAGTAACAAATTTGTAATTATTGCTTTACTAACAATTTCAGCAATAGCTTTATCAAAACAAGCGTGGGCATAATTAGCTAAATTAACTTCATTGAAAGAGATTTAGTTTTGAGAACTAAAAAAGAATATTTAATTAGATATAAAGATGGAAATCTTTATTGTGAACATGCTGATATTTGGATTGATCCAATCAAGCCAGTAAAAAAGGCATTAATAACTCATGCTCATTTTGATCACTTTACATTTGGCTGTGAAGAATACATTTCTACTAAAGAAACAGCGATACTTCTTAAAGAAAGAGTTGGAGATAATATCAAAATCAAGACTTTTGAATATGGAGAAGAATTTAAGATAAATGGCATTAATATTTCTTTTCATCCATCCGGTCATATCCTTGGATCTAGTCAAATAAGGTTTATTTTTGCTGAAGAAAAATGGCTAATTTCAGGTGACTTTAAGCTTCAAAAAGATGAGACTTGCAAACAATATGAAATAGTAAAAACTGATTATTTAATAAGCGAATGTACTTTTGGTTTACCAATATTTAAGTGGGATGAATCAAATAAAATAGCAAATGATATTTCAAAATGGATAACTAATTCACCAGAAAAAACTTCTTTACTTTTCTGCTATTCACTTGGAAAAGCTCAGAGATTGATAAACGAAATTAGTCAAACAAATTTTAAAGGCAATATTTATTCACATGGCAGTATTCACAAAATTAACAATATTTATAGGGAAATTGGAATTGATATTAAAGATACTATAAAAATTGAAAATAAAAAAAAGATAGATGAACTTAAAGGAAGTCTAATATTATTACCGCCATCTTTAAGTAACGGCTCTTATCTAAAAAATTTCAAAAATATCCAAACAGCTTTCGCGAGTGGATGGATGTCAATAAGAGCTCTCAGAAAAAGATCAGGATATGATAAAGGATTCGCAATCTCTGATCATGCGGATTGGGATGGAATTCTGGAAGTAGTAAAAAAGTCTGAAGCAAAAAATGTATTTTTTCATCATGGAGATAGTGAAGCTTTAAGTAAATATTTAGTTGAGAAGGAATCAATAAATGTTCTTTTATTCGGTAAATAAATATGAGCTTAAAAAAGTTTTCAGAATTATTTGACGATCTAGATTCAATTAATAGTACAAATAATAAAATTGAAGTTTTAAAAAGATATTTTTTATCAAATGAACCAATAGATAATTCATGGGCAATATATTTACTAACTGGAAAAAGTAATAAGAGATTTATTAGTGGAAGATATTTAAAAAATCTTTTTTCTCAAATACATGAATATCCTCAATGGCTAATTGATACATGTTATTTAAAAGTTGGAGATTCGGCTGAGGTAATAACTTTATTACTTAAAAATAAAACTATTTCCAAGGATAAGAAATTATCAAATATAAGTCTCAATGAATTACTAAGCGAAATAATACCTGCATTATCAAAACTTGATGAGGACGAGAAAAATTTAGAAATTAAAAATGTTTGGGAAACATTGCCTGAAGATAACCATTTAATTTTTAATAAAATTCTTACAGGAACTTTTAGAGTAGGAGTCTCTATCGGATTAATCACAAAATCAATATCAAAACTAATTAATATTGATGAAGAGATTATTTCTCATAGGTTGATGGGTGATTTTAAACCTTCAATTGATTCATATGAATTTTTAATTAAAAAGAATATCAATCTTCAAGAGTTAAATTCCAAACCATTTCCATTTCTTCTAGCAAATACTATTGAAGATAAAATCTTCAAACATTCAATAAATGATTTTCAATTTGAATGGAAATTCGACGGTATAAGGATGCAATTAATTAAAAGATCAGGCAATGTTTCGTTATGGACAAGAGGGCAAGAATTAGTAAATGAATCTTTCCCAGAATTAGTAAAGAAAATGTCGTATATAAAAGATGATTTTGTTCTTGATGGGGAATTATTAGTTTGGAATTTTAAAGAACAAATTGCCCTTGATTTTTCTTTACTTCAGAAAAGAATAAATAGAAAATCTCCCACTAGAACAATCCAAATAAAATATCCTATTATTTTTATTGCTTATGATCTTTTAGAGATTAATGGAAAAGATATAAGAGAAATTAAATTAGAAAATAGAAGAATTAAGTTAGAAAAATATTTTTCAAAATGGCAATATAAAACTGAGAATAATATCTCTGATATTTTCAAAATATGTGATTTAATCTATCCTAAAGATTGGTCTGATGTTTTAACTTATAAAGAAAAATCTCGAGAAAATAATACTGAAGGATTAATAATTAAGAAAAAGACTTCTATATACTCCTCTGGTAGAAAAAAAGGCATTTGGTGGAAATATAAAGTTGATCCTATGCAACTGGATGCTGTTCTAATTTACGCTAAGGTCGGTAGCGGTAGAAGAGCTGGTCTGTATACAGATTACAGTTTTGCATTATGGAAAGACCAAGAATTAATTAAATTTGCAAGTGCATATTCTGGTTTATCGAATATTGAAATTAAAGAGCTAGATAAATGGATAAGGAAAAATACAATAGAAAAATTTGGTCCTGTTCGATCGTTAAAACCAGAAATGGTATTCGAAATATCTTTTGAGAAAATACAAATTTCAAAACGTCATAAGTCTGGCATAGCAGTAAGATTTCCAAGAATAACAAAATGGAGAAAAGATAAAAAAATCAATGATGCAGATAGCCTAGAGAATGCTTATGAACTGATGAAAAAAATATCATGAAAAATATTATGCAAAATATTACGCAAAATAATTTAATTTCTAAAATTAAACAGTTTTTCTCCACAAATGGATGGGAGCCATTACCCTACCAAGTAGAATCTTGGGAAGCATTTTTAAATGGAGAGAGTGGAATAATACAAGTTCCTACTGGATGCGGCAAAACTTATGCTGCATTAATGGGACCTCTATCACAGATAGAAGATCCCAAAAATAACAAAAGTGTGAATATATTATTAATAACGCCTTTAAAAGCACTAAGTAGAGATCTAAAAAATTCCATACAATTAGCAGCTTTACATTTTAATAAAGAAATCACTGTTGAGATTAGGAATGGTGATACAACCCCATATGAAAAGAAAAATCAACTAGCTAAACCACCTAATATTCTTATCACGACTCCAGAGTCTTTATCTCTTTTACTTTCTAATAAAGAATCTAATAATATTTTCAAGGAGTTGTCATCAATAATTATTGACGAATGGCATGAATTGATGGGTAGTAAAAGAGGAAACCAGTGCGAGTTATCTTTAAGTTGGCTAAGAGGTAATATAAAAAATTTACAAATTTGGGCAATGTCTGCAACTATTGGAAATATTGAAGAAGCAGCAAGAGCAATAGTTGGTATGAGCGCTATTAAACCTAAGATTATAAGTACAAATATTCAAAAAGAGATAGAAATTATAAGCGTTTTGCCAGAAGAGGAAACGACCTTTCCATGGAGTGGCCATCTAGGAATAAGAAGTTACTCTTCACTTTTAAAAATCCTAGATAAAAATAAAAGCACCTTATTATTCACCAATACAAGAAACCAATCTGAAAGATGGTATCAATGTCTTAAATTTTTTCTGCCAGAGATGGAAGACAAAATCGCACTTCATCACGGCTCCCTCGATAAAGAAGATAGAAAAAGAGTTGAAAAAGGGGTTAAAGACGGATTAATAAAATGGGTAGTCTGCACCAGCTCGTTAGATTTGGGAGTTGACTTCCAACCTGTAGATCAAATTGTTCAAATTGGTAGTGCAAAGAATTTAGCTAGACTTATCCAAAGAGCGGGAAGAAGTGCTCATAGACCAGGCGGGAAATCAAAAATAATTTTTATGCCTACTAATTCTTTGGAGTTATTAGAGATTAGTGCAATGAGAAGAATAATAAAAAGTGGTATATCTGAGGAAATTAGACTTCCTGAATTATCTTATGATGTACTTCTTCAACATCTAATAAGTTTGGCATGCGGAAATGGCTTTGATCCGAAAATTGAGAAAGAAAGAATTAAAAGTTGTTGGAGTTATAGAAACTTAAAAGATCAAGATTGGAATTGGTGTCTTAACTTTTTAGAATATGGAGGAAAATGTCTTAAAGCATACCCAAAATATAAAAAGATAATTAAAGAAGAATCACAAAATCATAATGAAAACTTTAAATATTTTGTAAAAGACAAATCTTTAATAAGAATGCATAAGTTCAATATTGGGACAATTACAAGTGATAAATTTGTGAATGTTAAATATATTAAAGGGAAATCCTTGGGTAATTTAGAAGAGAATTTTGCTTCAAAATTATATCCCGGAGATACATTTTACTTTGCCGGCAAAATACTTCAATTTGTAAGAATAAGAGATATGATTTTATATGTTAAAAAATCAACAAAAAAAAGTTCTCTAATTCCTGCATGGGTTGGAGGTCAAATGGCAATTTCTGATCTACTTTGTGAGAGTTTGAGAAAAGAAATAGATATATGCAACAATCTAGAAAATTATGATTGCTTAAATCCTGAACTCAATTCATTACTCCCAATATTGAAGAAACAAAAAGTTCTTTCAAATATTCCAAAGAAAAATGAATTCCTTATAGAAATATATAAGACCAAGGATTTATCAAATCTTTTTGTTTTTTCACTTGATGGCAAATTTGTAAATGAAGGAATTGCATTTTTATGGGCTTTGAGATTGGCAAAATTAAAACAATCTACATTTACTATTACTGCTAATGATTTTGGATTCAGCTTAACTATCCCAGAAGATTATGATTTTTCCATAATAAAAAAAGAAGCTGATTATTTTTTGAATAACAAAAAATTAGAAGAAGATCTTGAAAATGCAATTAATTTTTCAGAATTAACAAAACGTAGATTTAAAAATATTGCCCAAATAAGTGGACTTGTAAATCAAAATAATCCAACCAAAACAAAAACCTCCTCGCAACTTCAAATAAGTTCAAGTCTTTTCTACGATGTCTTTACTAAATATGAAGAAGGCCATCTTTTGATAAAACAAGCGCATCAAGAAGTTAAAGAATATAAATTAGAAAAAAAAAGGATATTTAGATCATTAGAAAGATTAAAAAATTTAAAAATGCTACTCAACGAGATAAAAACTCCAACTCCTTTTGCTTTCCCTTTACTAGTTGAAAGACTTAAAAATACTTTAAGCAATGAACCAATAGAAAAAAGAGTAGAAAAACTTATAAAAAAATATAGTGATTAAATGAAAAAAAGTTCTTTTAAATTTATCTGGGAAAATACATTGTTAGAGATGCTTCCTTCAAGAGCTTTATTTATACCGGAAACAAAAGAATTATTAATATGCGATATTCATCTTGGGAAAGCTGAGTATT
This sequence comes from Prochlorococcus sp. AG-402-N23, assembly GCA_003216355.1. Lineage (GTDB taxonomy): Bacteria > Cyanobacteriota > Cyanobacteriia > PCC-6307 > Cyanobiaceae > Prochlorococcus_A. The sequence goes on along the minus strand of QCIX01000005.1, from coordinate 49,072 downwards.
TTCAGCAAAATGGTATACCTCTTACTAATAATTCAGATAAAAATAATTTCGCAAGAATAAAAAAAATAGTAAAAAGATATAGTCCTAAAAAGTTAATAATATTGGGAGATTTATTCCACAGCAAATATTCAATAGATAAAGTTCTTCAAAAAAAAGTTGAGGATCTTCCTGAGCTACTAAAAACTAATGTTGAACTCATCCTCGGGAATCATGATGTAGGTTGTAATATTAAAAATATAAAAATTTTTGACATTAGAAAATCTAAAAATATTACTTTTAGCCATGAGCCAGTTAATTTAGAAAACAAAAAAACCTTGAATATTTGTGGGCATTATCATCCAAAAATCTATATAAAAAACAATGGAGATAAATTATCATTTAGGTGCTTTGCAATGGATAAGAATAAAAATACTTTATTTTTACCTGCATTTGGAGACTTAACAGGAGGATATCCCTGCAAAAAGTCATTTAAAAAATGGGCAATTGTTTCTGATGAAGAAATTATCGAAATAAAATCTTAAGAAAATCCTATTGAAGTGACTCAAATTTTTCATTTAGATATACCAATTTATACTTAAAAGTCTCATTTAGTTTTTTTATCAATTAATTTATTCCTATTAATCTATTTTTTACTCGTAAAAATAGATAATAAAAAATTCATACAGCTAATGACCCTTTCCTTAGCAGACAATCCACGTTATAAAAAAAATAAACACATTTTATAGAAATGAAAAAATTAATAGCCTTGATTTTATTTCCATTTCTTGTTATTCCATTTGGGGCAAAAGCAAATGATGATTTTTCCGTTGAGATAGAGGCACTTACATTAGTAATGGAACAATATAAGGAAGATACTGAATCAAGTGTTGAATTAGATATAGAAGACATAAAGCCAAGTTACATGGCACTTAAACAAGACGAATGCAATGCAACTGTTGAAGTTACAGAAAAAACAGGATTAGAGGTTGTAAATACTGAATCTTTCGATGTAAATGTCTGCTTGAAAGAAATCTATAAAGTAATCAACTAAATAAGCAGGTTATAAAAATATAATAAAAACAAACAAATTAAAGAGGTCTTTTACTTAAAGAAGGTAAGACCCCGAGACCTAACAGAAAACTTTGGAACGGGTTCTGCATAACCAATTAATAACTACAATGGATTTGTAGAGGTGTAATTAAAAGTACAAAACATAAATTTATTTTTTAACTAATTACTTCTTCTTTGATAATGTTTGTGATTCTTCTCTAGACATTAAAGCTTCGATTTGAGCAAGAACTTTTTGAAGTTCATCCGTTTTTGTGAGAGATGCTTCTGCTACTTCTCTTAATTTTTCTAACTGTTCTTTAGTTTTATCCATGATAAATAAATTAGAAATTAACCAATTTTAAAATTGGTTTCAATACAGATTTTTCACTCCCACACAGATTCATATTCTCTCTTTTTTTTATAAAGTCAAATAAATTTCCCTTTATTAACGTTTTATGAGGACTTCCAATTAATTCTTTATTTATTATTGAAACCATAAGATTACCTGCAAAAGAAATACTTTTAAATTATGAAGTAAATACAGGCAATCCTATTGTTGCAGTTGTTATGAGAGCCCCTGCAAAAATCAAGAAAGGTAGAAAAGGATAGTTTTTCAACGATAAACCTACTAATTCGAAATAACTATATAGGTATTTATACTGTTTGTCTACCCCTAAGCTTTATTGAAAGTAAAAATATTCCTTTTAAAGGTAAAAATTAAACATCAACCAAATTTACCAGATATGTATTCCTGAGTAGTTTTTTCTTTGGGAGAGTTAAAAATTTTCTTTGTCGAATTAAATTCTGCAAGATAACCAACTTTTCCTCCATCACCATCTTCATATTCAATTGCATTAAAAAATGCAGTCATATCGCTAACTCTTAAAGCCTGCTGCATATTATGGGTAACGATTATTATTGTGTAATTCTTCTTAAGTTCGTGCATCGTCTCTTCTATTTTCAAAGTAGAGATTGGATCTAACGCTGAGCATGGCTCATCCATGAGAATTATTTCAGGCTCAATAGCGATAGTTCTAGCGATACATAATCTTTGTTGTTGCCCACCAGATAAAGAGTAACCACTATCATTTAATTTATCCTTACATTCATCCCATAAAGCAGCTTTTCTTAGTGAACTCTCTACTAATTCATCCATATCTCCCGTAAAGCCATTAATTCTTGCTCCAAATGCGATATTTTCGTAAATAGATTTAGGAAAAGGATTAGGCTGTTGAAAAACCATTCCAATTCTTCTTCTCACTTCAACTGGATCTACTCTTTTATCGTAAATATTAGTTCCATCAAAAAGGACAGTCCCCTTTATTGAGCAATTAGGAATTAAATCGTTCATCCTATTTAATGATCTAAGAACAGTTGATTTACCACAACCGGAGGGGCCAATAAGGGAGGTTATATTTCCTTTTTTAAAGTTACAAAAAACATTTCTTACTGCTTCAAAAGTTCCATAGCTAATAGAAACATTCTCAAGAGATAAAATGATATTCTTTGGTATTTTTTTATTAGTTTTAATCATTTATACTCTCTTAGTTTTCTCTGTAAAAGCGGCCAAAATCCTTGAAAATATATTTACTGATAGTATCGATAAAACAAGAATAAAGGAAGCTGCCCAGGCTAATTTATTCTGTGCATCATAAGGTTCAAGAGCAAAGTTATATATCAATACAGCCAAAGAACCCATCTCATAAAACAAGTCTCCAAAGCCTGTTATGTAGTAGTAAGAGAATAAAGCCGTAAATATCAAAGGTGCTGTTTCTCCTGCAGCTCTTGCGATTCCAAGTACAACGCCAGTAGCAATAGACCTAAAGGCAGAGGGCAAAGTAATTTTCAATATAGTTGTATACATACTTGCTCCAACACCAAGAGACGCATATCTTAATTCGTTAGGAACTAACTTTAAACCTTCGTCAGTGGTCTTAATCACAGTAGGCAACATCAATATTGAAAGTGCCATACCTCCTGCCAAGCCACTGTACATACTTCCAAATAAGATCTTAGTTGAAACAATTAAGGCATAAATAAATACACCGGCAATAATTGAAGGGACTCCAGCTAAAACATTTACCCCGAATCTGATAAATCTTGAAAAAGCACCGCCTTTAGAATATTCCGCTAGATATATACCACCGCCAACACCTACTGGTATCGCAATAATTGAAGCAATGGTAGTTATTATTAATGTCCCGATCAATGCAGGATTAATACCTCCTGCATCTAAATCATCTCCAGGTGGATTTGGTTCTAAAGTAAATATTTCTGGTGTGATTTGAGATCCACCTTTGATGAGAATATAAGTCACCAGAAAAATCAAAGGGAGTATTGCGATCAATGCGCAAATTACTGATAAAGAAGTAAAAAATTTATCTCCTATATTTCTTGATAATCTTCTCTGGAAATAAAGTGAATTCATAATTATCTAATATTTGAGACTAAATTTCTTAACTAGCCATTGAGCGAAGATATTGACCACTAAAGATAGGATCATTAGTACAAAAGCCGCATAAAATAGTGATGAAACCTGACTTCCATCAGCTTCACCAAACTGGTTTGCAAGCATGGAGGAAATAGTATATCCAGGAGATAATAGAGACCAACTAAATGCATTGGAATTACCAATAATCATTGTGACAGCCATGGTTTCACCCATTGCCCTGCCTAAAGCCAACAGAACACCTGCCATAATTCCTGATAATGCTGCCGGCAAAATTACTGAAAATATAGTTTTCCATCTACTTGCTCCAATTCCATAGGCTGCGTTTCTTAACTTTTTAGGAACCTGATTAAGTGTATCCCTTGCAATGGAGGTCACTATAGGCAAAAGCATTACTACTAAAATTAATATTGCTAAAAAGGAATTCCTCCCTGTGGGTTCTGTACTAAACAATGGTAACCATCCAAAGAAATTATGTAAAAAGACAAAAAATGATCTAAAAAAAGGTTCCATCACAAATATTGCCCAAAGCCCCAATACAACTGATGGAATAGCCGCTAATAATTCTACAAATGAACCTATTATTTCTCTAACAACTTTAGGTACAAAGTCCTCGGTAATAAATATTGCAGTTCCAACGCCCAAAGGGATAGTTATTAGTAACGAAAGAAATGAAGTTACCAATGTGCCATAAATTGCAGTAAAAGCTCCGTATTCATCTTTTACTGGGTTCCATTCAGAGGTTACGAGAAAATTCAATCCATACCTTGAAAAGGATTCGAATGACTGAAAAAAGACTACTAAAATAATTCCTAAAAGTATTATTGCCACGAAACTAGACAAGACTAGGGCAGTATTCTTGAAGATAATATCTATATTTTTTTCGATACCGAATCTTTTACGATTCTTGAAAAGAGTTAATTTCTCTTCCATTAAAAAAAGAATATCTCTATAAATCTACTACTAAATGCTGTAAAAGACTTTAAGAGGACTTAAAGGTATATGAAAGTCATGATAATTTGACATCTATTAAAAAATTTAACTACCTATTTTTTCAACGGCAGCTCTTGATTTTAAAAGGATATTCCCTTTTAAGGGGATAAATCCAAGGGATGAAGCCTTATCTTGATATTCATCACTGAGTAATTTATAGAATGTATCTTGAATTGCCTTAGTATTTCTTCCGTTACCTTTTTCATAAGCAAGTATCCAAGTCAAAGTTGCTATTGGATAAGCTCCTTTAGCAGTAGGATTAGGATTTTTACCAGCCAAGTTTTCATCAAGATTTATTCCATTCAAAGCTATCGCGCCTGATTCAGTATTAGGGGTAACGAATTCACCAGAAAGATTTTGAAGTGCAGCAGCCTTAACATTACCTTTAATGTATGACTGGTTTACATAACCAATTGCGCCTGGAGTGTTTTGAATAACACCTGCAACACCAGAATTGCCTTTAGCGCCAACTCCCGAAGGCCATTTAACAGATTTACCAGTACCTAAATTCCAAGTTTTAGAGAAAGCCTCCATAGAATTTGTAAAAGCTTTAGTCGTGCCTGAGCCGTCGGAACGATGCGCCCAAGTTAATTTACCTGACTTACATCCTAATTCCTTCCAATTTTTTATCATTCCCATTGCTACTTGAACAGCTTGTTCTTGTGTTAGTTTCAGGTCGCAATCATAGTTATATCCAAACGCAATTGTTCCACCTACCATCGGTATTTGCACAAGTCCTCTAGTAACTTTTTTTATATCAGCTTCTTTCATAGGATCATCTGATGCCGCAAAATTTACAGTTTCGTATATGAAAGCTTTTCTTCCAGATCCAGAACCTACTGCTTGATAATTAACTCTAGGGCCTCCAGATTTAGCTAAGTCAAAAAACCACCTGGTATAAATTTTCGAAGGAAATGATGCACCAGCTCCGCTCAATCTTTTTGAAGCAATCGCTTCTTGAGAGAGAACTAAAAAGATAGCAGAAGAGAAAATAAGGAATTTTTTTAAAATGCCCACTTTGTAATGAGAAATGAGTCTGTTAAATATAAATTACAGCCAAAAGGTAATTTAAAATTTTAAAGATATATAAATCAAATTATTTTGATATAAAAAATTATTATGTATATATCGGCATTAAGAGCTCAGCTAGAAATTAAAATTTTTAATTAATTATCAACTCTTTATTTAGAATTTAATTTTTGTTTTTACTCTGTTTTTATTTTGAGATTTGAATTCAAAAATTCCCGTATCAGTAAATATGGTCAACTCATCTCCAGATGTTTCTTCAATTAAAATTCCCTCTGACTCTAGATTTTTAAGATATACATTACCAATAAGTTTTAGAGATTTATCATCCTTGTCAAAAGAAAGCTTGTCCGAATAAGCCTTAAAATTACCACTATTACTCTTAATGAATACATTTCCCTTAGCCTCTAAATCACCTTCTAAAGTATTTATTTGAAAATCAGATGTAATTGTGTAATTAGTTAATTCCTCAGCAAAAGAAAATTCAGCTAATAGAAATAAAAACGATGCAAGCAGTACGCTTTTCATTTAATCCCAACCCTTTTCTGCATTTTGAATAATCCATTGTGCAAGAACCTTATCCTCTCCATCCTTCAATTTATTTTTATAACCCTTCATAAAACCAATCCCTTCATTGGCAATTATTGTTATTGAATTTACATCTGCTATTCCTCTTTTTTCAAGGTCGGAAAGTTTTAAGGATTTGGATCCTTTAAGAATGACTGATCCACCTCTTACATGGCAGCCTGCACAAACATTTATAAAAATTGTTTCTCCATTTCTAATATCAGAAGCCATTAGATATCTATTTTGCAAAGAGGTTTGAAAAATAATTATTAAAGTTATTACAGGAATTACGAATAGAAATTTAAATATTTTCATTTGATTTATTTCACCCACAATCAATTTAACAATAAATTCTGAATCTCGATCTATCTATTTTAATAGTTCGACTGCTACGACAAGATTTCCTAATAATCCGTTCAAAATATTTAGTTGTTCTTTACTACCAAATGCTATTAATACTTGACCTGGTTGAAGTATGAAATTACCCCCAGGATTAGTGAACAACTTTTCATTTTCCTTAATGGCTAATATTTTTGCACCGCTCTTTTTGCCTATCCCAAGTTCCGAGAGTGATCTTCTCTCTGCAGTTTCAAAAAGACTAATATCATTACTTAATTCAAATTCTTCAATTTCGCATTCACTTCCAGCGAGAAGATCTAGAAAGTCAATGGCTATTGGTCTTAGAGCCATTGATGCCATTGCTCTTCCAGCGGCAATATAAGGACTAACAACTATACTAGCCCCAGCTAATCTCAACTTACTTGCAGCTTCTTCCGTTCCAGCTCTTGCTATTACTCTTATAGAACTTCTTATACCTTTAGCACTTAAAACTACATATAAATTCGCAGCATCATTAGGTAAGGTAACTACCAAACTTTTACATTTTTCTAATCCTGCCAGTTTTAAAGTCTCATCAAGAGTCGCATCAGCACAAAGCACTTCTAAACCATTTTCTTCAGCAATCTTTTTTCTATCTTCATCGCTCTCAACTACAATAATTGGAATATTTTGCGTTTTTATTTGGTTAGATATTTCCTGACCTACCCTCCCATATCCGCACAAAATTACATGATTTTCCATTTTTCTAAGAAGTCTTTTAAAACGTAATTCGTTTACTCTTTGAAAATAGCCGGATTCGAATAATCTAACAGCTTTTTGAAAGGTAAATTGAATAAAGATTAATCCGCCAACGATTACTAAAACAGTAACGATTCTACCTTCAGGACTTAAAGGTTGAACTTCTCCAAAACCAATTGTGGTTATTGTGATCAGAACCATCCATAAGCAATCACCCCATTCCCATCCCTCTGTTATTCGATAGCCAATTGCACCTAAAAAAAACAGAAAGAATAAAGAATAAATAAGACCAAACCAAGGCCTTAAATAGTCTTTAATAAAATAGAACTCAAATAATCTAAGCTTCATATCCCTTATTATCGTTAACTATTCAAAAATTTCAAAAAAATTTTCTATTATGTTCCTAAAACTATTTATTTGTTTAGGTGAAATACATTTTAAGCAGGATAATAATATTTATTTTCGTAGCTGTATGCATTAATCAAATTATTACTGTCTCAGCTATTTTTTAATGCTTCATTAAAAATTAATTCAAGGTTTTACTTGTACTGATTCAATAAGAAAATCAGAAGCTGCTTTTAACCAATCAGCGACTGTAAGACGAAGGTCAGGTTGAGAATATACAAGCGCGACAATAATTCCAATTAAGATTATCTTTACCATGGCATTTCAAATATTCTTATGAATTAAAGCACACCTATTTAGTAAAAAGAACCTTAAATTTATAAAAAATAGATTAATTAAAATTTTTCTAATTGATTAAACAAGTATTCCACTCTTCTTAGATTAACGCCTAAATCTGATTGCCCTAATCTCGCTGCTGATCTTATCTGAATAATTCCTTTTGATCTATCTACATAACTTCTTACGTCAAGCTTTAAAATTTCAAGGTCATCTGGAAATCTAAAAAACAAGCTCCTACAAACACCTCTCCAATAATTTCTACCACTTTCAATAACTTCTGTACGAGGTAAACCTTCTGCCAGAGAAACAAGTTGAATAAACTTTTGGTCAACATTTATTAGTTTCTTTTCTACTAAGACACTATTTAATGGATTAGTTATTGGAGCAAGACCTTGGATGGAAGAAACCATATTTTTTAAGAACGATGTAGATGTTCTAACCGATTTCATACACAAAGTGAGAGGAAAAAGTAAAGAATTTTCCCATAAATTTGATCTCTTTATAAAGATTCCTTATTTTGTGATCAAAATTCTAAAATTTAAGATTTTTTATTATTTTTTTTGATAGAGATGGTTGCCTACTTTGTTTACTATTTAGTTTCCTAACCCATAAAAAAACTCCCACAAACAAAAAAATTTCAACAATAATTCCAACCTTTATTAAACTCATTTTTTATCCTCTTTTTTCTTGTTGGTACCCTCTATGAATGGCACAAGGATATTTAATAACCATTTTTTAAATAAACTTAACGGTTTCATAATCTATTTACTTGCCTTTTCTCCACATACTCCTACCTTTGATGAGATCCTCTATATTTGGCCAAGCTGCTATTAATTCTTTAAGTGCTTTTCTATTAGGAGTATAAAAAACACATGACAATGCACTTATTACATAAAGTATGAACCACAACTTACTTTCTGAATAAGCTAAAAACAAAGAGAAAAGAAAACTTCCAATAAAGAAAAAGAAAAACGTCCTATTTACTATTTCTAATGGAGTTCTTTTAAGTCTATAAAATTTAATCTTTTTACTTTCTTCTTTAGTATCGTTCTGAAATTTACCTTCGTACGAATTAATTATTTCTTCTTCTAGAACTTTTTCATACTCTAAATTATCAATTGGATCGCTTTGATCCTTTTTATTTATCATTGGTATCTATAAAGTATAAATATGGTAACTAATTTAGAGTATTTTAAAAAGTATCAAATTTTATCTGTTAATTGGAGCTATACGAACAGATCATGGTTTTGAAAATACTTCAAGATTGTATTATTTATAAAAGATAAATTAGTCAAAATATTCTTTTTAATTTTCCCAAATCTTTCGGTCATTTAAAACAATCACTTCTATAAACTTCATAGCATTAATTAATTTGGGAGGCAATATCTAATTCTATAGTTAAAATAGTTTAGAGATTTAATAATAATCTATATGCAAAGGTATTTGATTTCCTACGAATTCACAGATGGCGAGGATCAAGAAGAAGGGGCAGAAATGCTAATTAATTGGTACGAATCAGGTGGTCCCCAAAACAGACCTGAAAACTATGAGGTTCATTCTTGGATTTTTATGGTTCAAAATGGGATTGGACATTCTGTAGTGAGTGCAGATTCTCTTGAGACAATTTGGAAGCAATGGCATCCCTGGAGAAGGTTAATGGATATAAGTATTCAGCCGTGTATGGATCTTGATGAGACAGTCGGATTATTCAAAAAACAAAAAATGAATACAAGAATGATCTAAGAATATTTCTCATTAAACTTATAAATTCCTTTTTAGTAGCAGACAATACTACAGACAGAATTCTTTGCGTTAAAAAGGATAAGATTTATTTTCGACTATGAATGATTCTTATCACATTTACTTCAAAGGAGAAATTCTTTTCAAGAATTTAAGTAAAGATGAATTCGAATTTGTTTGGGGAAAACTTTATACATCCTATATAAATGCCCTAAATAAAGAGCTCACATACGAATTAATTAGCGAAAATAATATTAAAGAGCCTACTTTTAACCTTGAGCCCTCTTATTAAATAAAAAAAGATCTAAACTTATGAATAAAACAAGAAAAGTTGTTTCTCTTTTATTTTGAGATACTCTTTTTCCTCTTTAGTTATATCCAAACCAATTTTATTAGCCTCAATTTCGACATTTGAAATATAAATTTCGTAGCTTTGGTCTCTTTTAAATAGGGCAACAATACCAATATCTGTTATGAACCAAATAAAGTGATTAGTTTCTCCAATTGGCTCCTCTTTTAAAAAGTCAATAATCAAATCACTTGTCGAATCCATTTAATTTTTCTGTGAGAGACTTTTAATTGCCCCCATTGCAATACCTTACCGCCTCTGAATTAGTACCACCATCTTCGATAATTTCAGTAACACATTTATTAAAAAGTTTAGACTCTTTTTTTACTGAACAGAATCCAAAAGCAATCGCAGCTAAAGCTATAGCAGATACGAAACTTGAACCAAGTTGTATAAAACCATAGGCAAACATAATGTTTTTCTTCCCAGAACATTTTTTAGAATCTTTTTTTTCTACTGTCATTTTAAGCATTTAACTCATACAAACCTATTTGATTAATCTTATGTTTGGGAAGTATTGCCATAGAGAAAACCGAATCAAGACTTAATTTAAACAGATGAGACAAATTTTCAAAAATTCAAGTTTCCTTTTATTTTTCTTAACTTTATTTGTCAGTTTGATACATCATTCAAAAATAAATTTTTTAATTTTTTCTCAACACTATTTTCTAGATAAAATCCTTTTTATAAATATAAAAGTAATGATCCCATAGTGATAACAATAGATTATGGTGCACTTTAAACTATATTTAAACTTTTCTTGATGAAGTATTAATACTTAAAAAGTATTCCAGAAAAGCTTGTTTTGATCATGCTCCCCGAGAGTTATCCACTTTTTTAGTGTTTTTCAACAGGGTTTTCCACAATATGTTGATTAAATTAAATCTTCTATGTGCAAAATAAAATATTTTCTCTTTTTAAAAAAATATATCCACATTTTGTTTTGATGATCAGTAGTATAAAACATGTCAATTTTAAGATTGATTTTTAAAGTTATGATGACCAACAAAATTAAAAAAAATTCGACTACCGAAATCAAAGAAAAATTTAAGAAATCAAAGTTTGATTTACTTACTAACGAAAATGATTTTTTAGTTAAAAGTCTAAAAAAGGCTGGATAGTCTCCTTGCTTACAAAAACTATATTTTTACAAGAAATCCATTTCATTTAAAACTTATTCTTCTAAATACAACAATTAATCAATTTTTAAAGATTTAAAATTAGCTCAATAAATATAAATTTTCTATTAAAAAAAAAATAGTTCTCCTACAATAAACATTAAAAAAAAATATCCGTTATATTAGTTTAATCTCAATATGAGATCAGATTAGAAATATAAACGGTAAATTCATAGAGCTTATTTTAATTATTTATTGCTTCTTTTTACCTATATTTGAAAACTAGTTTTAGTTAAAAAATGAATACTCAAGAACTTAAAGTCAACTACAAAAAGCTTTTAAACAAAGCTGCTGAAGCGAACGGTCGTAAGGAAACTGTTTCTTACCTAAACCGTGCTGCTAAAATCAAGTCAAAACTCTACTCAACTTCTAAAGTGAATTGCTTCAGATGTAATGGAGCAGGTTTTCTAAGAATTTCATTAGATGAGACTAAAACTTGTCTATCTTGCTATGGAAAGGGTTTTTTAGTTCAAGAAGTTCAGCAGCTTTAAAACATTTTTATTTATTAATGAAAGATCTCATTCAAGCTCATAAAAAATTAATTAAAACAGTCAAAGAACAAATGGGGTTTTCAGATTATGGTATGTACTGGCTAGCTTTCCTGGAAGGGGGATTAACTATATGGTTGCTGGATAGAATATTTTTCCACTGGTTCAAATTTTAATTAATCTCAAAAAAATTATTAAGGTATTAAATTTATTAAATTATCGAAACCATTTAAAAAGTTGTAGCATAGTAAAAAACTAATATGCAATTACTGGGATTAATTCTTTTACTAGCAAGTAGCTGGTATTTATGGAAATTAACGTCAAACTTTCTTGATGAACCAACAAAAAAAGAGCTGACTAATAGTTTAAATAACCTCAAAAATAAATTCTCTGAGGGGAAACAAAATTTCTCTAAAGCAAAAATAAGTGAAGCTTGGGAAAAATACAAAGAAGAAGGTGGTGCCTTATCTAATAAAGAAAAAAGCTAGTGGACTTTTTTATTATTACAAGTCTCACTAAAGATATTTCTAGAATTGATCTAATTGGTATTTTGTTTGGGCATTTAATTTTTGGTGTTGCATTGACACAGCTTTTAGATTGGACGTGGTTAAAGAACCTTATGAGTGAAGAAGATAAAACAAGGATGCTTAAAAGTTATACATGGAAAGACTTATTAGTAGATGGAGCAATTGTTACGGTAGTTCTAGGAATAATCTTTTTGATAATTAGCATTTTTCTATAAATGAACGTAACTTACATCCTTTTAGTTTTTTTAATGATATCAATTGTGATTTTCACTCAGATAATCAATTCCTCCGATAAATCAAAATAAATGACCGAAGTAACTAGCAACTCCTCAACTGGGTGGTATTTAATCGCTTTGGTAAGCACTTTATCTTTTTTAGCCTTAATTTACTTCGGCCAAAAAAGATAGCATATACCTTGAAAGATTATTTAAATTCATAAAAAAAGCTCCGCAACTTCTGGAGATGCAGAGCTTTTAATTATTAAGTGACTGATTTATATAAATCTATTGATTATAAAACCTTTTTTCTTAATCAAAGAAAAAGAGACCGATGAATGTGATGAAAATACTGAATTCACGGCCCCTTTAATAACCGCATTTTTCGGTAGATACGACAATGAATCACCTCCTTTACTAATGTTTTTTTTAAGATAACTAAAAGAATTAAACAAGGAAAGAGATATGTTAAAAATTTAAAAGTTTTTTAACAAATCTACGATATAAATCTCCTAAAAATAAAAATATAGATATTACCAAGGCAAAACTTCTCCATTGGCATGCCAAAACGTACCCGAGTTATTTTTATTTAAAGAATCAATACGTTTTAAAAGGCCATTTGCTGATTCTTTAGGACTAATTCCATTTCTTGTAAAGCCAGTCATTCTTGTACTCACTAACCCAGGATGCAAGATCGCTACATAAATATCTTCATTTGATAAATCTATAGAAAGTGATTTTGCTGCCATGGACAAAGCTACCTTAGACATCCTGTAACCATAAGAACTTCCAGATGAATTATCTTCAATAGATCCCATTCTACTTGTGATAAAAGCAACTTTAGAAAATCTTTTTAAAAGGTGTTTAAGTGAATGAGTCATACATATTGGGCTCAATGCATTAACTTCAAATTGACGCAAAATACTTTTTTTATCTAAGTTTTCGAAAGAATTATATTCATAAATTCCTGCATTATGAATTAAGCAATCTAAATTAACTCCAGATAATTTTTTACACAAATTTGTTATCGATTCATTAGAAGAAATTTCTATATTCTCTTCAATTCTCACTCCTATATCTCTAAGTTCTTTTGAAGCTTTCCTACAAGTTGCAATTACATTATCTCCCCTCTTATGAATTTGCCTACATAATTCTAATCCAATACCCCTATTTGATCCTGTAATAAGATAAGTCGGCATCTGTAAACTAAGAGATAAAAAATTAATCTAAATCTAAATATAAAAAAAAACAAACTAGAAAAAGAAAAAATTTATAAAATTCCTTATAACCTTTATTAAGGTTATAATAACTGTCATATTCATAAAATTCTATAAAAGAAAGTAAAGATATTTTTATCATCAAAATTTAATGTATGGAAATTTTCAATCAAGAATTTATACAAGAGATTATTAGGTTAACGTGGAGAAATCCCGCTTTCATGGCTATAGCTATTGCATTAGTATGGCTTATACCACAATTATTTATCAGAAAAATAATGGCAAAAAAATATGATCAAAGAAAAATAGAAATTCAGAAAAATAAAATTCAGAAGCTTTACCCAACCAATACTCCTAAATAAGATTTTATTTATACGATGATCTAATGAATCAAAAAAATACTTTTTGCATCTTAGTAAAATATGACCTACAAAATAATTAGAATTGATGGAAAAGATGACGATTTAACATCTCAAAGTTTTGATAAGTATTCAGATGCATACGATTTGTTAGAGGAACTATATGGAGATTTATGTTGTTCAGATGCTGATTATGGAGACATAACCTATTACGATATTGTGGAAAATAATTTAAAAAATATTAATGGAGAATAAAAAATGGGTTCCCTCCCAAGAAGAAAATTTAGGGGTAATAACGAGTGTATATGAATTCATTAAAGAAGAACTTTCAGAACTTCAAAAAGAAACTGGATGTCCCGATTCATTTATTTATGATTTTATTGGCAAGATACAAAATGAATGGCATCCTGAATCTTGCCACTCCATAGTTAGAAATAATAAAAGGAAAAATTAGAAAATATTAAATTTTCAACTCAAATTTATAAAACTTCTTTAATATGATTTGAATTTAAAAATATTAAAGCATGATTATTAGAATACTAGGTATCGTACTTATACTTGGTACGATTGCATATTATGGTTTAGTTTTGACAGGGCAAAGCAACCTTTAGTTTTTTAACTTTTGAAAATTTCTCATGAAATGGCCTCCTACTCTTTGCTGGACAGCACCAAAGACTATTAATGGTAATAGGCATTTTCAAGTTAAAGCTTATGGCGGTAAAAATGAAGAAAGATGGGTTGATATTTTTCCTACCAAAAATAAAAAAGATATTAAAAGGATTTCATGGACAAAACTAAAATCAGAATGGACTACTGGATGGTTAAGGCTCCCAAAAGATAAAGATTAATTTGTTTATGTAAACAAATATTATTAACCAGAAAATTGTAAAAAATAATACCTAGTACAAAAAAAATAACTTATAAGATTTTTAAAAAGCTGTTAAATATGAATCCAGAACCGAAGAAAAAACTGCCTAATAAAAAAGTTTTAAGTTCAGCAAAATTTGAGGCCAAAGAACAATTCACAAAATCTGCATTAGAAAATTTAAAAACAGAAAATGAAAGACTTGTTAACTCACTAAAAAAATCTGGGGAAATTAAAGAATCAAAAAAAAATAGATTTACATAATTAAAATATTTTTATTATCATATTATTTTATAGATTGAGAAATGATTGAAAAAATCTCTCTAGCAAATTCTCATTTACCTCAACTTATCGGGTTCGTACTTATGTCAATTGGTTATACATTAGGCAATAAATTTTACCTTCCAGAAATTAAACAAAAGTAATAATTTCTAGTTATTTAAAATAATTTTAAATAAATAACATTGAAAATATATTAATAAAAAACTTTCAATACCCTTTTTAATGTGGAGAAATAAGAATTTAAACAAATTTTGCAATTCATTTAAGAGCACTCTTTGGATGTTATTGACACATATATGTAACATTAAAGTCTTAAAAAATGTGAAATCCAAAGAAAAAGTAAGAATTCATACTAATTTTTTTAAAATATGTTACATTAATTAATAATTCAAGTTATGTTTTCCTCTGTTAATAAAGCAGAAATAAGAAAATTTTGATACATACAATTGTCATTTACTATTTGACTACTAATTGATCACATATGAAATCTAAACATGGATGCTCTTACTAGTTTTATAGTTGTTATCATTGCGATTACAATCCAATTCTCTTTATACGCCATCAAAAGGTTACAAGAACCTCTTGAACCAAATTATTTGATAGATAAAAATACGAAAAAAATTAAAAACTATATGGGTAAATTTTGGAAAAATGCTGAAATAACAAATGGGAGATTAGCTATGATTGGGTTTTTAGCTTTAATAATAAACTACGGTTTTTTTGGGGGGATAATTCCAGGTTTTATTTAAGCGATTAATACATCTATGATTTAAGAAGAAATAAGTATATCGTTCAAAACAAACTCTCCTTTTTTAAAAAAAATTTTTATTATGAGTAAAAAAGGGATTTGAGCAATTCTGAATTTGATAAAAATGGAATAGACAGTTATGGAATACATTGGCTCCAATATGTTGCTTTTGCTGTTTCTGGTTTTGCAATATTTACAACGTGGGCATTTTTTTTTGATGAAAGATTCCATAATTTCATAATGAACATTTTTAGGATCATTAACTGCAGTGGTTTTAACTGTAATGGAGCTTTTTAAAATTCTATGGCTAATCCAGATCAAAAAACAATATTAATAGATAATGCTTTTGAGGAAATTAAAAATATTTGTATAAATCTTCAAAGAGATACTGATGCTTCGAATGTAGAAGTTAAAAGTTTACTAAAACTAATTATGAATGAATTGGAAGAAAAGGAAGAACAAAAAACTGGTTTTGGGTTCAGGTAAAGTTAGCCACTTTCTAAGAAGTGACTTTGGCATCAAATCATTTTAATATGGACAGATTATTTACTTTAAAAATTTAATTTTTACAATTTCACATTTTTGTAGAAAGAAATTAAAAAGGAATGAATCTCAAAAGAAGATTCATTCCAAATTTAGCATTAGTTTTATCTAGATTTAAATTTTATAATCTAACTCCTCTGGTGGACTGTCAATCATTAGATCCCTCCTATTCTATAAGTTAAACCTACGCCTTACTAATAAAGAAAGTAAATCAGTAAAAATGCTGATTTATTATTCTCTAAAATGTTTGAATTAAAGAAGCCAATTCTGGTGCATCTAATAAAAGTGCAAAAAATGTAAGCACAACTAATAAAAATATTGAAAAGTAAAATTGAATCATGCTCCAAAATTACTTAAAAAGAATTTTCTAAGTTGTATAAAATAATGCTTTGTTTACATAATTAAATATCTCTACCTAGAAAAGTTTAATTAGAGAATAATTAAGATGCTTCAGGAGAAAATATCGTTCTATTTTTTTGCCAATATTCACAACCTTTAAGTAAATGATCACCCTGTGGTATGCGTTTTCGTTTCTTGGACAGATCAAAACAGTAGCACAAGTTTCTGTAGTACTTTAGCGAAAGTGATTGCAAGTAATACAAATCTTGGTACGTTTTCGTTTTAGAATAGATTCTTTTAGATATTCCCATTTTGAAGGATTAACCTTAATCATGATTAGTGGAATTTACTAGTAACAATTTGCCAACCTCCTGAAACTAATTCATCCCATGTTTCACAAGCACACTCAATAGAATGTAGTCTTGAATTTTTAAGTTGGGCTGGTTCACCTAATTCATTTGCATAGAAAAGGTGAGTATAAACTTTTAAATTATTAGATAGAGATTTCTTATAACTCTCAAAAAGAATTAATAAACCACTTTTTTTGTTAAACAACCAGCCAGCTGGGGTGTCAATAAGGCTGCCACTATAAAAATTAGTCCGAACATTAGCTACTCCTGATGTCATTAAGATAATACAGTTGTACTATTAATATAAATGTACTACTCCTGGACGTCAAGTATTTATCCAAGAAATTATTTAACTACGAAAATTTCTGCCCAGAAATAATCTGCCGTAAACTTCTTATTTGGTAATAGTGTATACAAATAATACCTTAAAAAGGAAAATAACATTAAAGAGTATATCCGGAAGAATGCAATGTATCGAAATCCCTTCTATTTAGGATGGAATAAAGGTTGGTCTTTTTTATTTTTTTTAGAGGGTGGAATTGCAAAAATTGAAGCAAAAGGTTTTGGTATATCTATTACAACAAAAGTTGAGAAAGGAGAATCACCCCTAGAATCTGCGGATAGACTAGTCTTCAAAGAGCAAAGAATTAGAAAATCAAGATATTATTCTTGGATTAAATCTATTAATGTAAAACAATAAATTAAGCAATCCTTCAATTACTAAAGTAATTTGTTGACAATAAATTTAAAATAGAGATTAATTATTTATTTTTCGTGTCCAATAAATTTTATGAATGGTGGAAAAACCATAGAAAAGTTGTAACCTACGGAGCCTTTATCATCTTGTTTGGTTTTTATTTATCTCCTGTTGTCAAAGAAGCAAAATATAAAAACCAATGTATTAAGTACTCTACTAAGGGAGCTTTAACTAAATTTAATAAAGATGATATAGGAGAAACTTTACTAGAGGAAACAAGTTTGAACATTGATGAACTAGCAAAGATTGAAGGTTATAAGAATTGCATTAACTAAAAAGTTCGCAAAAATTACGCTGAGTTTTTAAATGATTAAAGGTATGTTTAAACTTATTTTATTAATATTATTATTTGGATTTATATCAATTAGTCCAAAAACAAGATATTTGGTTGGCATAACTCTAAAAGAAATTTCTTCATCTCTTTTATGGACTGTTAAATATGAAGACAGAGAAAAATGGATCATAGATAAACCAAGTTGGATACCTAGCCAAAAACTTAAGCCATCGTATTAAATGAAGACTTACTTAGAAGAAAGAATTGAATGGTATGACGATAATTATAGAAATGGTAATGCTT
Organism: Prochlorococcus sp. AG-402-N23; assembly: GCA_003216355.1. Lineage (GTDB taxonomy): Bacteria > Cyanobacteriota > Cyanobacteriia > PCC-6307 > Cyanobiaceae > Prochlorococcus_A. The sequence goes on along the minus strand of QCIX01000005.1, from coordinate 30,713 downwards.
TAATCTCTGATAAGCAGTTCGACCAACTTGAAAAAAATTTATTAAGAACAAACCCTAATTGTGATTACTTTAAAAACAAAAATAAACTAGTTTTACCTTCATTAGAAAAGGATTCATTAGATGAATTTTTGAAAGGATTATTAGTAGATACCAGATTATTAATTGAACCAAAAATTAATGGTTGTGCTGTTGCTTTGCAATATAGGGATGGAACCCTGGAGAAAGCAATTTCAAGAAAAGGAACGGAAATTACTAATAAACTTATTAAACTCCAAGACATTCCCAATAATCTCCCTTTACGAGGAGTTCTTCAAGTTAGAGGTGAATTATACGCACCCAACCAAAGTCCAAATATCTCCCAGAGAATTGCTTCTGGATTTCTAAGAGCTAAAGAAGGATTTTCTGATAGTCTTAGCTTCTGCGCATTTCAAATACTTAATTCAAAACTTAACCAATATGAGTCCAAAAAGAGTCTTTCAAAGCTTGGCTTCACGATCCCTCAGGATATTTCATGCAACTTTACGAGCCAAATTGAAGTATTTAGAAAAAAGTGGCTAGAAGGGAAGCTTTTTAGGAAATATCCAACAGATGGAATAGTCGTAAAGATAAATTCTAGAAAATTACAATTGATTAGAGAAAAATCAAATTTAGATTATCCTTATTGGCAAGTGGCAATAAAAAGTTGATGGAATTAATACACCAAATTTTTCCTACTTGGCATATTTACTTGGATATGTTTTTGATTGGCTTTGCAACTTACGGTTTTCTAAGAATTAAGAAAAAAATAAAAACTAAATAAAGTTTTTAAATTATCCTTGGTCCCTAAGCATGGATTTAAGTTGTTCTCTGTCTAATTGTTCAAGATAATTTCTCATTGCCAACCAAGATCTTCTGCTTTCTAACTTTCCACTTTGCTTAAATAAATTTGCGGAAACTTGATCTATCAATTCTTTATGAGTCATATTTATATTCTTCATCGAGTTCAATGACAACACCATTAAAAAATTCTGCTAATAATTTTGATGGGTCTTGTATAGATATCTTTCTATCTGCTTTTGATAGTTTCTTTTTGATAGGATTTAAGTTAGTCATACTGATTCAGGTAATTCAAGTTCTTCAAAAGTCCAACCTTCTAATTGAAGGTCATGCCATTTATCCCAAGCATTGTCCAAATACATCTGAGTTGATGATTTAATTGCCATTGGTACACCAAGATCATTTGCATAATATGTATGAGCAAAAATTCTCATACTATTTCTTGGAGATTTTTTATTCCTTATAAATAAAATTAATCTGCTGCGGTCTGGGCTAAGCAACCAACCACTTGGGGACTCATTACGATAACCGTAAGAAAAATTAGTCCAAACATTAGCTCCTCCTAAAGTCATTACTTAGTAATACATGCGTACTATTAATATAAAAACATTAGAAGTGGATCGTCAAGTATTTTTTGGATTTTAATGATGCTGATAAAGCAAAATTGTTAAGGACTTACCCCCCCCATAACCCCATCAAGAACTGATTGTTGACCAATGCCTAATTTAGTTGCTATAAATAATAGTACACTTGTACTATATTGCTATGGAGGACTGGCGGGAATGGGACTATTTAGAGGACGAAATATTAGTAAGAAAACGACGGAAGATATGTATTACCTGCAATCACTTCAGGTACAGCACGACAAGTTCTTGTGTCACCATCCTTACTTGTCCGTTTCATCAAAAGCTTATTCCTCAAGGCGATCATCTAATTAAGGGATGTAGATACTGGAGAGAGAACAGTAGAATATTCGCTCCAGAAGCAGCTTAGAATCCACAGATAAAAACATAGCTTCTATCATTGAATAAATACAAATACCAATGAAATCTCTTCTTGCAAGCAACAGATCAAAAGCATTATTAGGTATTGGAGTAATAGCTATAGGAATAGGAGCTATTTCAAAAAAAGTTATCAGCTACCCATCAGGAGGATGTATGAAAGGAGCTCAAGAAATGACCTTTAATTTGAATAAATCCATTCTCAATAAGCCCTGGATAAGCTGAAATCTGAAAAGTTAAATTTGTATGCCTAACCAAACTTTAGCTATAAATAGTTACTATAACTATAATTACAGCTGCAGTACTGGTAAGGCACCCATAAGCTTTTTCACCTTGGAAAAGCTATAAAACAATTCAAATATCTTTAATTCAAGCTTCTTGTGATCTGTCACTTTATATAAAAAGCGTAATTATAACTCACTTTATTTCAATTTATTAATTTGGTAAGGCATGCTGGCAAGGCAGTTTGGTAAGGCACTCTGGTAAGGCACCCTAATAATAGCAATAAAAAGACCCCTCAAAAACCGTTGATATAACATGTTTTTAAGAGGTTTACCGGATCCCCGTCAGTTCTCTGCTGCATCGACCTGGAAATGCCAGAAGAGGATTCAAAGTGGGCTTTCGTTTCCGATTACAAGATCGGTTTACTACCGCATCACGACAGTCTCCTCATGTCGAAAGAGAGTCAGATCAGAGCACATAAAGAAGAACTTAACCAAAGATCCAGTAACCTAACTCTAACTTATTTTTTTATGCATTTGGAGATGGCCAAATGTCTCTTACCATAGTTAATAAAACTTGAGCTTCATCATATCTTTCTGAATTCGTTTTACCGTTTAATAAAAATGTGATGTGAGCCATTTTTCTTCCCAGAATTTCTCGAGATTTGCCATAAAAATGAATATTAGAACCCTCAATTTCAGATAACATTTTAATTCTGGTTTTCATTGAGATTGGGAAATTCTTTCTTAATCCCAGTAAATTTATCATAATTGCCCCTTCACAGTTCATTTTAATTTCAGGTGGCATTATCCCAGAAGAAATGCAAACATATTGATCAAACTGACTTGAAGTACAAGCTTCGATAGAGAAATGAGCTGAATTATGTGTTCTAGGAGCTATTTCATTAATTAAAAGACCATTTTCTCCATAGAAAAATTCAATAGCTAAAACTCCAACGTAATTAAGTTCATTAACTATTGAAGAGAAAATATTTAATGCAAATAAGTTCAAATCATATTCATTTGTTCCAGGTGCAAGAACCCAATCACAAACATGGTTTGATTGGAACGTCTCAACTATTGGAAAGAATCTTATCTTACCGGTCCTATCTCTCGAACCAACAAGAGCCAGTTCTTTTTCATACTCTATCCATTCTTCTATTAACCATTCATTAGAATTATTCTCTGTTAAAAAAGAATCTAAATCTTCTTTTGTCTTTATTTTTCTGTTCCCTTTACCGTCATATCCGCCTTTATTTGATTTTGCCATTAGAGGAAAAGTCCAATTATTAATTTCCTCATCCGAGAGATTTTTAAAATCTTCAATACTTATCCATTTTGGGCAGGGAATATTCATTCTTTCTATTAATTTTTTTTGAGAAAACCTATCTACTAATGGCTTAATTGCATTAAGGCTTGGAACAAAAATATCTTTATTGTCAATTAAATTTAATTTATCGATTTTTATCCATTCATTTTCAAAAATTATTTTTTCACACTCATTAATTAATGATTTATTACCTCTTATCTTTAAGGGATCAGCTTCTATGACATGATCTGCTTTTAAACCAGCAGGATCATCACAAGATTTTGTTTGCACACATACTTCTAAATCTCTTTTTTTTGCTGCCTCGGTTAACATCAATGCCAGTTGACCGCCTCCAATTATTCCTAGGGAATAATTTTTCTTAATACCGTTTATATTTTTTTTAAAACTCATAGCATGATTTTATTACCATTTCTAATTCTTAACAACTGAATTTTTAAGGATCTAGAGCTTAGATTTTGCTAATATATAAGATATTTAATACCAAATATTTATAAATTTTAACTAGGTAATCAATTGTGAATAAGAGAAAAATATTAGTACCATTAGGTGATAAGTCATACGAAGTAACTCTAGAAGCAGGGATACTGAATAATATCAGCGAAGAACTTTTAAAAATTGGAATAACAAAGAATAGAAAAATACTTGTGATTTCAAATGAAGAAATATCAAATTTGTATGGAGAAAAATTTTTAAATAATTTAAAAGATAATAAATTTCAGGCCAAAATGTTCCTTATCAAGGCTGGAGAATCATATAAAAACTTAAAAACCTTAAGTGAAATATATGATGTAGCATTTGAATTTGGGTTAGATAGAAATTCAATAATTATTGCCCTTGGAGGAGGAATTGTTGGAGATGTAAGTGGTTTTGCAGCTGCGACTTGGCTTAGAGGTATCGAATACATTCAGATTCCAACAACATTATTATCAATGGTTGATTCATCTGTGGGAGGAAAAACAGGAGTAAATCATCCAAAAGGTAAGAATTTAATTGGAGCTTTCAATCAACCTAAAGCAGTTTTTATTGATCCAGAAACTTTAAAAAGTTTGCCCAAAAGAGAATTTAGTGCAGGCATGGCCGAAGTAATAAAATACGGGGTAATAAGAGATAAAGAACTTTTCGAATACTTAGAAATTGAAAAAAACAAAAATGAACTTATCAATCTCAAAAATGAATATTTAATTAAAATAATTAATAGTTCAATTAAAACAAAATCACATGTTGTTTCTCAAGACGAACATGAAAATGGTGTTAGAGCAATATTGAATTATGGTCATTCTTTTGGTCACGTTATTGAAAATTTATGTGGATACGGCAAATTTCTTCATGGTGAGGCAATATCAATTGGTATGAATATTGCGGGGAAAATAGCAATTGAAAAAGGGTTATGGTCTAAAGAAGAATTAGAGAGACAGCGAATTCTCTTAGAGAGTTATGATCTTCCTACCGAGATCCCCAAAATAAATAAAGAAGACGTTCTAACAATACTTATGGGTGATAAAAAAGTTCGTGATGGCAAAATGAGATTTATATTACCAAAAGAAATTGGTGCTGTTGATATATATGATGACGTAGAAGATTCATTATTTTTAAAGTTTTTTTCTTAACGCAAACAGGTTGAATTTATATTCATTTTCTTCTCATTAAACTTTTTAAAAACAAACCACTTAAAATCACCTAAACAAACAGGATCTACGAGTCTAAGTAATGCCTCTCTTCTTAAAAGAGCATTTGATAAATTCTCCTTAAATTCTTTCTGAATCCCATAAAGTCTCTCAGCCAATCCAAGCGCCAACAAAGCCTCTCCTTGTTTAGTTATTCCATCAGTATTAAATCCAAGAGTCTCAGCATCATAGATTAAAGTTTCTATACACACATGAGATGTTAAATCGCAATTTCCAGGAGAATCTAGGACATTATTATTCATTTTTTGATTTTCATATGAAACTATCGTCCCATCAGAATTCTTAGAGTTATAGTATTTTTTAGCTTCTTTAGCGTAATCAATTATCAATAAAATACCATTATTGATTTTCCCATAAATAGCTTCTAACCATTTTGAGTTGTCTACATGCCATTCTGTCGTCCATCCTTCAAGAGCATCTTCAGGCGGAATAGTTATTCCCAACTCACTTTTAGCAAGTTCAAAACTTTTTTCCAATTCAAGTGTAATTGGCATTTTATCAAAAAATAATTTATGAGATTTTTTGTCTATAGAAACTGCTTGTCGAATTAGTTTTCCCTTTGAGAAGGTTATTCTTTCTACTGGCAAAGCATCCAAAACCTCATTTGCTAGAACTATTCCATTTATATTATTTTCCTCTACTTCATCCAAACCTTTCCATAAAATATCAATACCTAAGTTCAAAAATTCCTCCAATTTATTTTTTTGTTTTTCTACCATCCCTTCATTAGGTTCAATAATTACAAAAGAAACTCCTTCTAAAAAATTCTTGCTGTTTTCTAAAAAATATTTAATTAATCCACTCATAAAGCTTCCATCTCCAGCTCCAAATTCAGTTACAGATAATGTCTCATTAGATAAAAAACTACTTTTGAACTGAATCAACCAATCTTCTATTTGTTTACCAACCAAAAAAGCAAAATCATCAGATAAAGATGGTGATGTGACAAAATCTCCTCGAACGCCTAACTCAGCTTTACCGCTGCCGTAATAACCATTAAAAGGATCATTTAATGCAAAATTCATAAAGTCATAAAAACTGATAGTCCCACCCATTTTTATTATTTTTTTTACTAACCAATCTGGATTATTCGCGGGTAAGCTATTCATCGGCGAAAATATAAAGAGACAAAACTTATTTATGCCTTCAAAGATTAACTATTTATTAGGAATATTTCTATCTATATTAGTTTTAATTTCACATAAACCCGTTTTCGCTATAAATAATCCAAATCTCTTACCAGAAGAAAAAACACCAGTAATTGATTTAGCTAAAACATTAAGCCCTAATCAGAAAAAATCTTTAGAGGAAAAGCTCAACAATCTAGAAATTGAAAGTGGGTGGAAAATTAAATATTTATCTCAGTTTGAAAGTTCTCCTGGTAGTGCAATAAAGGACTATTGGGATTTAGATGAGACAAGTTTGTTGATAGTCGCGGATCCTAGAGGGGGAAATTTACTGAACTTTAACGTAGGAGAGGCTTATTTTAATTTTATGCCAAGGTTATTTTGGGTTGAACTTCAAACAAGATTTGGCAACCAATACTATGTTAAAGATCATGGTGAGGATGGTGCAGTATTAGATGCAATTGATTCAGTAAAGATTTGCCTCGAAAGAGGAGGATGCCAAGTTGTCCCTGGCCTACCCAAAGAGCAATATATATGGACTTTATGTACATCGATTCTTGGAGGTTTAGTAGCAGGTTTCGCATCTGCCCCAAGAAAAGAAGGTCAAGTCATATCAATTGGATTTTTAGCTCTTCTTTCTCCTTTATGGGGAATGTTATTTGGAATTTTTGGTTTGGCACCGATAATATCCAGAACAAATGATTTATTACCTTTATTTAAAAATGGTTTAGCTTTTACAGCCGCAGGAATTGCGGGTTATATCTTATCTCAAACATTATTTTCAAGATATGAAAAGCCCAAAAATACTTAAAATATGATCAGAGATATTAATCCTAAAAAAATTTATCTTCTTCACGAATTACACCAGACTCTGAATACCATCGATGAGAAACACGCCTTAATTCCTTATTTTCAAATTCAATCCATGAAAAGTTAATTAGCAATTTCCCATCTTCATCAGTTTTATATCTTGGTACCACAGCAGTGTTGAAATAAATTGTTCCTTTGCTATCAATTTTAAACATCTCTCTTAAACCAAGATTTCTTTTAAGCCGGTTGTGCATATGACCAAAAATTACAAGATCAACTTTTCTTCTCTTTTGTATTTGAGAAATAGCAGCAGACAAATCCCTATCTCCCCAATCTAAAGAGGGTAATTTCCAGTCTTTCCCACAAATGCTTTTAGGTTCTGAACCTAAACCCGAAGGACCAGCATGAGACATAATTATTAGAGGTATTTCTTCAACAGTCTCTTCTGAACATTTGATGATTTTATTTATTGAATCTTGTTCGGTTATAGGTCCATAAACGCCTTTAACTTCTTTTGAAAGATAATAGCCGCCGCCAGAACTACATGGTCTAGCAGACAATAAATTTATTTGATTATTAAAAACTTTCAAATCCCATGCACAATATTTTTCACCAAGAACACGTATCTGCTTTGAGAGAGTTTCGCCTGTAGAATCTTTTCCTCTATCATGATTTCCTAAAATCACAAAAGTAGGAATTTTGATCTCATTGATTTTTTTAATTATTTTGACACTTCCATCAGAAATATCACCAACAAATAAAACAATATTTGGTTTGATAATCGATAAAACTTTCAAGTCTAATTCAGACCATTGACCATGACAGTCACCAACAATAGCAATTTTTAAATTTGTCAGAATTTTTTCTGTTTAAAGGCATATAATCTATTTAGAGATATTCTAAATCCTGACCAGTATAACTTCTACTGCAAAGCAGAAATCAGTTCAAAACGAAGAGGTTTTGATTTCTGAAATAAAGGAGCGTTGCAAAAAAGCTAATGCAATTATTCTTGCGCACTATTATCAAGCTCCAGAGATTCAAGAAATTGCAGATTTTATTGGCGATTCATTAGATCTATCTAGGAAAGCTGCAAATAATGACGCAGATATAATAATTTTTTGCGGTGTGCACTTTATGGCTGAAACCGCAAAAATACTCAGCCCTAATAAAACAGTCCTATTACCAGATATTGACGCAGGATGCTCATTAGCAGACGATTGTCCTTCAGATAAATTTCAAAAATTCAGGGAAGAAAATCCAGATCACTATGTCGTAAGTTATATAAATTGCACTGCGGAAGTAAAAGCTCAAAGTGATCTGATATGTACAAGCAGTAATGCAGTCTCATTAATTAAAAAGATACCTGAAGATAAAAAGATAATATTTGCGCCAGATCAGAACCTTGGGAGATGGGTACAGAAAAATTCAGGAAGAGATCTTAAATTATGGCCTGGCAGCTGCATTGTTCATGAATCATTTAGTGAAGAAGCACTTCTAAAATTAAAATATCAAAATCCAGGATCAAAAGTAATTGCTCATCCTGAATGTAGTCAAAATTTACTAATTCTCTCAGACTTTATTGGATCAACAAGTAAGCTGCTTGATTTCGTAAGTAAAGATCCATCTAAAACTTACATGGTACTAACTGAACCTGGAATAATTCATCAAATGAAAAAGAAAGAACCTAATAAAATTTTTATTGAAGTCCCAGATGTAGAAGGTTGTAAATGTAACGAGTGTCCATATATGAAATTAAATACTTTAGAAAAAATTCTTGATTGTTTGAAAAATAATTCCCCGTCTATTGAACTAGACCCAGAAATAATAAGAAGAGCCTATGTTCCAATAAAGAGAATGCTGGACATGAGTAATTAATTTAATGAAAATACTTTATCTTCCTTATTAATTTTTAGTAATGCATTAAGGTTTGTGGTGTCGGGATTAAATTCGCTTATCTGATTCTTTCTATTAATTATATTTATTAGCTCTTTTTCACCAGCTCTATATTGTTTATCTTTTCTAGTTCCTATCTCTCTTTGAAGTATAGGGTTTATATTCATTCTTACTTCTATGTCTGGAATAATTCCAGATTTGTTTATATCAGTGCCGTTCGGAGTTAAATACTTAGCGACTGTAACAGTTAGGCCTGAACCATCAACTAAAGTTCTCATGGATTGAACTAGACCTTTACCAAATGTTTTCTTCCCAACTAATTTTCCTCTTTTGTTATCTTTTATTGCACCAGAAACTATTTCACTAGCACTAGCAGAACCCTCATTAACTAAGACAACTAAGGGCTTTTTTGTTAGAGCTTGACCGTTTCCTTTTTTTGTTTCTTTTAAACCATCTTTACTTACTGTACTTACTATTACTCCTTTGTTAATGAAGTGCCTTGAGATATCAATGCTTGATTCTAATAAACCTCCAGGATTACTTCTCAAGTCAAGAACATATCCTGCGACTTTTTTTGTTTCTAAATCCTTAATAGCATCTCTAGTTTCTTTGGATGCATTTGCATTAAATTGTTTAATTCTTACATAGCCAATTGATAAGCCATTTTTGGTTTGATTGACTTTACTTGATACAGATTTTATTTCAATTTTTTCTCTTGATAAAGTCTTAAAAAAGGATTGAGAACCTCTAAGAATTTCAAGCTTTACTTTAGTACCTCTTTGTCCTCTTATTAATTTCACGGCATCCTCAATATTCATACCTTCAGTAGAAATATCATCTATGGATAATATTTTATCTCTAGCTTTAATTCCAGCATCAAATGCAGGGGTGCCCTCTATGGGAGAAATAATTATTAAATCATCAGATTCTTTATCTTTAACTATTTGGATACCAACTCCAGTTAATTCGCCAGAGGTATCAATTCTCATTTGATTAAATTCCTTAGGTTCTAAAAATCTTGTATAAGAATCATCTAAATTAGAAAGCATATCTCTAATCGCATCATATGCTTCATTGCTGTCTGAATATGTTTTTGATAAAACTTCTTTTCTTAGATTAATCCAATTGGACTTTTGAAATTTGCCGTTTGAATCAAGAAAATCTCTATATACAATTTGCCAAACATGATCAATTACTTCTTTATAACTATTATTTAAAACTGTTGCCTCTGCAAAATTATTTAAAAATAACCCAGAAAAGGATGTCGCAAACAGAAATATAGATTTTTTTTTAAGCAATTTTCTTATCTTCAAATAATTCGACATTTTTTATTATAAAAAGAATTTATTTATAATTCAAAAATTTGACAAATCCTTAAGGATCAATCCACTTTCCATCATCCTTAATAAGTTGGATTAAAGCATTAACACCCTCATCTTCAGGTACTCTTTTTATCTCTTCTTTTCTTCTATATAAGGCAATAGTTCCTTTACCTTTTCCAACATAACCATAATCAGCATCTGCCATTTCTCCTGGCCCATTAACAATACATCCCATTATTGCTATATCTAGACCCGTCAAATGTGAGGTAGCGTTCCTAACTTTATCTACAACTTCTTCTAGATTGAAAAGTGTTCTACCACAACTGGGGCAACTGATGTATTCAACCATTGTTTTTCTTAATCCTAAAGATTGCAAAATTGAATAGCACACTGGTATTTCCTTTTCTGGAGCTTCTGTTAAGGAAACCCTGATGGTATCACCTAATCCCTCTGCTAAAAGCGTTCCAATTCCAGCAGTACTTTTAATCCTTCCATAATCACCATCACCAGCTTCGGTCACTCCTAAATGTAAGGGATAGTTATATCCTTCTGAGTCAAGCCTATCTGCAATCATTCTGTAAGCTGCCATCATAACCGGAGCCCTAGAAGCTTTCATAGAAATAATTATGTTATGAAAATCAAGCTCATCACAAATTTTGACGAACTCCATCGCAGATTCTGTCATTCCTAATGGTGTATCTCCATAAGTAAAAAGCATCCTCTCAGATAGAGACCCATGATTAACTCCAATCCTTAGAGCTTTGTTTTCAGTCTTTAAAACTTCAACTAAAGGGGTAAATCTTTTAAGTATTGTTTGCTTAATAGTTTCAAATTCCTCATCTGTATATTCAGTTCTTGTAGGGTCTGATTTTTCAAAAACAAACAATCCAGGATTAATTCTTACTTTATCGACATGTTTTGCAACTTCCATTGCAATTTTCATACCATTATGGTGAACATCAGCCACCAAGGGGGTATTGATATTATTTTCTAGTAATTTTGCCTTTATATCTCCTACTGCTTTGGCATGCGCTAAGGAAGGGACAGTTAACCTTACTATTTCACAACCCACATCATGAAGTCTTTTGATAGCTAAGTAAGCATTTTCGACATCCATAGTATCTTCATTTATCATCGATTGAACTCTTACTGGATAATCACTTCCAATAGCTATATCACCCACCATTACTGTTCTAGTTATCCTTCTCTCAATATGAGTTGAATATCTTTTGGAGAGACTATTAACCTCTTTAGATTGAGTTAATGACATTAAAATTCTTGATATTCAAAAAGGATTTCACTAAATTATACGGCATATAGTTTACCACTTACATTCTCTAGGTCTTTCAAAGTTAGATGGTAAGGTTTATTGATTTCTTTTGAAGGAAATCTCAACAAATAAGATGGATGAAAAATTACCATAATTTCTCTCCCATCTTTTTTAATCCATTGACCTCTTAAATTACTTATAGGATCTTTAACTTCTAAAATAGCTTTCATAGCAGTAGAGCCAGTAAGTAATATAAATTTTGGATCGACTAACTTTATTTGCTGTAATAACCAAGGTTTATGAATATTAATTTCTTTAGCGGTGGGTTTTCTATTATTTGGTGGACGACATTTAATTACATTACAAAAATAAACATCCTTCTTATAATCAATTCCAGCTTGTATTAATAATTCGTTTAATAACTTACCAGATTTACCTACATAAGGTTTTCCTTCTAAATCTTCCTGGGCTCCAGGTGCCTCACCAATTACTAACAAATCTGCAAATACACTTCCTCTCCCAATTACTAACCTTTTCACCGAAAATAAAACTTTAAATATTTTTATCTTAAGAACTCAAAACATGAAAATAAAATAGATTAAGAAAATGAACTAAATTAAACCATAGTGTGATAGTTTTATTTATTCTTAATTTATGCATTTGTCATTATTAAAAGTCATATTTGAAAAGTCATAAGTCAATGAGTCAAGTTAATTTATCTGATCGGGCACTTTCAATTGAGCCTTCTCTTACATTGCAGATAAGTGCTAAAGCAAATCAATTATCTGCAGAAGGAGTAGATATTTGCAATTTAAGTGCAGGTGAACCTAATTTTGATGCCCCAAAAGAAGTTATAGAGGCTACAAGTAAAGCTATATTTGATGGATTTACAAAGTACGGGCCCGCAGCGGGGAATTTAGATCTCCGAAAAGCAATTGCAAATAAACTTCAAATTCAAAACAATTTAAATTATGAATTTGAAAATGTAATGGTCACAAATGGTGCTAAGCAAGCAATATATAATCTTTTCCAAGTCATGTTAAATACTGGAGACGAAGTTATTATTCCTTCTCCATATTGGTTAAGTTATCCCCAGATGGTTAGATTGGCGGGTGGGAAGCCAATTTTTACAAATTCTTCTGCAGAAGATGGATTCAAAATAAATATAGAAGATTTGAAGTCTAAAATATCTTCAAAAACTAAATTTATAATTATCAATTCTCCTAATAACCCTACTGGAAGAGTTATGTCAAAGGAAGAATTATTACAAATTGCCGATTTAGCCAGAGAAAATCCAAATATCAATATTCTATCTGATGAGATTTACGAACTAATCATTAAAAAAGAATTTAAACACTACAGTATATCTTCACTAGCAAATGACTTAAAAGATAGGATTTTTATAATAAATGGATTTGCGAAAGGTTGGGCTATGACTGGCTGGAGGATAGGTTATTTAGTAGGTCCTAAAGATGTAGTCAAAGCATCCTCAGCATTACAAAGTCAAAGTACAAGTAATGTTTGCTCTTTTGTTCAAAAAGGTGCTTTAGAGGCTTTAAAAATTAATAATGAATTTTTCTCTATGATAAATAGCCATTATGATAAAAGAAGAAGTCTTGTCTATGAGGGCCTTAAGAATATAAATGGTATTTATATTGAAGAACCAAATGGAGCATTTTATGCATTTCCAAAATTACCTAACTCTTCAATTACTTCCGTTGATTTCTGCAACAAAGCTCTTCAAGATTATGGATTAGTTGTTGTACCTGGAAAAGCTTTTGGGGCTGACGAATGTATAAGAATCTCTTGTGCAGCTTCAGAAATTAAAATAAAAGATGGACTACAGAGGATTGAAAAAGCAATCTCTGCATACTATTAATTTAACTAAGTTATGTTTAATTTAAAGAATTTCCTACTAAGTTCATCTCTATTATTTTCTGTTTTTTCATCACCTGTATTTTCAAATCCCAAAGTTTTAAAAGTTGGAGCAATACCTGATCAAAACCAAGATGTTTTGGACAAAAGATTTAATTTATTTTCAAAAGAATTATCCAAACAACTTGATGTAGAAGTTAAATACATTCCTGTTATTAATTATGTTGCAGCAGTAACTGGATTTAGAACTAAAGATTTAGATTTGGTTTGGTTTGGCGGTTTATCAGGAGTTCAAGCAAGATTACAAACACCTAATTCAATTGTCATAGCTCAAAGAGATATCGATAAGGAATTTAAAAGTGTTTTTATAGTAAACAAAAATTTAGAACTTAACTCAATTTCAAACATTAAAGGACTTAAAAAACTAAAGAATTTAAGATTTACTTTTGGCTCTGAAAACTCAACTTCTGGAAGATTAATGCCAGAATATTTTTTAAATCAAGCAGGGGTAGAAATTAAACATTTTAAAGGAAAAAAAGCAGGTTTTAGTGGGAGTCATGATGCCACTATAGCTTTAGTTAATAGTGGGGCATTTGATGCTGGAGCTTTAAATAAACAGGTTTGGGAAAACAATCTTATAAATAATCCCAAAAGAACAAGTAATTTAGAATTATTCTGGATCACACCAGAATATGTTGACTATCATTGGGTAGCTCAAGGTGATCTTGAAAATAGATTCGGGGAAGGGTTTACAAAAGAACTTCAATCAGTAATTCTAAATTTAGATATAAAGCAAAAATCACATAAACAGATATTAGATATGTTCAATGCAAAAAGATTTATAAAGGCAGAACCAAAACAATATAAAAATATAGAGGAAATCGGGAGGAAATTAAATAAAATTAGATGAATAATACTGTCTTAGAATTAGAAAATATATCTTATAAATACAAAAATGATCTGATCCTAAATAAAATAAATTTAAAAATAAATTCTGGGGAAAAAATTGCACTTTTAGGTAAAAGCGGTTCAGGAAAAACTACACTTATATCAGTACTTAATGGCACTATCAAGCCAACTCAAGGTAAGGTTAAATTATTCAATGAAAGTTTCGAGGAATTAGATAGAAAGCAGAAAAGTAAAATAACAACTATATGGCAAGATTTAAGATTAATAGAAGATCTCTCTGCAGAACAAAATGTTAATTGTGGACTACTAGCGGAAAACAATTTTTATTTCGCTTTTAAAAATTTACTAAATATAAGTTCTTTTAAGAAGGCGCATAAATATATGAAATTATGTAGACTTCATAACTCTATTTACGACAAAAAAATCAGAAAACTATCTGGGGGGCAAAAACAAAGGGTGGCTATAGCTAGATCATTAATTCAAGAATCAAATATATTACTTGCAGATGAGCCTTTTAATAATCTAGATCCCAAATTGATAACAACAATTAAAAACCTAATGCTAGAAAGTGTCGATAAAAATAATACAAAAAAATCCCCAAAGACGGCATTAGTTGCATTACATAGATTAGATTTGCTGAACGATTTCGATAAAGTTATTGGAATAAGGGATGGTAAAATTTTTTTCAATATCAAAAGAAATAACTTAAAGAAGATTCATTTAGAGAAAATATATTAATTAGTTGAACAAATTAAAATTAAACTATACCTCATTATCTTTTCTTCCAATTTTGGTATGCATACCTCTAGGGTATCAATTAATAAACAATATTCATTTTGGAGGATTTAAATTATTCCAAGAATTCTTAATTTCTGCATTTAATCCCAAGATCCATAATGAAATTATTATTACCGTAATTAAGCGATTAAATGAAACTATTTTAATTGGTTTTTTTAGTTGGTTAGTAAGTATTATTTTTGGAGCAATTTTTGGAATAATTTCCTCAAATATTTTTTATAAAATCTTTAATATTCCAAATTTTTTCTACCGCATAATAAGGTTTTTTCTGACAATAATTAGATCCATACACGAAGTGGTTTGGGGAATAATACTAATGCAAATATATGGAATAAATTTTTCGATAGGAATAATAGCTATATGTATACCTTATATTGCTGTAAATTCAAAAGTTTTTGCTGAACAATTAGAAACTATTGACTACAAAAGTTTTGAATCTATAAATCAAATAAATGCACCTAAAGTTTCTTCTCTACTAACTTTAATATGGAATCCAATAATAAATACATTTAAAAACTTTGGTTTATATCGATTAGAGTGTTCAATAAGAAGTACTGTGATTTTAGGACTTTTTGGGATTGGAGGAATAGGTACCAGTATTTTTTTATCTTTCCAAACTTTGAATTTTAGAGAGTTATGGACTTATTTATGGTCCTTAGCAATTTTGATAATTCTTTCTGGATTAATATTCAAAAAAATAAAATTTAATACTACAAATAAAATCCTATCTATTTTTTTTATTGCAGTTTTTTTCATAACAATTTTATTTTCTTTTTTATATTTTCTTTATTTTATTTTTAATAATGATTTCGAAAATTTTAATTCCGTTAGTTCTCTATTTAAATCAAGCTCAGATTTAGGATTATTTGATTGCTTAAAACTTATATTAGAAACAATAATTTTAAGTCTTTTATCAACAGGAATCGCAATTAGTTTACCTCCATTAGTAATAGGAATTTTTAACAATAATAGTTCTAAAATTTTTATAAAAATTTTTGCATTTTTATTACGTTTAATACCTACACCTGTAATACTTCTAATTCTATTAACTTTTAATAATCCTTCTTTATCTTTGGCAGCTTTAACTTTGGGTTTTCACAACGCTGGCATTACAAGCAAATTACTTTTAAAAAATCTAGATAGCCAAGATAGAAGAAATTACATTGCAATGAAATCTTTAGGAATCTCAAAAAAGACTAGTTGGCTTTTAGGTTTATTTTCTCAACAAGCAAAAAGTTACTTAGCATATTGCGCTTATAGATCTGACATCATTATTAGAGAAACTGCAATTGTTGGGGTCATTGGAAGTGTTGGTCTTGGTTGGCAACTGCAAGAATCACTAAGTTCCTTCGCATGGCAAGAAGTCACCATAGTTTTGATAGCTTATAGCTCCATCGCGATAGTTGGAGAATTAATAAATGGTAAAATCAAAAATAGTCTAACTTGATTTGTAGGAATAATTTGTTAAATCAAGTAATTATTTTTTTTCGGTTATAGTGATTAGTTTACCAAAACAGCTTGTTGTAATTGGAGATAGCTCAGTTTATGGATGGGGAGATAATGAGGGTGGTGGATGGTGTGAGAGGCTTAGAAAAGATTGGGGTAATAACCAAAATGGGCCAGTTATTTATCAACTTGGCGTTAGGGGAGATGGGATAGAAAAAGTTTCATCTAGATGGGAAAAAGAATGGTCATCTAGAGGAGAAACGAGAAGAAATAAACCTAAAGCAATTCTGCTTAATATTGGTCTTAACGACACTGCAGCAATTGGTCAGATAAATGGAAGACATCAATTAGATATAGATGGATTTGAATATGGATTAGAGAGGCTAATTAATGAAATGAACTCTCAAACAAATGTATTTGTTATTGGTTTGACACCAGTTGACGAAAGCAAAATGCCGTTCGCAGGATGTCTATGGTACTCAAATGATTTTTGTAATTCTTATGAAAGGAGAATGGAGGAAGTATGCCTCAATCAGAATGTCCCATTTCTTCCTACTTTTAGAGAAATGTACTCTGATAAAAGGAGTAAAAATTGGATTACGCATGATGGAATTCATCTAAATTCCGAAGGTCATTTCTGGCTTTTTCAAAGACTTAAAAGCTGGGAGATTCTTGCAAAATGGAAGGAATCTTAGGTCTTTCCAAATATTATTAATTTAAAAAATATGAATATAAAATAAGAGCAAAGATAGCAAAAACAGAAGCAATACTTGTCTGAATAGCATTTACCAATTCATTACTTAATTTATATTTGTTTTGAAATTTAGCACCAATAATACTTTCAGTAAGTGTTGCCAAGAATCCAGAAACTACAACAACTATAAAATGATATTTTGTAGAAATAATTGATAGACGAAGCATTATAAAAGCCATAAATATTGATCCCAAAACACTAGCTAATGTTCCTTCTATACTTATTCCTCCCTCAGTTCCCCTATCCACCTTTTTAAGTGAAGTAATTAAGTATGTGTCTCTACCAAATCTTTTTCCAATTTCGCTACCAAAAGTGTCCGCCAACTTTGCAGCAAAACTTGCAGCAAAACCTACTTTAAACATCACTACATTTGCAGCATTAAATTTGGTCATAATGGCAAGAAGTAATCCTGTAGCTGCTGAGCCCCATACATTCTCAGGACCTCTCCTGCCGCCTCTTTTTTCAGCAATTCCTTGTGCTTTTTTAAATTTAAAACCTATTTTGGTAACGAGGGATCCAAATAATAAATAAATTACAACTGACATCCATCCCTGCCAAGACAAACATCCCCACAAAATTGTGCCTAAGATGCCTGCACTTACCCAACCACTTTTCGTCATCAAAGGAATCCTGCAAAATATATAAATCAAAATAAAATTAATGCAAAAACCTATAAAAAATTGATTTCTAATTAAATCCATATTTATCTAATTCTTTAATTTCAAATCAATTCTCCACTGATTTAGAATTGATGATGCGTTAATACTAGCCGTTGAAGTTCTTAAGATAGTGTCGGAAAGCTTAACGAAGGTAATATGATTTTTTTTAAAAAAATCTATTTCTTTAGCGGACCAACCTCCTTCAGGACCAATTACATTCCAAAAAATACCTCCTTTTTTATTTCCAAATTCTTGTTGTTTTCTTAACCATTGATTTAAGTCATATAGTGTTTCTTCTCTAGTTATAGAAATTGAAACTCTTTCTTGATTATCTCTACTTTTTAGCCATTCAATAATATCCATTCCATTTAAAATAGATGGTTTCCATAATCTCTCACTTTGCTCAACAGCTTCATTGATAATTAAATTCCATCTCATAAGTTTTCTAGAAAAATTTAAATTTTTGTTTACCTGTCTTTCTGAAAATAATGGCTGTATATAATCAATTCCTATTTCAGTACACATTTTTAAAATATCCTCAAAACCACTTTTTGGTATAACAACAGCTATTCCTAATAAGTGAATTTCTTGTTCTTGAAATAAGTAAGGTTTTTTTGATTTAATTATTTCTAAGCAATCATTTTTAACTTTTATAGCTTTCCATAATGAACCCTCTCCGTTAGCTATAAATATTTTTTTACCATTTTTTATCCTCATTACTTTATTTAAATAATGAGCCTCTTCTTTAGAAAGTTCTAAATTATTGTTCTTAATATTTTCAATTCTTTCATGGGAAATAATTAATCTTGTTAAGTCTTCCATCTAAAACACTTAATCTTTGAAAACTAAATCTTCATGTTCTTCAACTGACCAATCATTATTTTCACCCCCAATAATTAACTCTTCAATTTTTACATAATTATTTGATATCTCATTCAAAGAATTAATTAATATATCTATTGAAATGGAGTCTGAAGTTCCAAAATCAACCCAACATCTTCCCCAAAGATTTTGATATTCCATAATTCCTAAATTATGCATTAAGGCTGGAAGAGATGCATTTTTTTGGTCATTATCATAGGACATCCAACTTAGATCGGAACCCTCTTCATGAGTTTGCAAATTTTCAGAATTAAATCCACCTAACCTTCCCAAAACGTACCAACTATCAAAAACACCATCTAAATAATTTTTTTCGTCTTGAGTTGGTGATTCTGAAAACCTGATCCATATCCAACAATTAAAAGGATCAACTTCCCTAAAAATAATATTCATATTGACTAATATCTTTTTGGATCTAAAGCTATTATAAGTAAGTTATTACTAGATTCAAATTCATACCTATAACTTAATTAATAATGCTTGATTTAAAAGAAATATCTTATCAACCCCAAACTGGTGAAAGAAAAATAATAGACAATTTAAATTTAAAAGTTCATGAAAATGAAATCATTTTAATTTGCGGCAATAGTGGTTCTGGGAAAACAACACTACTGGAAATAATAAGCGGATTAACAAATCCGCAAAAGGGAAAAATTACTTGGAAGAATAAAATTTTGTCTTCTAGACAAAGAAGATGGTTTTGTGGAGTAGTATTCCAATTTCCTGAAAGATACTTTATAGGTACAACTATTGGGAAAGAATTAAAAATAGGCCATAAATCTTTAAGAGAAAAAAATATAGAAATAGTTTTAAATAAAGTTGGTTTAAAAAAAATTAATCTGACCCAACCACCAGAACAACTAAGTGGCGGGCAACAAAGGCGGTTAGCTGTAGCAGTTCAACTACTTAGAAACCCCTCAATTCTTTTACTTGATGAACCAACTGCTGGATTAGACTATTCAATGAGAAATGATGTGAAGAATTTAATTCTTGATTTAAAAAATAAAAATACAATTATTATTGTTACTCATGAACCTGCTTTATTTGAGGGAATTCCTTCTAGGATATTATTCTTGGAAAAAGGGAAAATCAAAAATTTTATGAAAGAAAATCATGCAGGATAGGATAGTTCGAGCTACTGCAGCAAATGGAGGGATAAGATTAGTTGCAGTCTTAACAACAGAATCTTCTTTAGAAGCAAAAAAAAGACACGGTCTTTCTTATTTAACCACCTGTATCTTAGGAAGAGCATTTAGTGCTTCACTGCTTTTGGCAAGCTCGATGAAGATAATGCATGGAAGAGTTACTTTAAGAGTTAGATCTGACGGACCTTTAAAAGGATTACTAGTTGATGCAGGTAGAGACGGAAAAGTTAGGGGTTATGTAGGGAATCCTAATTTAGAATTAGACCTTGTCAAAATAAGCAATAATAAATATTCTTTTGATTTTACAAAAGCATTAGGTACGGGATATTTAAATGTAATTAGAGATAGTGGATTTGGAGAACCCTTTACAAGCACTGTTGAATTAGTAAATGGAAATATTGCTGAAGACTTAGCTTCATATTTATATCATTCAGAGCAAACTCCCTCTGCTGTATTTATTGGAGAAAAAATTCAAAATAAAAGTGTTATTTGTAGTGGTGGCTTACTAGCTCAAGTTTTACCTAAAAAAGATACTGACCCTCTACTTGTCTCACTACTTGAAGAAAGATGCAAAGAAATTAATTCTTTCAGCGAAGATCTATTTAAGTCAAAAGATAATCTTCTTGAGTTAATTAGAAATATATTTCCCGATATTGACGATAAATCAATCTCTGAAAAAGCTCGTTCTCAAGAAGTGAGTTTTAAATGCAAGTGTTCCAAACAAAGAAGTTTAAATGCGATGAAAATGCTTGATAGGAGCGAGTTAGAGGACATCCTCAAGAAAGATGGCAAAGCAGAGTTGGTTTGTGAATTTTGTAAAAATAAATATCTTATAAATTATGAAGAAATTAAAACTATGATAGAAAATCAATCATAAAAAAATTACGCCTAGCCATAAAATAACCATGGCCGGAATACTTTGAATTTTTTGTATTGATAAAGAGTTGTTTGATACTTCCTGAATGAAAAAATTATTTTCAAGCAATCCACCAAATATTAATCCTATCGAGAGAAAGGTAACACTCCAACCCAGAGAACCTATAAATCTTTTCCCTGATTTAATTTGAGTATAGGTAAGTATTAATGTTGAGATAGAGAGTAAAAGCCTATTATTAGAGTCTGGACTGATAAATAACAAAATTAAAAATAATAGCCCAACAGATATTTTTATTGAAAGATTATCAAATGAGGGGGTAGTTATTTTTGGCAGACTATACTGACTTGAATTGTTAGAGTTATTATTTAAATTTTTTATCTTAGAAAGAAGTGGGAAATTATTATTGGTAAATTGATTAATTTGTTTTTCTTTTTTTGAGGCACTCACAGCTTCATAGCTTACATTTCCTGATTGCCTGGCTTTCAAACTACCCATGAGTAATTGATCAAAGGAAGATTCTATTTTCGCTTTTAAAATTAAGTCTTCACCAGCCTCTTTAACTTTAATGTCTCTAGCCTTCTGTATATCCTCAAAAGCAGCACCTTCTTTTACACCTAAAATTTCGTAAGGTGATTTTTCGTTATTATTTTTATTACTGTTTGAATCCAAAATTTTTTACCAATACTAACAGATTAACTAATTTTATAATCCATTAAGACTTTATAAAAAAATTGGTTCGACTCCACTAACAACAGGCGCAACTTTGTTTAAATTTAATTGATTATTGTCTTCAACAAACTGATTTAGATTCCACTCATTTTTGAAAAGAATAACTGGCCTATTCCAACAATCTTTAACTATTTTACAGTTGAATATTCTGCCTAGTTTTTCAATGGCTGGCCATCCATCAGAAATCCATCTAGCCAATTGATATGGCATTGCTTCAAGATTTGCATCTACACCATATTCACTTTTTAATCTGTGAGTTACTACCTCCAACTGCAATTGACCAACAGCTGCGAGTATAGGGTCTCTTTTACTCTCATCAAAGTCATAAAGAATCTGAACAGCTCCTTCTTCTCGAAGTTCATTAACACCCTTTCTAAAGTTTTTAAATGCTGAGGGATTTGGATTTCTTAGCCAGCTGAATATTTCAGGACTAAAGGATGGGATACCCTCATATTCCAGATGAGCACCCGTATAAAGAGTATCTCCAATAGAAAACATCCCTGGATTATTTAAACCAATAACATCTCCAGGATAGGCATCATCAACTACTTCTCTATCTTGCCCAAATATTTTTTGTGG
Organism: Prochlorococcus sp. AG-402-N23; assembly: GCA_003216355.1. Taxonomy (GTDB): domain Bacteria; phylum Cyanobacteriota; class Cyanobacteriia; order PCC-6307; family Cyanobiaceae; genus Prochlorococcus_A. The sequence goes on along the minus strand of QCIX01000005.1, from coordinate 8,585 downwards.
TCTTGATAATCTAATTGTTTTCCCAGTTCTGGAATGTTTAACTGACATATCCTTTTCAAATTTGCCACTACAAACTCTTATAAAAGCAACCCTATCTCTGTGCTTTGGATCCATATTTGCCTGAAGCTTAAAAACAAACCCACTAAATTCATCGCTTGCAGGTTCAATATCGCCTTTATTACTATTTCTTGAAGTTGGTTTTTGTGCCATTTTTAAAAAACTATCTAAAAATGGCCTTACGCCAAAATTAGTCATGGCAGATCCAAAGAAAACTGGGGTTAAAGAGCCATTAAAAACTTTTTCTTTTTCAAATTTAGATCCTGCCTCATCAAGAACCTCTAATTCTTCAAGTGAGTTTTCAAGTAAATCTCTCTCTACATATTTTGATAGCTCTTTATCTTCAAGACTTAATCTTTTCTCATTCGATTGTTTCCCTCTCACTGCTTTATCAAATAAAATCACCTCTCTCGAAAATCTATCAATAACCCCTCTAAATTCCTCGCCACTCCCAATTGGCCAGTTTATTGGTAGGGTATTTAATCCAAGTTCTGATTCAATTTCATCAAGTAACGAAAATGGCTCTCTTCCTGGTCTATCCATTTTATTAATGAAAGTAAATATTGGTATTTTTCGCATCTTGCAAACTTCAAACAATTTCCTAGTTTGAGGTTCTAGTCCTTTAGCAGCATCTTCCAACATAACTGCATTATCAGCAGCAGCTAATGTTCTATAAGTATCTTCGGAGAAATCTTGGTGTCCTGGAGTATCTAATAGATTAATTACAGATCTTTCATATTCAAATTGCAATACAGTTGATGTAATAGAAATACCTCTTTGTTTCTCAAGTTCCATCCAGTCTGAGGTGGCTTTTCTCTGATTACCCCTAGCTTTTACTGCTCCTGCCTGTTGAATGGCACCTCCATACAAAAGAAGCTTCTCGGTAAGAGTCGTTTTCCCAGCATCTGGATGTGAAATAATAGCAAAATTTCTTCTTTTATTTACCGCATCCAGTATTTCTCTATTATTTAGAATTTTAGTACCTAAGCTCATTTATATAATATAAGGGCCTTTCACTTAGTTCTTAAACATTACCATAGACTATTAAATAATTTTCACCTTCCTCAAACACATCTAAAGAGGATAGATCATTCTCTAAGATGAAATTTTTTAACTCTTTAAAAGTATAAGAAGCTCTTAAAGATGCATAATAATCATTAGTTAAAATCTCATTATATTTAGTTGAACATTGTGCTTTGAGTTCTAAAGCAGACTTTTCATCTAATGGCCTTTTTAAGTCCTTGTGAAAATTTACAGTGATATCACTAGATAAACTTCTTATTGTGTTGAAGAAATCTTCAAGATTGGTAATGTGATGAATCAAGCTATTGCTTACAAGTAAACTAATTCTTTTTTTAAATAAAAAATTATTTGATTTAATGTCTTTGATGTCAGAACAAATGTAGCGTAAATTTTTTAACTTTTTTTGATTATTAGAAATACTTTTATTATATTCTGCTCTCAAAATCATCTCTTTAGAACCATCTATTCCTAAGACTGCAGTATTAGGCCATTTTTTTGCTAACTTCTCTGAAATATTTCCTGGGCCACATCCTAAATCAACTATTAAATCTTTTTCACCTAAAGAAATATTTTTTTTCAAAAAATATTGATTTATTTGATTAATTAGATTAACTTCCCCTTCTGAAAAATCAGCTTCGTCATAAGAAATGACCTGCTCTTTTTCTTCCATTAATTCAGGTTCGGGGACTCTTTCCATATCCTTTCTTGAAACAAAGATTTCATATTAAACATAATTCTACACAAACCGTTAAATAGTGGTAAGAATAGTTGCAGACGCCACAGGTAGAGTTATTCTTCCAGTACGGGTTATTTACATACGTTTTTTTTTATCGTGACTGTTGCACCAAATAAAGCTTCTTCAGAGAGCAATTCCAATAATCTTAAAAAAGATGATTTTCCAAAGACTGCGCCAGCTGCTTATCCAGTTTTTTTCAGATCTTACAGTAGAAAAACTTCATCTGGCAAAAGGGAGAACTGGAGCGAAGTAGGAGAAAGGAATTTATCGGGATTAAAAGAATTAGGAAAACTTTCTGAAGAAGAATTGATCCTGATGAGAGAGATGCAAAGTAACCAAAAAGCCCAACCTTCAGGAAGATGGTTATGGATAGGCGGAACCCCTTGGATTAATAAGAACCAAAATTTCTCAGGAGCATACAACTGTACCTCAACAAACTTAATTGATTGGGAAGCCTTCGCATTAATGATGGACTTAGCAATGATGGGATGTGGAACAGGTGCAATTATTGAGCCTCATTTTATAAATAATCTACCTACGGTAATTAACAAAATAAATATTAAATCAGTCAGTGAAGTTGGAAAAACTCCTAAAGATCAAAGAGAAGAAAAGTCATCATTAGAAATTAAAGGAAAAGATCTTCATATCAAAGTTGGAGATAGCAGAAGAGGATGGGTAGATAGCTATAAATATCTTCTTGAGGCATCAAGTAACGAAAGTCTTGAAAGAGAAATTGATGTTTATATTGATTTGGAAGATATTAGGCCTGCTGGAGAATCGTTAAAAGGTTTTGGTGGTATGGCAAATCCTATCAAATTGAAAGATCTTTACTCTAGAGTTGCCTCCCTCCTTGGAAAGGCAATTGGTAGAAAATTAAGTACAGTAGAGTGTTGTTTATTAATTGATGAAGCTGCAGTAACCATAGTTGCTGGGAATATAAGAAGAAGCGCTGGAATGAGGCAATTTGCTTCAGATGATAAGGAAGCCGCATCAGCAAAAGAAAATTTATGGAGTCAAGATGAGAATGGTAATTGGAGAATAGATCCTGAAAAAGATGCCCTAAGAATGGCCAATCATACTAGGGTTTACCATACAAAGCCCAATTACCAAACTGTTTTGGATGCAGTAACGAAACAATTCCATTCAGGTGAGGGAGCTATTCAATTTGCTCCAGAAGCAATCGCAAGGTCAAATGCAGATATTCTCAAAGATGATGAATTGAGAAAGGAATTTATTGAAATCTATTCAGAACAAGGCAAGGATGAAGCGAGAAATTGGATAAATAGTAGTTATGGTCCTTTTTCAGAAGAAGAGTTAGATCACAGGATGAGCCGATATGGACTTAACCCTTGTGGGGAGATCTTGGGAAATGATTTCCATTGCAATTTAGCTGAAGTTCATTTAAATCAGATTGATCCAGGAAATTTTGAAGAGCAAAAAAAAGCTTTTAAAGCAGCCGCTCTTTCTGTAGCATGCTTACTTAATCATGAATTTGAAGTTGAGCGTTACAGAAAAAGTAGGGAATATGATCCTATCGTAGGTGTAAGTTTCACTGGATTATTTGATTTTTGTGTCCATGCCTTTGGGACGCCATGGTTGAAATGGTGGGAATCAGGAAGGCCAAATAGCGAAGAAGGGAAGGCCTTCAAAGAAAAGGAGGCTAAATTCTTAGATTCTTGGAGAAAAATAGTAAAAGAAACTGTATGGGAATATTGTGATAAGCATAATCTAAGGAGACCAAATAGATGCACAACAGTTCAGCCAGCTGGAACTAAAAGCCTTCTTACTGGAGCAGCTCCAGGTTGGCATCCTCCAAAGGCTCAAAGATTCATAAGAAGAATAACCTTCAGGAAAAATGACCCAATCGCTTTAGCTTGCATGGATTATGGTTACTCAGTTGTTCCATCTCAATCTGATAAAGATGAAAATGGTTGCTTGCTCGATAATCCATTTGACCCAAGATGTACAGAATGGTTAGTTGAAATCCCTACAGAAGTTAGTTGGGCAAATATAGACGGCGCAGACCAAATAGACATCAATAATTTCTCAGCATTAGCTCAATTTGATTTTTACATGCAAGTGCAGAAATTTTACACAGAGCATAATACCTCTGCAACCGTAGAATTTAGAGAAAATGAAATCGAGGATTTAGCTAAGGCTATTCATAATGCAATAGAAAATAATGAGGGATATATTTCAGCAGCATTGCTGGCTAGATTTAGTGCTAACGCTACTTTCCCGAGATTACCCTTTGAACCAATAAGTAAAGAGGAATATATATCATTGCAGAATAAAGTAATAGAAAGGAAAGTCAATAACGATTTCTTTGACGCTCTTAATAAATATGATGTTGGAGAACTATCTGAAGCAGGACCAGCAGGTTGTGATTCAGATAAGTGCTTGCTTCCTCTTGCTAAACCAAAAGATTAAATTTTGAATTATTTGTAAATAAAAAATATAAATTAGTTTTTAAAAATTTAATTTATGGCTACCTCTTAAATAGGGACATAAATTATTTATGACATTAAGCTTAAATATTGGGAACTTTTTTAATGATTCCTCTAGTCATGCATTGGTGGATGAGCTAAGAAAAAGAACATCAGATGAGGATATCTTAGATTTTGAGGAAAAATTTAACTCCAAAAACGAAAAAAATCTACACGTTTATATATGTAGATTACTAAAAAATAGATCAATATCCAGAGGCCTAGCCTCTAGATGGTTAATAACCATAATTGAAAACAAAGAATCAAAAATTGATGGTTTGCAAAAATTAAATAATTAGGTCAATCCTGATAGTTTCCACAGAGCAATTCCAAATATTGAGAATCCCATAATAAAAGTAAAAGCCAAAGCATTTACCAATTGGACCTTATCATTCATCCTGTTCGCGAATGGTAATAATTGAGCAAATAATGGAGTCTCATCAACTATTGCAGATTTTTTTACTGTAGGTTTTTTGCTTCTAGAAAACATAAAACAAATTTTATAATCTTAAGAATTTTACATTTAAAAGTTCATTAAATAAAAAATACTTCTCAAAAACGTACAAAATGTAACCTGTAAGCAATTAAGCCGAGATTATGATAAATATTTTTATCATAAACCTAATCTATCATTAATATATTAAGTTTATTTATTAAAAACCTAGACAAATAATTTCAATGGATGTTATTATAAATTTGTAGCAACCGCTACCAAAACGTTCAACTTGCGTATAGCAAGCCGCAAATCGACCTAAGCCATGGAACGGGGACTTAAGCGAAACCGGAGCTAAAAAAATGACTCTAATTTACAGAGGACAAAAGTACGTCCAGAACAAAGAAGCAGCTAAAAAGCAGCACAATGAACTAACTTATAGAGGAAAAGCTTACACAAGCTAGTTTATTTAACCATCAAAAGAAAAAGCCACTAAAAGTGGCTTTTTTATTATCCATTCTTAGAGTAAAAAATAACTTAATACTTCCCACAAGCATTAAATAATATAATTCAATTGCATTTATATATTAGATAACAATGGCAGACCAAAAACCTTTATTTAAAGCACCTTATGACATAAAAGATGTTAGTGCTCTTTTCGCCATAGTTGCCTTCGTTTTAATAATCGCTGCCATAGTTGGGAATAACTTATTTGGTTTATTTCAACAAAATGTCAACTTTGGGTGATTTTTTTGGAAGCTAAATTTATTTTCATTTAACAGTGGCTTTGATATGCAACTTGACATGCGTTTCTGAATTATTTCCAAAAAGATCAACCTCTTTTTGTTATAATTAAAAAGCTAAAAATTTAATATTTCTGCCTGGAGGGGTGGTCAAGTGGTTTAAGGCTCTAGTCTTGAAAACTATCTTTTTGGGAAAAAAGTAAATTTATAAATTATCTGTAATCAGTAGATATAACACTAATCTTAAGAGTAATACCATAAGAATAAAATACCCCTATCGAGACAGGGGAGACCAAATAGAGACCAATAAAATTATTGCTTAATTTTGAATATCCCAGATACAATGAAGGTCTATTAACTCTTCTTAAATTGAAAAAGTTATTAATTATTCTCTACCTAATAGCTAATCCGATTGTTAACGCAAAAAGTGTATGTGAGAAATATTTTGAAGGCAATAATATTGCTTATAGAGGATTTAGAGCTGAAGATCCTCCAAGCCACTTACCTACAGTTTCGATTGAGTTTTCAACAAATCGAACTTATGATGGTCAATTTGATCCAACCAAAAAGAAAACTTGGACAGAGAGATATTACCATTTTACTGATTGGAAGAAATGTGAAACAGCCTATTACAAGATTCTAGGCAATTATAAAGGTTTTAAAAAAGATACCTTCTTTTGCGATGACAGGAAATTATTTAAAATTTCTAAGCAATATAGAGGCTATTACGATTTTACATGGTATGACAGAAATGGTGAATATTGGGAAACAACAGGTTATTCAAAATCATACAATCAAGCTCTTAATGAACAGTCATGGGTATCAACAAATTGTCAAGAGTACAATGGTTATTATCATGATTCTCGATGGGTGTTATATTATCAATTTAATGAAGTTTTAAATACAAATTGGGCAGCAATAATAATGGTCCGAAGCTGGTATAGGATTATTAAACCAGATTTTTAAAACTAAGGTTAAATAAATTTAATGATTAAATGAAAAGCTCACTACTTGCACCGTAAAAAGTTATAAATTCAAATTCGATATTCCGTAAGTGGAATTAACGTCAAGGATTTTGATAAAAATTAGAAATATATATTTTTCGATAAAAATGAGGAGACCACATAGAGACCACTTTTTCATAGAAAGACCCGTTTAAACACTTCAAGTAAAAATAAATCAAAAGCCATATTTTTATTTTTAAATATCTACTAAATTAGAAAACCTTTCTGTAACTCAATACTGCTATAATTCAAAAGTTAAAAGTGTATATTTAACCCTGGAGGGGTGGTCGAGTGGTTTAAGGCTCTAGTCTTGAAAACTAGCGTGTCTGCAAGGGCACCGTGGGTTCGAATCCCACCCCCTCCGTTCTAATAAAAAACAATTGAAGTTCAACTGAATAATATGAACGCCTTTTTGGTACGCATTTGTTAGAGTAAATTTTATTTGTTCTATGAGTAAAGGATTTGCTACAGACAATTTAATATCCAAAAAATCGAAAAAAAAAGTTATTTCAAACGAACCTCAAGGTAGATTAATATCTTGGTCTCCTTGGCCACCAGCTAATTTTCAGACAAGATATCCTGCCTTCCCTTTTGTTCTTACAGTATTAATCATAGTAATAGGGCAATGGTATTTATCTCTAGCAAGATAACCTGAAAATGATTTTTAACTTTAAATTTAAGATAAATTGAGTTTGAGAATTTATTTTGTTTTTTTCAATTTTATTATTAGCCCATTTTCAGGCGGCAATAATCCCAATATTATTAGGAATTAGATCGATCAAAAAATTCAAACACATTCGCAAGAACGAGTTGATACCTTTTGGTTTTATTTTTTTAGGATTGGCATCGATTTCTGAAATGATAGATCATACCCAAACATCTTGGATTTATGTAGATCATTCGTCTTTATTTAATTGGTTATTTTATTCTTTCCTATCTTTGGGTCTAACGTGTTTATCAATATCAGTTATAAAAAATAAATTTATTCAAAAAACTAACTTTTGCATTTCTCTATGTTCAATAATCTCATATTTTTTATTTGGTAAAACAATTGCTCTTCTTTTTCAAGTCATTATAAGTATCCTTCTAATTATAAATTGGCAAAGAGTTTTTAAAGATTGGCTTTTTATCCTTTACCCAATATTTGGTATTTTTTTTACGACTTTCTTTGGAACAAGGCTCTCAATTAGTGGCGATCAATTTTGGCATGTTTTAATAGGCCCATCTGGAACAATTAGCGTTCTTACCTTTTATTTAGTTTTAAAAAGATCGAACAAAAAATTTACTTAAGATTCTTATGAAAAAATTTGTAATTGCAAATTTTATATTTTGCTTAGTCACAATAATTTCTCCAGTTGAAATCCTTGCTGATACGGCACTTGATGTTTACATGAATGATTTTTATTCTAAATCGAACGAAGCTAGCCAGATTCTCAAAGAAATCGAAAATAGTCTAAAAGAGGGGTCAAGAAAAAAAGTATGCTCTAGGCAAAGAGAAGCTGCAAGATTAGGCTTATTAGCTAATAAATCATTAATTAAAGCCTTTGCAATTGAGGGGGCTAATCCACCAATGCAAGCAATAAAAGCAAATCAACAAAGATGGGAATCTATTCTGAATGAGTGCTGAAGGAATTAAGTAAATCTATAAATCTTTTTTAAATTTGCATTCTTACAGATTTACTAATTAAGGGTATTTCAGGTTCAACTCCATAAATACATTGAGAAATCGAATAGATAAAAATACATAGTGTAAATACAAAAATAATTGAGCCTAATTCAACTATGGGAAATATTCTCAAGAGATATGAAATTATTATCAAAGCAATATCAATAAGTAATGCTTGGCATGCGTTATATCTAACGAAATAGGGGACTTTTGGATTTCTTGCTAATCCAGCAAACAAAATTATAAATAATAAAAAACTACCAAAAGGCAAAGATTTTTCAATAATTGCTATTGGAAAAGTTAGAAATAATATTATTTTTAAAAAAGAATATTTATAAAACAAATAATATCCAAAGGGTATTGATGCCTTTAAAGGCAAAGTATACAAAAATACTGATGAGAGTCTTTGGAATATCTGATTCAATATATTATTGAAA
>QCIX01000004.1 GCA_003216355.1 Prochlorococcus sp. AG-402-N23 | reverse complement strand
AATACTGAATCATTTATAAAATTAGCTCACATATTCAAAAATGAAACATTATCTTAATCATATCGGCAAAATAAAATGAAAAATTTAAAGATAAAAGTTATATCTAAATACCTAAGACCTTACAAAAAAGAATTCTTATATGGAGCTTTAGCTCTCTTATTAGTAAATATACTAAGTGTTGTAATACCCTTAGAAGTAAAAAATATAATTGACAAATTACAAAATGGATTTTCTTCGGATTTTGTTATTTCTAAATCATTATGGTTAATATTTTTAGCAACTTGTATGGGTTTAATAAGATTATTTTCAAGACAGATTGTCTTCGGCATAGGTAGAAAAGTAGAAGTAAATCTTCGTCAAAAACTTTTTGACCATTTACTTATTCAAGATCCAGAATGGATTCAAAAAAAAGGTAGTGGAGACATTATTAGTAGGGCTACAAGCGATGTTGAAAACATAAGAAGACTTTTAGGTTTTACAGTTTTAAGCTTGTGCAACATTGTCTTAGCTTATTCATTCACTATTCCTTCAATGTTTTCGATTAATAAAACATTAACAATATCAGCTTTAATGATATTTCCATTAATTCTTGGAATTGTAAGTCTATTTGGAGGAAAAATGGTTAAGCAAAGAAAAGCTCAGCAAGAATCATTATCAAAACTCAGTGATCTAATACAAGAAGATCTATCTGGTATAAGTGCAATTAAAATTTATGCCCAAGAGAACGCTGAGAAAAAAGAATTTAACATACATAATAATGATTATCGAAATTCAGCAATAAAGCTTGCAAGAACAGCGAGTACACTATTCCCTTTGTTACAAGGGATTTCCTCAATTTCATTATTGATTTTATTATCATTAGGAACTTTTCAATTAGAGAGTGGATTTATTTCGATTGGTGGTTTAGTAGCTTTAATTCTTTACGTAGAAAGACTTGTCTTCCCAACAGCTCTATTAGGTTTTACCTTAAATACTTTTCAACTTGGTCAAGTAAGTTTAGATCGTGTGGAAGAAATCTTTCAGAACAATCCGAATATTGTAGATAGAGCAGAAACTAAATTTTTAAAAAGAAAGGTTAAAGGATTCTTAGAAGCAAAAAATTTAACAATTAAGTATCCAGGATCAAAATTTAATTCATTAAATAGTCTCAATTTTAAAATTTATCCTGGAGAACTTATTGCAATAGTTGGCCCAGTGGGTTGTGGCAAGACAACGCTAACAAAATCTCTAGGACGGACTATTGAAATTCCAGACAATCAATTATTTTTAGATGAAATTGATGTAAAAACTTTAAAATTAAGTGATCTTAGAAAAAATATCTCAATCGTTCCTCAAGAAGCATTCTTATTTACTTCTACAATCTCAGAAAACCTAAGTTTTGGAGAACCAAAAGCTAGTAAATATTTAGTTAAAGAAAGCGCTACAAAAGCTGGATTAATTGATGATATAAATAGTTTTCCAGAAAGGTTTAAAACTATTGTTGGTGAAAGAGGTATTACATTAAGTGGTGGACAAAGGCAAAGAACTGCACTTGGAAGAGCACTGCTTGTTAATTCTCCTATTGTTGTTCTTGATGATGCTTTAGCAAGCGTAGATAATAAAACAGCCGCAAGAATAATAGATGAAATGAGTGATAGAAGTAAAAAAACAATCATAATGATCAGTCACCAACTTTCTGTTGCAGCAACCTGCGATAGGGTTTTAGTAATGGATAAAGGAGAAATAGTACAAGAAGGGACTCATAAAGATTTAGTAAAAGTGAATGGTCTATATAAAAAACTTTGGGAGAGAGAACTAGCTACCAGAATTGTTAAGAGCTAAAAGTAATTTTTTTTACTTATAATAGATAAATTTAAATTATGTTTAAATTCCTGAAAAACATTATGAATAATAAAGAGGTAAATTTAATTAATGATGCTTATTCATTACATAGAATATTAAAAACAGATATCCAAAAAGATCCTGATTTAGATGAAGATGAAATAATTTTTGGATGTGGTTGTTTCTGGGGAGCTGAAAAATGTTTTTGGAAACTTCCTGGAGTTGTCACAAGTTCTGTAGGTTATGCTGGAGGAGAAAAAAACAATCCAACATATTATGAAGTATGTTCCGGCTTAACTGGACATTCAGAAGTTGTAAGAGTTGTCTGGGATAAAAGGAAAATAGATGTAAGTGATTTATTAAAAATGTTTTGGGAATGTCATGACCCTACTCAAAAAAACAGACAAGGTAATGATATGGGAACACAATATAGATCAGCAATATATTACAAAAACGAAAATAATATTAAAACCATATTAGCCAGTAAGGAACAATATCAAACGGAACTAAGCAAAAAGAATCTTGGTTTAATTGAAACGGAAATAAAAATGATTGATTCATATTTTTATGCGGAACAATACCATCAACAATATCTTGCTTCAGCTGGAAGCAGGCAGTATTGTTCCGCTTCACCTACAAAAGTTAAGTTAGGAGATTTTACTGGCAGCAACTATAAGTTAGAAGACAATATATGGGAAAACTTTAATTGGGAAGTTGAGAAGTGTGTATTGAGATCTGATAACAATCCAATAAACAATAACATTTAAATCAATCTAATCTTTATAGTAAAGATACGGGGCGTAGCGCAGTTTGGTAGCGCACCACTTTGGGGTAGTGGGGGTCGTGGGTTCAAATCCCGCCGTTCCGATTACTTATCGTCTTCATTTATAAGGGATTTGTATAGTTTATATGAACTTATGCCTACCGCTATAAATGTAAAAGAAGAAAAAAATGCTAACACCAATATAGTAAGATTTGAAACTTCTACTTCACCTAATTGGAAAGATATAAAAATGTTCATTTGAGAGAATTTTTTTAAAACCTTAACATAATTGCAAAAAATTTTTTTTACATCCAACTACAAATTCAAAATAATTACAACACCAAAAATTACTCGATATATGATAAATATTTTCAACCCATTTGAAGAAAAATACTTTAATAAGAAATCTATTGCTAATAAAGATGACAAAAATGTCGTAATAAGACCAACAAAAAGAGGGAGAAAACCTAATGAAAAAAAATCATTAAAAGAAGAAATAAACTCAACAATCGCAGCAAGAGAGATAGCTGGCATACCTAAAAGAAAAGAAAATTTCGCAGCATCGCCCCTTTCCCATCCTGATAATAAAGCGCTAGAAATAGTAACCCCCGATCTTGAAACACCAGGAAAAATTGCAAATGCTTGAAAGAAACCTATAAAAAAACTATTTGAATAATTATGGTTTTTAATATTTATAGAACCTCTTTTCGAACTATCTGCCAAGTACATAAAAAAAGCCATTAGAAATGAGACCAATGCTATTGATAAATTTGAACGAAGAACGTTTTCAAAAAATGATGGGATGAATATTTTTATACTCCCACCAAGCAAAACAATTGGTATGGTACCAATCAAAATAGACCTTAATAATCTTTCATGTAAGAGATTTTCAAGAAATTTTCTGGATGATTGACTTCTAAAATTAAAAATATCATTCTTAAAATACCAAGCTATGGCAAGAACACTTCCAAGTTGAATAGTTGCGGACAATGATGCTCCAGGATCATCAATACCTAAAAAAAGAGATATAACTTTTAAATGAGCTGTACTACTTACAGGGATAAATTCCGTTAAACCTTGAATTAATCCATATAAAACAAATTTTAAATATTCCAAAAACTTTTAAATTACTTAATTAATTAATAGCAATTTACATTTAAAAATTAAAAGCTAGTATGAAATAATGAAAAAAAAATCTATTTTAATATTATTTTTTATTTTTTCCTTGATCTTTTCTGGTTCTGCAAAAGCTAACTATTGGTTAATAATTGGAACTTATAGACAAGGGCCTGGAGGAAGGCCAGAGGTAAGTGGAATAACAAGTCCTTCTTTACATTCTATTCCAATGAAAGATTTGGATACTTGTAATAAGGCAGGGGAAAAAATTACTAATGAAATATACAAACCTGTTTGGCAATTTGATAGCAGATGGACTTGTGTATTTAAAGGTGATTAGAAATAAAGTTACCTTTTAACATCGTGAGCACAACCATCTCCTTTATAGTTTTCACTCTCGTAAAAATCATTTTTTGTCCCAAAATAAACTGTTAATAAAACGAAAGGTAAGCTTAATATAAATAAAATAGTTGTTAATTCCATAGTGTTAAGTTATTCAAGAAGGTTATGAAAAATTAAAATTACAATTTGTTCATCAACTCATTTTTAGTAATCCGTGGGACCCTTAATACCAAGATAAAAAAAGGCTCCTAACCCAACTAAAAGTAGAACTCCAGCGATAGCTGCAGAAGGAACGAAACCTCCTATTGCAAAGGAAGAAAAATAATACATCTATTAAACTAAAACTAGTTAGATAATATCAATAAAATCTAGGTATTTGTAAAAAATTTTGAGTCGAAGACAATTAGATAATATCTGTTCTATGCTACTAAAGTCGAATCTTCGTTATCAGCAGAAATTCTTATTCTCTCTTCCAACTTAGGGCCATATAATTCATTTCCCCAAATTTCAACTCTTGAATCATTTGGGGCCATAAAAGTAAGAATGTCAGTTGGAAATAAAACTCTCTCTAAGAAAAAATTTGATGGACCAACACACCTCAAGACAACCATCCTACAGCCTTCGTTTTTGTAAGAAAACTCAATCATCCCTAATCAGCAAAATATTTACAATTAAACACTATTTAGAGCTAAAAAAAATGTATAAAAAATTACTGAAAAAAAAGAAATTTAGAAAATGCTACAAATTCAAACCAGCCTCAACTAAATTCCTTTCTTGATCAATTAATAAAAGGGCGTAGGATTTTATAACATCAAAACTTTTATGAGGAATTGAGACATTAAGCATTCTCAAGAAATTAGATAATTTTTCATCTTTAAGGGCGTTACCTTTCTGTAAAAACATTTCTTTTTCCTGATTTGTTTTCCATATATTCATATATTCAATCTTCAAGGGCTTTAAGTGCCAAATATTGTCTATTAAAGTCCAAATATCTAAATATTCGTTTAAGTTATTTTGAATTTTTAATACATAAGATGATTCATGAAGACTTAAATTTGTTGTATTTATAGGTCGATCAGTTATGTCAATAGAATAAGGTTTTATTCCTAAAAACCATCCCTCAAGAATTAATAAATCAGGATTATCTAATCTCCAATGAGATCTATCTCCTAAACCATTTCTTAAAGATTTATCGAAAACTGGTACATTTAATTCTCCATTTATCTTCCAATTTAATAATTTTTCATGCATTAAATTTACTGAGTGACTACCAGGAAACCCTCTTGAAACATTCCAAGGATTATTCTTAATTGCTAATTTCATTTCATTTGATGGGAGATAAAAGTCGTCAATTGAAATAACAGAAATTTTGAAGTTTAATTTTAACGATATAGCTTCGAGCCATTTACCTAGAGTTGTTTTACCTGTACCAGGTAAAGCTGAGATTCCAATTATTTTTCTATCAGAAAAATTATTTTGAAATTTATAAGCCTGAGATAAAAGAGGTAAAGCCAAACCCCAAATCCAATCATCATTTACTTTATTGTTCCAATATTGATCAATTGAAAGAATGTTTCTTTGATTATTCCAAAAATTGAACCAATCATCCAAAGATTCCCATCCAATATCAACAATTAATTTTTCAAATTTATCAAGAGGAAAATTAATATCCAAATCATTCATCTTTCTAACCTAGTTCTCGCTTATTTATAAATTTATTGATTTCATTTGTCCAACCATATCCATTTGGTTCAGAGGCTAATGTAAATTCCAAATCTTTTAATTGATCTAATAAATTTAAGTTAGGTCCATCTATTCCAGGAATAACGATTTTAATATCAGAGTTTAAAAGTAGAGGCAAATCATTTGGAGAATCACCTAAACCTATAATTTCAATATTTTGAACATTTGAATATTCTTTAAGAGCGTTTATTGCTTTACCTTTATTGGATTTTGAAGATAATAAGTGACTCATTCTATTGCCCTTAAAAATATCAACATTAAATTTTTTACAACAGATATTAATTTTCTCTTCTAAATAACTTGGCGGATTCAAAAAAGGCATGCTCCAGTATCTATCACGCATTAAGGTCAATGAGTTGCCTTTTAAACCTGTAAGCTGAGTGGCTTCTTGATCAGTGAGATTATTAAGAGGAGTAAGTTTGTAATCAATTTCTTTAGAAATAAAATTCAAGATTTCTTCAAGAGATTCGTATTTTATTCCAAGAATAATTTCTCCGTTTACTCTTTTAAGAGATTCACCATATATTGCCGCACCATTCTCAACAATATATGGATCTGTTAAATTAAGTTCATTTCTGATAATTCTCACCTCTGAGGCCGTCTTGCTTGTACAAAGAATTACGGGTATAGATATTTTTTGTAGTGTTTTTATAGTTTCTTTAGCAGGCGATAAATCATAAGAGTGATCCATTAAAGTACCATCTACATCACTCACTACCCAAATAGAAGAATTTTCTATCATTTTTATAAAGCACTAAGCCAAATAACTTGAAAAGGATCAAGACTAATATTTTTCCAATTGTATTTAGTGGATGTTAAATAATCTTGGCTATTGAAATCATTATCAATTATTTTTGGTAGATCATTATCATTCAATTGATAATTAATTTTGTTTTCAGTCATGTTATGGATTGCAAAAACTGATTTGGGGCCTTTACTTCTTTTGATCACAACAATATCACTTCTACCTTTAGACAAACATTTCATTTCTGAAGAAGGGTGAAATTCCTTTAAATTTGATCTGACATCCATAGCATTACGAAGATATTGTAAGTTTTTATTGGCATTTGATTCTGGATTATTTAAAACAGATAAAAGATTGTCTAATTTAAATTTTTCTCTATTCAGGTCTCTCCTTTGACCTGTCATAGCAAAACTTTTTATATCATTTTCAGAAGCTAGTAATGCCGGCAAATAAAATGCAGGGACACCTTTCAGAGCCATCACTAATAATTGACTCAAAATAAATCTCTCATATTGAAATCTTTTAGCATCTCTACTGGAGTCTTCCATTGCACTCCACCAACTAATATTCAATTCATAAGGCTTATCATAACCATTTGATAAACGTCTATGACTTACTAATCCGCCTCTTTTCTCACAATTAATTAATAAATCTTTAATTCTCTGCTCATTCATTAAACCCTCAAGAGCTCTTAGCCCAACACCATCGTGCGATGCAGTGAAATTAAATAAAGTAGTATCTTCAGGTAATAAAGGCCAATCAAAAATCCATGAGTTTAGAATATCAGCTCTTGAAGTAATAATCGCCTCTAGGAGAAGAGGAGGCAATGGGAAATTATATGCCATGTGGGCTTCATCATCAGGAATCAGATAAGATAGATTTTCCTTCTGAGGAACATTAGTTTCAGTTATTAAAACTCCCTCATCAAGAAGATTATCTAAAAGAACTCTTAAGAGTTTCACAATTGAATGTGCTTTAGGTAAATGCAAGCACGTTGTCCCTGATTCCTTCCAAATAAAACCTACAGCATCAAGCCTTAACCATTTAATTCCATTAGATAAATAAGTAATAATTAAATTTAAGAACTCAAGAGTCATTTTTGGATTATGCCAATTCAAATCAATTTGATCTGGACCAAAAGTTGTCCAAACTTGTTTAGGGCCATCTTCAGTATTTATTTGAGAAAACAAAGAGGAACTTCTAGGTCTAACTACAATTGACCAGTCAAGATTTTGTTTCGGTGAAAAAACATTTGATATTCCAGGTTCTTGGGATTTAATAAATTGTTGAACCCATGGGTGAGATGATGAGACATGATTTAGTACTAAATCAGCCATTAAATCATGATTTTTAGAAATACTTTTGAGATCATCCCAACCACCAAATTTTTCTTCCAAAGAATCATAACTTGAGACTGCAAAACCTCCATCACTTGTAGATTTCAAAAAAGGAAGAATATGTACAACTTTAGAAAGACTGCCAAAATGTTTACTTAATAACTCACCAAGAGTTGTTAGTGTTGCCTCGTCATTTTTATAAATGGTATCTGCATAAGTTATCAAAACCGAATGAGATTCATTCCATCTTTCGTTATCTCTTATTTCTTCATAAGCAGATTTCTCTGAGAAATCATCTAAAATCTGTAATAATTGATTTGAAATAAAATTAATTTCTTCTGTAGTATTATTTGAATAAATTGTTTTTAACAATTTATCAATCTTTAATCTATCTAATCTTTTCTTTGAATCAATTTGCTTCACTTTGAAAAAATCAACGAAGTATTAATACTATTCTGCACATCAATTAGAAAATGGACTTTCAACAAGGTTTAATCACAACAATACATGAATATGGAGTTACAAGGAATTTACTTAAAGAATTAAACAAAAGTCTTAAAAAAAGATCAACTAGTATTTTAATACCTTGTTTATATGAAGAATTTGAGCGTCCAGCATTAAAAGACATAAGAGAAGTTTTAAAAGACCTTACAGGGTTAAATGAATTAGTTATTGCTCTCTCAGCAAAAACTGTTGAGCAAGTTAAAGCAGCAAAATCATTTTTTGACTCAATGCCATTTCCAGTTCACGTTCAATGGACTAATTCTCCCTCTGTAATAGAACTCTTAAAAAGTCAAGAACAAAATGGATTAGAACTTTTAGGAACTCCAGGTAAAGGATGGGCTGTATGGCAAGGCATAGGAGTTGCGACGAGGAAATCAGAAGTTGTTGCTCTTTTTGATGCTGATATAAGAACTTTTAGTCCTTTGTATCCTTCAAGAATGATACTTCCACTTCTGGATGAATCATATGGAATATCGTATGTAAAGGCTTTTTACAGCAGGTTATCCTTAGAGACCAATCAATTGCAAGGTAGAGCAACAAGATTATTTGTTGGTCCATTATTGGCAAGTCTTGAGCAGTTAGTAGGGAAGGGTCCTTTTTTACAATATCTTCAATCATTTAGATATCCATTAGCAGGTGAGTTTGCTTTCACTAAAGACCTTGCTATGAACTTACGAATTCCTTGTGACTGGGGTTTAGAGATAGGTTTATTATCAGAGGTTTATAGAAACGTAAGAACCTCCAAAATAGCCCAAGTTGATCTAGGTTTGTTTGATCACAAACATAAGAATATTGGTGATTCATCTAAAGAAGGATTGCAAAAAATGTGTACAGAAATTCTTTCAAGTGTTTTAAGAGGTCTCATGGAGCATCAAGCAGAGACCTTAACAAGTACTCAACTGGCAACCTTAGAAGTTCTCTACAAAAGGGTTGGGGAAGATCGGGTAAAACAATTTGGATTAGATTCTGCAGTTAATCAACTTCCATACGATAGGCATGAAGAAGAGCTATCAGTACAAAAATTTGCGAAATTATTGAGACCGGCTACAGAAGATTACTTAGCTTGCCCTACTACACAACAGTTACCAAGTTGGTCAAGAGTTCTATCATGTGAGAACAAACTGCAAGAAGATCTGGCAATTGCAGGGTCACAAGATATAAAGACAACTGAAAAAGAATTAATTAAAAACTTCTAAAGTAAAAAGTACCTTTGAGCCATTGGGACTTCATCAAGAGGTTCACAAGTAAGAAGTTCCCCATCAGAAAAAACTTCATAAGTTTGAGGATCAACTGAAATATTTGGTAGTTTACTATTAAGTTTTAAGTGTGATTTATTAATATTTCTGGTATTTTCTACGGCAATACATTTCTTTTGTAAGCCTAATTTATTTGGAATATTTTGATCAATTGAATTTTTACTTAAAAAGGTAAAAGAACTCTTAATTAGAGATTGACCGAAACTTGCAAACATAGGTCGACCATGTACAGGACCTGGGGTTGGGATTGAAGCATTTGCATCACCCATTTGGGACCAAGCTATAGATCCTCCTTTAACAACTAATTCAGGCTTTACTGCAAAAAAGGAAGGTTTCCACAATACTAAGTCTGCAATTTTTCCCTTTTCTATAGATCCAACAAAATTATTGATACCATGAGCTATTGCGGGATTAATTGTAACTTTAGAGATATATCTCTTTACTCTGTAATTATCGTTCCTATCAGAATCCTCTGATAAAGGTCCTCTTTGTACTTTCATTTTATGGGCAGTTTGAAAAGTTCTTGTTATTACTTCCCCAACTCTTCCCATAGCTTGAGAGTCACTAGCAATAATGGAGAATGCGCCTAAGTCATGTAGTATATCTTCCGCTGCAATGGTCTCTCTTCTTATCCTTGATTCAGCGAATGCAATATCTTCTGGAATTTTAGAATCTAAATGATGACAGACCATTAGCATATCAAGATGTTCCTCTAATGTGTTTCTTGTATAGGGTCTTGTTGGATTTGTACTACTTGGAAGAACATTTTTTTCTCCACAAACTTTAATAATATCTGGCGCATGACCACCGCCTGCTCCTTCGGTGTGAAAAGTATGAATTGTTCTTCCTGCAATAGCATTAATGGTATCTTCTACAAAGCCTGCCTCATTTAACGTATCGGTATGAATACAAACTTGAACATCAAAGTTATCTGCAACATTTAAACAAGTATTTATGGTAGAAGGAGTCGTTCCCCAATCCTCGTGAAGCTTCAATCCGCAAGCACCAGCTTCAACCTGATCAATAAGATTGCTCTCGTTTGTTGAGTTTCCTTTTCCAAAAAATCCTAAATTCATCGGAAATGCTTCTGCAGATTGAAGCATTCTTGCAATATGAAAAGAACCAGGAGTACAAGTAGTGGCATTTGTGCCAGTTGCAGGACCAGTTCCACCTCCCAACATAGTTGTGATTCCAGAAGCTAGTGCTGTTTCAATTTGTTGGGGACATATAAAATGTATATGGGTATCTATTGAACCTGCAGTAAGGATATGGCCTTCTCCAGCTATTACTTCTGTTGATGCACCAATAACAATATCGACATTATCTTGGATATCAGGATTACCAGCCTTACCAATTTCGAAAATCATTCCATCTTTTATACCCACATCAGCCTTAATAATTCCCCACCAATCTACTATCAAAGCATTAGTTATTACGGTATCTACAGCTCCATCAGCTCTTCTTACTTGAGACTGTCCCATCCCATCTCGAATAACTTTACCTCCACCGAATTTAACTTCATCTCCGTATGTAGTTAAATCCTTTTCTACTTCTATAAAAAGTTCGGTATCAGCAAGCCTTACTCGATCTCCTGTAGTGGGTCCGTAAGTTTGCGCATAAGTATTTCTGTTAATTTTATAGGACATAATTTTAAGTATCTAAAGAACCGTTAACCAATGAATTAAAACCATTTGCAATTCTTAAACCTGAATATGGAACTAATTTGACATCAGTTGTATCTCCAGGTTCAAATCTAATTGCTGTTCCTGCAGGAATGTCAAGACGCATACCAAGTGTTATCTCTCGATCAAAAATTAAAGCCTTATTAGCTTCAAAGAAATGATAATGAGATCCAATTTGTACAGGTCTATCTCCAGAATTAGAAACTTTTACTGTTTTAACTTCCTTACCAAGATTTAATTCGATTTCACCTTGTTCAGGAATTATTTCGCCAGGAATTAAATTACTCATAATTAGTTAATCGGATTGTGAATAGTAACTAACTTTGTTCCATCAGGGAAAACTGCTTCTATTTGAACTTCATCAACCATTTCAGGAATACCCTCCATAACTTGTGATTTTGAAAGCCAGGTAGTTCCCTCTGACATTAATTGACTTACACTTTTTCCATCTCGAGCTCCTTCAAGAACTTGAAAACTTAAAAAAGCAATTGTTTCAGGATAATTAAGCTTAAGACCTCGACTAAGCCTTCTTTCAGCTAAAAGTGCAGCAGAAAAAATCAATAATTTATCCTTTTCTTGAGGTGAAAGATGCATAATAAAAAATTAATCTATAAATTCTCAAAAAAGGTTCTTTCTGAACATAATTAATAATTCATAGAATCTTGTAAAGGCCACACACCTTGATATTTTGGCTCACAAAATCCACAAACAGACCTAATTTGTTTCCAAATACAAAAAAAACATTTTCTAGCATCTTGAGAAGAAGATCCTAGGAATCTTACAGAGATTCCATTTTCAAGGATTCCAATAGATAAATTATTATTAGTTTCATTGAAAATCTTTTTTATATTTCCCACCAGATTATTTATTTTTGACTTGGAAAAATCTTTTTCGCAAATCCAAATTAAGGATCCAAAAACGGGCATGTAATCCATGCCTGACTTGGCCACAAAACTTGCTTTAGATAATTCAATCTGATCAACATATTCCCAATCATCAAGTAAATCATTCTTTCTCATAATTTCTAATTTAGACCTAAAAACTCCACTCTCAATAGATTCTCCGGAAGAAGATCTTCCAAGTCTTATTAAATCAGTAAATAAAAAACTTGAAGTTTCTGAAATAGATACTTTAAAAATTTGCTCATATAAACCATTTGCAAAGATGATTGTTTCTTGGGGAAGATACTCTAAATGAGAATTGTCAAGAATGTTTATGAGATTCTTTTGCTTTGAAAAACTTCCTTTTGGATTGATTTTAGATCTTCCAACTGATCCATATACTTTCTGAGCTGAAGAAGTAGTCAACAAAACCTTAGAGTTTTTTTCAAGATTTACCTCAAAATCGAGTAAATCACCTCCTACCAATCCCCCTGCAGTATGTAGAACAGGCAAAATGCATCTGCCCTCTTGATCATGAGTAGACTTTAATAACTTATAAGGAGAAGTTGATTTAGATTTAAAGATTGTTTTATCAACGTTTCCTAAACTTGCTTTATTATTGAAAAAATTTAAGAAACAATTACCTTCCCATGAAGTTTTAATCATAAATTGTTTTCTTTAATTACTAAATTAAAGTAACCAAAAATTTTGATTATGAGAATGAATAAACAAATTGTTGTAACTGATTGGATTAAGGAAAAACCGAAATTAGGTTCATTTCTAAAACTTACCTTAAGTTCAGATGAAAGAAGAATCTTAAGAGGAAAAAGATTAACTGATTGTGATCAAGAAATAATTTTGCAATTACCTAGAAATGGAAAATTAAATGATGGAGATATTCTTTCAACTAATAAGTCCAATTTTTATGTAGAGATAATTGCCAAAACAGAAGATTTAATTGAAATAAGTTCAAATTCTAAAATTGAGCTTATTAAAACTGCTTATCATCTTGGAAATAGACACGTGGAAGTAGAAATCGAAGAAGGCATTCTTCTAACAAAAAATGATTATGTTATTAAAAATATGCTTCTTAATTTTAAAATTGATTTAAAAAATACGAAAAAAAAGTTTTTTCCAGAAAGAGGTGCCCATAGTCATGAGTAAAAGTCACTTATTAAAATATTTATTAATAAGTCCTAACTTACCAGTTGGAGGATTTTGTTATTCGGAGGGAATGGAGAGTTATCTTCATAATAAAAATTTAACAGATTCAAATTCGGTAAAAGACTTAATCATAAGTGAACTAAAAATTGGTCAGATAAGACTTGATGGAAGACTTTTACTAAATTTTTTTGATATTTTCAATGAGATAAACGACCGCAAAAATTTAAAAGGTAATTTGCAAAAGCTAATGAGTTTGGATAAGTGGATCCTCTCATCAAAGGACTCTCTCGAAATGAGAGAACAACAAATTCAAATGGCAAAATCTCTCTTTGATTTAACCAAAGAATTTGGATTTGAATATCTATATGAAAATAATAAAAAAAGCTCCTGGTCATTAGCGTGGAGTTGGGCTTGTTATTGTTTTGAAATTACCAAGTTAGAAATGGTTGAGAATTTTTTCTATGCGTGGAGTGCAAACCAACTTAGTGCTGCATTAAGAATTATTCCTATTGGGTCAACAAAAGCACAATTAATTCAAAGAGACTTATTAGCAATAATTTCAAAAGTTTCTAAAGAAATTATGGACAAAGAAATTGATGACATCTATTTTGGCAATGTAGGTTTAGCTATGGCACAACAAAATCATAATGACCTTTATACAAAACTTTTTAGAAATTAATTTATGAGCAGCAAATTGAGAGTAGGGGTTGCTGGGCCTGTAGGTTCAGGAAAAACTGCATTAGTAGAGACTCTATGCTTAAGCATGAAAAAAAATTATGAGATAGCAGTTGTCACCAATGATATCTACACTAAAGAAGATGCTAACTTTCTAATAAATAAAAAGGT
Organism: Prochlorococcus sp. AG-402-N23; assembly: GCA_003216355.1. Classification (GTDB taxonomy): domain Bacteria; phylum Cyanobacteriota; class Cyanobacteriia; order PCC-6307; family Cyanobiaceae; genus Prochlorococcus_A. The sequence goes on along the minus strand of QCIX01000004.1, from coordinate 55,773 downwards.
TTTAGACGAAGGAAGGATTATTGGTGTAGAAACAGGAGGTTGTCCTCATACCGCGATAAGAGAGGATTGTTCATTAAATAAAAATGCAGTTTTAGATTTAGAAAATAAATATAATCCTTTAGATTTTGTTTTTGTAGAAAGTGGAGGTGACAATTTAGCATCTAGTTTTAGTCCAGAACTTGTAGATTTATCAATATATGTTATTGATGTATCTGCCGGAGACAAAATTCCTAGAAAAGGGGGACCAGGGATAACAAGGTCGGATTTATTATTAATAAACAAAATTGACTTAGCAGATAAAGTTGGTGCAGATTTAAATATTATGAAAAGTGATACTGAATTCATGAGAAAAGGGAAACCTTGGTTTTTTACCAACCTTAGTAGCGGCATAGGAGTTGAAGAAATAACTCAATTTTTAGAATCACATATACCCAACAATCGAAACTAGAAAAATGTTCATTACTAATATATTGGATTCAACAAAAAGTTACGACTGATACAAAACGAATCCTCACTCGTTAATAACTTTTAACTTATCCCCCTAATGAGGGTCAATTTCCTAATTTATCCTAATTCATGAGAATTTCAAGGCGTATTTTGGCAGGATTAGCTACTGCCTCACTTGCGGTCACAGCAACTTCATGCGGTGGAGGTGGAACCTCCGGAAGTTTCGATGACACAGTAACCGTTGGTATTTTGCATTCGTTATCTGGAACAATGGCGATTTCTGAATCAACCCTTGTTGATACTGAAAAAATGGCTATTGAAGAGATAAATGCTGCAGGTGGTGTAACAGTTGGCGGCAAAAGCTACAAAATAGAATACATAGTTGAAGATGGTGCATCTGACTGGCCTACTTTTGCTGAAAAATCAAAGAAACTTATAGACCAAGACGGAGTTCCTGTCGTATTTGGTGGCTGGACATCTGCAAGTAGAAAGGCAATGTTACCCGTTTACGAGTCAAAGGATGCTTTCCTTTACTACCCAATTCAATATGAAGCCCAAGAATGTTCTAACAACATTTTCTATACAGGAGCTACACCAAACCAACAATCAGAACCAGCTACAGATTTCATGTATAAGCGTTCTCCCGCAGCTGGTGGAGATTTCTTCCTTGTAGGTTCTGATTATGTTTTCCCAAGAACTTCTAATACAATTACAAAAGCTCAGGTAAAACAGTTAGGTGGTAATGTTGTTGGAGAAGATTACCTTCCTTTAGGTAATACTGAAGTTGCTCCAATTATCTCAAAAATCAAAAAGGCATTGCCTGATGGTGGAATAATCATTAATACACTTAATGGTGACCAAAACGTTGCATTCTTCAAACAAATTCAAGACGCAGGTATTACACCTTCAAGTGGATACTACGTAATGAACTATTCGATTGCTGAAGAAGAGATTAGTACAATTGGTCCTGAGTTTCTTGAAGGTCACTACGGCGCATGGAACTACATGATGTCAATTGATACTCCTGCATCTAAGAAATTTGCTGCAAGTTTCAAGAAAAGATGGGGAGCTGATCGTGTTGTAGCTGATCCTCAAGAATCCGCTTATAACATGGTTTATTTATGGAAACAGGCAGTTGAAGATGCTGGAACATTCGACGACAACGCTGTAAGGGAAGCCCTAGTTGGACAAACTTTTGATGCCCCACAAGGTCCTGTCGAAGTTATGCCTAATCACCACTTATCTCAGACTGTAAGAATAGGAGAGATTAATGCAGAGGGTGGATTTACAATTCTTGAAGAGACAGGAGTTGTTCTTCCTCAAGCATGGAACCAAAAGCATCCAAGTTCAAAAGGATTTGCATGCGATTGGACAGATCCTTCAAAAGGAGAAAAGTATAAGCTTTAATTTCAATTAAAACTTACACTTCAAAATAAAAGGAGGTTAACACCTCCTTTTATTTTATATAATCAAATATTTTCTTTATCTAAATTGGAGTTACTTCTCGATAGTCTATTTAATGGTGTTGCAATCGGATCTGTACTACTAGTTGCTGCATTAGGCTTGGCAATTGTTTTTGGTCTTATGGGTGTAATTAATCTTGCTCATGGAGAACTTATGATGCTTGGAGCTTACACAACATACGTTACACAATTAATTTTCAAATTACCAATATTAAAACCTTTCTACAATTCATACATAATAGTTTCAATTTTTCTTGCTTTTATTGTTAGTGGTGTGGTAGGAATTCTCCTTGAAAAGACTATAATAAGAAAACTATATGGAAGTCCATTAGAAACACTTCTCGCTACCTGGGGAGTAAGTTTAATTCTTCAACAATTTGTAAGAAGTGTACCTTTAGCTTACGGGACTGGTCTAGTTATAAGTCTGATAATTGGTTTATTTTTACCGACAACTTTTCCTTCAAAAATAAAAGAATCAATAAATTTTAAATATTTTAAATTTAGTTCTTGGATATTTGCTGCTTTATCTGGGGTCCTTACAGGTAGTGTAATCTCATCATCTGTCAGCAAACTTAGTAGAGCAAGTGCTCGTAATGTTGATGTAACTGCACCCTCTTGGATGAGAGGTCAAGTAGAAATTATTGGAACTGCATTTCCTAAAACAAGATTAATGATAATTGTAATTACACTAATCTCTGTAGTAGCAATAACATTATTTCTTAATCAAAGTGCATGGGGTATGCGTATAAGAGCAGTTACTCAGAACAGACAAATGAGCGATTGCCTTGGTATATCTACTGAAAAAGTAGATATTATTACTTTTGGGATAGGCTCTGGATTGGCAGGAGTTGCCGGGGTAGCAGTATCACTTTTAGGTTCTGTAGGACCAAATGTTGGAGGAAACTATATAGTTGGTTGTTTTATGGTTGTAGTCCTTGGAGGAGTAGGAAATTTATTAGGGACAGTACTTGCTTCATTTGGAATAGGAATAATGACTGATTTAATTGGAGCTGGCAGGCTCTTATCAATATGGCCAGATATGCCTTTACCCCTATCAAACACAATCAACTTTTTTGCGACCACAAGTATGGCAAGGGTAATGATTTTTGCACTAATTGTTATATTCTTACAATTTAAACCTACAGGTTTATTTCCTCAAAAAGGAAGGATGGTAGAAAACTAATGTCCTTGAGTAAAGTTAAATTTGATAAAAAAATAGTATTATCATTTTGGATAATATTAATAGCCTTAATTATTGCAGCACCAACTCTACTCCCTGTATTTAGACTAAACCTTCTTGGTAGATATTTATCCTTGTCCATAGTTGCTCTCGGAGTTGATCTTATTTGGGGATATACAGGTTTACTAAGTCTTGGACAAGGTATATTTTTTGCACTAGGAGGATATTGTGCAGCAATGTATTTGCAAATAACCAGCTCCTCTGAATTTCCAAATAATATTCCAGAATTTTTTGCTTTATATGGTGTAGAAAAATTACCTTTTTTCTGGGAACCGTTTAGATCGCCTTTTTTCACCTTCTTCGCTATCTGGATAATTCCAGCATTAGTTTCAGGTTTAATTGGATTTCTTGTTTTCAGAAATAGAATCAAAGGTGTATATTTTTCTATACTGACCCAAGCTTCTCTTCTTGTATTCTTTAACTTCTTTAATGGCCAACAAAAACTTATTAATGGAACAAATGGATTAAAAACTGATGTAACGCAACTATTTGGTCAGATGGTAGGTTCTGAGTCCATGCAAAGAATATTCTTTTGGATAACCGCCATACTTGTAATATCCGCATGGTTTTTTGCAAAGTGGGTTGTTAAAGGAAGATTTGGAAATATCCTTATAGGAATAAGAGATGATGAACCAAGAGTTAGGTTTACAGGATACAACCCAGTTATATTCAAGACGATAATATTTTCTATTGCTGGAGGTCTCGCAGGAATTTCGGGTGCTTTATATACAGTTCAATCTGGAATAGTATCACCTCAATTTATGACGGTTCCCTTTTCTATAGAAATGGTTATATGGGTTGCTGTTGGAGGAAGAGGAACTTTATTGGGAGCGATACTAGGAGCAGTTTTCATCAACTATGCAAAAAGTCTAGTGAGTGAAGCTTTACCTGCTAGCTGGATGTTTATTCAAGGAGGGTTATTTATCTTAGTTGTAACAGCTCTGCCAGAAGGAGTTTTAGGATGGATTAAAGGAGATGGTCCTAGGAATCTTCTTCAAAGATTTGGTTTCAAAAGGAAGATTGAAACCTATCCAAGCTTAGAAGTTAACAATAAGGAGGGGAATAATGAATAATAAAGATCTTCTGAATTTAATAAATATTACTGTTAGTTTCGAGGGTTTTCTAGCTCTCAACAAACTTAATTTAAATTTAAAGAAAGGAGAATTAAGAGCTGTAATAGGGCCCAACGGCGCAGGTAAAACAACATTTCTTGATGTAATAACTGGAAAGGTTAAGCCAACAAAAGGTGAAGTAATTTTTAAAGGGAAATCTTTAGTAGGTAGAAAGGAGCATAAAATAGCCAGACTTGGAGTTGGAAGAAAGTTCCAAAGTCCAAGAATCTTTGAAAATCTAACAGTTAAAGAAAATCTTGAAATATCGGTGACAACTCCTAAAAGTCCCTTAAACCTTATAAATAAAAATATTAAGGATGAACAGCTTAATGAGATTGATCGTCTTATGAAGATTGTTAATTTAGCTCAAAAAGTTGATTCTAAAGCTGGTTCTTTATCACATGGCCAAAAACAATGGCTAGAGATAGCCATGTTAGTAGGACAGAAGCCAGATTTAATGTTAGTAGATGAACCAGTTGCTGGCTTAACTGATGAAGAAACTGATCTTACAGCTGATTTATTAAAATCTTTATCAGGAGAAAATACCGTAGTGGTAATAGATCACGATATGGAATTTATAAGAAGACTTGATAGTAATGTTTCAGTGTTAAATCAGGGCACTGTATTATGTGAGGGAACGATGGAAACCATACAAAAAGACAAAAAAGTTATCGATGTTTATTTAGGAAGACCTGAGGACTAGTTATGGAAAATTTACTCGAAATAAAATCGTTAAATACTTATTATGGCGAGAGTCATATTCTTAGAGATGTAGATTTAAATGTTAAATCAGGAGAAATGGTTTGTTTGATTGGAAGAAATGGAGTTGGCAAAACAACTTTATTGAAATCACTAATTGGCTTGTTAAAACAAAAAAAAGGCGATATTTTTTTGATTGGTGAAAATATCAATAGAAAAGCACCTCATCAGAGGGCGAGGAAAGGAATGGCTTACGTTCCTCAAGGGAGAGAAATTATTCCATATCTATCAGTTGAAGAGAATCTTATGTTAGGAATGGAGTCTTTACCGGGTGGATTATCTAAGAACAAGAAAATAGATCCATTTATTTACGATCTCTTCCCAATCCTAAAAGATTTTCTTCAAAGGAAAGGAGGAGATCTTAGTGGAGGACAACAACAGCAATTAGCCATTGCAAGAGCATTGCTAGGCAAACCTCAACTTCTATTACTTGACGAACCAACAGAGGGTATTCAGCCCAATATAGTTCTAGACATTGAAAATGCAATCAATCAGATAATTAGAGATACAGGAATCGGAGTTTTATTAGTTGAACAACATTTGCATTTTGTAAGACAAGCTAATAGATATTATGCAATGCAACGAGGAGGTATTGTTGCTAGCGGAAATACTAGTGAGTTGAGTCAAGCAGTTATTGATAAATTCTTGAGTGTTTAAATAGATTATTATTTTAAATAAATAAAAAGCTTAATTCATTTTTCGCATCTTATAAGGTCTATACTGTTTGGATGCTCATTAATATACTTATTAAATTCCATTGCTAGTGTTCTAGCCTCGTAAGCGTCAAAAGCATAAAAGCAATTTTCTAATCTTATATTTTGAAAATCACGGTAATGCACTGTATATGGCTTCAACATATTATTTTTGTTCATTTTAATTTGCAAAAAAGCAATTATTTATAATTCAACCATGCATATATTTATAAATTTAAAGCACAACTTTTGTTGTTATCAAAATATATTGTCTTAAATTATGTATTTAAAAATACTTTATAAAGACAATAAGTAATTAACTTATTTTTTTTTTATTTTTAGAGTCTTGTTTTTTACCTTCTATTAAAAAAACAAATTTTGATAAAATATAACCAAAAACTGGAACCCAAAACTTTTCATAAAAAAATTTCATGAAAACTTAGGCAGCTAATGATTCGTTATCTTCAATTTCAGTTTTATTAATACGCTTCAAATCTATAGAATTAAATAAATGTTGCATAAGCAGATAATCAAGTTCCCCTTTCAACAAATTAACATCCGATGAAAGTAGATCATCGACAAAATCATCAAAAGTATCTGAGAGAGGATTCACAATTAAAAAATTATTTTTGTCATTATCATCTTATTAACAATAAAAGTCAACCAAATTTGAATATTAATTTTTTAATTTTTTTAGATTAATGAATAAAATCTAAGAAGTTAAATAATAAATATAAACAAGCAAAATAATAGATTTAATATCAAGCTTAGTGTTTTTGAATTAAACTTCATTTATCTTGCTTTTCTTAATTTTATATCTCTCCTAGTTAGCATTATCAAAACGACAATACACACATTAGCTAAATAGAAATTTAAAGAATTCATCATCAAACTATTTAATATATTTATAGCAAGACTATTGATGTGCCAATTCGGAAAGAATCACTTAAAAAAGTTTTTAGACGTAATAAATTTTTATGGCAATCAAATTTGATATCAATATCTAATTTTAAATATTATTTATTAATTAGCTCGAAATAACCATTTTTATTTAATAAGTACTTATCAAACCAAAGGCTTAATAGATTATCTAATCCTATTCCATTCATTTTATTTATTTGCGAAGTCTTATAATCTGAGAGTGCAAGCAATAAATAAGGAAAAATCATATCAGAAACCCCTTTTGGCAGTTTTTCTAAAGGTACTCCATGCGCTCTATCCCATAAAATTTGCATATCCTGAGAGAACAAAGAACTCCAATAACTAAAATTACAATATAATTTTTCTGGAGGGAGGAGATTTACAGATAAAACTGGGAGAGATGAATTCATAGGAATAAATATTTTATAGATAAATTGAATTTAGTTTTTTTGAAATGGCGATAATTTCTAATACGCAAATCTCCTACAAGTACAAATTGAAATTAACGCACAGTACAGCACTTTGCAACACCGTGTTAACTGTTATATTTATCCATCATTTCCTGAAATTTAAGGAATGATAAAAACTTTTTATAAGTTTGGAGGTCAAAAGCCTCCTGATTTGGCTTATTTAAATAGGTTGATCTACTAGGAATAAAATGATTTCCTAATTTAGTATCCATTGAGGGTTTTGCATTATCTATAAAGTCACCAGAATTAACAGGTATGTTTTGCAAATTATAATTAGATAATTGATATGATTTAGCTACTCTACCATTTTGTTTATTAAATATACCTCTTGTAGAAAGTGCTTCCTCTACCAAAATACTTATTATTTTTGAATTACTTAAATTGTTCTCTATGCTCAAATTATCAATTATTCTCATAACATCATCTCTAGGAATAAAACCAACTCTTTTTTTCTTTGTAGGCATTTAAAAATTAATTAAGGTTCAGCACTTGACTGTAATAAGTGTTGCACTATATTCACTATAAGTCAATTAAATGCTAATGATCTTACCAACAACCTTACTTTTAGGAGCCCTTGGATATCTTTTCTACACCTCAAAAAAAGAACTTTCACTTGATCACCATGACCTTGTAGAAAACCAAAAAGAGAATGATGATTTGTATAAAGATTTAGAAGATCTATTCATTTAAAATTACTACATCAGCAATAAAGAACTTTGTTTCTTGACTAAAGATATACAAAACCTTAAACATAATTAAAATAAAAATATAGATATAAAAACAATGACTGTACATCAAGATTACGAAATAAAAATCAATCTAAATGAATTGATTGAGAAAAGAATTCCATGTTGTGATTTACTTCATCCAGATCATTGCCTAACAGAACAACAAGTCTCTGAGATTGCACATGATATTCGTATGGATTTAAATTTGCATGATCTTTACAAGCAAGTGGATCAACACATTATGAATTATGTAAATGCAGCTGGTATTGATAACAAAGACCATTGGGTTGAACCACATCTTCCAGATTTGGATAGAGATTTAAAAGAAGAAGTTGGTATAGAATTTGATTAATTATTATCCTACAAAAGAGATTAATAAATGTATTTTTTTTCTAAATCATCTATTAATTTATAAATACTTTTAGCTGATCTCTTTCTTTTCTTTAAAATTATAAATACTATAAACCCAATCAATACTGCAAAAATAGGTGTGAAAATAATAATTTCATGATTCATAACCATCAAACAGAAGCATATTATTAAAATTATTAAAATGTCTGCACCAAAAAAATAGGTACTTTATACAAATATTTTTCACTATAAAAAATTAAGATTTCTCATAGAAAAGTGAAAGAATTAAAATTTTTTGTAAATTATGTAGATATAAATTTTTATTCAATAATGATAATGATTAATTATTTTGCTTTAACAGTGACTGAGATGGGGATCGGTAAAATAGAGTTAGCAGTTATTGGCGCAGTAATTTTAATATTTCCAATTTTATTTGTTTATGCATCTAAAAACCTTGATGCAAAGGGAGTTTTCGAATGGATGATGGAAAAACCTAATGATTGGATAGGAAAAAAATAAACCTTTAACAATTTACATTTTTCTAGCTAAATTTTAAATTTTCTAAATTACTTATTTCAAAATCATAAACTTGGCAATTATTTTCTAAATCATTAACTATTGAATTTTTTAGAAGAGAATAATCTATCAACTTATTGAGTTTATTATTTTTAAATTCCTTATTAGTCTCTCCAATAGCAAAAGCCAAAGCTCCTTCATAAGAAATACCAAATTTGGCAGTGTTGCAATAAGTTCTAGTGAACTTGTTAGAAATCTTTTTAGTATACTTTTCAAGAGTTTTAAAAGAAGTATCTAATGAGTAAACTGGACTACTAAATAGAAAAAGCAAAGTTAAAGTGAATATCGCAAAAACTCTTTTGATCATAATATTTCATAAATTGCAAATTTAATATAGTTTAGAATTTAACTCTGCCGACTATGTTTTATTAAAAATATAGAAATTTAAAATTTATTAACTAGAGTATCTCTTTCATATTTTTGAAGATAAAAACTCTCTAAATAAGTATTTTATAGTTTGAATTTTTTTTGGTAGTTTTTTTAAAAAACGCCTAAATGCTTTTGGCATAATAAAAAATCCATATCAATAATTAATAGATAACAAATTAAATCTGGATATTCAATAAATAATTATCCAAAAATAAGTGAATTAATTATTAAATATATTGATTGAGCTATGGAAATGTATTTGAAGATGAATTATTGTTTAATTAAGTATTAAATACAAAATTAATATGGCACTACCAGAATTTATTTATGCTCCCATAGATGGCGGAACAATACATAGATATGAAATTAGCGGTGGCAAGAGAAAATTTTTAAGATTTATAGGTTGTTATTTGGGTCAATGTAATTTCCACAAAAATATTGATGATGCTATTGATTACATAAAAAATTTGAAAGAATTACAAAAGATACAAAAAACTTGAAATAAAGATACATAGATACGACAGAGACTCAATATTTTTCGATAACTACATAATTATTGCTACAAATAATAGAGAATTTTCTTTTTATAAGAAATTGATTATTTAGTTGGGTTATAGTTCCGAAAGATAAACAGTCATTTAAAAAAAGAAATTAATTTATGGAAAACAGACAAATTAATTTTTTTAAATCAAAAGACTTTAATACTGTTCTTAAGCCATTTAAAAAAGGAACGGTAGTAAAAATTGACTCGTTTGATATTAGAGAAAATCAAAAAGAATTAAATATAGGTTTATTTGGTTGGTATGCAATTTGTCCCTCTAAAGAACTAAGAAAAAATAAGCTATATTATTTTTCACTATATGATGAGCCTCTTGTTCTTTATAGAGATGAAAATAAAAACGTTAGGTGTATTAAAAATATTTGTCCACATAGAGGGGCCTCCTTTTTTGGAGGGAAATTATCAGATGGAGTGATAACCTGCCCATATCATGGAGCTAAGTTTTCATCTGGAGGAAGTTGCCAAAATCTCGACAGAATAACATGTCGCCATATAGTTGATAATAACTACGATAACTACGCCAAAAGAATTCATTTATCTCAATACAAAACTTCAGAAAAAAATGGATATATTTTTGTACATTATTCAAAAAAATCTGAGACTGATTTAAATAATATAATTGAAGATACACCTATAAATAACTACGAATTACATGAAAATGGATTTTCACATAAGGATTATGTCTTTGAGGAGGTATTAGTTGACTTCAAATGTGATTGGTCAAGGATTATTGAAAATCACCTAGATATCCTTCATATCTTTTGGGTTCATGGCGATACAATCCCTGATAAAGATGTGAATAAAAACGTACTAGTTAGTTTTAACCAGAAAATTAATATTAATCCCAAATACATTGAAAGTATTTATTATTACAAGAATGACCCTACAAAAGAATTTATTCGTATAAAATACATACCTCCAGGAAGGATATTAATTTACAAAGGCGATCCTTCCTCATCAAGATATTTACAAGTTTTAGATCATATTCCGCTAGGAAACAACAAAGCAAGAGTAATAGTGAGACACTATAGGAAATTTCTACAAAATAAACTACTTAATAACCTCTTATTATTTAAAGAGACTCAAAGAAAGATTTTTTATAAGATATTCGATGAGGATTATATGATTTTAAAAACACAAACATATAATCACGATATGGGATTTATAAGTAAGGATGAAATAAAATTATTGGGAGAAGACAGAATAATAAATTATTTTTGGAAGTGGTACAAGAAGTCTGAAGATGAAGATGAACCATGGAAAAATACTAACAAGATCCAAAATCTTGATGTATATGACAAAGTGATATTGAAATATCCTCCTGAGATAAAGAAGTTAGAAATTGTAAATAATATAGATATTATTAGAAAAACATTTGTAAGATTTGCTGCTCCGCTTATATTTTTTATGTTAATAATATAATTTATGAAGAAAGTAAATAGACCTTCATGGTTGAATTGGCTTTATCTCTTTATATTTATTTTAAGCTCTATTCAATTGATTATATTTTGGAGTAATAAGTTTTAGTGTTTAATAAATTTTGGTTTGAGGCAAAAAATATAAATTGTTTTAAAAATGGCTTTAGAGTAATTAAAAATTTAAATTTAAAGATAGCTTATTCAGAAAATGTCATTTTAATTGGACCAAATGGTTCAGGTAAATCATCCTTAATTGAAATAATTAATAGAAACATATACCCAGTAGTAGCTAATGAATCTAAACTTAAGATATTTGAAAAAGAACTTATAAATTTATGGGAACTAAGAAATAAAATAAGTACCGTAAATAATGATATAAAAAATAGAATAAATCCAAATTTGCAAGTTTTTGATTTAATTTTAAGTGGACTATATGGGAGATATTGTTACGTACAAAATAAATCTGAAAGAGATACTTATAAAGTGGAAAAAATCATGAAGAAAATGAATATTTCTAATTTATCAAAAAAGAATTTTTCCTATTTATCAGATGGAGAAAAACAAATTTCTCTCATTGCAAGGGCATTAATCAAAAAACCGGAAATTTTAATCCTAGATGAACCAATTGCAAATTTAGATTATAAATCAAAGTTTTTTGTAATTGATAAGGTTAATGAATTATCAAAATCAAATACTAAAATTTTATGCGTCACTCATGATCTTTCAACGATTACAAAAATTTATGACCGGGTCATAATGCTAAAAGATGGAAAAATTATCGCTGATGGAGATCAAAATAAGGTTATAAATAGTGAAAATCTTAATAAGTTATATGGTATTCAAGTAGAGGTGATTAATAATAATGGACTTTGGCATATAAACAAATTATCTAAATAACAATTATGAAAATAGCTATCGCAATAGCAAGAAATACTAATTTTTTACTTTTTAAAAATGAAGAGGATTTATATTTTATTGAAGAAGATCCACATTTAGAACATACAATCTTACCTCCCAAAGATCGATCTGAGACGAATGAAGAACTTCCACAATTAAAACAAACTCTATTTACGCTCATTTAAAATAAAATATTTAGCTATTCTATCTAAATTATATTCCTAAATACTATGTGAAGAAAAACTTCAAAAAATGTGATGATAATGAGAATCTATTGCAATAAGTAATTCATTAGTGCATAATTGATAATAATTCTCATTATCATATTTAAATAAATGAATTTCCATAGTTATGGAGAATCTCCCTCGAAATCAGTAAGGATAATAACTGGACAATCCGTATTAATAGATCCTTCATCAAGACCAAAAGGGACATGCCTAGAAGTTGAAAGTGGAATTGCAAGAGTTTATTGTCCATGTGAAGAAACTGAAGGAATGACACTCGCATTTTTACAATCAGGAGATCAATTAAGAACCGACCTTTTATGTAGCGAAGGTGTCTGTGTTGAAGCACTAACAGATTTGTCTTTTCACAGCAATGTAAATATTGATGAGAATATTGGTTTCGATGCAGTAAATGAATGGACTTTGCAACTCCTTAGGATTAGACACTTAGGAAATGCAGAACAGCGATTACAAGCGTTGTTTTCAATACTAGTAAATCGTCTAGGTAGAAGATGTGGTCAATGGTGTGAGTTACCTTTTAGGTTAACTCATGAAAGGATTGGTGAATTAATCGGTTCTACACGAGTAACATCAACAAGATTAATTTCTAAATTAAGATCATCTGAGTTATTAATAGCTCCTATTGGAACCCAAACAGTCAGTGTTGCTCCTTCTTTTATAGAAACATCGCCGCTATAAAATTATGAAGGAATCACAATCCCTTACTAACAACTTGTTAATGGAAGTTGAAGTTTTATCGAATAGACTCAGAAATATCAAGCAATCCTACAAATCTACAGAAAATAAAGCATTGAAGGGAAGGTTATTTTCTGAAAACAAAAATATTTTTAAAAGAGTTAATGAGATTTATAAAATAGCTGAGCTCTTAAATAAAAACAATACTGAGAGGATTAACTTTTCTAATTTACTTGTTGAAATAACGAAAAGAACATTGAATGAAAATAAATTTGAAAGTAATCTATTTTTTCTTTAAATCACTATCTATCAATAAGATTGCAGAAGGTTGATTAGAAGCAAACTTTACCTTACCAAGTATGTTTGCGAATTCATCTTCTGATTTTGTTTGAGCCTCAATGATTGGATCTAAAAATACGTTAGTTCTTGTATCTGAAATTCTTTCTGAAATAGAATAAAGTTGTTGCAGAGATGAAGTTAAATCAGCCTCCATGTTGAAAGAATAAGAAATCAGATCCTCTATTGAATCCCATGCTTGAACTGGTGCAGGAATTTCATCTAATTTTACGCTTTGTCCTCTTGCGATTAAGTAATCTGCAAATTTCTGAGCATGTTCCATTTCACCTTGAGATTCACTTAGAAAATGAGAAGCAAATCCATTTAAATCACGTTCTTGAAACCAGAGGTATATCGAAAAATATTGAACATTGGCATATCGTTCCATTGTTAAATGTTCAAAAATATTATCCAATAAAGTTTTCTCAATTGGTTGTGCAACAGCTCTTCCAGATGGACCAAAATTAATTAATTTCTTTAACTTTAGATTATTTTCTTTCATTGCCCAATAATAAACTACTTAAATAATACAACATTTTGTATAAATTAGTAATTAATTAATCCTTTAAATTAAATTAAATAATATGATAATGAAAATCAATCTCAATACTATAAATGAATTTACAGTACAGTTTTTCTGAACTGCTATTAACAAATAAAATATATAAAAGTAAAAAAAAGAAATGTAAAAAGAAAAAATGCTCAAATTGGAAGGGGGGCAAGTGTAATTGCCTATAAAAAAAGTCTATACATATTCCTTATATGCTCCAGGGTATAAAAAATAATAACTATTTTTATTAATAGAAAGACAACATTTATCACCATTACTAAGGAGATTATTAATATCAGTTCTAACCCTTAATATGTTTCCATTAATAGATACTTTATATATAAGAAATTCTCCAAGAAATTCTTTAGAGATAACAATCGCATCACCAGATTCTGATCTTTTAATTGAAATAAATTTAGGCGAAATAGACATACTTTTGATACCTTTATTTTTTAAATACTCTGAACAATTTATTTCACCTAAACAAGAAATAAATGAATTAACATTTTTTTTGAGATTAATAATATTATTACCCAAAATAAAACTACTAACAAATATGGTCTTGGGATTATTTAGAAGGTTAATTGGTGTATCAATTTGATGTATTTTTCCATCATTCATAACGGCGACTTTATCGCAAATTGACATCGCTTCTTCCGGATCATGAGTAACCATCAATCCGCTTGCATTAAAACCTTTTAGGATATTAGGAAGTTCACTTCTCAATTTTAGTTTGACATGCATATCAAGACTACAAAAAGGTTCATCTAATAAAATAAAATTTGTACCTGGAGCAAGAGCTCTCGCAATTGCGAGTCTTTGTTTTTGGCCTCCCGACAGTTCATGTGGGTACCTTCCAACAAAACTATCAAGACCAACAACGTTTAATAAAAAATCAACTCTAGATCTGTCTTTTTTGTTTTTCAAACCAAAAATTACATTTTCCAAAACAGTTAAGTGAGGGAAAAGTGCATAGTCTTGAAAAACCATACCAATATTTCTTTTCTCAGGACTAAGAATTTTTTTCCTACTTGAAATTTCCTTATCATTTAAAGAAATCCTCCCTTTAGAGGGATATTCGAACCCCGCGATTAATCTTAAAAGAGTAGTTTTTCCGCAACCAGAAGGACCAAGCAACCCTAACAATTCGCCATTTTCAATTTTCAGGTTAATTTCGTTTAATATCCAATTTGAACATTCTCGCTTATCATATTTATGATGCAAATCTTCAATTATTAACGCATCATTTTTCACTAAGTTCTTCTTATTCAAATATATTAAGTTAGCAGAAAATATTCACCTAAAATATCCCTTGTATAATTTTATACACCATTTAATTTTCAAATTTAATGAGAAAGTCTGAAAGAGCAGAAATAATACGCAAGGAACTCAAAAAGCTATATCCATCGCCTCCCATACCCCTTGATCATACAAATGCATATACTCTTTTAGTCGCCGTAGTTTTAAGTGCTCAATCAACAGATAAGAAAGTTAATGAATTAACAAAAAGCTTATTTAAGGTTGCAGATAATCCAGAAAAGATGATGCAGCTAGGTATTAAAGGCATTTACGAATACATAAAATTTTTAGGTCTATCTAATCAAAAATCAAAGAACATCTATAACTTATCTAAACTATTGATTGAGAATCATAATGGTACGGTCCCAGATTCTTTTGAGAAGCTTGAATCTCTTCCAGGGGTAGGTCATAAAACAGCATCAGTTGTAATGTCTCAAGTGTTTAAAATTCCCTCATTCCCTGTCGATACTCACATACACAGGTTGTCGCAAAGATGGGGTCTATCAAATGGAGATAGCGTAGTTCAAACAGAAAAAGATCTGAAAAAAATATTTCCTGTTAATGATTGGAATACATTACATTTGCAAATAATCTTTTATGGCAGAGAATACTGCACAGCAAGAGGCTGTGATGGAACAAAATGTTATTTGTGTCGCACTCTTTATCCCAAAAGAAAAAAGAAATTTATATGTAAAAAGCCTTAAGAAATTTATATAATAATTAAATTAGTTTTTAATTATGAAAATAGCAATTACTGGTGCATCGGGGAAAACAGGTTATAGAATTTCCGAAGAAGCATTTAAGAAAGGATATAAATTAAGGCAAATCATTAGAAAGAATTCAAAAGTCCCAGCAGGACTAGAAAATTTAGAAACAATTAGGGTCTCATTAGACAAAAAAGAAGAACTTGATAAAGCTTTAAAAGATATTGATGCTTTGGTAATTGCGACTGGAGCGAGAGCATCATTAGATTTAACTGGTCCTGCAAAAGTTGATGCATTAGGTGTATACAGGCAATTAGAGAGTTGCAAAAGAGTTGGTATTAAAAGAGTTATTTTAGTTAGTTCCCTTTGTACTGGTAAATTATTTCACCCATTAAACTTATTTGGTTTAATTCTTATTTGGAAGAAATTAGGTGAAAGCTTTCTACGAAATTCAAATTTCGAATGGACTATTATTAGACCTGGGGGATTAAAGGAAAATGAAGATATTAAATCAGAAAATATAAATTATTCAAAGGAGGATACTCAAATTAATGGATCAATCCCAAGAAGATTAGTTGCGCAATGTTGTATAGATTCTCTAAAAAACAAAGAATCCATAAATAAATTAATAGAAATTACAAGTTCGAATGATAACAAAAAGATATCTTTTAAAAAAGCTATGCAAATGATTTAAAAGATGTAAATATATAAATTAAAACTATGAAAATAAATCCCAAAATTGACGCATTACAATTAATGCTTACTGATTTAAGAACTAGAAATGAGCCAATAAGGCATAAAGCTGCATTTAAAGGCTGTCAACCAGAATTTCAAAGTCTTGTATCAAGATTAATAAAGCAGTTAGAGGACGAATTAGTTGCTGAAAAGCTTACTAATCGTGATAGTTAAAAAATTTAGATTACTTAAATGAAATTAATTTATCCAATTTTGCTTGTTCTGAAAGTTCATCATATCCTCCAAAAAATTTATTATCCAAAAATATTTGAGGGAAAGTATTATGGCTACTTCGAGCCATTATTTTTTGAAAGCTCGCATCATTGTCTATTAAAGTAACTTCATGAGGGATAGATAAAGAATTAAGCAACCTAATTGCTCTTTTAGACCAAGGACAATCCTTTAAAATATAAGCTTTTACACGTGATTCATTTTTTAATAAATCATTACTTGAGATATTAATAATTTTTTGTTCAAAAGAAAGCAATAATATATCAGTGCCTTTTTTTACAATACATCCCTCCTCAAGATGCCCGCCAAAGACATTACATCCCTCATCTGCAAAACTCAAATGTAAATGAACCTCTCCTTTATTAAAATGTCCATTTAAAGAAACTATCTCCAGATTTCCCTCAAATTTATTTATCTCTTGATTTCCTGGGCATTGAATACAAACTGTTCTAAGATTACCAACCACTCCAGAAACATACCCGTATAAATTATTCGATAAAGAATATTCTTTAATTGAATTTATCAAATCAGATTCTGGAGATAGCTTTAGGCTATGAGGCTGCATTAGATATAAGGAATAATTTTGTAATATAGAACATCATCAATCATAAAAAGAAATTGAGTTTATAATATTTAGGATTCAGATTTAAATTAAATTTTAGAATCTAGCATTAAAAACCATTTAAAATTTTTACTAAAAATTTAAACTTGTTGAGAGTGTAATATATTTTTTATATACAAAAACTAATTTGTTATTAAGAAAAAACCTCAAAAATTTCGCATTGAATATTCCCAACTTATTATCGATATCTCGAATTTTCCTTGTATTTCCATTAATTCTTTTTTTAGAAATTAACAGGCCTCTTTATGTTTTTATATTGATTATTGTAGGAGGTTTAACTGACTATTTTGACGGGTTAATTGCAAGGAAATTTAATCTTAAAACCAGATTAGGAGCTATCCTTGATCCCCTAAGCGATAAAGTATTCTATTTAATTCCTTTAACCTTCCTTTGTAAAAATAATTTTATACCCTTCTGGTCTGTGTCATTAATTTTATTTAGAGAATTAATTATCTCCAGCCTGAGGAACTCGACAAAAGACGGTTTGCCAGCATCTATGTTGGGTAAATTTAAAACATTTTTCTTTTTTATTTCAGTAATAACCTTCTTTACACCATTAAAAATAAGTTTATTGAATAATTTGGCTTTAATTTTTTATTGGTTAGGATTCATCCTGACTTTTGTGACTTTATTAGGCTATTTAAGAATCAAAAAGAATATGATCTGAATTTTCATCAAACTCCTCACTCTTTTTATTATTAAAATCTTTCACAAAACTATCCTTTAAACCATTAAGCAAATCAAAAGTTGGCACCCACTCTAAATCACGTTTAATCTTAGAGATATCAGTCTGATAATGATTTAATCTAATTGGGAATCCCTTTCGAGATTTAGGATCTAATTTTTGATAGTCAAATGTTCTTAAAGAAATCTCATTTTTGTTTAACCCAAGAACATCCGCACAGAAATAAATTAAACCCTTTATTGTAACTCCTTTTTCACCTGAACAGTTGTAAATATTATTTTTAGAATTTTCAAAATTCATGCACCTAATCATTACATCAGTTAGATCCGAAACATGGCCTAGCTGAGTAATTAAAGACCCATCACCAGGTATTGGTATAGATTTTTTAGTGAATAACCTTTCGAAAAACCAATTTTCAATTTTATTATAATTTCCAGGTCCATAAATATAAGTAGGTCTAAAACTTGTAAAAGGAATTTTTTGGTTTATCAACCAATTTTCTGTCTCAAACTTTCCTTTATGCCTACTATTTCGATCAATTGGATCCTCTTCGGACAAGGGTAGTTCAAAATTATCTTTATAAACACCTGCAGAGCTGACATATATATATCTCTGAAAAGAGTTATCTAAATTTCCTATAAGAAGTTTAGTTTGCTCTAATTCTCTTCCAGAAATATCATAAACAAAATCATACTTTTTATTTCTTAGCTTCACTATACTTTCTAATTTATTCCTATCACCCTTAATTAAATTTGTTTTTTCAGGATTAGCTTTATTACCTCTGGTAAAAATATCAATATCATGATTTTGACTTAATAACTTTCCTACCAAAGACTTGCCAACAAATCTAGTGCCACCCATTACAAGAATTTTCATATTCAAAAAATATTTAACTGAAGTAGTAATCTTAAATAGAATTACATATTGAATAGTACTACTAAGAAGTAATTAATGAAAAGGATGATTCTATGGAACTAATACCAGCAATTGATTTAATGAATGGTAAGTGTGTAAGGCTTTTTAAGGGCGACTTTAATAAAAGAAAAGACTTCACAAAAGAGCCACACGAGCAGGCTAAATTTTGGGAAAGAGAAGGAGCAAAATATATACATATAGTTGATTTGGATGCTGCAAAAACTGGATCTCCGACAAACGATAAATCAATAAAAAAGATTGCAAAAACAGTTGACATACCTATTCAAATAGGTGGGGGGATAAGGTCTAAAGAAAGAATAGAACAACTATTTTCTTATGGTATTGAGAAAGTTATCATGGGAACCTCTGCAATAGAAAATAAAGAGTTAGTTAAAGACTTATCAAATAAATTTCCTGGAAGGATAATTGTTGGGATAGATGCAAAAAATGGAAAAGTTAGTACAAGGGGTTGGCTTGAGCAATCTAATATTTTAGCCACAGATTTAGTAAAGGAGTTTTCTTCATTTAAGATCGCTAGTTTTATTGTTACAGATATAAATACAGATGGGACGTTAGAGGGAACAAATGAAGAATTCATAAATAGCATACTAGAAATTACAGATATTCCAGTAATAGCCTCAGGAGGTATTGGTTCAATTTCTGATTTATTATCGTTAGTAAAATTTGAAAATTCTGGACTCTTTGGAGTAATTGTAGGTAAAGCTCTATATGAAAATAAATTTACGATAAACGAAGCGAATAATGTATTGTCATCCGAGAGATTAAATGACTTTGATTTAGAAAGCAATTACTACGCTTAAAAGAGTACGAAAATTGATTTAAGGCTGGTATTTGCAGTAATTGTTAGTTAATTTTGTATAAGAGATAAGAAATCTAGTCTTGGAATTAATTTCAAAAAAATCGATATTGATTATTGCTCCAAGCTTAATAGCAGAATCTTTATCGCTTAAGTTAACATCACTAAACCAAAATTTAGACATTAATTTTAATAATGGAACAAGTGATAAAACTCCGGATTTAGTTATTTGGAATGTTCTTAATTTCCAATCAGAAGATCTTATAAGATTAGAATTATTAAAATTAAGAGAAAGATATGATGACTCAAAGTTTCTAATAATCCTCTCTGGCGAACTTGTTTATGAAGCAAATACCCCTCCATCTTTAAATGCTGAAGGTTTTCTTTTAAATCCCAGTGCAGAAAAAGTCCTTGAATCTATTGATACCATTTCAAATGGAGGAAGGGTATTTGATATTGAAAATAATTCCCGAGTTCAATTAAACAAGAATAAGCCACTCTCTTTTAGTCAAAAAATTCTAACTTCAGGTCTTAAACAAATAGATTCTGAAATTAATTATATATTCAAATATGTCAACTCTGATTCAACACCAGAATTTTATAAATTCATATTAAAAGGAAGATTAAGAGAACTTATTACTGCAAAATCTTTTCTAATTTTCTTATGGGGTAATTCACTAGAACTTTATACAGAGGCAGTTTACACTGAAAATAAAATTAATCTTGAAAATAAGAACACTGTATTCATTAAAGATAAAAACACAACAGAAATATGGAATTTAATATTAGGTAGACTAAAAGAAAGGTATAGCTCAACTAACTTACAGGTTGATTTTAATAATTCATCAATAATTCTCTCTGGGATAAAGAAAGAATTTATTTCACGACTAATTTGCAAAATGTTAGATGAGTTAGATAATTTAGTAAAAAATATTAAAGAAAACTATAAGGAGAAAGATTTTAAAGATGATTTAAATTCTCTTATAAAAGAACTTAAAGTTAATACAATTTCAAATATCACAGACAGCTATTTTCGATTAAAAAAAGGAAGCGAATCTATCTCAATAAATGATTTTATCTATAGTGAGGTAAGTTGCGAAGAGATAGACAGAGAATCACATGAATCAATAATGTTTATTGAGCCAATTATTAAAAATGAAGCTCTTGACTATGATGGAAAATTACTCCCTCTATATGAAACAGAATCATTTTTGATCCTTGAAAATATAATATCAAATTGGACAATAAGGAACTGTAATTTATTAGCTTCTGAAATCTTTAATATTTGTTCTTCTTGGCCTGAATTAAGAACTGTACTTATAAATCCCGAATTACAATCGACAAGAAATTTTGAAAGATTTAGAAATAATATTAATAACTACAATCGCTGGCATGACTATATTTATATGCCTATCTATTTGTACGAGAGTAAACGAGAATATATTGATATTATCGATAAAAAATTTACCCGGTACTTTAAAAATGAAAATAGGGAGAAAGAATTAAAGAATCTAGAATGGCTACAAAAACAAGTTACATTGTTAGTTGAGATAAGAGATGCCCTAGCACCGCAGTTAGAAGTTGCGGTAAAATATATCGGTAATCTCTTCGTAACTTTCCTTACAAAGGTTGTTGGCAAAGCTATCGGTTTAGTGGGGAAAGGAATCCTTCAAGGATTAGGAAGATCAAGTTCAAAGTAAGTTTTTAAACTTTAATGAAAATAATTCAATGGATCCTAATAGCATTAATTTTCTTAAGTCCACATAAAGCAAATGCCTCTAGAGATTCTGATAGTTACGATGGCAACATCTTTCCTATATACGCAGGTAATGGGGCTATAGTTCCTCCCCAGACAACTCTTCAGGAATCATTAAACAATAAAAGAGTCTCAGTTTTATTTTTTTATCTTGACGATAGCTCAGATAGTAAAGCTATGGCTCCGATAATATCTGGTTTAGATTTGATATGGAGAAATAATATAGATATCATTGCTCTAACTACTGATGAATTACAGGATAAAGAAAAGTCTGATCTTAGGAATGAACCTAATTATTATTGGAACGGATTAATTCCACAAACCATTATTTTAAATAGTGATGGTGAAGTTAAATATGATCAAAATGGAATGATTAATATCGATGAATTAAACAAAGTTATAGGAGAACTAAAAGGAATTGATATAGAAGATACGACATTTTCTATAGAAAGTTTTAATGAATACAACAGTATCATTTCTGAAAAAAAGATAAAAACAAAAATTAATTAAAAAATGATATTGATAAATATCCTCTTAGTTCTTTTAATTTTTTTAATTCTTTCAGATTTATATATTAAAAACTCACCCAAATCAAAGTTAAATCTTGTACCTATAAATTACAAAATCAAAAAAAAGGATGGTTTAAATGAATTAATTATTGATTTAAAAATAACTAATAAAAGTAAAACCAAAGAGACGATGGTATCTAATATAAATTTTGAATTAGATTTTTTTAAAAATAAAAGTAACGAATATTGCCAAAATTTTAATTATCAAGAAGATATTTATATATATGAAAATAATAAAATTAAGAATTTAAATAATTACTGGCCAACAACAATTATCAAGTCAAATTCTGAATTATTTGTAAGAATCATATATAAATTTAGTAATAATAATTTTAGAAAAAAAATAAAATATCTATGGTTAAAAGTATTTTGGGAGAACTATGGACATTTTGGTATTTCAAATAATAAAGATTGTTTTTTAATTAATTTAGATGGTCAAAAACAAAGGGCGAAAGAAGTTTTTGAAATTTCTTTAAATAATAAATACAAAGCTTTTGCTATTAAAACTGATTTACTTGGTTGCTTTGATAACCCAGTAAATACTGTGATTGAATACTGCAAAGAAATTGTAGAAAAAAATGATATTTTAACAATCGGTGAGAGTCCGCTAGCGATTATGCAAAACAGATATATTTCCCCTCAAAATTTAGAATATAGTTTATTTTCAAAAGCTTTATGTTATTTTTTTCACCCTACTAGCAGTCTCGCAACAGCTTGCGGCATGCAATTATTAATAAATAGAATCGGAGTCACAAGAATAACCATTGCACTATTTGTTGGATTTCTCTTCAAATTATTTGGTATTAAGGGTATGTTTTATAGGTTAACTGGTTCAGAATCATCTCTGATTGATGATATAAGCGGTACAGTTACACCTTACGACAAGAGTATAGTTATGGGTCCTCTCAATGCAGATTTATTTTGTAGAGAGGTCTCGAACCATCTGAATATAGATGTTGCTGTAGTAGATGTTAATGACCTTGGAGGTGTGAAAGTCTTAGCTAGTTCAAATAAAGCAGTAAATAAAATACTCAAAAGAAACTTAATATCTAATCCAGCTGGCAATGGAGATGAAAAAACCCCTATAGTATTAATAAGAGAAAAAAAGTAAATGAAAAAAGAAACCTCTTATTCTTTTCAATCTAAAAAAGAAATGGAAGTAACTTTTGAAGAACTACATATAAGACACATTAACCTTTTAATAGATATCAAAAATAAGGAATTGAATAATTGGTTTTTAAAAATGGCAATTATAAATACCTTTGATGACTTAAAAATTTTTTTAAATAACCTTAAGAAAAATAAAAATAAATGCATAATTGCTATACATGGAAACGAAATAGTTGGTTATTTGAATATTTTTCCTTTAAACAAAAAAGAGACTTGCTTAAAAATATCTAAGCCCAAGTTGATTAACAACAAGTATTCTTTAACAGATAAACAATTAACTTTAGGATTGATAAAAAAATCTATCTCAATAAAAGACATCAAAACTTCAAGTTGGATAATTAACGCTGATATAAATAATGTTGACCTCATATCAACATCCAGAGAATTAGGCTTTCAACCGTTAGGAGAGATAATCCTTTGGGATGGTTCTGATCTAAAAAAATCTATAAAGCAAAATACCAATTCCTATGCATTAATTAATGAATTCCAAAACATTAATAAACAAAATATATTAAAAATAGTTAATTTCATAAGATCAAATCAATCTCCCTTAATAAGAAATATTTTAGATTTTGATCATGACGACATTCTTAAAAGAAATAACTCTAAAAGTGGTGCCTTAATATATGAAAATTCAGTTTTATGTACAATTTTAAAAGATATAAATTATCAAAACGAAGAAATTTATACTTTAACTATAAGTAGATATTGGGATAAGAGATTCAATTCTATCTTAAAAGAATTTATAAAAAGATTTTTTGAGAAATCACCTGATTCATATTTAAAAACCTATAAAGAAAATTCTCAATTAAATCTTTTTCTCGAAGAATGTAATCTCAGAGAAAAAAATCAAGAAATAATTCTTATTAGGAACACAATAGTTAAGAATGAAGCCAAACAGGTAAATATAATAAATCAATCTTTGGAATCAATCTTTGAAAAATTAAGTCCACAAGGTAATCCATATCCATCTCCTTTTCCATTAAAAACAAAGTGAAATTTTGCAAACCCAAACCCAAGTCAATTTTGAGTTTGGATATAGGTACCAAAAGAATAGGATTGGCTTATTGTGATCCCCTCTGCATAACATCAAACATACTTCCAGCAGTAAAACGGTTTAAAAATAATCAAGAGATTAAAATCATTAGAAATTATATAAATGAATTTAATTTGACTGGGTTTATTGTGGGTATTCCGCTAGATGAGGAAGGTCAAATGACCACTCAAGCTATTGACTGTGAAAATTACGGTCAATTACTTTCAAATGAATTAAAGCTTCCATTTTCTTACGTCAACGAACATAGTTCAACTTGGGAATCTTCAGAAAGATTTGGAATAAAAAAAGATAAATCCGGATTGATTGATAGTTTTTCAGCAAAAATAATACTTGAACAATGGATCGAAGAAGGTCCTGAATTAGAAGAAATAGCTGGTAAACGTCAGATAAAATATTAGTATTAAAAAGGATAGATAACTTTTAAATGAAAGAAGCCAATTCAAATAATAATTATGATGCACAGACTCTTTTATTAAATGACTCAAATGGAAACGAACTATTTTGTTATCTTGAACAATTAGTAAGTGTTGAAGGCCAAGAATATGCTTTATTAACACCAGTTGATACTCCAGTAAGTCTCTTTAAGATAAATGAAAAAGATGAACCTGAACTAATTGAGAAAATAGATAAAAATGAACAAATACTAAAAAATGCTGAAGCAGTTCTTCAAGAACATGATTTAAGACTTATCAGATCAGCAGTTACATTAACAGTATCAGGAGAACTTGAAGAACCAATTTACGATGAATTAGAAGAAGATTACGTCGATGATGATAGTGAGAGTTATGAATTGCTCGTTAACTTTAATCTTTTTGACCAAGAATATGGCTTATATATACCACTAGATCCTTTTTTTATTGTGGGTAAATTAAAAGACAAAGGTGCCTTATTAGTTGAAGATGATGAGTTTGACAAAATTCAACCTTTGATTGAAACTGAGCTTGAAAAAAGTAGTTCTTAAAATAAATGAGATCTATCCTAAAAGTCAATTGGGATTCAAACTTGCCAATATATAATCTTTCTCAATCTGAGTTACAAAAAAAAGGAATTAATTCTTTATTGCTAGACGTGGATGGGACTCTAGTAAATAGAAAATCATATATGATCCCAAAAGCTGTAAAAAATTGGATAATAGAATCTAAAAAACTTTTCTCTTTATATCTAATAAGTAATAATCCATCGAAAAAAAGAATAGCAAAAATAGCGAAAGAATTAAATTTAAGGTATAAATACAATGCATCAAAACCAAGAAAAAAAGTAACTTTGTCTGCTATCAAAGAAATTGGCAGAGAGCCAAAAAATATAGCAATTATTGGCGACAGAATTTTTACAGATATTATTGTTGGTAATAGATGTGATATAAAAACAATATTAGTTAAGCGATTAAATAGAGATGGCTTGCCTATAAAATTTAATTTAACTTTGAAAATAGAAAAATTAATTTCTCATTTTATAAAATGAAAACTTGGGTTATAAAAATTGGCACTAGTATTTTAAGAGGAACAGATGAAACATCTACAGAAGAAGTTATTGAAAACCTTTCTAGATCCTTTAAAAGTTTTCTTTCAAGAGGAAACAAGTTAATTTTAGTAACTAGTGGAGCCGTTGGATTAGGGTGCCAAAAATTAAATATTAAAACGAGACCAAATGATTTAAGTACCCTGCAAGCTACTGCTGCAGTAGGTCAAGTTAATTTAATGTCCTTATACGATAAAGTATTTAGTAAATTAGGTCATAATATTGCTCAAATTTTAATAACTAAAGCTGATTTCAATTCACGAGAATCCTTTAATAACGCTTCTAAAACTTTAAAAAAATTAATCGATTTAAATGTTATTCCAATAGTAAATGAAAATGATACCGTAGCAAATGAAGAGCTTAAATATGGAGATAATGATACCCTCTCTGCTTTAGTTGCCTTGGCTATAAATGCTAACAAGCTTATTTTATTAACCGATATTGAAAATCTATACTCAAAAGATCCACGTAATAATAAAGATGCGCAACCTATTAAAGAAGTTCATAATAGTGAATTAAAGGAAATTAAAGATAAAAATATTCAAAACTCAAATAATGAATGGGGAACAGGAGGAATTTCTACAAAATTAATTTCTGCAGAAATAGCAACAAAAGGAGGAGTCGAAGTCCAACTAATTGATGGAACTAATAAAAAAAACTTAATTGAAATTTTTAATGATAATAAAATTGGAACTTTATTTTATCCAGTAGAAAAACCTATTGGAAACAAAAAAAGTTGGCTTTCACATGCAATTCAAACAGTAGGGAAAATTACTTTAGATGATGGCGCTTCTTTTGCAATTAAAAAAAAAGGTGCCTCACTTTTAGCTGTTGGTGTTAAGAATGTAGAAGGAAACTTTACAATTAATCAGGCAGTTAAAATCGTAAATACAAATGATAAAGAAGTTGCAAAAGGTTTAGTATCAATAAGTAGCGACAAATTAAGAAGTATCTTAAATAATAAAGAAGATAACAACTCCTCGATAATTGTCGTACACAGAGATGTTCTTGCTCTCTCTTAGAAAAAAATTAAAACTGAAAAATGCTTTTAAGTGATTTAGTTGATCTAATAAAAAAAGGAAATTCAAATTTTATTAGTGCCAATATTTTCGAAGATTTAAATATAGATGATGCTGCATCATTAGATGCTGCAGTTAAACATCAAATATCTTTTTTAGAAGAAAATAATATCCTTAAAGAAAAATTAGATCAAACTAAAGCATCAGCAATAATAACTACAAACAACGATGAAATCGTTAGTGCCCTAAAGAAACTCAATATATCAAACTTAATCGTTAAAAATCCAAGAATTGCATTTGCAGAAATATTGGATTGTTTATATAAACCTATAAATTTCAAACCAGGAATTCACGCTTCAGCGGTTATAGATAAAACAGCAATAATTGGAGCAGATTGCCATATTGGACCTAATGTCTATATTGGAGAAAATACTGTAATTGGAGACAATAATCATATTCTCCCTGGATCATCAATTTTAGGCAATGTTCGAATAGGAAATAATAATATAATTCATCCAAATTGTGTAATTTACGAAAATACCACTTTAAAAAATAATTGTGTAATTAATTCAAATTCTGTTATTGGATCAGAGGGATTTGGTTTTATTCCTAAAAATAGCAAATGGGTAAAGATGCCTCAAAAAGGTGGTGTAAAAATAATGAGTTTTGTAGAAATTGGAACGAATTGTTGTATTGATAGACCCGCAGTTGGATTTACTTTTATTGATGAGGGAACAAAGTTGGATAATTTAATACAAGTAGGTCATGGAGTAAAAATTGGAAAGAATTGTGCATTTGCAGCTCAAGTTGGTATCGCTGGAGGAGCAACTATTGGAGATGGTGTTATTTTGGCAGGGCAAGTAGGAGTCAATAATAGAGTAAAAGTTGGTAATAATGTCATAGCTAGTTCAAAATGCGGAGTTCATTGTGACATAGAAGATGGCAAGGTAATTAGTGGTTTCCCCGCGATGGAAAATAAATCATGGCTAAGGAGTTCAAGTATTTTTAAAAAATTACCAGAATTAGCAAAAAAACTTAGACAATTAGACAAGCAATAATTTATTGTTCTATTAAACAAGAATTTAAATGAAAAAATATAAGATTGTTTTATTGTCAGGAGACGGAATTGGACCAGAGATTTCAGAAGTTTCAAAAAGTGTTTTAAAAAAGCTTTCAAAAAATCATAATTTTGATATTCAGATTATTGAGAAATTATTTGGAGGGATAGCTTATGAAAAATATGGGACTCCAGCTCCAGATGAGACACTAGATCAATGCAAAAATAGTGATGCTGTACTTTTAGCATGTGTTGGAGATATTAAATATGACTCTCTTGCAAGAGAATTAAGGCCAGAAAGTGGGTTGCTAAAGTTAAGATCTGCCCTAAACCTTTTCGCAAATATCAGGCCTGTCAAAATAAGAAAATCTCTATTAGATTCAAGTACATTAAAAAAAGAAATCGTTGAGCATGTAGATCTTATTGTTGTAAGAGAATTAATAGGGGGAATTTATTTTGGAAAACCAAGAGGACATATAACAAATACAAAAATCCCAAAAGCTTTCAATACCATGGTTTATGATTCAGCCGAAATAGAGAGAATAACTGAAATAGCAATAAAAATTGCTAACCAAAGAAATAAAAAAATATGTTCTGTTGACAAATCAAACGTTCTTGAGGTTAGTCAATTGTGGAGAGATACAGTTTTAAATATCACCTCAAAAGAAAAAAATATATCTCTAAGCAATATGTACGTTGATAATGCAGCGATGCAATTAGTTAGAGATCCTGGTCAATTTGATGTAATTTTAACAAGTAATTTATTTGGAGATATTTTAAGCGACTTAGCCGCAATGTTAACTGGTTCTATTGGTATGCTTCCATCTGCTTCTCTAAACAATAATGGCCCAGGAGTTTTTGAACCTGTTCATGGTTCGGCTCCTGATATAGCCGGTAAAAACATAGCGAATCCTATAGCAATGCTTTTATCTGCTTCCATGATGTTAAAAATTGGATTAAATGAAGAAAAAGCCGCAAAAAATTTAGAAACTGCCATTGATAAAGTTTTATCAAAAGGATTTAGAACAGCAGATTTAGCTGATAGGTCTTCTGAAGTTTTATCTTGCAGTCAAATCGGAGATAAAATAATGGATGAAATTTAAAAAAATTAATAAATAAAAAAATATTTTTAAGTAAAACATAAAGTTGGCATATGACCTGTCAGAATCATGAGATATTGTTTTTAAAAAATGTCAAAACGTCATCCAGTAGTCGCTGTAACAGGATCTTCAGGAGCAGGAACAAGTACAGTAAAAAGAGCCTTTGAGCATATTTTTGCCAGAGAAGATATCGTTCCTGCAGTTGTAGAAGGTGATAGTTACCACAGATTTGAAAGAATGCCTATGAAAAAAGCTATGGCAGACGCTCTTTCAAAAGGTGAAAATTTCTCTCATTTTGGTCCAGAGGCTAATCTTTTTGACAAGCTAGAAGAACTTTTTAAAATCTATGGTGAAACTGGAGGAGGAAAGAAAAGATATTATCTACATAGTCTTGAAGAAGCAGAAGAACATAATACAAGACTTGGGACATCCTTAGAACCTGGTCAATTTACTCCATGGGAAGATATTCCTGAGGGAACAGATGTACTTTTTTATGAAGGTTTGCATGGCGGGGTAGAAGGTGATGGATACAATGTTTCCTCTTATGCTGATTTACTTGTTGGTGTTGTTCCGATAACAAATTTAGAGTGGATTCAAAAAATTCATAGAGATAACGCAGAAAGAGGTTACTCAGCGGAAACCATTGTGGATACTATATTGAGAAGAATGCCTGATTATATAAATCACATATGTCCACAATTCAGCAAAACCGATATTAATTTCCAAAGAATTCCCACAATTGACACCTCTAATCCTTTCATATGCAGGAATATCCCAACTCCTGATGAGAGCTTTGTGATCATACATTTCAGAAAAGGGGCAAGAGAAAAATGGGGGATTGATTTTCAATACTTGCTTGGAATGATTAACGATTCATTTATGTCAAGTCCAACAAGTATCGTTGTAAATGGAGGAAAAATGGGATTCGCAATGGAACTAATTCTCACTCCAATAATTCATAAAATGATTGAGGAGAAAAATAAATAATATTTAATTTTCGATTATCAACTCAAATCATTATATTTTTTACTTTGAAGAGTTTTTAATCTAGAGGATCTCAAATTTTTATATATCTTTCTTGATAAAAGTACCTTATTTAGATTTAAATAGAAAAAACAGGAAACGTTGTGTCATTAATCGACTGGTTTGCCGCAAGGCGTAAAGATCAATTTGTTGGAAAAGTTTCGCAAGATACTGATGAGGGAGATGGTTTGTGGGTTAAATGTTCAGAATGTTCGCAAGTAGCCTATAGAAAAGACCTAATTTCAAATTTCAATGTTTGTAGTAATTGTGGACACCACAATAGGATTAATAGCGATGAAAGGATAAAAATAATTGCTGACAAAAATTCATTCGAGGAGTTTGATAGTTCACTAAGTCCTACAGATCCTTTAGGTTTTAAAGATAGAAGAGCGTATGCTGATCGAATTAAAGAAAGTCAAGCAGGTACTGGTTTAAGAGATGGAGTCGTAACAGGTATCTGTTCTGTAAATTCAATGCCTTTAGCATTAGCTGTTATGGATTTTCGATTTATGGGAGGATCCATGGGTTCAGTAGTTGGTGAAAAAATTACAAGGATAATTGAGAAAGCAACTTTAGAAAATTTTCCAATTCTTATTGTTTGCGCATCAGGAGGAGCAAGGATGCAAGAAGGTATGTTAAGTCTCATGCAAATGGCAAAAATATCTGGAGCACTAAAAAAACATAAAGAAAACAATCTTCTTTATATGCCCTTGTTAACTCATCCAACAACTGGAGGGGTAACAGCAAGCTTTGCAATGTTAGGTGATTTAATTTTGGCGGAACCTAAAGCTCTTATTGGTTTTGCTGGAAGAAGGGTTATAGAACAAACATTAAGAGAAAAATTACCCGATAATTTTCAAACAGCTGAATATCTGCTTGAGCATGGTTTTGTTGATGTAATAGTTAAAAGGAAAGATCTCAAGGATACTTTGACTAAAATTTTAAAAATTCATGGTGTAAAAGAACTTTTAAAAGCAAATATGTAAAATGAGAATTATTTCAAATTTCTTTAATTTTTCTTTAAGCCTTTTATTTTTTATTTTAAATTTTGCTCCATATTCTTATGGAATAGGAAATGTTGACTGGGTCCTACTAAAAGAGAATAATGAAGGGAAAGAATGGCTTGATAAAGGTAGTATTAAGCCTCTTCCAAACGGTGAAATAACTGTCTTAACAAAGTTCTTTAAAAATCCAACTAATTCGGATGATGATGGAAAGTTATCACTTTATGTAATGAGAATTAATTGCGATGAAAAAAAGTTCAAAGATACTTCCATAAATGGAATACCTCAATTTAAATCAAAATGGCAAACTTCTAATAATGATGAACTCATAGATGTTGTTATTGAAAATAGCTGTTCAGAGTTTATTAATGAATAAGAATGAATTCTAAAAATAAAAAATTAAAAATAGCAATCGCTGGACTAGGGTTTGGTAAAAAAGTTCATTTAGAAGCATTAAAAGAATCTGATTACTTAACTCCTGTAGCTATTTATCATTATGAGAAAAAGCAAAAATCGATATTAGAAAAAGAAACGGGCTTAGATTTTTTTCATGATTGGGATGACTTAATTAAATCTCCAGAAATTGATGGGATCATTATTGCTACCCCTCCTGAATCAAGATTTAAATTAGCAAATAGTGCACTTGAGAACAATAAAAATTTGCTACTAGAAAAACCTGTTTCAATATCGTCCCTTGAAATAGAAGAGCTTCAGAGAATATCTTTGATTAATAATTTAAGCGTATGTGTTGATTTTGAATATAGAGCAGTACCTCTTTTCCTTCAGACAAAAAAACTTATTGATGAAAATATCTTAGGAGATATATATTTAGTCAAATTAGATTGGTTAATGGGCAGTAGATCCGACCCCAAAAGATCCTGGAATTGGTATTCATTGGAAGAAAAAGGTGGAGGAGTTATTGGCGCCTTAGGTACTCATGCATTCGATATGTTGAATTGGTTTTTTGGAGAAGCAATAAACGTGTCTGGCAAGTTAGCAACATCAATAAAAAAAAGACCCTTAACTAATTCATCTGATTTAAATAATGTTACGAGTGAAGATGTATGTTTAGCCAATATAGACATATCAAACTACAGCTCGAATCTTATTCCATGTCAGGTATCTTTATCATCGATTTCTAAAAACGGTAGAGGATTTAGTTTAGAAATATATGGAAGCGAAGGTTCACTTATTCTTAAAAGCGAAAACCAAAAAGATTATGTACATGGTTTTAATTTGAAATATTCAAACAACGAAAATAAAATACAAAATCTAACTCCAGATTCAAGTTTTAATTTTGAAAAAACATGGACTGATGGGAGAATAGCTCCAGTTTTGAGAATTCAAAATTTATGGGCTCAGAGTATAATTAATAAAACACCTGTAATCCCAGGCTTATGTGAGGGACTTGCTAGTCATAAAGTTTGCGAAGCCATAAGAGAATCTTCGAAAAGTGGATTAAGTATCAAAATTTAAGGTTATACATTTATAAGTAGCAATTATCACCCGATAAAGTATTGGATTGAATTTATTTTTTTTTCATATTCTGGAAAAATCAATTGAACTGAATTATTAAAGAATGACTTTAAATTATTACAAAAATGAGCTTAAACAAAATGCTCAATTACTGGCTTCTAAAGGAAAAGGGATATTAGCGGTAGATGAATCAACTAAAACAGTAGGTAAAAGACTCGCTGGAATCGGCCTTGAGAATACTGAAGAAAATAGGAAGGCATATAGAGGAATGCTTTTTACTACGGAAGGTCTTGGCAAATATATAAGTGGAGCAATCCTCTTCGAAGAGACTCTTTATCAGAATCACCAAGATGGTGAGTCAATGGTTAAGAAACTAAATAATTTAGGTATTATTCCAGGTATAAAGGTCGATAAAGGCCTAAATCCACTTCCAGGAGGAGGAGATGTAGAAACTTTTTGCTCTGGCCTAGATGGGTTAGTTGAAAGAGCAGCAAAATATTATGAACAAGGTGCCAGATTTGCAAAGTGGAGAGCAGTTCTGCAAATTACAAATGATGGTTGTCCTTCAAAACTATCAATACAAGAGAATGCTTGGGGATTAGCAAGGTATGCAAGATCAGTTCAAGAATCTGGGTTGGTACCAATTATTGAACCTGAAATTTTAATGGACGGCGACCATACTATTGAAAAAACTGCTGAAGTTCAAGAAGAGGTAATAAAGCAGGTTTATATTGCCTGTCAAGCAAATGGAGTTTTTCTAGAAGGCACTCTTTTAAAACCCTCTATGACTGTTAATGGAGCAGATTGTCAAACAAAGGCTGATCCTATGAAGGTTGCTGAAATGACAATCAGAACTATGGAAAGATGCGTTCCTTCATCTGTTCCTGGAATAGTTTTCTTATCAGGAGGGTTAAGCGAAGAAGCTGCTTCTGTTTATTTAAATAATATGAACACTCTTTACAGGAAAGCTTTATGGAATGTTTCATTCTCCTATGGAAGAGCATTGCAGCACTCATGCTTAAAGGCCTGGAAAGGAAGCGACGTTGAAGGAGGTCAAAAAGCATTAATAGCAAGAGCTCAAGCAAACTCTGAAGCTTCAAAAGGTGCCTATGTAGCAGGATCTCAACCTTCTTCAGATGAACAATTATTTGTAGCAGGCTACACTTATTAAAAAAAAAATTCTAAAAATATACTCTCGGTCATAAAATTAGTTTCTTTAATTTAGTATTTTGTATATCTAATGACGTGACATTTGATACCTATTTATACTAAACTCGCGGAAACATATGCTTTATATAGCATTTAACTTATTTTAATTATGGCCCTCGTTCCACTAAGACTACTTTTAGATCACGCTGCTGAGAATGGTTACGGTATTCCAGCTTTCAATGTTAATAACCTTGAACAAGTTCAAGCAATCATGGAAGCAGCATATGAAACTGATAGTCCTGTAATCCTCCAAGCTTCAAGAGGGGCAAGAAATTATGCAGGAGAAATTTTCCTACGTCATCTAATCCTTGCTGCTACAGAAACATATCCTAATATTCCAGTGGTAATGCACCAAGACCACGGTAATGAGCCATCAACATGTTATTCAGCAGCTATAAATGGTTTCACATCAGTAATGATGGATGGTTCTCTAGAGGCAGATGCAAAAACACCAGCTAGTTACGAATATAATGTTGCAGTTACTAAAAAAGTAGTAGATTTTGCTCATTCAGTTGGAGTTAGTGTGGAAGGAGAACTAGGTTGCTTAGGTTCATTAGAAACAGGGAAAGGAGAAGCAGAAGATGGTCATGGATTTGAAGGTGAACTTTCTACTGATATGCTTTTGACTGATCCTGAAGAAGCTGCAGATTTTGTGTCTAAAACAAAAGTCGATGCATTAGCTATTGCTATAGGTACAAGTCATGGTGCTTATAAATTTACAAGGAAACCAACAGGAGAAGTTCTTGCAATTAGCAGAATTGCTGAAATTCATAAAGCACTGCCAAATACACATCTTGTAATGCATGGATCTAGTTCAGTTCCTCAAGAATGGTTGGATATCATTAACAAATATGGTGGTGAAATTCCTCAAACATATGGTGTTCCTGTTGAAGAGATTCAAGAAGGAATAAGAAATGGAGTTAGAAAAGTAAACATTGATACCGATAACAGGCTTGCATTCACTGCCGCAGTTAGAGAGGCAGCATTTGCTGATAAGGCAAACTTTGACCCAAGACATTTCAACAAGCCTGCTAGAAAATACATGAAGCAAGTTTGTCTTGATAGATACAAGCAGTTCTGGTGCGAAGGTCAAGCAAGTAAGATTAAACAGAACAGCACTAATTATTTTGCTGATCTTTACGCAAAAGGTGAATTAGATCCAAAAGTAAAAGCTACTGTTTAATTTCTTCCAAAACTAAATAAAAAAGACCTCCAAAAAGGGGGTCTTTTTTATTTCAATATTAATGATTTTAATGTAAAGAGACCATCAGTCCCACCAATTGTCTCGTCACATGCTCGCTCTGGATGAGGCATTAAACCCAGAACATTTCCCTTTTCATTAGTAATGCCTGCGATATCGAATGAGGATCCATTGGGATTATTTTTATATCTCAAAGCGATTAATTCATTATCTACAAGTTTTTTTAAAGTATCAGAATCACAATGATATCTTCCTTCTCCATGAGCTATTGGCAACTTAATAGTGTGTTTTTCATCTCCATTATTAAACCAACCACCTTTTGAAGAAACGATATCCAGTTCAACGTCATCACAGATAAAATTAAGATTTTTATTTGCAACAAGAGCACCAGGCAAAAACCCTGATTCTGTCAAAATTTGAAACCCATTACAAATTCCTAAAACTCTTTTTCCGCTTTTAACAAACTCATCCAAGGCATTTATTAATGGAGAGAATCTCGCAATTGCTCCGCATCTTAAATAATCACCATAGCTAAAACCTCCAGGTAAAACTATTGCATCTACATCACTTAAATCTGAAGACTCATGCCACAAGTATTTTGTTCTTATGTCTAAACAACCTTCCAATGCCCATGCAACATCACGATCACAATTAGAACCAGGGAAGACAACAACTCCTACAGTAAAATTATCCATCTTATAATTTTTCTAGCGAATACTCATAATCTTCAATAACAGTATTTGCGAATAACCTATCACACAATAAATCAATTTTTGCTCTTACTTCGTTTTCACCATTACCTTCTATTTTCACCTCAATAATTTTTCCTATACGTAATGATTTTATTCCCTCTGCTCCAAGTTTTATAGAAGCAGATTTAGTAGCTTCCCCTGCTGGATCTAAAACTGAGGGTCTTAGTTTTACAAAAACTTTTACAGCAAATTGGTCCAATTAAAAATTAATTTCTACTAGAAGATTAGTTTAAATTTTAATAAAAAGTACTATTGATTAATAAACAAATATTTTTACTTTAAGGTTTTCTGAGTTATTAAATTTTAATGTAGCCTCTACCAAAACAAACTAAACAAGTTCTTCTTGAATTTTCAGGTGTTTTAAAATTTCCTGACCCTCCACATTTTGAACATGTTATTTTATCAATTGATGTAACGTTGTCAGAGATTATTTGTTTTAAAGCAATTTTTGGGTTTTCCATCTTGCGCTGTCTACTGTAATAAGTATCTCGACAGCTAACTATAAAGTCAAATTGCTATTTTTGGGTAACTTAAAATCTTAAATTTCTCTTTAATTTTTCTATTGAAAGTTTTTATAGATTTCTCATCAAAGGAAATTATTACTAATTCAAGCCCAGCATTATCATTTGGTCTCCAACAATTGTCTGGAGCTTCTTCAAACCAAGTATTAATTTTCTTTCCAACAATTTGTATTTGTAAAGGCAATGATTTATTTGGTATCCAAATACGTCCTTTTATTCGAAGAATGTTTAATTCATCCAAGATTTTTGACATCTCCTTTTCAAAGTCATTTTTTTCAAGGAAATAATTTAATTTAAATGAATCTGATACAAGCTCAACATGATTATGGTCATGTTCTTCAGTTAAAAATTCTTTATAAGTCTCTTTTTTAAAATTAAAATCAAAAAGATAATTTAAATCAATTTCGCCATTCTTGGATTTAAGGACTGGTGTAGATGAGTTTAGACTTCCCTGGATTTTATTTTTTACAATATCAAATTGATGATTATTTAAGATATCTGATCTAGAGACTAAAACGATATCAGAGACTTCGAGTTGTTCCTCAAAAAGTTCTTCAATAGAAGCGTTGTGATCAATTTTATCTGTTTCATTATATTGTTTTGTTATTTTATTTAGATCATTAATTGGTGAACCATTAAGCATAGACTCTCCATTTACAATGCCAACTACAATATCAAGGTAGATGGAAGATCTAATTTCAGGCCAGTTAAGTGCTTGAATTAAGGGAGTTGGTAGTGCCAAGCCACTTGTTTCGATAATTATTGATTCAATAGGAGGATTAAATTCGAGAAGAGCTTTTATTGATGGAACAAAATCATCTTGAACA
The DNA here is from genome assembly GCA_003216355.1 of Prochlorococcus sp. AG-402-N23. Classification (GTDB taxonomy): domain Bacteria; phylum Cyanobacteriota; class Cyanobacteriia; order PCC-6307; family Cyanobiaceae; genus Prochlorococcus_A. The sequence goes on along the minus strand of QCIX01000004.1, from coordinate 18,698 downwards.
GTACAACATAAACACCCATTATTTAATTCGATTACGCATTTTTCTTCAGATTCATCACATCTATCGCAACTTTTAATCAAATCACCGTCAATTCCTACATCACCAAATTCGTTGATTATTAAACCGAATTTTTTATTACTCTCCTTTAACAAATATCTAAGAAAAGTTGTTTTACCTGAACCAAGAAAACCGGAAACAACTATTACTGGTATTTTTTTTTTCATCCTTAATGATTAACAACCTAAGCTATATTCTGTACTCTCTCCTGTAGAACTATTTGTGCCATTAGCAATCGCACATAATTGTTTTTGTTGTGTACGACTAAGAACAGCATCAGTAAAATCTGCACCATCTATTTTTGCTCCTTCAAAATTACTCTCCATTAATAAAGCATTTGTAAAATTAACGTCCGAAAGATCTGCATCTGTAAAGTCTGTTGCATAAGCTAGTGCATCTCTTAAATTGGCTCCAGTAAACTTTGAGTTTTGCAATTTACTATTATTGAATACCGCGCCTTCTAAATTACTATCACTGAAATTAAACCCATTCAAATCAAACTTAACGTATTCGTTACCGCTTAAATCTTGACCATGCATATCTGGCTCTAAATTAAGGTCTTGTTGATTTCTAATCTCAGGGGGTCTTTTAGCCCATGCAGAATTTACAGAATTAAAAAATATAATTCCAACAAGCAATAATGCAATTAATGCATTTTTTAGTGAAGGGAAAACAATTGATTTAATCATAATAAAACTGTATTTTAGAACTTAAGTATTTAAAGTTTGTAAGAGTATCTTAAAGGAAAATATATGGCAATGTCACTAAAGGTTATTGTTCCTCCTCATCCATTAATAAAACATTGGCTTTCAATATTGCGAGAAAAAAATACTCCAAATATTTTGTACTCGACAGGACATGAACAATTAGGAAAATGGCTTACATATGAAGCATTACGTAATTGGCTGCCATATAAAAAAGAAATAGTAAATACTGATAATGGGGGCGCAGATGGATTCTTTATTGATAATGATTATCCAATAAAAGTGCTCGCAATGTTGCCCGAAGGTTTATCTCTTTGGTTTGGATCTAAAGAGGTAATTCCTAATGCAACTCTTTCATTAGGAGAACTTCCTAAAACTATTGAATCAAATGAAGGAGTTATTTTTTATTCGGAACAAATAACTACAAAATCGACAACATTAGAAACTTTAATTAAATTAAAGAAATTAGGAGTTAATTCCAATAGGATTTTGTTAATAACTGCTATTTGCTCAAATAAAGGGTTAAATGAAATCGCGAAATTATTTCCTAATCAGGTAATATACACCTCTTGCATTGATGAGGAAGATGAAAAAACGAAATTATTAGTCCCGGGTATTGGGAATCCTTTATTGCGTTTGAGTACTATATTTCGAGATAAGAACTAATATAGAATATAGGAGTAAATATTTTACCAATGTCTGAATACAGAGATTCGTCTTCAAATAATCTTTTATCATTAATAAGCGGTGCTTTTATTGGAGCTGCAGGTCTAGCTTGGTGGTTAATATCCGAAGCAGACAAAAGAAAAGAAGAAAAAAAACAAAAAGCAATGATGTATTCCTCCAGAATTCAAGACGGATCTGAAGCGATTTATTCAAATGAAAATATAAATGATGTTGGAGGAGAGAACCTGGAGAAGAAAGTTGAGCAACTTAATTCTGCAATTGCTGATGTGAGGAAGCAACTTGAAGAGTTGGGGCAATAGAATAAAAAAGGTTTTCAAATAATATGAATAAACTCAGATCATCTGCAATAACCCAAGGTGTGCAAAGATCCCCTAACAGATCAATGTTAAGAGCTGTTGGATTTAATGATGAAGATTTTAATAAACCTATTATTGGAGTTGCAAATGGATACAGCACCATAACACCATGCAATATAGGTTTAAATAAGTTAGCTCTCAAAGCTGAAGAGTCAATAAAAAGATCCGGTGCGATGCCTCAAATGTTTGGAACGATCACAGTAAGTGATGGCATTTCTATGGGAACAGAGGGCATGAAATATTCCCTAGTTTCAAGAGAAGTTATTGCTGATTCAATCGAAACAGCATGCAATGCTCAGAGTATGGATGGAGTACTTGCTATAGGTGGATGTGACAAAAATATGCCGGGTGCCATGATTGCGATTGCAAGAATGAATATTCCCTCAATTTTCATTTATGGAGGGACAATAAAGCCTGGGAAATTGCATGGAGAAGATCTTACTGTTGTTAGTGCATTTGAAGCTGTTGGACAATTAACATCAGGCAAAATTAATGAAGAAAGGCTAATCCAAGTTGAGAAAAATTGTATTCCTGGTGCTGGTAGCTGTGGAGGGATGTTTACAGCTAATACAATGTCTGCGGTTATTGAAGTATTAGGGTTAAGTCTTCCTCACAGTTCCACTATGGCTGCTGAAGATCTTGAAAAAGAACTAAGTGCAGACAAAAGTGCTCAGATATTAGTTTCCGCAATAGAAAAAGATATAAGACCTCTAGACCTAATGACTAAGAAAGCATTTGAAAATGCAATATCAGTAATTATGGCAATTGGCGGATCAACAAATGCGGTATTGCACATCTTAGCTATTGCGAATACTGCAGGAATAGATATCAACATAAATGATTTTGAGAGAATCAGACAAAAAGTACCCGTTATATGTGACCTTAAACCGAGTGGTAAATATGTGACGGTGGATCTTCATAATGCAGGCGGGATTCCACAAGTAATGAAAATACTTTTGAATGCAGGATTAATTCATGGTGAATGTAAAAACATTGAAGGTAAAACAATAACAGAATACTTACAGAATATTCCAGATAAGCCTCCACTAAATCAAACTGTTATCAGAGACATAGATAACCCTCTGTATAACAAAGGACATTTAGCAATTTTAAAAGGTAACTTAGCAAGCGAAGGTTCTGTAGCAAAAATTAGCGGAGTAAAGAATCCTGTTTTAACAGGTCCTGCAAAGATATTCGAAAGTGAAGAGGATTGTTTAAAATCAATTTTAAGTAACAACATCAAAGCAGGTGATGTTGTTGTCATTAGGAACGAAGGCCCTGTAGGAGGGCCAGGCATGAGAGAGATGTTGGCTCCAACATCTGCAATTGTTGGTCAAGGACTCGGAGAGAAGGTGGCTTTAATTACTGATGGTAGATTTAGCGGCGGTACTTATGGGCTTGTTGTTGGCCACATAGCTCCAGAGGCTGCTGTTGGCGGAAATATTGCTCTAATAAAAGAAGGTGATTTGATTACCGTTGATGCTGTAAAACAATTAATTGAAGTTAATTTATCTGACGAAGAATTAGAAAAAAGGAAAAAAGATTGGGTAAAACCTTCACAAAAATACAAAAGAGGGATACTTTCAAAATATTCTAGGATCGTGAGCACATCAAGTTTAGGGGCAGTTACTGATTTATAAATCCGCCTAAAGTTTATTTGTTTAATCAATAAAACTCTTTATCCTATTTGCTAGATTCTCTAATCTAGCGCTGTATTTTGGTGAGTTACATTTTTTCCCATTATTGCTATCCATCCATAATGTTTTAACTCCACACCATAATATTGGTTCATCGGGAAAATTAAGCTTAGAGATAACCAAAACCAACTCTTTATTTGATTTAAAAAGTTCTAATTCAAGATCATAAATTTCTAATCTTTTACCTTCTTTATCTCGACATAAGATATTAACCGTCAAATCAATATCTTCTTCTTCGAATTCGTATTCACCATTTACTTTTACGACAGAATGAATAAAAGGTTTATTTATTAAATCTGCTGACTTAGCGATTAAACTCTCTATATTTTTAGGTTGATTTTCAAATAACACTTATTGATTTAATTAAAACTTTTATTGGGCCCTCTTTAAACTCATTATTAAGTAACCCATCATCACCGAACTTAGAGTGTAGTAGTTGCAATCTTTTAATTTTAGATGGCTTGAATTTAAATGGAAAACGTACTTTATTAGCTCTTACTGAAGGTTTAAGCTCACTAAAAGAAATTTGAACATTTGTTGTTCCGAATCTTTTTGTTGGGAATGATTTAATCCACCTGAGACCACCCGGAATAAACTCGGTAAGTCCAAGTAAAGCATCTTCACAAGCGACCGCAAATTTAAAAGTTCTTCCTTGTCCATCAATATTTAATTCAAAGGATGAATATTCAGAAACATCTAAAGAAGGTTTATATATAGAGGATCTACAACTAACAAATCCTCCTGCTTTCTCTACAATATTACCCTTTAATAACAAACCAGAATTTGAAATTTCACAAAAAGCTGAACTTGATCCGCCCATAACAGTATCATTTAATGTTTTCCAACCATCAAATTCCTTTTTCTGGAATAAAAATTTTGTCTTACTCATTAAATAATTTTAATTATTTTTAGACTATAACTAAATTTCTAATTCTTTTGCTGATTCTTGATCACAAAATATTGAAATTTGATTAATGGATTTTATTAATTTTGATGGTGTTCTATCGGAAGGCTCATTTTCATCTAATAACCTCTCAAGGGCAATTCTTTTAGAAGCACCACTAACCAAAAATATTATCTTTGATGAGGCTGAAAGGACCTTTGGAGTTAATGAAATTCTTTTTAATCCTTTACCTTCATTAAAAATCACAAAATCGTCTACATTATTATTTTTTTGATAAGGAAATAGTGAAGCTGTATGACCATCGTCTCCAAGACCTAATAAAGTTAAATCAAAGAATGGAGAGTTTGATCCGCATTTTTCAAGTAATTTAGAAATAAATTGATTTTTTGTAGCTTCATCATCAGCCTTTAAATTATTGAAAATTTCATAAAAAAAAGCTCTAGATCCAAAATTAGTTAACAATGAATTTTTCAACATTAACGAGTTACTTAAATCTGAATTTGGATCAACACATCTTTCATCTCCTAAAAAGACGTCAACCATATCCCATCTAAGATCACTATTTGATAAGAGCTGATACACAGATTTAGGCGTTGATCCTCCACTTACACAAAATATGAATCTGTCTTTCTTTTTTAAAGTATGAATAATTTGACTTTCAATAAACTTAAAAACCTCTTTTGATAATTCTAACTTGTCTTTATATATGTTTATGGTGTATCCATTTTTGACCTTTTCAATCATTTCATCCATTCAGTATGAAAACTACCTTCCTTATCAACTCTTTCATATGTATGCGAGCCAAAACAGTCTCTCATTGCCTGAACAAGATTCTGAGGAAGTCTATTGGTTCTATAACTATTCAAATAATCTAGAGTACTGGATAGACATGGGACTGGTATACCTGCCTTTGTGGATAAAGAAACTACTTTAGCTAAGTTATCTAATCTTGTAGCAATTTCATTATTGAACCAATCATCAAAAATTAGATTTTTTAGATTAGGATCTTTGTTATAAGCATCTTGAATTTTACTTAATAATTTTGATCTAATTATGCAACCACCCTTCCAGATTTGAGCAATTGATGGCATATTCAAACCATAGTTATATACTGCAGATGCTTCTCTTAAAATATCCATACCTTGGGCATAGCTAGCAATTGTGGCAAGGACTACTGAATCAAATAAAGGCTTCATTCCATCTGATATATTTCCTAAATCAAAATCCTCTATCTCTTTAGATGGAATAGTTTTTTCAATCTCACTACGTTGCTCTTTTAAAGAACTCATTACTCTTGCATTTAAAGATGCATAAATAGTTGGGACTGATACCCCCAGTTCTAAAGCACTTACAACAGTCCATAACCCAGTACCTTTCTGGCCAGCTTTATCTAATATTTTTTCCACAACATCATCTCCAGTTATCTCATCTTTTGTATTTAGACAAATCTCTGTTATTTCAACAAGATAAGAAGCTAATTCATCAGTATTATTCCAAATACCAAATACCTCTGACATCTGCTGTCCATTCATACCTTTTACTCTCTTCATAAGGTCATAAGCTTCTGCGAGTATTTGTTCAATTCCATATTCAATTCCGTTATGAACAGTTTTTACAAAATGACCTGAGCCTCCTGGACCAACATATGCAACACATGGTCCGTCTTCAACTTTGGCAGCCATTTTGGTTAATAAGCTTTCTATTGCATCATATGAGCCCTTAGTGCCGCCAGGCATCATACTTGGCCCTTCTAGAGCTCCTTTGGCACCACCTGAGACTCCCATTCCAATATATCCAAAACTTTTACTTTCAAGAGTATTTACCCTTCTTTCTGTATCTTTAAATTGAGAATTACCGCCATCTATTAATAAATCTCCTTCCTCGAGGTATCCAGAAATATTATCTATAACAGCATCTGTTGAAGGTCCAGCTTTTACCATCATTAGAATTCTTCTAGGTCTTTCTAGCTTATTAACAAATTCTTGAAGAGTTTCAGCTCCCTCTATATTCTTCCCAAGGCCACGACCTTTTAAAAATTCTTCAGTTTTTGAGAAAGTCCTATTGAAAACTACACTAGAAAATCCATTTCTCTCTGCGTTAAGAACTAAATTTTCGCCCATAACACCAAGACCTATTAAACCAAAATGTGCCTTGGACATAAAAAATTAAAAAACTCAATAAGTATAGTGTGCATGCAACTCAACAAAATTGCTCAAAAAATATACTTATGTCAGCGAAAAATGATCGAAAAGATTTAAATAACAGTTCCGTTTGCAATAGTTGCATTTTTAACTACAACAACAATTCCATTTCTTATATAAAAGCCTAATTCTGGCTTATCTGCTTCTTCTACTCGATCTTTATTAATGATTACGACATTATCACCAATCCTTGTATTCTTATCAAGAATTGCTCTTTTTACAGTAGTTCCTTCACCTACTCCAAGGGGTGTTCCTCCTCCTTTTCTTAATTCAATCCTCTCTTCTGGCGATTCAAAGAAATCGGCACCCATAACAAGAGTATCCTCAAGAACCGAATCACTTTCAATCCTGCTTCTTACACCTAAAACGCAATGTAAAATACTGCATGATTTTAAAATTGTACCTTCACAAACTATTGAATCAGTAATTTGAGCATCTACAAGTTTAGAAGGGGGGAGATATCTAGGTCTTGTATAAATTGGAAATTTTTCATCATAAAAACTAAATGGAGGTTTTGGTTGCTCAGTCAAAGCAAGGTTTGACTCAAAGAATGCTCCAATGGTACCGATATCTTCCCAATAATCATCGAATACATAACTTTTAAGAGTATCGCCCCTATTGAGGGCTTCAGGAATTATGTCCTTACCAAAATCCGTATAATTAGGAAATTTATTTAGAAGATCGAAAAGAGTATTTCTGCTAAAAACGTAAATACCCATAGAGGCTAGATAAGGTTTTTCGGCAGCTGACTCTTTACTTAATCCAAATTTTGAAGTATCTACTGCCATTGCCTTCAACTTCTCTCCAGTGGGCTTTTCACTGAATTCTTTTATATTTCCTACATCGTCTGTTCTCATGAGGCCAAAACCCTCTGCTTGAGCTTCATCAACAGGCAATGCTGCAACAGTTAAGTCAGCACCATTATCTCTATGATGTTGAACAAATAAACTGTAGTCCATTCTGTACAGTTGATCTCCTGACAATATTAAATATTCATCAACATCCCATTCTTGAAATAACCATTGGTATTTTCTTACAGCATCGGCAGTACCTTCAAACCACTTAGGACTATCAGGAGTCTGTTGCGCGGCTAAAACCTCCACAAATCCTTGGCCGAAAGGGCCATTTAAATTATAGGTTCTTCCTATATGTCTATTTAGAGATGCACTATTGAACTGGGTCAACACGTACATTTTTTCAATTCCTGAATTTATACAATTACTAATTGGGATATCTATTAAACGATACTTACCTGCCAACGGCACAGCAGGTTTAGCCCTCATTTTTGTTAAAGGGTAAAGTCTAGAACCTTTTCCTCCTCCGAGGATTATGGCCAACACACGCTTCATTCAATCTAATGGAGATAGATATACAACTATTTAAAGTAGCTGATTGTGGGCATATTTAGAAATGCTAATGGTCAGTTTACAATGGTATTTCGATAAATCACTATAAAAACTTAATATAAAATAAGGAAAATTAGTTATTTTTGTCCTCTTCTACCAAAGAAAACAATTTTTCAACGATTTTCAAAGAAACTTGTCTTTCTTCTCTTGATTGAGGACTTCTTAACTTGGTAACAGGCGTATGAAGTATTTTATTGATAATTCCTTTAGTCAGCGCTTCAACAACTTTTCTTTCTCGAGCCGAAAAATCTGGTCCCATCCTACTAAGTGCTTTTTGCAATTCCTCTTTTCTAATTAACTCTAGATCTGATCTTAATTTATTAATTACTGGAACCGCCTCTAAACTTGCCCACCATTCTAGAAAAATGATCCTTTCTTCTTCTACTAAAGATTCCGCTTCTTTTGCTATTTTCTGTCTAAATTCTTGATTTCTTGAAACGACCTCTTGTAAGTCATCCACATCAAATGAACTTACAAATTCATGTTGTTTGACATCGTTAGATATATTTCTCGGTACACCAATATCAATAAATTTAAGTCTATTACTCAAATCTAATTTTTTAATTTTTGCGAGATCAATTATTGGCTCTTCAGAAGCAGTACTAGTGAAAACAATGGTAGATATTGATATGTTTTCTTCTAATTCGTTTAACCCTCTACAAACAATCTCTAAATCAGGGAAGTCTAGAGCAAGATTTAATGCTCTATCAATATTTCTATTTACAAGAATAAGTTTATGACATCCTTTTGATTTTAAATGAGTTATTAAAAGCCTACTCATTCGTCCGGCGCCAACAACAAGAACATTCTCTGATTCCAAACTTACAAGATTATCAAAACCCTTTTCTTGTCCAATTTTTAATTGGGCAAGTTCTACGGCTGCTGAACTAATTGATACGGCTCCAGTTCCTAAATTTGTTTCGGATCTTACTTTTTTACCTGTACTAACTGATTGAGTTAATAATCTATTAAGAATTGGTCCAGTAGATTGATTCTCTTGACCTAATCTCATCATTTTTTTTACTTGCGAAAGGATTTGTCCTTCCCCTAAAACAAGGCTATCGAGTCCTGCCGAGACTTTCATCAAATGCAAAACTGCTTCTTCCTGTCTAAAGCAAAAAAGATGTGGATTTAAATCTTCAAAAATAATTCCAGAATATTCTGATATGAATTCTTTAATAGATGAAATTCCAGTATTTTTATCCTTTACTAGCGCATATATTTCTAGCCTATTACAAGTACTTAAGATTGACACCTCTAATATATCAGAGAAAGCTTTTAATGCTTTTAATGATTCTGTTATGGATTGGTCAGGAATACTTAACTTCTCACGCACTTCCACAGGTGCCGTGCGATGACTCAGTCCGACGACAACAATATGCATAAAATCAAAAGTGAATTTTTAAAGGCTGATACTCTTAGCACCATCTTTTATATGGACAGTATTTGTGAACCTTGCTGTACTATCTAATGTACTAATAACTAGACTGCTTGTTCTAACACAATCCCTTTCAAATTTAACTCCGTCAAATAGTAAACCATCAGTAATTCCACTTCCAGCGAAAACGACATTTTCTCCCGATGCCAATTCATTCGCTTCATAGATTTTATCTATATCGGTTATGCCCATTTCATTAAGACGTTTTATATTTCCTTCTTTTGTGTAATCAGCCCATTCAGAAGTTTGAGCGATTGCTGGATCATAAACCAGTTGTCCTTGAAAGTGTCCTCCTAGAGCTCTCATTGCAGCAGCTGAAATAACACCCTCTGGAGCTGCACCTATACCCATCAAGCAATGTGTTCCAGTACCTGCAAAACCACATGCAATCGCAGCTTGAACATCACCATCAGAAATCGGTTGTACTTTTGCACCACATCCTCGAATCTCTTTAATTAAATCTTTATGCCTAGTTCTATCCATTACAACAACAGTAAGCTCATCAATAGAAAGGCCCAGGCACTCACTTAGTATCTTCAAGTTTTCAGTAGCTGAATTTCTAATATCTACTTTATCTTTTGCCGCAGGAGGCGCTGCTAATTTGTTCATGTAAAAATCAGGAGCATTGAAAAGACCACCCGTATCAGATGCAGCTAAAACCGCCATGGAACCTCTTTGATTATTTGCACAAAGATTAGTGCCTTCACAAGGATCTACTGCAAAGTCAACCCCTGGGCCACTTCCACTACCAACCTCTTCGCCTATATAAAGCATAGGTGCTTCATCTCTTTCACCTTCTCCAATAACAATTTTCCCTTTCATTTCAATTTTGCCCATTCGCAATCTCATTGCTTCTACAGCTGCAGCATCAGCTTCATCTTTTTGACCAAGTCCTGTTAGTTTTGCTGAGGCAATAGCTGCTTGCTCGACAACTTCGAGAATTTCTTGAATTAAAGTTTGATTCACAATTAAATTTTTAGGATTTTCTTAAAGGTTTTGAGTATGATCTCATAAAAAATGTCATTTTTAATGAGAATTATTATGCTAGTAAGCTTTTTTTAACTCTTTACAGCTGTTACTTTATCAGGCCGTGACTTGAAATTAGGAATAAACAACTAAATATAGTATCTTTATTAAATATTTTAAAAATTAAATGACTGAGTCAAATCAAACAAAGTTAGCTGGTGTTAATAGACCAATTCAAATAATTCCCTCTGTTTTACCAGCAGATTGGGCAAATATGGGGGCATGTGTGAGAGAGCTCGAGGAAGCTGGGGTAGATAGAATTCAATTTGATGTAATGGATGGAAATTTCGTACCAAATCTTACATTCGGTCCTGAAATGATTGGTGCATGCAGGAAATATTGCAATGTCCCTTTTGAAACTCAATTAATGGTGAGCCAATACAACTGTGAAACCATGCTTGAATCTTATGTAAACGCTACAAAAGGCGCGAATGGTGAGCCAGGAGTAGTAATAGCTCATGCCGAAGCAAATATTCATTTGCATAGAGTTCTCGGAAGAATAAGAGATTTAGGAGGATCTCCTTCTGTTGCATTAAACCCTCATACTCCTTTTGAAATGATTAAAAACATTATGGATATGGTTGATCATGTTTTGGTTATGACAGTTAACCCAGGCTTTGGTGGGCAAGCTTATATACCAACAATGCTTAATAAAATTAGAGAAATAAGAAACTTTATTATCGAAAAAAACTTAAATGTCGACATTGAAGTTGATGGGGGGATAAAAGCAAATTGGACTATTTCACAATGTGCCGATGCTGGTGCTAATTGTTTTATTGCAGGTAGTGGAATGTTTGCTTACCCAACATTAAAAGAAGGATGTGATGACTTGAGAAAAGTTGCGCATGAAGCACAAAAAGGGAATGTTCTTTCAGAATCTCAATAAATATTCTTGGTGACCAAGAAATCACCCAAATATCCAGCCATAACTATGCAACCCTATTCCTAAGAAATTTACTCCCAAATAACATACTAAAACCACTAAAAAACCTGTAGAGGCTAACAATGCTGGTCTGCGTCCTTGCCAACCCTTGCTTATTCTCATATGCAGATAAGCGGCATAAAACAACCATGAGATAAATGCCCATGTTTCTTTTGGATCCCAACTCCACCATGTCCCCCAGGCCTCATTAGCCCAGACCGCACCAGAAATCAAACCGAGAGTCAAAAGAACAAAACCTATTAATATAGAGCGATAACTTAATGTATCTAATTCTTCCGAATGAGAAAATTCAATTGGTTCAACTAAATCATTTAAAGGATAGTTATTAAAATTTTTAAACCCTCCAATTCCTGTAGAACTACTTCTGATTTGGAGCGGCTTATTTTTATTAATGAACAAAACAGAAACTGAGAGTAAAGAACCTATTATTAGTGCCGCATAACTAAGCATTACTACACTGACATGCATTACTAACCAACTAGATCTTAATGCTGGAACCAAGTTGGATGATGATTTCAAATCGTCAGGCAACACAAAACAAGCAAAGGCCACAGTCAGCAACTCAATAGTTATGGCAATTGAGGGGATTATTGGAGATTGGTATTCCCTTTCAATCAATAGTTGTCCCAATGTGATTCCCCAAGCAAGGAAATAAAGAGATTCATACAAATTACTAATAGGAAAGTGTCCAGAGATTGACCATCTAGAAAGTAATTGTAATGATATTAATAAATTCACTAAAATAGTTAAGATTTTTACAGTAACAGAAGACTGCTTTTTGAAAACTGCACCTAAAGATATTGGTAAGTTAATTAATAAAAAATAAAAGACCAAAAGACCTAAGACTGAAACTGGGTCATATATTAAATTTTTAAAAAGATTATCTAGTGCCATCTTATAAACTTATCCGATTTTAATATTCTATGACAGACAAATACTAATTTAAATCATTACTTTATGAGTAAATCTTTAATAATTAAGTTTTAATTTATTTTGCAAAAAGATTTCAAAGTTTAAAATTATCTCCTAGATAATACTTCTTGACTATTGGATTATCAGCTAATTCACTTGATGAACCATTAGCTAAAATTTTTCCTTCACTTAATACATATGATTTATTAGTAATTAAAAGTGTTTCCCTCACATTATGGTCTGTAATAAGAATCCCAACCCCATCACTACTTAATTTAAGAATTAGTTTCTTTAAATCATTAACCGCCAGAGGATCGATTCCAGCAAAAGGTTCGTCTAATAGCAAATATTTAGGACCTTTTCTACCTATAGTGAGAGCCCTGGCTATTTCACATCTCCTCCTCTCTCCTCCTGAAAGTTGATAACCATAATTATCTACAAAGTTATTCAAATTAAATTCATTAATTAATTGTTCTCTTCTATTTCTTATAGCTGCTCTACTATAAGATGAATTTTGTAAAGCCAAATCTATATTATCCTTAACAGTGAGGTCTCTAAATATACTCGCTTCCTGAGTTAAGTACCCTAACCCAAGTCTTGATCTAATTGGTAGAGGAAGATTGGTTATATTTTTCCCATTCATTAAAATTTCACCTTTATCTGGTTTTATATTCCCAACTGCAAGATTAAAAGTTGTAGTTTTCCCAGCACCATTAGGTCCCATCAAACCTACAACTTCTCCTGGATTAACAGTTATGGAAACATCATCTACGATTAATCTTCCTTTAATTGAAAGGGATACATTATGAATATTTAGGTTCATTTTTCTTGAGATCGATTAGATTTCCTCTTTTCTTGAATAAAAAATGAAATAGATAATAATAATTTAATTGAAGATAAAGATATATTCATCAAATAGTTTTCAAAAAAGGCTTATCGTTCTCGTTTAATAGTTCTTTATATTGTAATTTTCTCAATAAATCTTCCAAACATTGGCAGAAGGATTCAAGATCAATCCCTAAATCAATCTTGGTTCTAGTTTTTATTCTGCCTAAACCCTCTCCAAGCAAAATAGTAGCTCCATTTAAATTGCCTTTACTCAAGTGAAACTGAGAAACAGATACTTGTAAAATTCCTTGGATAACTTGTCTTTCGTCACCATCTACGGAATTCCATATTTCTTCAAAAGCATCATGAGCCTCATACCATTCATGATTATTAAAAAGATTTAAAGCTGTAAAAAGGGAATCTTTAAAACTTTTTGTGCTTTCTTCGTTCATTAAGCCAATTACTAATTTTTTTTCTTTTTATTTATTTTTCTCATTCTTATTGAATCCGGTGTTACCTCTAGCATTTCATCAGGACCAATATATTCGAGTGCTCTTTCAAGGGTAATATCGACAGGAGACTGCAAAGTATCAAGTTCTTCTGCCCCTGCAGACCTCATATTAGTCAACTGCTTAGTTTTACATATATTTAACTCAAGATCTTGAGGTCGATTATTTTCTCCAATTATCATTCCTTTATAAACTTTAACTCCAGGTTTAATGAAATAGACTCCCCTATCTTCAGCATTCTTTAAAGCATAAAATGTGGCCACACCTTCCTCAAAAGCTATAAGAACGCCATTCCTTCTGGTTTCAAAGTCTCCTGTTTTAGGTTTATATTCATAAAAGGAATGACTCATGATACCTTCACCTCTGGTTATCCTTACAAATTCCCCGCGAAATCCAATTAATCCTCTTGATGGAACAAGAAATTCTAATTGAGTTCTACCATCTGAACTTGTCTGCATGTTTTTCATTTCTGCCTTTCTAGATCCGAGTTTTTCGATGCAAGAACCAACAGATACTTCAGGTACATCTAAAACCAAAGTCTCTATAGGCTCACATTCAACATTATCAATTTCTCTGAAAATTACTTGAGGTTGTGAGATTTGAAACTCAAAACCCTCTCTTCTCATAGTTTCAATCAATATCCCTAAATGTAATTCTCCTCTTCCTGAAACTGAGAACCTGTCAGGAGAATCAGTTTCTTCTACTCTCAATGCAACATTTGTTAAAAGTTCCCTCTCCAATCTATTTTTTAATTGTCTACTAGTAACAAATTTCCCTTCCTTACCCGCAAATGGTGAATCATTTACAACAAAAGTCATATTTAAGGTAGGTTCATCAACTTTGATTAATGGAAGAGGATGAGGAGAATCGGGACATGCTATAGTCTCACCAATATTGACGTCATCGAAACCAGAAACAGCAACAATATCGCCTGCAAATGCTTCATTTATATCAATTCTTTGTAATCCTTCAAATCCTAACAGTTTACTAACCTTACCTTTAATAGTTTTTCCGTTTTCTTTAATTAAACTAGCCTGTTGGCCATTTTTTATAGTCCCATTGTGGATCTTTCCAATTACTATTCTGCCTAAGAAATCAGAATAGTCCAAAGTAGTTATTTGTAGCTGAAGAGGCTTATTAGAGTCACCTACTGGAGGAGGAACGTGTCTGATTATAGCTTCAAAAAGAGGCATCATATTGTCACTATTAGATTCCATCTCTTCTTTTGCGAAACCAGATAAGCCACTCCCAAAAAGATAAGGAAAATCACATTGATCATCATCAGCTCCTAACTCCAAAAACAAATCAAGGACCTTATCAATTGCTATTTCTGGTACTACTCTTGGTCTATCAATTTTATTTACAAAGACTATAGGCCTAAGTCCTTTTTCTAATGCTTTTTTTAAAACAAATCTTGTTTGAGGCATAGGTCCCTCATTTGCATCAACAATAAGCAAACAACCATCAACCATTCCCAAAACCCTTTCAACTTCTCCTCCAAAATCAGCATGTCCAGGTGTATCTATAATATTAATTCTGGTGTCTTTATAGTTAACTGCAGTATTTTTTGAGAGAATTGTTATCCCCCTTTCTCTCTCAAGATCATTTGAATCCATTACACATGTAGGGATAACTTCATTGTCTCTAAATATTCCTGATTGAGACAACAATGCATCTACAAGTGTTGTCTTCCCATGATCTACGTGAGCAATAATTGCAACATTTCTAATTTCTTTTATCGAAGATGACATTTATAGAATTTATATAAATAGTAGATTGACTTTATTAAGGCTAACTCAAAGTATGCTTATTATGAGAATTTTCTCTTTAAGACTATGAAAAATATAATCTAATTGAATAATTAAATCAATCAATTAGATTTAAAATTTTCTATTTGCGCTTTCAAAAACTTTTAATGCTTCAATTGACCCCTCATATCTCCAATGCCAGGGTTCGTAATCTATATATTTATTATCTTTGTTGAAAGATAACTTAAAGTGAAACTTAGCTGCATTTTTTATGAGCCATCTAAAGGCGTCAGTATTTTCGAAGTCGGTTTCAAAGTCTGTCTCTCTTTGAGTAGCATCACCAATATCGATTGCGAAACCTGTACTATGTTCAGAATATCCTGGAGGGGCTGAAACTCTAGCTCTTTCTGCCGCTTCTTGATTTCTAATAGATTTTAAAGAATAAAAGATATCGTTTTGCAAATTTATTGATCTATAACCACTTAAGAAGACCAAATATATCCCATTCTTTTTGGCTTCATCTCTCATCTTTAGTAGAGAATCGCGCATATCTATATGAACTTCAATATTAGGCTCAATTAAAACTAGTTTCTCTTTAAGAGTTTCCTTATAGGGAAGATGGCCCAAAATTCTGGCATCATGATTTCTTTTAACCTCAAATTTGAGATTATTATTAAGAGGTATTAATTCTACATTTCTAATAAATCGCAATGCAGCGACAGAAAACATAAGGAAAAGAAATGGAGAAAATATTAATAATTTTTTTAATAATGTTGAATTTGGGTTGTTTAAGTAAGTTCTTTTGGCAAGTGGTATATCAAATTGATCGATATCTTTGTTTAGTTCCAATATTTAGAAGTGAATTTGGAAAAGATATTTCGATATTAACTATTATTTTAAGAAATGCACTTTTATAAGCAAAAAAGATGTAGTTTTTATATACAGTATTATTTTTTTTCATATGTTGAGAGTAGCTGTTATTGGTGGAGGTCCAAGTGGTTCATGTGCGGCAGAAATACTTGCTAAAGCTGGAATAAAAACTTGGCTCTTCGAGAGAAAATTAGATAATGCAAAACCATGTGGAGGAGCAATTCCACTTTGCATGGTCGAAGAATTTGATTTACCTGAGTCAATTATTGATAGAAAAGTAAGGCATATGAGAATGATATCTCCATCAAATAGAGAGGTAGATATAAGCTTAGATAGAGTTTATGGGAAAAGTGATAATGAGTTTATTGGGATGTGTAGAAGAGAAGTTATGGATGCCTTTATGCGCAATAGAGCATCAGATCTTGGCGCTACATTAATAAATGGATTAGTTACTTCTATTGATACTGGCGAAAATAATCAAGGGCCATATAAGCTTTCCTACTCAGATTTTAGGAATGGAGATAAAAAAGGGGAACTCAAAGAGCTTACTGTTGACCTTTTAATAGGAGCTGATGGAGCCAATAGCAGAGTCGCAAAAGCAATGGATGCTGGAGATTACAAAGTTGCCATAGCATTTCAGGAAAGAATTAAATTGCCTAAAGAAGAAATGAGTTACTACGAAGATCTTGCTGAAATGTATGTCGGAACAGATGTTTCTCCTGATTTTTATGGGTGGGTATTTCCTAAATATGATCATGTTGCTGTAGGCACTGGAACCATGCAAAAGAATCAGTCATTAATTAAAGGACTTCAAGAGGGTGTAAGAAATAGGGCAAAGAAAAGACTTGTTAATGGTGAAGTAATAAAGGTAGAAGCTCATCCTATTCCTGAGCATCCAAGGCCAAGAAGAGTAGTTGGGAAAATGGCATTGGTTGGTGATGCAGCTGGTTATGTTACAAAAAGTTCTGGAGAGGGTATTTATTTTGCGGCAAAAAGCGGAAGAATGTGTGCTGAAGAAATTGTTGAAGCATCAAAAAACGGTCAAGTAATTCCATCAGAAAAAGATTTAAAAAACTATCTTAAAAAATGGGATAAAAAATATGGTACAACTTATAAGGTGCTAGAAATCCTTCAAAATATTTTCTACAGAAATGATTCTGCTAGAGAAGCCTTTGTTGAGATGTGTGATGACATGGATGTACAAAGACTTACTTTTGATAGTTACTTATATAAAAAAGTTGTTTCCATGAAACCATTACAGCAACTTAAAATTACAATGCTTACACTTGGTTCGATTTTAAGAGGGAAAGCCCTAGCACCTCTAAAATATAAACCCGTTGATAGTGCTGTTAGGGAAAATAAAGAAGTAGAAAAAATGCTAGGAAATTATTCAATAAAGGGTGGCATTAAAGTTAAGAGTTCAAAAGTGTAAAGTCGGCTATTTTTAAAGAATAATTTCTAATTAAGCTCAACAAATTGAGTCTATTATTTCTTATTTTTAAATCCTCTGACATTATTAGGACTCCCTTTTCATTATCAAATAAATCCTCGATGGTGTTTACATTAATCTCAAACAAATTTAGAAGTTCCAAATAATTGCAATAACCTTCCGAAAAAAGTTTTTCTAATTCTCCAATAAATTTAAAAACTTTCAATTCACAATCTTTTTCAAAAAGTTTTATGTTTACATATTCTCTTGTTGAGAGAACGTCTCTTGAAAGTTCACTATTATTTGCTAATTTGCTTACCCTAGTAATTACCTTCTGAATTTCAACAAAATTACCCTTTTCGTTAAAATTAACAATAGATTTAATCCTATTTTTAAGATCAACAATATTCAATATTCTTTTTTGAGAAAATTCATCAGAAGAGCAACTGGCCTTTATTAATTCTTTACTTAGTGATATTTCTTCTAGATGACTAACAATTCTTTGAACTAAAAATTCATTTAAATCATTAAATACTTTTTCTCTTGAGAAGTTCAAATTCGGAAATGCAATTTTCCAAAAATCAATAAGTTCGTTAAATAATTTATCTAAAGGTAAATCAAGTTCATAATCCCAAATTATTTTAATCACTCCATTCAAATTTCTTCTTAAGGCATAAGGATCAGATGATCCGCTTGGACGCTTACCAGAAACAAATATACTTATTAAAGTTTCGACCTTATCTGCTATAGAAACTATTGCACCATATTTTGTGGAGGGCAAAGCATCTTTATAAAAAGAAGGTAGATAATGTTCAGCGACAGCCAAGCAAACATCCTCACTAAATCCCTCATATTTAAGATATTTACCACCCATTATTCCTTGCAGCTCAGGGAATTCGAAAACAATTTCGCTACATAAGTCGTTTTTACAGTATTTAGCAGCTTCTATTATTTTTTTTTCTTCTAAAGACTTATCATTTAAA
>QCIX01000003.1 GCA_003216355.1 Prochlorococcus sp. AG-402-N23 | reverse complement strand
GCTGAAGATCAATTTCTTAAGAAAAAAAGTTGTTTGATACTAGCCCCAGAAATCGGACTAATTCCTCAGCTTATTGATAGATTTAGTCGGCGATTTAATAATGTCGTTTACGAATATCATAGTAACTGTTCTCCCAATCATAGAACTGTGGTTTGGAAGAAAATTAATAATGCTAATGAACCTTTAATAGTAATAGGAACAAGATCCGCAGTTTTTCTTCCAATGAAAAATCTAGGATTAATAATCATGGATGAAGAACATGATGTTTCTTATAAACAAGATAGTCCTATGCCTTGTTATGACGCAAGAGAGATTGCTATTGAAGTAGTAAAAAGGAGTTCTGCAAAGTTAATTTTTGGGAGTGCAACCCCATCAATGAAGACTTGGAAAAAGTGTATTTTTGAAAAGAATTTTAAATTGGTAAGAATGACTCAAAGGATATCTAGTAATGAGATTCCTGAAATAAGAATTATTGATATGCGGGATGAGTTCAAGAAAGGAAATATGAAAATTTTTTCCAATGAATTATTACAATTGCTTCCTCAACTACGCTTAAAAAAAGAGCAGGCAATAATTTTGATCCCTAGGAGGGGGCACAGTGGATTTTTAAGTTGTAGAAATTGCGGATATTTAATACATTGCCCTAACTGTGACGTTCCTTTATCAGTGCATCTCGGTTCACAAGGAAAAAAATGGTTAAGCTGTCATTGGTGTGATCATAAATCGAGATTGATCAATCGTTGCCCAGATTGTCATTCAACTGCTTTTAAACCTTTTGGAATAGGTACACAAAGAGTAATAGAGTTTTTAAATGTAGAATTTCCTGACTTAAGAGTACTTCGCTTTGATAGAGATACAACCTCAGGAAAAGATGGTCATAGAGATATTCTTTCAAAGTTCTCTAAAGGTGATGCTGATATTCTTGTGGGAACTCAAATGTTGGCTAAAGGGATTGACATCCCCAATATTACTCTTTCAGTAGTTATTGCAGCAGATGGGTTGCTTCATCGCCCAGATATTACTGCAGAAGAAAAATCATTACAATTGTTTTTGCAATTAGCTGGCAGGGCAGGCAGAGCTCAAAAAAAAGGAAAAGTAATTTTTCAAACATATAAACCTAACCACCCGGTAATTTCGTATCTTAAGAAAAGAGATTATGAAAGATTCTTAAGTGAAAACTCGAAATTGAGAAAAGATGCTAATTTATTTCCATTTTGCACGATTTGCCTTCTTAAATTATCAGGTGAAAATTATGAATTAACTGAGTTAATTGCAATAAAATTAGCAAAATATCTACTCAATTTTTGTGAGAAAAAGAACTGGAAATTAATTGGCCCTGCTCCTAGTTTAATTGCTAAAGTCGGTAAAAAATTTAGATGGCAGATATTAATACATGGTCCTGAAGGAACAAAGATACCTTTACCCGATAGATCAATATTATGGAAACTTATTCCAAAAAATGTTTTTTTATCAATAGATGTTAATCCAGCAGAGTTGTAATTACTTTGATGGAAGTTGAGGTAAATCTGAACCTAATTTAAATCTATATAATCTTAAAAAATAAGCCAATATTATAATTATTAAAATAATAGATATCCCAATCAAAAGTTTGTTGAGGCTCCAGAAAGAAAATTCAAGACTATTTGTCTGCCCTTGATTTAAATTCCAAATTATTAGATTTTTTGTGATTTCTAAATTCGCATTATTTTTATCGGTAAGGATAGCTTTATTAGGGGAAATAATTTTGAAAATGAGTTCTAAATTATCAATACCTTGAATAGAATTTAAATCCAAATCTAACCTGTAAAAGTATTTTTTAAAAAAAATGAAGTTTTTTTGAGTAGTATTAATTTCTATATTTGTTGATTCTCCCGCTAACTCTCCAGCTGTATTTTGGGTGATTTTAAGAACTTGCTTTGTATCTTCTAAATTGAGATTTTTATGCTTCAAAGAAAAGGTAGATTCGTCTTGTTCAATTTCTGCGTCAGGGAAAATACCCTTCATCTTACCTTCAAATTTTAATTGCCAAGGAAATTTCTTTATGTATTTGCTTTCTATCACTAAATTATTGGTTATTGAATCAAGTTCACTAAGGTCAAGGGTATCCTCAATTTTAACGCAGCCACTCAAGAGTGGAATTAATAATAATAGTATTAAAAAAATGATCAGTGAAAAGCCTTTCTGAAAGGGTTTTGTCTCACCAGTTGGTGTCTCAGTTACATTAATAAATTTTTTTTTCTTCAATACTTCTCTTTTTTTGCGCAGTGAGTTAAGAGATTTTTTATTGAGTGATGGGTCGCTTTCAAACTGTACGTTCCAATTTTCTGGCTTTTTAATGTCAGGAGAGTCTATAACTTCCATCAAATATT
Organism: Prochlorococcus sp. AG-402-N23; assembly: GCA_003216355.1. Classification (GTDB taxonomy): domain Bacteria; phylum Cyanobacteriota; class Cyanobacteriia; order PCC-6307; family Cyanobiaceae; genus Prochlorococcus_A. The sequence goes on along the minus strand of QCIX01000003.1, from coordinate 93,404 downwards.
TTGCATTTTCTCTCGTCTTATTATCGTAAGATTTTAGAAGTTCTTTACAAAACCTTTTAGCCTCCTTCTTTTTATTGATACCACAAAGAGCAGTAATTAAGATTGTTCTTAAATTTACTCCCTCTTTGCTTGATAAAGGAAATGATTCGATTATGGGCAAAAGAAATTCAATACAATAATGATACTCACCTTTAGCTAAAGCAAGTTCTACTGTTTCTAAAACTTGCTCATAAGTTTTCATTGTTTAGGCGACTATCATTGTACCTATTCCAGAATTTGTAAAAATCTCAAGAAGTAATGAATGTTCTATTCTTCCATCAATTATGTGAGCTGCTTTGACTCCTTGTGCTAAAGCTCTTATACAGCATTCTGTCTTTGGAATCATGCCTTCAGTCACAATTTTTTTATCAATAAAATCTCTTGCCTCTTTGAGATTAGTTTTTTCAACAAGACTATTTTTGTTATCTTTTTCTTTTGAGATCCCTTGAGTATCAGTAAGAAGAATAAGTTTTTCTGCATTTATTGCAGCAGCAATTTCTCCAGCAACAAAATCTGCATTGATGTTATGGGAAATACCCTCCAAGGTTGATCCAATGCTAGAAATAATTGGGATATATCCTTTAGAAATAAGAGGATCTAATATTTCAGGATTGATTTTTGTAACCTCTCCCACTAACCCATGGCTCCCATCTCCTAGTTCTCTAGATTGAATTAAGTTGCCATCAAGACCTGATATTCCCACAGCTAAGGATCCAGTTTTATTAATGCCTTTTACAATTTGTTTGTTAACTCTACCCATTAGAACCATCTCGACAATTTCCATTGTTTTTTGATCAGTAATTCTTAATCCATTTTCGAATTTAGGAGATATTTCTAATTTCTTTAACCAATTATTAATCTCGGGTCCACCTCCATGAATTACTATCGGACAAACCCCAACGGTTGATAAAAGTGCTATGTCTCTAAAAAAAGCATTTTTTAAATTATCATTCTCCATAACAGAACCACCATACTTGATAACAATTTTTCTACCTGAGAAACTTTGTATATATGGAAGTGCTTCGCTTAATATTGATACTCTTTGAGAATCATTCATTATTAAAATTTATTAAAACTTGATTGAATTGAGAAATTAGTTTTTTACAAATATATCCCTATATTCAATAAAAGAGAATAAAATCAAATTCTTTTTTATTATCATCGATAATAAATTCTGATTCAAGACCTTTGACGAAAAATCTGTTTAATCTTTCTTTTTTTTCAATCCATTTTTCTAGAGGGACAGCGTTTAATTCGAAACGCATTCTGAGACCATTTTTATCTTCCTTTGTAATTTCTTCTATTTCTTTTAATTGAGGGGGGTTATCCTCGTCCCACAAATTTAAAGATTCTAATGACGATTCAAGATGAGCTTTTATCCCATACCTCCATCTTGTAACATCTTTAACTAGTGCTGTTAATTCTTTTGGTCTATTAAATTTATTTGTCGCAAAATTTGTCTTGTCAAACAACTCTACAGGAGGTATTTCGGAAGTCTTTAAGCCTAATCCAATTAGAAAAATAGGTACTCCATAAAAAAAAGTAGGTACACTTAAATTCACTGAGTCTGTAAAATAAGCAGTCATTCCAACAAAAGCTAATATACCCCCAGCGGTTACGATTAAGTTTCCAGGCGATAAGTATTTCTTCATATTGATTTAGTAGAATGAGTTTTAAATGGGCTAACAAGTATTATGCAAGATCCTAATACTGCAAATCAAGGAGATTTAATTTTTAAACTTGATCAAGATAGAGCATGGCTACTAGAAAATCTTGATAAGGGTAAATGGCCAGAAATCAGAAGCGAACTTGCCGCGCTTGAAAGAAAAATAAGCAAATTTATTATAAGTGTTCAAGAAAATAATGTTGGCATTTGATCTAAAAAGGTATTTCGTCAACTTCAGGTACTAAAGGTGAACTATCCCAACTAGATTTTTTGGTGGTTTCTTTATTTTCAAATGACTCGTTATTTTCTTTTTGATCAGAATTAATAATTTCAACTGGCGATAGTTGATGAATCTTTGAAGCTGTTAGTTCTGGTTGCTTTTCTTTTGTTCCGTCTTTTCTAGTGACAGAATTCATCTTTAGACGTCCCTCAATAACAATATTTTGCCCTTCTTTTAGTTCATCTACCATTTCTTGGGCAATATTTCCCCATCCTATGATCTTGAGATCTCTGGTTGGATCTTCACTACGTAATCCTTTAAAATTAACAATCATTTCTGCAATTGGAGTTTGGTTTTCTTTGGTATACCTCATTTGGGGAGCGCTATTAATTACCGCCTGAATTAAACAATGATTCATTACTTACTATTTAATTAAAGACATATTGATGCAGAATCAAGAAAATTGCTATAAAAATGTTTGGATCCTATCAGGAACTTCGGATGGACCTGTAATAGCTAATAGGCTTCTTGAACTTAATTATTCAGTCTTTGCAAGTGTTTTAACTTATAAAGCAGGGCAAGCTTATATTGAAAATCCAAAGTTACATATCATTACGGGTAAATTAAATAATAAAGATCAAATAATTAATTTCATAAATAAAAATAAAATCACATGCGTTGTCGATGCTACTCATCCGTTTGCCGTAATAATTTCTAAAAATCTTAATAATGCATGTAAAGAGATTAATACACCTCTCTTACTATTTGAGAGGAAATCTCTAATAAATAGCAATAATAATTTTTTTTATATTGACGATTTAAAGGATATAAATAACGTTGATATAGAAAATAAGAATATTCTTCTTGCAATAGGATCAAGATTCCTTAACGATACAGCTAATTATTATATGAATTGTAAAGCAAATGTATTTACTAGGGTACTTCCAACTTATGAGAGTATAACTAAAGCTTTTGGATCATGTATTAAAAATTCAAACATAGCTATACTTGAACCGAGTAAAAATAATGGAAGCATTTTAGAAAAAAAACTTTGTGATTTTTGGGAGATAGATTATGTTCTATGCAGAGAATCTGGAAGTTATTCTCAGAGAAACTGGGAGAGTATAGTTTCTGGAAGCAATATGAAGTTATTTTTGGTTAAAAGGCCGAAAGTTAAAAATGATTATCCATACTCTTTTGATCAATATCATAATTTGATAAATCACATAATTAAAAAATATTGATGGTTAATTTATTATGGAAGTATTAGTTATGATCACAACTGAATCAAGTAACGAAAATGCTTTGCGAATGGCTAAATTACTAATACAAAATAAACTTGCAGCTTGTGTTTCGATAAAGCAAATTTTTTCAATTTATAAGTGGGATGATAATATTGAAGAAACTAAAGAGTTTGAAATCACAATAAAAAGTAAACTAGAATTTCAAAATTATTTAATTGAATTCTTAAATAAAAATTCCACATATGATGTTCCTCAAATTATTTACAAAAAATACCATGCTGAGATGAAATATTACGATTGGTTGAATAAGACTATTTGATTAAATTTGTTTTATTAAATCTTTAAGATCGATATCTGATCTAGATCCTAATTGCGTAATTATTTGTCCCGCACAAATTGAAGCTATCTCTCCGCATTTTTTGAGGGTACAATTGTTTATTAATCCATGGATAAATCCTCCCGCATAGATATCTCCCGCTCCTGTAGTATCAATAATCTTGCCTTGCGTTATTGACTCAATTATTTCAACATTATTTTTGTTAATTATGAGAGAACCTTTGCTTCCAAGAGTTACTATGACTAATTCACATAGGGAAGAAAGGTCTTCTTGGCAGTTTGCTAATTTATCATTTTTAAATAGACTTAATACCTCGGATTCATTACAAAAAACAATATCTACATATTCATCAATTAATTCCAAGAAACTTTCACGATGTCTATCTACACAAAATGAATCCGACAATGAAAGGATTGTTTTTGTATTTGATTGTTTTGCAATTTGGGCGGCTTTAATAAAAGCTTTTTTAGCTAATTCGCTGTCCCATAAATACCCTTCTAAATATAAGTATTTACTCTCCTTAATTATAGTAAAGTCAATGTCTTCTGGTTCAAACTCTATAGATGCTCCTAGGTAAGTGCACATAGTTCTTTGCGCATCAGGTGTAATCAAAATAATTGAATGAGCTGTTGAAGGACCTTCAATAGTTGGTGGAGTATTAAATATAGTTTTACTTTTTTTTATATCTTCAGAAAAGAAATTCCCAAATTGATCATTTTTCACCCTTCCAATAAACTGCACATGATTACCTAATGCTGCTAAACAAACAACGGTATTTGCTGAGGACCCTCCTGATATTTGTCTGATTACTTTGCAATTTTCCAACAATCTCCGTGATTCATGAGAATTAATGAGATTCATTGATCCTTTATCAAGATTATTTATCTCAAGAAAATCATCTTCAATATTTACAATAATATCTACTATTGCGTTGCCCAGTCCAATGAGATCAACCTTTTTATTATGTTCAAAATGTTTAAAAGATCCTGTCATTAATTTGAAAGTAAATTACCTAAGAAGTGCTCTTTTAGGACCATGAATTGGGTCTTCAATTACTATGGTTTGATCTCTATTCGCCCCCAACGATACTATAGCAATTGGAACCTCCATTAATTCAGCTAAAAATCTGAGATAATTCATAGCATTCTCTGGGAGATCAGATAGTTTTCTGCAATCTGCAGTGGAGCATTGCCAACCTTTTAATTTTTTGAAGATTGGTTTACATTTTTTTAAGTCATCTGAATTTGTAGGAAAGTAGTCTATTTCCTCTCCATCGAGATCATATGCAATGCAAACTTGAATCTCATCTAATTCATCTAACACATCTAGTTTCGTAACGGCTAAACAATCAAGACCATTTACAGATACAGCATATTTACCAATAACTCCATCAAACCACCCACATCTCCTCCTTCTCCCAGTAGTGGTTCCAAATTCACTGCCTCTATCACAGAGTTGATCATTAATACTTCCTTGCAATTCCGTTGGGAATGGCCCCTCACCTACTCTTGTGGTATAGGCTTTTGCGACACCTATGACTCTATCAATTAAAGTGGGACCCACTCCAGCTCCAATACATGCCCCTCCTGATATAGGGTTTGATGAGGTAACAAAAGGATAAGTCCCATGATCTAAGTCAAGTAGAGTACCTTGAGCACCTTCGAAAAGGATATTCTGCTTGTTTTTGGAGGCTGCATGGATAGTCCTTGTACAGTCAACTACATGCTTTGATAATCTTTCCCCATAGTCAAGATATTCTTCAACAATATCTTCCAATTTAAGTGGTTTAATGCCATAGATTTTTTCTAGTAAACCGTTTTTTTCTCTTAATGGAATTTCGATCACATCCTTTAGCCTTTCCTTATTGAGCAAGTCTCTTATTCTAATACCATTTCTTTGTGACTTGTCCGCATAAGTTGGGCCAATCCCACGACCTGTTGTCCCAATTTTGTTTGAACCTCTATCAGCCTCCATCGCTTCATCTAAAATTCTGTGGTAGGGCATTGTTACATGTGATGTTGATGAAATTTTTAATCCTGAGATATCAATTCCATTATCAATTAACATGTCAATTTCTTTAAGTAAGATTTTGGGATCTACAACAGTTCCCGACCCGATTAGACAAGAAGTATTTTTATAAAGTATACCTGAAGGAATTAAATGTAATTTTAAGACTTTATCATCTACAACAATAGTATGACCGGCATTTACTCCACCTTGGTAGCGAACAACAACATCTGCCGAACGACTAAGTAAGTCAGTTATTTTACCTTTTCCTTCGTCACCCCATTGGGCTCCGATTACAACAACATTAGCCAATTTTAGAAGAGCATTATTTTTGTGCGAATATTTAATATATTCAAAAATCTTTGTTAACTTTTAAAAAGTAAATGAATTGTATCAACTTTCTCTTAGAACCATTTTTTCAGCAAGAGAAAATTCTTTGGTTAAACGCTCCTTAAGTTTATCTGGTAAAGGTCTACTTGCAAAGTTTTTGTAATGACCTGCCATAGCATTTAATGCTGTTTGCATTGTGGTAAATGATTGTGTTTTATTCACCATCCCTCTATTTCTGTATCTGGAAATATAGTCAGTTATAAGGGTAAGAGCGTCACTTCTTACTTCATCTTTATTTGGAGAATCTTTTGGAGTATCAACAGCTGTTTGTAATATTTTAACAACTGAAATTGTATCTTTTGTATAGTCACCTGTCATAGAGGTTTTTGCAGCTATAGAAGGTGAACTAAATAGTGTAAAAACGATGATTAGGGATATTGAAAATGATATAGCTTTGGTGAGATTTTTTAAAAATAATTTTGATGTCCATTTCAGTAACATAACTTAGCTCCCAAAAAAATAAGCCTTATGACTTTTTATTGTACATTATTTCTGATTCGGAAATAAATGTTTCCAACAATTTATCAGTACTAATTTTAAACTTAGTATTATTTGTTCTAGATAAAAGTTCTACTTCTTTATTAACAGAATCTCTTCCAATAATTATCTGAAAAGGAATACCAATTAATTCTGCATCTTTAAATTTTACTCCAGCTCTATCGTTTCTATCATCAAGAAGGACATCAATTTTATTAATTAAAAAGTTGTTATAGATTTGCTCAGTAAGGTCACTTTGTACAGGATCTTTTAGGTTTGTTGGAATAATAATAACTTCAAAAGGAGAAATCTGGATAGGCCAACAAATTCCCTTTTGATCATGATTCTGTTCGATAGCAGCTTGAGCAATTCTTGTCACTCCTATTCCATAACAACCCATCCATAAATTTTTTAACTTACCATCCTTATCAGAGAACTTTGCATTTAATTTTTCACTATATTTTTGACCTAGTTGGAAAATATGTCCAATTTCGATACCTTTTTTTTCTTTAAGCTCCTCATCATTATCAATACTTATTTTATCTCCTTTTTTTGCATTCCGAATATCCCCAATTAGATAGTCTTTCGCAGCAAAAGAAAATTCTTGAAAAACTTTATGGAAATTAACTTTATTCCCACCACTTATAAACTTTGAAAGGTCACTTGCAGAATGGTCAATTATTCTTGTCCATTTTTTATCCCAATTAGAACTAGCTTTAATAGTTTTATTATCTAAATCTGGCCCGATAAAACCTAAGGGTAAATCAACTAGATTTTTTTCGATAGTATTTTTGTCTTCAATCTTTTTAAGATTAAGGAGATTGAAATTATGCAGTTTATTTATTAAGTTAAAAAGCTTTACTTCATTAATATTTTGATCGCCTCTTATGCATGCAAGAATTGGAACCTCAAATTTACCTTCGAACTGTGCAAGGAATATTACTACTTTAATAATCTGACTAGGGTCTAGATTATTATTAACGCAAACTTCAAGGATTGTTTTTTGTTGAGGTGTTTCCAACCACTCTGCAATATTATCTTTTAGTGGAACAGGTTGAGAGGGGAGAGAAACAGCTTTTTCAATATTTGCAGCATAAGAACCACTTTGAGTAAACAAAATGGAATCTTCCCCAGCATCAGCAGTGACCATAAATTCTTTGGAGGAGGCACCGCCAATTGCTCCACTATCAGCTTCAACCCCTACTGTCTGAAGTCCACAGGATTTAAAAATATTTTCATAAGCATTGCCTACCTTTTCATAGAAAGAAGCCAGATCGTTTTCTGAAGAATGAAAAGAATAACCATCTTTCATTATAAATTCCCTACTTCTCATCAATCCAAATCTTGGCCTTATTTCATCTCTAAATTTTGTCTGTATTTGATAAAAACATTGAGGTAATTGCTTATAGGAGTTGATGGTCTCTGATGCAATACTCGTGATCACCTCTTCGTGAGTTGGAGCTAAACCAAATTCTTTACCTTGCCTATCTTTGAGATTAAACATTATTCCTTCACCTGCAGTATATCCTTCCCACCTTTCACTTTTTTTCCATAAATCTGCAGGATGAAGTTGGGGTAATAGTAATTTTGTACAACCAATACTATTAAGTTCCCTCTCTATTATTGCGGATATTTTTTCAATAACTTTAAGCATTATTGGCATGTATGCATAAATACCGCTGTTAACTCTGCGAATATAACCAGCTTTTAAAAGTAATTGATGTGAAATGATCTCAGCTTCAGAAGGTGTGTCACGAAGTGTCCCCAGAGGAAATGAGGTTGTAACGCGCATACAAAAAATTCCTTAATAATATTTAATTTTATCAATTAAGTTGAAAAAATTATTTAAAGTGTCTTGAGTCCCTCAACGCGGCTAGTCTAAAAATATTGTTTCTGCTAACTTCTTCAGTAATGAAGTTCAAACTCTTTTAAAAGTTCATTATTACTAAAACATTTTCTTAAGATTATGGAAAATATAGATTCCAATATTTCTAGCGAAGAGGAATTGGTAGGTATTGATGAAGTTCAAAAATTTCTAAACAGATCAAGAGCTTCTGTTTATAGGTATACAAATACTGATTTAAGAAATCTAAACCCTAGCTTTAATCCAAGAAAATTAAATCCTGAATTTAGAACTGATCAAAAAGATCCTTTAAAGTTTCATCCTAATGAAGTAGCAAGATTTGCAAAAGATATTTTAAGAATTAAGGAGGTTACTGTAGAGGTCTTTAATACACCTTCCTCCGCTGCTCAAAATATACTGGTGCAAATATTAGAAGAACTGAAATCTATAAGGTCTTTGCTAGAAAAAGAGTAATTAATAAAGTTACTAACCAATGTTTTGATTTATTAACATTTTGAATGTAGGATAATAAAGTCCAATTATCTCCTTAATCTTTACCAATTAAGAGTTCTTGAGTTACACGAAATCAAAGCAGTTTATTCAAAGTAAATCAAGCGAAGAATCTTCAGATGGTTCTGCTCGAAGTGATTTTGAAAGAGATGATGATGACCCCTTAAGTATAAGGAGTTTATCAATAACATCTTTAGGTATTATTTTTGCCTTTTTGACAATTTTTTTACCTTCAATAAGCATTTTAATTGGAAGACCTTTATCTCAAGGAAACGAGATAATTCGTAATCACGATTTTAAAAAAGATGGACCTTAGTTCAATACCTCCATCTCCAATGAAGGGAATAGTAAATATTGTTGTTGAAATACCTGCAGGGAGTAGGAATAAATATGAATATTGCTCTGATGCAGGAATAATGGCCTTAGACAGAGTATTGCATTCTTCAGTGAGGTACCCTTTTGATTATGGTTTTATCCCAAATACCCTTGCTGATGATGGTGCTCCTCTTGATGCAATGGTGATAATGGATGAGCCTACTTTTGCTGGTTGTTTAATAAAAGCTAGACCTATTGGAGTTTTGGATATGCATGATTGTGGTGCATATGATGCAAAACTTTTATGTGTGCCTGTGGCTAATCCTAGACAGGCTAATATAGTGAGTATTAATCAAATTGCTCCTAATCAGCTTGAGGATGTTGCTGAATTCTTTAGGACAAGTAAAGGACTTGATGGAAGAACAGTTCAAATTGATGGTTGGAGGGATTTTGATGAGGTGGAAAATTTATTGAAAAGTTGTATACCCCTAAAAAAGAAAAATTTTAAAGTACTTAAGAAATCTAAGATTAGTAAATCAAATTGAAAAAAATAATTCTTTATAGTTATTTAAAATGCTCTACTTGCCGAAAAGCTGCAAAGTGGCTTACAGGAAAAGATTTAGAATTCCAATTAATTGATATTGTAAAAGAACCACCACTTGTTAATTATTTAAATCTCGCCTTAGAACAATACTCTGATGATAAGAAAAAGATTTTTAATACAAGGGGTAAAGCCTTTAAAACACTTAATCTTGATATTTATGGTTTATCAAGAGAAGAAATTATTCAACTTCTTTTAAGTGATGGCAAATTAATAAAAAGACCATTTTTGATTTACGAAGAGGAAAAAGTAATATTAGGTTTTAACGAAATTGAATATACCAAACAATTTATATAAAGTTAAAAAATTAAAACTTTATTAATTTCATGCCTGCCTCTATTAAAAGTTTTTTAAAAGAATGGGGTCTACTAATTCTATTAACTTTTTTTGTTTCTTCTTGTAGATCTTTTTTAGCAGAACCACGTTATATCCCTTCTGGGTCAATGCTCCCAGAATTACAAATAAACGATAGGCTAATTATTGAAAAATTTTCGCTAAGAAACTCTTTGCCAAAAAGAGGAGATATTGTCGTTTTTAACTCACCTTACTCCTTTGACGAAAAATTAATTTCATTAAGATCTAAGTCTCTACCAAAAAAAAGATATTGTTTTTTGATGAGTTTTCCTCCAATGTCGTTTATTCCTGGTTTGAGGGATCAAGCTTGCGATGCTTATATTAAAAGAGTGGTGGCACTTCCAGGAGAAATTGTCAGTGTAAACACGAAGGGTGAATTAATAATAAATGATAAATTAATTGCTGAACCTTACGTCTCTTATAAGTGCTCATTATCCCTATTTAATAAATGTGGCGAATTTGAAAATATAAAAGTGCCTGAAGATCATTTTTTAGTTTTAGGTGATAACAGGTCAAATAGCTGGGATGGTAGATATTGGCCTGGAAGTAAATTTCTTCATAAAAAGGAGATAATTGGTAAAGCATATTTCAGATTTTGGCCTCTTAGTCAAGTTGGCTTTTTCAATTAATAAACTCTTTCTTCTGTCTCTCACTTCCTCAAAATGAATTTTAAAAAGGGTTTTAATTTAAAGTGCTCCTGAAGCAGTTGAATCAATTATTCCTCCTAGGTGGGTTGTAATGTTTAGAGCGCTAATCACAGGGGGCTTGTTGGGGTCATTAAAAAGGTCAATTATAGTTATGCCACCATTGCCTTGTTTTATCATCCAAATATTTGAATAATTAATCCCAAGGATGTTGCATATTAGAGTTTTATTGACTGCATCATGAGCGACCAGAAGGCTTAGATCATTATCATTTTGAGATAAACAAATTTTGTCAAAAGCTTCTACGGACCTTTCTGATACATCTTTTATAGATTCACCTTCGGGCATTATTACTTCTTCAGGTTTATCATGCCAATTTTTTAGTAAAACAGGCCACTTTTCTCTTATCTCTAGTTCCAGTTTGCCTTCCCATAATCCGTGACTAATTTCTACAAGTGAATCTATTCTTTCTATTTTTAAATCTTTGCTATTTTGAAGGATTATTTGTGCAGTCTCATAAGGCCTATTCATGGAACTTGAAAATGCCTTGTTGAAAGAAATATTTCTTAAATATTCAAAAGTCTTTCTAGCTTGATCTTTTCCGTTTTCATTTAAAGGGATATCAATTTGGCCTTGGAATCTTCCTTCTTTGTTCCAGTTAGTTTCACCATGCCTTATAAGAAATATTCTGGAATCTCCAATTTGATTAGGAATATTTTTATTCAGATGGGAGGTTTGATTTAAGCATTCAATTTGGGTTTTAAAAGAGTTATCTTTTTTTTTAATATTGAGTATAGAGAAAGAAGCATTTTCTAATCTTATTTTCCTAAAACCTTGCTTAGGCTTTCCTAATAATAAGAGGATTAAACATCTGAGAATCGCATTATGTCCTACAATTAGAATATTCACATCATCTTTGTCTAGATAAATTTTTAAAATATCTTCTACAAAATTTTTTGCTTGAAAAAATAACTCTTGAATTGGTTTATAAGTCTTTTTGTCATTTCTTTTTAAAATTAGATTTTCTGGATCATTTTTCCATATAGGATAAATTTCTGGATATTTCTTTTTTATTTCATCAATTTTTAGACCAGACCATTCACTAAGATCGACCTCTAGCAAATTTTCATCAAATAAAATTTTTAGTTCTTGATTGAAGGTCTTTTTAATTGTTTTTGCAGTCTCTGCCGCTCTCACAAGTGGGGAGGAATAGATTTTATCGAAGTTTATTTTTGATAATGCTTTTCCTGCTTTTCGGGCTTGTTCGTATCCTTCATCAGTTAGTGTTGAATCATCTGTTCTTCCTTGAATCAATCCTTTTGCATTGAAACTGCTTAGTCCATGCCTAACTAACACTAATCGTATAGCCATTATATAAATTTGAAAATTAAGATAATTTAATCATCTCATGGCGTGATTAAAATAGATACATCAACGTAAGGAACTTCAATTATCACTAAGTATAGTTTTCAAAATATAATGAGTTATGATCTTTAAAAATCTCTCTAAGTCAAAACTCACTTTAGCTTTTATTTCTATAGTCATAACTTTTTTTGTATGGCAGCAAGGCTTAAGAGATAGTTTAAATAGACCGTCTGTTTCATTTGATATAAGTCAAAAAGAGCAAGAAATTGCTGAATTATCGGTCCAATCAATACCTGTAGATCTTAAAAAGGTTTTTATCATAAATGATCCTGTTGATCAAATAAATAGATCACTCTCTGAGGTCTCATTTGAAGAGCTAACAGAAAGAAATAAATTAATTCGATTAATTTCTTCAGAATCAAATGATCCTATAATCTTTAAAAATATATCCAAAGATTTTGAAAATAAAAACTATATATTTCTGATTGATGAGATAGAAAAAAAATCCAATAATAATTCATATAAACCAAATTCTAATAAATTTGATTTATTTAAAGATGATAGATTTTTATATCACCTTTTAAGCCGGAAATTTGATTTTGACGATAGTTCATTAATAACAAAATCATTTTCAAGCAAAATGTTTTTAAAAATATTAGCTATTAGACTAATACCACTTTTGTCAATACTTATTGGCTCTATATTGGCTCTAAAAATATTATGGACCACCATTTCTTTGAAAAAGTTTGGTTGGAAAGAAATTAAATCCTTAGATTTAGAATTAATAGATATGGTATTACTAATAGCAGGTGGATTTGTTGTTTTAGGAGAAGTAGTATCACCCTTGTTTTCTATAAGCTTGGTTGAACTTTTTTCTAAAAATATTTCTAATGAATTGTCTCAATCTTTAAAAATATTCTTTGGATATCTTTTTATGGCTATTCCACCATTAGGGATAGTTTATTATCAAATTAAATCTTTGAATGGTGAATTCACTCTTAAAAAGGATTATTTACAGTTCAATTTCTTGCCAATAAAATATGCAATTATTCAAGGAATTAAAGGTTGGTTAGCAATTGTTCCTTTTGTTTTAATGATTTCTCTAATTATGAATAGTCTGATCGATAATCAGAATGGTAGTAACCCTTTACTAGAAATTGTTCTTAATAATAATAATTACCTATCATTTTTTTTATTATTTGTAACAACAACTCTATTAGCTCCTCTATTTGAGGAAATTATATTTCGCGGTATTTTACTACCAACTCTTTCAAGAGATTTTGGAATAATTTCGGGAATCATAGTTTCAGCTTTTATCTTTGCAATAGCCCATTTAAGTGTGGGAGAAATGCCTCCATTATTTGTTCTAGGGATTGGATTAGCAATAACAAGAGTTGCTTCAGGAAGTTTGTTTTCTTCAGTTATCATGCATTCTTTATGGAATGGATTGACTTTCTTGAATTTGTTCTTATTGAGGACATAAAGAATTTAATTTTTTACTTGCGAATCAAACAAAAAGATGTTTATTTAATTAATAACACTTCTTTTATTTAAAAATAAATCATAGATGAAACCTTATGGGAATCAACTTAATTTTAAAAAAAAAGTTTCATATGAAAGTAAAAAAAATTCTGAAAAAATATCCATAATTAATATCAAATTAATACATCAAATTTTCGACACCATTAATATCTCTCTTTTGGTATTAATTTTCATATTATTTTTCTTATCTTTTAATAGTCAAAGAAAATGGTCAAATACATATAAAAACTTATCTAAAACAAGAGCTATCAATAATAATCTCATTGATTATATTTCTAAAATTGAAGAATCTTATATTAGAGAACTTGAGTCTCTCAATATTTATAGAAAAACTAAACCTGAAGATTTAATCTATCTAGATAAACTTCCAAAAAAAAAAGAAAGTTTGTTTAAGAGAAATCTAAGTAGTTTCATTGAAGGTTTTAGTGATAGCAAATATCAAAAGGGCTATTGATGAAAAAATACAAAAAAATTATTCGTCTAATACCCCTTGATCAAAGAAGATTTAAATTTCTCTATATTTTTAGCTTACTATTAATATTTTGTTTGTTTGGTAGGTTAGTTAAATTACAAGTCTTTAACGCCTCTGATTTGCAAAGGAAAGCTAGATTAATACAGTCTTCTAAAACTAATGCCTTAAAAAAAAGGAGAGCAATTGTTGATAGAAATAATAGACTAGTTGCTTACGATAAACCGCTCTATAAATTATGGGCCCATCCAAAATATTTTAATTTTCCTGGTGATTCAATTAACCGAGTTCGCAGTATTGAAGAAGTTACAGATAAATTGTCACCTATCTTGGATATAAATGGTGAAATACTGTTGAGTAAATTTAATAATAAAATTAGTGGTATCAAGCTTTTGGATAAAATTTCCGAAGAAAAGGCTGAAAAGATTAAGAACCTCCAAATAAGCGGAATTGATTTATTTAAATATTCGCAGAGATATTATCCACAAGGGAAGCTTTACTCTAATCTTGTCGGTTTTGTTAATGATGAGAATATAGCTTCAGCAGGTTTAGAGCTTCATTTAGATAATCAAATTAAAGTTTTTAATAAAAGTAATTTAATAAAAAGAGGAGGAGATGGAACTCCTTTACCGGATAATTCAGCCCCGGGTGATTTTGTTTCTGATTACAAAAGTTTAGGCCTAACTATAGATTCAAAATTACAGAAAGCTTCATTCAATGCATTATCAAAGCAAGTAAGCAAATGGAAAGCAAAGAAGGGATTTGCCATAGTTATGGATGTTAATAATGGTCGGATTCTCTCCTTGGTTACAGTCCCGTCTTACGATCCAAATAAATTTTGGCAGTATGATTCTGGAATTTTTAGGGGTTGGTATTCTCAAGATTTATTTGAGCCTGGTTCAACTTTTAAACCTATTAATCTTGCCTTAGCTTTAGAAGAAAAAGTAATCCAGAAAGATGGAGTAGTTGAAGATATTGGAAAAATTAATGTTGGAGGATGGACACTTTCTAATTGGGATAAAAAAGGTAATGGATACATTGACTACCCAAAAGTTTTGCAGGTTTCAAGTAATGTTGGAATGGTAAAAATAATGCAAAATTTAGACCCTACAATTTATTGGGATAGGCTAAAAAATTTAGGTATAAATAAAAATTTAGAGACTGACTTATTTGAATCAACTGCTGGCCAACTAAAGAGAAAAGATTTATTTGTAAATCAATCAATTGAGCCTGCTGTAACTTCTTTTGGCAAAGGTTTCTCAATCTCGCCAATTAAATTGCTTCAACTTCATGCGGCTCTAGCAAATGGTGGTTATGAAGTAACTCCACATGTAACCTCAACTTTTAAAGAAAGAGTTAATAAAAATCAAAAAAAACAATTTTTTTCATACGAAGTCTCTAAAACTATTCTTGAATGGATGGAGAGCGTAGTTGATAAAGGTAGTGGATCTGGAGTGAAAATCGAGGGTTATAGGATAGCGGGGAAAACGGGCACTTCCCAAAAAGCATTAAATGGTTCCTATACAAGTAAAAAAGTTTGCAGTTTTGTGGCGACCTTACCAGTTAATGATCCGAAATATGCTGTCCTTGTAGTAATTGATGAGCCATCTAAATCTTATGCATATGGTTCAACTGTTGCTGTACCAGTTGCTAAAGAAATTATCGAGAGTTTGATAGTAATTGAAAAAATACCTCCCATTATTAAAGATCATGGAATGATTGTTAAAAAACCCTAAAATTTTCCGATTTTATAAATATTTAGTTCATTATCTGATGATTTCATCAGGAATAAAAGCTAGTTTATGTATATATATGATTATTTAGATATGAAATCAATTTTAGAACAATTATCCTCAATGACCGTTGTTGTTGCTGATACTGGAGATTTAGATTCGATAAAAAAATTTCAACCAAGGGACGCCACCACCAATCCATCGCTAATACTTGCTGCTGCTAAGAAACCTGATTATGTGAAATTAATTGATAAAGCTTTAGAAAGTTCAGAAAATGCATTGCCCCAAGGATTCTCCGAAATTGAATTAATTAAAGAAACTGTTGACCAAGTTTCAGTGTTTTTTGGAAAAGAAATATTGACAATTATTTCAGGGCGCGTATCTACAGAAGTTGATGCAAGACTGAGCTTTGACACCGAAGCTACGGTAGAAAAAGCGAGAAAATTGATCAATCTTTACAAAAATTTTGGAATTAAAAAGGAAAGGATTTTGATTAAGATTGCAGCAACTTGGGAAGGAATTAAGGCAGCTGAAATTTTGGAACAAGAGGGTATTAAGTGCAACTTAACTTTACTTTTTAACTTCTGCCAAGCGGTAACTTGTGCCAATGCAAAGATAACTCTAATTTCTCCGTTTGTTGGTCGTATATTAGATTGGCATAAAGCAAAAACTGGTAAAACTAGTTTTGTTGGTGCTGAAGACCCTGGTGTTATTTCGGTTACGCAAATATACAAGTACTTTAAAGAAAAGGGATTCAAGACAGAAGTAATGGGAGCGAGTTTTAGAAATCTTGATGAAATAAAAGAATTAGCAGGTTGCGATCTTTTAACAATCGCACCAAAATTTCTTGAGGAACTGAAAAAAGAAAAAGGAGAGTTAGTTAGAAAATTAGATGTAAGTACCCAAATAAATAATTCTACTGACTACGAATTTGAAGAAAAAGATTTTAGATTAAGTATGTTAGAAGATCAAATGGCAAGTGAAAAGCTTAGTGAAGGCATTACTGGATTCAGTAATGCTATAGAAGAATTGGAAGAGCTGCTACTAAAGAGATATTCAGAGATTAAAAATCAGAAATTGATTTCTGCTAACTAAATTTAAGTTTTAATTGAAAAGAATTAAGTCCCACTTTTTGTTAAAAACCTTCTGATAACCCTTTTTGCAATATCTTCATAACTCATTTCTCCTGATAATATTTGAGCAATACGTTTTGGTGCTGTTTTTCTTTTGACACCTAATTGATATCCAGTTCTGGGAAATCTATAAAATACTTGGGCTATTCTCCTCCCCCAAGCCATTGATTTGCCCCAAATGTTGTTAATTTTTTTTGTATAAAGATTTAAATCATCTACTTTTCCTGATAAGGACTGATCTATGTATTCTGCAGCATAAAAACTGCTAATTAAAGATGGTCTAATTCCTTCAGCTAAAAATGGATCACATAGAGATGCTGCATCTCCAACCGCTAAAACTTTGTCACCATTAATTGAGTGGAAGCCATTCCATATTCTAAGTTTCTTACTAATTGTTTTATAAGGAAAATCATCAAAACCGAAGCTTCTGATTACTTGTTTATTTATAGCCTGATTTTCTAAGAGACCATTATTTATAAAAGTACCTAAACCAATATTTAAGTTTTCTCTTAAGGGGAATGCCCATGCAAAACCATATTTTATAAATCCAAACTCAAATCTAACTGCATCTCTAGGTATTTCACCTAACCCTTTCAATGTTAATGAGAGTGTGTTTGCAAATTTCGGTTTTCTTGGCCCTAAATTGAAATAACTCGCCCATTTCGATTGAGACCCATCAGCAATTACAAGAAATTTTGTAATGTATTTTATTTTGTTATTGCAAGTAATTTCCCATTTATCATTTTTTTTTATGATTTTTTCTATCAATAATGGCCTCATAATCTGAGCTCCATTACTCAAGGATTCATCAATTAATAATTGATCTAGTTTTTCTCTTTTAACAATCCAAAATGGGGATTCACCAGTTAGATCAGCAGTTACATTATCTGCAGCCTTCCATCTGAATTCAACATTCTTAATTTTTGATTCTATGCAATCTTCAATATTTAAAGGAAGAAATCTTTGCATTGAAGATGCCATCCCCCCTGCACATGGTTTATAATCCTGGGATTTTTCTTTTTCAATAATTAAAACTGAATATCCTTTCTTTGATATGTTAAGAGCGGTGGAAGATCCTGATAAGCCTCCACCAATTATTACAACGTCAAACCCTATCAAACTTTTAGAATTTCCTTCTCTTTTTCAGACAATTTAGTTTCTATTAAAGCAATATATTTATCAGTAATTTTCTGAATTTCAGATTGATTATCTCTCGATTCGTCAATGGAAATAAGGCCATCTTTTTCGTCTTTTTTTTCTTTATCAACAGCATCTCTTCTGATATTTCTCAAAGCTACTTTTCCTTCCTCTGCATATTTAGAGGCTAATTTACAAAATTCTTTTCTTCTTTCTTCTGTTAAAGGAGGAACATTTATTCTTATTACTTTCCCATCATTATTTGGAGTAATACCTAAATCACTTATTGAAATAGATTTTTCTATCGCTTGTAAACATGAAATATCGAAAGGTTGTATTGAAATTGTTTGGGAATCAACAGTGCTTATAGTGGCAAGCGATTTGATTGGTGTTTCTGCTCCATAGTACTCAACACTTACTCTGTCTAATATGGAAGCATTAGCTCTGCCTGTCCTGATTGTATTAAAGTTTCTTTGTGTGGCTTCAATACTTTTATTCATATTTTCTTGAATTTCTTTTTCTTTCATAATTAAAAAAATTAAATGATCTTTAACTAATTAAAGAGCCTATTGGCTCACCAGCAACAGCTTTGGAAATATTTCCTTTTTTGAATATATCAAAAACCATAATTGGGATATTGTTATCTTTGCAAAGTGCAATCGCAGTACTGTCCATTACTGCAATTTCATCACTAAGAACTTGTTGATAACTGAGAGAGGAATATTTTTTTGCATCTTTAAATTGATTAGGATCACGGTCGTATACTCCATCAACTTTAGTAGCCTTCATAACAACTTCAGCATTTATCTCTGCTGCCCTCAAAGCTGCCGTGGTATCAGTTGTAAAAAATGGATTTCCGCATCCACCTCCGAAAACTACAACTCTACCTTTTTCTAAGTGCCTCATGGCTCTTCTTCTGATATAAGGTTCGGCAATTTCCTGCATTTCGATTGCTGTTTGCACTCTGGTTGCAACTCCTACTCTCTCAAGACCATCTTGAAGTGAAATTGCGTTCATTACTGTTGCTAGCATACCTACATAATCAGCAGTCGCGCGATCCATTCCGTCTGCAGATCCTTTAAGCCCCCTAAAAATGTTTCCACCACCAACAACTATTGCAAGTTGTACTTTATTTTCGACTACTTTTGAAACATCCTCTGCAATTGACTGAACTATAGCAGGATCAATACCATAAGGTTTTTCACCCATTAGTGCTTCACCACTAAGTTTTAAGAGAACTCTTTTGTAAGTCATTCAATAATTGTACTTTTAAGACCTTAGCAAGTAAATGTGCCAATTTTATTTTTTGTTCTGATATTGCTTGCGTCTTTAAACATTTCTAAACCTGCCTAATTAAAATTCAAATAGAAATTTACTTCAACTAAAATTCAACACACTTTTGTGCTTTTATTCCTTGCTCTTTAAAAGGATGTCTTATTAATTTCATTTCTGTAACTAGATCAGCGTAATTGATGATCAAATCAGATGCTCCCCTTCCAGTTAAAACAATATGATTTTTTCTATTATTTAAGCTTTTTAAAAAAGTGATTATTTCTTCGGGTGCAAGATAACCAAGTTTTGTCGCAATATTAATTTCATCAAGAATGATAAGTTTATAAGATTCGTTTTGAATGTATTTTTTGGCTAGTTGCCAAGCCTCTTGAACTAATTTTTCATCTCTTATTCTGTCTTGTGTTTCCCATGTAAATCCCTCTCCTAATGAATGCCAAGATAGGTTTGAAGAAAAGTTTTTAAGTGCTTTTTCTTCTCCAGTGGTCCAGCCTCCTTTGATAAATTGAATTATTGCCACCTTATAGCCATGCCCTATAGTCCTTAAAGCCATACCTAAAGATGCAGTTGTCTTGCCCTTGCCATTTCCTGTGAAAACAATCAATAATCCTTTTTTTGTTTTTCTAATTTGTAGTCTTTCGGCTTGAATATCTTTTCTTTGCTGCATTCTTTCTTTATATGAACTTTCATCGCTATCTGGGGATATTTTACCTCCCATTCCAAGTTTATTTGCTTGATTATCGAGATTCAATATTTTCTCGGAAGATGAAGGTTTTTCTTGCATATGGCCTTTACTTTTATTTTATTATTATAAATCTTTAAATATTTTTAACTCTTTTAACTTTTAAAAGTGCATTATTTACTGCCTGTTGTTGATCTCTTTTAGTAATCCAGTGGTGATAAGTTTGAGTATGTAAGCTAACCGAATGTCCCATCATTCTGGCAGCCACAGTATCAGGTAAATCATAAAAAATTGTTCTTACTGCCCAAGCATGCCTTAGATCATAAGGTTTTATTTGTAAAGAGTAACGCTTAAACTGATCTGTAATTTTTTTTCCAATATTTTGTAAGGTTGTAATTTTAAGGTCTCTATTGATATTTGGTAGAAGTTCTGGTTTTTCACCAAGTTTTGATAATTCGAACTTTTCCACCCATTCAGGATGAAATGGCCAAACTTGATGTTCACCAGTTTTAGTGGTAGGTAAAACTCTAATAATTTTGTCCCCAAAATTAGTAAGAGAACTTAAATCACAAAAAAATACTTCATGATTTCTCAATCCATATGTAGCCATCAAACCAAAAACAAATTTCCAAGATTTGTTTGGTATCGTCTCCCATAGTTGTTCTATTAACTCGTCTTTAGGGAGATCCCTAAATCCTGCTTTATTCAGACCATATCCTCTAGAATTTAATTTCCAATCTTCTGGTAGTTTAATGTCCAAAAACTTAGCCAAAACACTTAAAGAAGTAGCACATTGTTTCCTACTTCTAGTACCTTCCTTATAACTTTCAAGTGTTTTTTGAAATATTTTTTCTAAAGCTTCATTCTCATAATCATTGTAAATATTTAGGATTCTTTTCATATATGGTTTGTAAGAACTTCTCCAAGTAGTTTTTCTAGTGCTGGTTCGAAAATCACTTTTATTTTCTTTAAAAAAAAATTCCTCAAATTGATTTAATCTATTTGGGAATTCAAAACCATCTTTTATTTCCTTTTTATAAGGTTTGCCTATCCAATTAATCCAATCAAATTGATTCAATTCCAATTGTAAATTGATTAATTGTAATTTTTTTTTGGCTTCCTCTAATCCAGAAATATCAGCCTTTAAGCCAAGAGATATTCTTTGAATTTTAAAGTTATTTTTATCTTCTTTAGAGGGTAGTGAACCACGGATATTTAATTTATCTCCTCTTTTTTCAATTTTAAGCTTGCTGCCTTGGGTAGCAAAATTATCATTGAAATTATTAATTTCCTGAATTACGTTCATTTACTTATATAATTGACCATATAATGACGTTTTAAATGTTGATTTTCAATCTCCATAAATTTTAAATGGATAAAATAGGCGTCTTACTAATGAATTTAGGAGGGCCTGAACGCATTACTGATGTAGGTCCATTCTTATACAATCTCTTTTCTGATCCAGAAATAATCAGGACTCCATTTCCTGTTTTTCAAAAGCCCCTAGCTTGGTTAATTAGTACGCTTAGGAGTACCACTTCACAACAGGCCTACCTTTCTATAGGTGGAGGTTCACCTATTAGAAGGATAACTGAACAACAAGCAAGAGAATTACAATCTAAATTAAGGGGTAAAGGGTTTAATGCTACTACTTATATTGCTATGAGATATTGGCATCCTTTTACCGAATCAGCAATTGCTGATATGAAAGCCGATGGCATAGATCAAGTTGTTGTAATACCTTTGTATCCGCATTTTTCGATAAGTACTAGTGGATCGAGCTTTAGGGAATTAAAAAAATTGCGAGATTCTGATGATGAATTTAAGAGGGTTCCAATGAGATGTGTAAGGAGTTGGTTCAGTCAATCAGGTTATTTAAAGTCCATGGTCGAATTAATTTCTGAACAAATTTCACTTTGTGAATCACCTTCAAAAGCCCATATATTTTTTACTGCTCATGGAGTTCCTAAGAGTTACGTAGAAGAAGCTGGAGACCCTTATAAACAACAAATTGAAGATTGTTCTTTATTAATTATAAATGAGTTGGAAAAATTTTTAGGGCATAGTAACCCTCATACACTTTCTTATCAAAGTAGAGTTGGTCCTGTTGAATGGTTGAAGCCTTACACAGAAGAAGTGTTAGCTGATCTTGGAAGGTCAAACGTTAATGATCTGATAGTAGTCCCTATAAGTTTCGTTGGAGAGCATATCGAAACATTGCAGGAAATTGATATTGAATATAAAGAAATTGCTGAAAAGGCTGGTATTAAAAACTTTCGGAGAGTCAAGGCTTTAAATACTCATCCTACTTTTATTGAAGGTCTTAGCGATTTAGTGATTTCCTGTTTGGAAGGACCTCTTGTTAATATAGAAGAGGCTTCTCAGTTGCCTGAAAAAGTTAAACTTTATCCCCAAGAGAAGTGGCAATGGGGTTGGAATAATAGTTCAGAAGTTTGGAACGGAAGGGTAGCAATGATTATTTTTCTTGTGCTTTTTATTGAACTTATTTCAGGCTCTGGACCTCTACATAAATTAGGCATTTTATAAAGAACAATTGAAATTTATTTGAAAATTTTAAATTTATTTAGAGATTTTTGAATACATTTCTGACATTACATTTCTAAATAAGGCAAAAGTATTTAATTAAGTTTAATATTTATAGTAAATATTGAATTTCTTTAGTGACCCTTACTTCGAGATCCTTTTCAAAGGGTGGTTCAAAACATGAAAATCCAGTTTGGATAACTGGTGCAGATGCACTAATGGATTCTCTAAAAATTCATGGGGTGAAAATTATATTTGGATATCCTGGAGGAGCCATACTACCAATATATGATGCTGTTCATAAGGCAGAACAAGAAGGTTGGTTAAAGCATTATATGGTTAGGCATGAGCAAGGTGGTTCACATGCGGCTGATGGATATGCAAGATCTACTGGTGAAGTAGGAGTATGTTTTGGGACCTCAGGCCCAGGGGCAACAAATTTGGTAACTGGAATTGCGACTGCGCAAATGGATTCAGTCCCCCTAGTTGTAGTTACTGGTCAAGTCCCAAGACCTGCTATTGGGACAGACGCTTTTCAAGAAACTGATATTTTTGGCATAACTCTTCCAATAGTGAAACATTCATGGGTAATAAGAGATCCTTCACATATCGCTAAAGTAGTTTCTGAAGCTTTTTTTATAGCTTCATCTGGAAGACCTGGCCCGGTTTTAATTGATATACCTAAAGATGTAGGTCAGGAGTTCTTTAATTACCAAAGAGTTTTACCTGGTGAGATTATTCCTAAAGGATTCAAAAGGAATGGAGAAATTAATGATTGCGATATCAATAAAGCAATTAAATTAATAGAAGATTCTGAAAGACCTCTTCTATACGTAGGAGGTGGGGCAATATCTTCAGGGGCTCATGATGAAATAAAAACTCTGGCAAAGAATTATCAAATACCAGTTACCACAACATTAATGGGGAAGGGTGCTTTTGATGAAAAAGATAATTTATCAGTAGGGATGTTAGGAATGCATGGAACTGCTTACGCAAATTTCGCTGTTACAGAATGCGATCTTTTAATTGCTGTTGGAGCTAGATTCGATGATAGGGTGACAGGAAAATTAGATACTTTTGCACCTAATGCAAAGGTAATTCATATAGATATCGACCCAGCAGAAGTTAATAAAAATAGACGTGTAGATGTTGCAATTGTTTCTGATGTTTCAAAAGCTGTTCTCAAAATTAATAAACAATTTCTAAAAAACAAATTTACTTGTCAGACGAAAAACTGGTTAGAAAAAATAGATTTTTGGAAAAATAAACACCCTTTATATGACCCGCCCAAAGAAGGAGAAATTTATCCTCAGGAGGTTCTTTTAAAAGTGAGGGAACTTTCACCAGAAGCTTATGTAACTACAGATGTAGGACAACATCAGATGTGGGCTGCTCAATACCTTAGGAATTCTCCAAGAAAATGGATTAGTAGTGCAGGCTTAGGAACTATGGGTTTTGGATTACCAGCGGCAATTGGAGTAAAAGCAGCCTTACCTAATTCGGATGTAATTTGTATTGCAGGAGATGCAAGTGTCTTAATGAATATTCAAGAATTAGGAACTTTATCGCAATATGGTCTAAAGGTGAAATTGATTATTATCAATAATCGCTGGCAAGGTATGGTAAGACAATGGCAGGAAAGTTTCTACGATGAAAGATATTCCTCATCTGATATGAGTTGTGGTGAACCTGATTTTGTAAAACTTTCTGAGTCTTTTGGAGTTAAAGGATACTTAATTTCTGATAGAAAACAATTACAGAATGAATTAAAAAATGCGCTTGATCATGACGGTCCTGCCTTGATTAATATCCTTGTAAGAAGAGGTGAAAATTGTTATCCAATGGTTCCTCCTGGTAAAAGTAATGCTCAAATGGTTGGATATGTTAATTGTGAAGACTAATTTTTTTAATTCTTCATTTTAAAAAAATTAACCTTAAGATAATTTAAAACTTAGATAACTCTTAATTGAAAAAATTATCAAAAATTTTAATTATATTATGCTTGATTGTACTTAATCCTGTAATAGTTAACTCGGCCGAAATTCTTCAAATTAAAAGTTCAAATACTATTTTGGTGGGGGATCAAAATAGGAATTTAACGATTGGACTATTTTGTGTAGATGTAAATGAAAATGATGAGCTTAAAGCAACTAACATACTTAGGAGTGAATTCCCAAGGGGAAGCAAAGTGAAAATAAAACCTTATGGTTTCCAAGAGAATGTTTTGTTAGCCAAAGTTTTTAATATTAAAGGTACTAAGGAGATGACCGAATTATTAGTCGCCAAAGACTTAACTAGTGAAATTTGTCCAAGTTAAATATCTCTATGAGCAGATAAAATTCCATTGTCTCGAGAATGTTTTGCTCCTTCTCCAGGAATTAAATTCATTTTTTAATTTGTATGTACATAAATTTGAAATGTCTATATTTGTATACGGAATGTTCTCATTTAAAAGTTGTCTATAAGCAGATCTTTTAAGATCAAGTTGATTTAAGTTTTTCTCTTTGAAGTGATTTGAATCACTAAAACAAAGATCTTTTTCAGTTTTAGTCAAATGCACTGTTATTTTTTTGTTTTCGGCCTTTCTATAAAATTCCTTGAGTGTAAATTGATCAACTAGATAATTTTCCTTAGAAATAGCTGGTCCTATGGCAATAAGTAAGTCATCTCTAGATGACCCAAAATTATCGAAAATTTTAACTAGATTTTTTATTATTTTTTTTTCTAAACCTTTTCTTCCACAATGTAAGGCTGCTACATTTCTTGTCTTTTTATCGGCAAAAAATATTGGCATGCAATCAGCTGTATAAATCCATAAGTTTTGATTGCATTTATTGCCAATAAGACCATCTGCATCAGTCTTACTACCTTCTTGCGAAAGTGATCCAAGAACTATCACATTACTGTGAATTTGATTGGAAACACAATTAATGTAATTTTCATTAAAGTGATTTCCCAATAATTGAAGAAATTTCTCAGAGCTAGACTTCGTAAAATATGCATGTTTGAAATTATATTGACTAAGGATAGGTGATGAATAATATTCAAATTTTTTGTTCTGAATAAAAATTTCAGCTTTTGAGAAATATATTTCTTTGTATGGAATAGTTCCTGCTCCTAAGCTGAATTTATGAAATTAATTCAATATCTCTCAAGATCCAGAATCCTGCAAATTTTTCGATGTATGGCGTTGACTGTATGGAAATAAATTGATAACCAAAAGAATTTTTTTTATTCTCTAAAAATTTTGTACTCAAAATGTTTGCATCTTTTTCTGGCAAATCAGTGACCAGCCACTTATCGTCTTCTGAAGCTTCAAGTATGAGTTGGTTCTTATTGATGACTAATTTAATAGGTTCTAAACAACTGAACCATGCTGAAAGTGCTAAAGATCTATCTTTGCTAAAAAGTCTTAATCCTGGAACTAAGTAGTTATCATCTAAATCTTGCTGGATTGGGAAAATATCTCCAAATTCCATAGGCCAATTTTCTGCTGATTTTAATTCACCAAATGATATTTCAGAGATAGTTAAAGCATCACCTCTCACTGCTTCTGGTAGAGGTTGAGGAGGGTTTTCCATTTTAGAAGTAAAAGTAGGAGCTAATACACCTCTTACATAACCTTTTTCCTTTGGATAAATCTCTTTTTCAAGAAATTCAATTCTATCTAATAAATTGTAAGTTCTCCTACTTACAAGAGCCTCAATACTTACGGCCTCTAAAGATTTCTTAATGATCGATTTCATTGACGACCTCCAGAATCGAACTATTGAAGGTTTCGACCAACCTTGTTTTCTTGCTTCACTTATTGCTTCATTTAGTGCCTTTGTAAGCCATACTGAATTAACTTCATTGGCAGGGCATTTTTTATTCCAAAAAAAAATATCTTCTGTCTTATAACTTCTTGTAGAGCAAATAATTAACTCCCACCTTTTTTTTCCATTTGATTCAATAATTGGTCTTGAGTAAAAGTCTAATTCCCAATCTGAAATTTTTAATTTAAGACTCGACTCCATTTCTTTATTGATGTTCATTTATCTTGTTCTTTTTTATCGAAGAGTGCTTTAGTTTTTAGTGCTCTCTCGTCGGCTTCTTGCATAACCTTTTGCTTATCAATAATTAATTCTCCCGCAGAGTTTTCTAAGAGTGCTGTATTGAGTCCAATGCGTCCTTTTTCTAGGTCAATTTCAGATATTAAAGCTTTTATCATTTCCCCTTCTCTAAAAACTTCTCTTAAAGAACGAATCGATCCATTTGTTAGTGAGGATTGATGAAGAAGTCCACTAGCTCCACCTAAATCTATAAAGAAGCCATATGGTTTTACTGCTAAAACTTCTCCTTCAATTAATTGACCTAATTCTAAACTTGTAAGTTTAGAGACTAATGATGCTTTCTTTTCAGAGAGAACTAATTTTCTGGATTCTGGATTCACCTCTAGAAAAGCTACTTTTAGAGTTTTGCCAACAAAAGATTGATAGTCTTGACCATCTTCAAGTTGGGATCTTGGGATGAATCCTCTCAATCCATCTACATCACACGTAAGACCACCTCTGTTAAATCCATTAATTAAAACGTTAATTAATTCTCCATTTTTTGCGGCACTTGATACTTTTTCCCAACTTTGCCTGAGAATTAATGCCCGAGCGCTCACTGTTACCATCCCATCAGCATTTTGTTCTTTTATAACCAAAACTTCCATTTCAAGGCCTATAGAAAATTTTTCTTTAAAGTTAGTTATGACACCCAAGCCACATTCTTTTTTGGGCATATAACCAGGTGCTTTTCCACCAATGTCTACATATAGTCCATCACTTTCGATTGCTATAACCTTACCTGAAATTGTTTCTCCTGTAGCCCCAATTGGCTCATTTGCATTTAAAGCCTCCAAAAAAGCACTTTCATCAAAATCGAATTCATCAACAGTTCTTTCTAATTGAAAATCTGTGTTTTGCTGGGAAAAATTAAGGGGTCTATTTAAGCCATGTTTAGTTGGATCTTGTTTAGAAATATCAAAATCTTTAGTGTTTTTATTGCTGTCATCAATTTCTTTTACTGAATCATTGTTAATGATCTGAGGTTTGATTGCGATATTTTCTTTTTTAATTTCTTCTTGCGAATTGGTTTGATCATTATCTATGTCTTGAGATTTTTTTTGAGTATCTTTCTTGCTTATGTGAAGTACCTGAAGAGGTTTTTTATTGCCCTTTAGTTGGATATTATCTTGGGCATTTTTATTATTGACTCCCATCGTAGGTAAAATAAGAATAATTAATTATTAACATACTCTAAATGTTAGTACTCAAAATTAAAATTAATGAACTTTAAACCAATACCTTATAAATTTGAACATTTAAATTGGCAAGAAATTGAGAGTGTTGCAAAAAACAAAAGATCTACAGTGATTTGGCCATTCGGTGCTGTTGAGCAACATGGGCCGCATTTGCCTCTTGCAACAGATAGTATTTTTGTTGATGAAATTATTAGCGAAGTTTTTAAATTATTCCCTCCCGATATTCCATTAAAAAAACTTCCAACTCAATATATTGGTTTTTCTCCAGAGCATAAGGGTTTTGCCGGGACAATTTCACTTTCTTCAAATTTAATAACCTCAATGATTAAGGAAGTCGGAAGTCAATTATCTGAAATGGGTTTTAAAAGATTGATATTGATTAATGGACATGGAGGTCAAATCTCACTATTAAATACAGCTGCAAGAGAGCTAAGAAGCTTCTCACCAGGGATGGCAGTTTTTCCTTGTTTCTTATGGAGTGGTGTTAATGGATTAAGTAAATTGTTAACAAAAACTGAGATCGAGGATGGGCTTCATGCTTCTTTAGCTGAAACAAGTTTGATGCTGGCTTTAAAACCAGAATTAGTAGGTGATGAACGCCCAAATGAGGGTAATAAAGTAGAGATCCCTGAAGGTTGGAGCCTAGAGGGCGATGCGCCTACTGCTTGGCTTACTGACGACTTCAGTAAATCTGGTGTTATAGGAGATAGTAGAGGAGCAAATGAGTCTTTAGGGAAAAATTTAAAGGAATTATTGATTAATCATTGGTTCAAATTGATTATGAATCTGATGCAATCAGATTGGCCAAATAATTCTTAAATAAGTTTAAGTAAAAAATGTGACTTAACAATTGAAACTATTTTCATGATATTTAAATAAACCCTCTATAATCGTGTAATATTCATGCATAATGAGCTAAAGATTACTGACATGCAAACTCTAGAATCAAATAAAAAAACTATTAAAGAATCGACTAATCCGATTTCTTTAGATTTGCCCGACTTCACTACAGATTCTTATAAGGATGCATACAGCAGAATAAATGCAATTGTTATAGAGGGAGAGCAAGAGGCTCATGATAATTATATTTCAATAGCAACTTTAATTCCAAATGAGTTAGAGGAGTTAACTAAATTGGCCAGAATGGAAATGAAGCATAAAAAAGGCTTTACCGCATGTGGAAGAAATTTAGGTGTAGTAGCTGATATGGAATTCGCTAAAAAATTCTTTTCTAAATTACATGGTAATTTTCAAGTTGCTCTTGAAAAAGAAAATTTAACAACATGTCTTTTAATACAAGCTATCTTAATTGAAGCATTTGCAATCTCTGCTTACAACGTCTACATAAGAGTTGCGGATCCTTTTGCAAAAAAAATAACCGAGGGAGTGGTTAAAGATGAATATCTTCATTTAAATTATGGTCAAGAGTGGCTTAAAGAGAATCTATCTACTTGTAAAGATGAATTAATGGAGGCTAATAAGGTTAATCTTCCGTTAATTAAAAAGATGTTAGATGAAGTAGCAGATGACGCATCAGTTTTAGCTATGGACAGAGAAGAATTAATGGAAGAATTTATGATTGCTTATCAAGATACATTGATGGAAATAGGTCTAGATAATAGAGAAATTGCAAGAATGGCTATGGCAGCTATCGTCTAATTACATTTACAATTAATTAAGGATTTTAATAATTAATCAATCCTATTTAAGTAGTTACCTCTGTGCTATTGTTCATAAGATCGTATAGAAACCATTTATAAACTTTAAATGTTTGGGTTAATAGGCCACTCAACTAGTTTTGAAGATGCAAAAAGAAAAGCTTCGATGCTAGGCTTTGATCATATTGCAGATGGCGACTTGGATGTTTGGTGTACTGCTCCTCCTCAGCTTGTTGAAAATGTAGAAGTTAAGAGTGCTACTGGAATATCTATTGAAGGTTCTTATATAGATTCGTGCTTTGTTCCTGAAATGCTTTCTAGGTTTAAAACGGCTAGAAGAAAAGTACTAAATGCTATGGAACTAGCTCAGAAAAAAGGTATTAAGATTACCGCTTTAGGAGGATTTACTTCTATTATTTTTGAGAATTTTAATCTTCTACAACATAAACAAATTAGAAATACTTCATTAGAGTGGGAAAGGTTTACTACTGGCAATACTCATACCGCCTGGGTTATTTGTAAGCAACTAGAAATAAATGCGCCTCGTATTGGGATAGACCTTAAAAAAGCAACTGTTGCTGTAATAGGTGCTACAGGTGATATTGGTAGTGCTGTTTGTAGATGGCTTATCAATAAAACTGGGATTTCAGAACTTCTTATGGTAGCAAGACAACAAGAACCACTAGCGCTGTTACAAAAAGAATTAGATGGTGGCACCATAACAAGTTTAGATGAGGCATTGCCTCAGGCGGATATTGTTGTATGGGTTGCAAGTATGCCTAAAACTATTGAAATTGATACTGATAACTTAAAAAAACCATGTTTAATGATTGATGGTGGATACCCCAAAAATCTTGATGAGAAATTTCAGGGTGAAAATATTCATGTTTTAAAAGGAGGTATAGTAGAGTTTTTCAATGATATTGGTTGGAATATGATGGAACTTGCAGAAATGCAAAACCCTCAGCGAGAGATGTTTGCTTGTTTTGCAGAAGCTATGATTTTAGAATTTGAAAAGTGTCATACAAACTTTAGTTGGGGAAGAAATAACATTTCCCTTGAAAAGATGGAATTTATTGGAGCAGCTTCTTTAAAGCATGGTTTTTCCGCCATTGGACTTGATAAGCAGCCTAAAGTATTAACTGTCTAAATTATGGCTAAACGTTACCTTCTTGATTTTGAAAAGCCTCTTGTTGAACTTGAGAAGCAGATAGAGCAAATTAAAGAATTAGCTCGAGATTCAGAGGTAGATGTTAGTCAACAGCTTCTACAGCTTGAAACCTTAGCTGCTAGGAGAAGAGAAGAAATATTTAAATCTCTCACCCCTGCTCAAAAGATTCAGGTAGCTAGACATCCTCAAAGACCAAGTACTTTGGACTTTGTTCAAATGTTTTGTGATGACTGGATCGAATTACATGGAGACAGAAATGGTGGCGATGATATGGCACTAATTGGGGGGATAGGTTCGATAAATAATAGACCTGTGTTGATGTTAGGGCATCAGAAAGGAAGGGACACAAAAGAAAATGTAGTAAGAAACTTTGGGATGGCAAAACCAGGAGGTTACAGAAAAGCTCTTAGATTAATGCAGCATGCCAATAGATTCTCTTTGCCAATTCTTACATTTATTGATACTCCTGGAGCTTATGCTGGTTTAAAAGCTGAAGAACAAGGTCAAGGGGAGGCGATTGCAAGAAACCTTCGAGAGATGTTTGGATTGAAAGTTCCAATTGTCGCTACTGTAATTGGAGAAGGAGGTTCAGGAGGTGCACTTGGAATAGGTGTTGCCGATAGGTTACTAATGTTTGAACACAGTGTTTACACAGTTGCTAGTCCGGAAGCATGTGCATCAATTTTATGGAGAGATGCTGCGAAGGCACCAGAAGCTGCATCAGCACTTAAAATAACAGGTAAAGATTTACTTAAATTAGGGATAATAGATGAGGTATTACCAGAACCCTCTGGTGGGAATAATTGGGCTCCTTTAGATGCTGGCAACACACTAAAAGAGGCTATTGAGAAACACCTTAATGCTTTACTACAAATGCCTGAAGACGAATTAATTGAGGAAAGATACAAAAAATTTAGGGTTTTAGGTAAATTTATCGAAGCGAATAATATTGAAGAGATTTATAGTGAAATCCCCCAAAAAACTGAATAAATTGAAACTAGCTTTTATAACGGGTGCTACGAAAGGTATTGGTAGATCTACCGCAATTACTTTTGCTAATGCTGGCTGGGATTTAATTTTACTCTCCAGGAATATGGATCTAATGGAGAAACTAAAGAGCGAACTGTTGACCACTAAATCAAAAATTAACCTAGTAAAATGTGATTTATCTAACTCTCTAGAAATAGAGCATTGTGTTAAAGAAGCAATTGATAAGTATGGGTGCCCTTCAGTATTAATAAATAATGCCGGTTGCGCATTTAATGGCCCTTTAGTTGAAATGGAATTAGGTCAATGGGAACAAACTATTCAAACAAACCTCACGAGTGTTTTTCAAATTTGCAGTTCAATAATTCCTCAAATGAGAAAAAATGGTGGTTTAGTTATTAATGTTAGTAGTCATGCCTCTTATAATGCA
This sequence comes from Prochlorococcus sp. AG-402-N23, assembly GCA_003216355.1. Lineage (GTDB taxonomy): Bacteria > Cyanobacteriota > Cyanobacteriia > PCC-6307 > Cyanobiaceae > Prochlorococcus_A. The sequence continues at coordinate 61,326 of QCIX01000003.1, read as the reverse complement.
TTCTCCCAATGGGGAGCTTATTGTGTTTCAAAATCTGCACTAGCTATGTTTACTAAATGCTTGAGGGAGGAGGAGAGATCAAATTCAATAAGAGCGTGCACAATAACTCTTGGTTCAGTAAATACTCCTCTTTGGGACTCCGAATCAATCAATTCTGATTTTGATAGAACTTCTATGCTCTCCTCAAACGAGGTATCAGAAACTATTCTCTATATGGCTCAAAAACCTGAATCACAATTGATCGAAGACTTGACTTTGATGCCTTCTGGTGGAGCCTTTTAAACATTCTGCTTATCTGCCTAATCTAAAAACAGTGATTTTTTTTAGTGCTATTTGAACCCGATTGAACAAGAGAATGTGATATAGTATATGAGTAATTAAGCTTTTGGAAGATACAGTTAATTAAGTTGCATACAATTTTCTGTTAAGAATTTTATGACCTCTACATTACCCAACGATAATATTAGAAACTTTGACGACCAGATTACTAATAAACTAATTTCTGAAATTATAAGAGACAGAATTAAGAATTCTGGGACAAGATTTAGTGCTAATGATAATATTTCTGATTTTATAAATCCTGGTGAATTAGAAATTTTAGAAAAAGAAGTAGCCTCAAGAGTTAAAGACTTACTAAAGTCCCTCGTAATAGATGTTGAGAATGATCATAATACTCAAGAAACTGCTGAAAGAGTTTCAAAAATGTATTTAAATGAAGTTTTTAAAGGCAGATATCATGAACAACCTAAGGTTACAAGTTTCCCTAATGATAAGAATCTTGATGAAATTTATACAGTTGGCCCAATTTCGGTCAGATCTGCCTGTTCACATCACTTAGTTCCAATTCTAGGAGACTGTTGGATAGGTATTAAACCTGGAAATAAAGTCATAGGACTTTCAAAATTTGCGAGAGTTGCTGATTGGGTTTTTTCAAGACCTCATATTCAAGAAGAAGCTGTGATGATCCTTGCAGATGAAATTGAAAAACTGTGTGAACCTAAAGGTTTAGGCATTATTGTAAAGGCTCAACATTATTGTATGAAGTGGAGAGGAGTCAAAGAACCAAATACAAGTATGATTAATTCTGTGGTTAGAGGTGATTTTAGACACGATTTAAGTTTAAAACAAGAATTTTTTGAGCTTGTTAAACAGCAGTCCGCTAATAATTACTAATTTCTTTTTAAAAACTTAAAGAGATCCTCTGTTTTTTTAATATCCTTTAAACCCGGAGATATTTCAATACTACTTGAAATATCTAATCCATCTGGCTTGAATTCAGTGAGGATTTCATCAATCCATTCAATTGATATTCCACCTGCCAACCACCATGGTTTGCTAAATTGCAAATTCTTTAAAAAAATAGAATTTATTTTTTTCCCTGAACCTCCATAAGTTTCTTTATTCCAAGAATCAAGTAGTATCGCATCTACAAAATCCTCAAAAGGTTTTATTTTATCTATGTCCTTTCCCGTTTTTATTCTGAAAGCCTTCCATAGGCCAATATTGGGAATTTTTTCCCTTATTTTTTTGCAATAATCAATATCTTCATCTCCATGTAATTGGATGATAGTTTCACTTGGGTTTCCTAAGAAATTTTTAATAATTAAGTCTATTGGACAATTTTGTACAACCGATACCCTTTCGATTTTTGGGTACAACCTTTCTAAGGCTGTAAAAATATTTTTCTTAATTTCAGCTGATATATATCTTGGTGACTCTTCCACTGAAATAATGCCGATAGCATGCGCTCCTAATTTTGCGACTTGGAGAGCTTGTTCCTCTGACGTTAGGCCACAAATTTTAATTAAAGTATTACTCTTGGGCATTTAATTAGCCTTTATGTAAAATTAATATTATTGCTAAATATAGCGGAGATTATTTTTGAGAAGTTGGCAAATTTTTAAAATATGGGGAATTCCCTTTAAAGTTCATCCTTATTGGTTTGCTATTCTCTTTATATTCTCATGGAGCATAAGTAATCAGGTTAATTTAACTTCAGGTGATATTTATAATATTAGAGAATCTTGGTTGATAGGATTTTTAACTTCTTTTTTCTTATTATCTTCAATTATTTTTCATGAGGTTTTTCATACTTTTGTTTCACTTAATCAGGGTGTAAAAATAAAAAAAATTACTTTTTATTTTCTGGGAGCAATTTTACAAATAGATAAGTATTGTCAAACTGCTTTAGGTAATATAAAAATTGCAATTGTTAGACCTCTTTTATGTTTCGCTACAGCATTTATTCTACTTTTAATTAGTAATAACAGTGCATCTCAAGAACAAATAGCAGTTAATGTAATTTCTAGAGTAGGTATATTTAATTTATTCTTAGGTTTCTTGAATTTGATTCCAATTGGTTCTTTAGATGGGGGAAATTTATTAAAAAGTATTATTTGGCATTTCTCAGGTAGTAAAAATAAAGGAAGAAATTTCCTCAATAAAGTAAATTTATTATTATCTTTTTTTGTTTTATTTTTTGGGATAGTTTGTTTGTTTAGATTTAACTTTTTCTTTGGTTTTATTCTTTCTTTTTTGGGCTTGATTGGAGTTAATTCTTCAAAATCTGAAAGTCAATTTTTTAAAATTGAAAACATACTTAAATTTAGTCAAGTTTCTGAGATCAAATTAAAGCCTTTGAGGAAAATTGAATACGATTCAACTTTCTCAGAATTTAATACATTAATAAAAAATAAAAAGGATGCATCGGATAAATATTTTTTTGTCACTAATAATGGTAGATGGACCGGTTTTGTTGATGAGAATATTTTAAAAACTGTTTCCTTAAAAAAATGGGAACGGAACTTTGTTGGAGATTTTAAGAAACCAATCGATAGTTTTGAAAGTGTATCTTATAACGATAAATTATGGAGAACTATAGAAATACTTGAAGACACAAATGAAGGTTTTTTATTGGTTCTCAATGCTGCAGATATCCCTTTGGGGATAATTGATAGGTCAAAAATTGGAAACTTTGTATTAAATAAATTAGGTTTTAATTTGCCTTCAGAGATTGTTAACAAATTAAACTTTAAAAATCACTATCCCTTAGGAATTGAATTGCCAAGAATAATTAATTCAATGAAACAGAAAGGAGATCTTTAATAATTCTTCTCATTAAAATTTTCTATTTTTTACTATCTATATCAATATTTTTGAAATTTATATTTGATTTATTTTTCAGGAATGAATTTCTCAAATGTTGAACTATTTCATCATTTGTTAGTTTTAAATTGACCTTTGGTGGAGCTTCTTCTTTGAATAATTTGAACCACAAATCTCTTGAAGGATTTGTTTGAATCTCTCCATGTTGAAGGAATGCACCTTTTTTACGAAATTGGGCACTACCTATTCTCTTAAACCCATCCTGATCAACTAAATCAGAAATTAATGAAGTCCCAAAACAATTTGTTTTAATGCTTGATTTTCGTAAATTACCATATCGTAAGTTTAGACCTAATTCTCTAAAACTTTTAATTAACCAATTATTAACCATTTCATAATTTAAGACTTTATAGTAATTTTTTTTAAATGTTAATGCATATGTTATTCCTCCTGAATGCAATACAGCACCCCCTCCAGAGGGACGTCTAACAATATTAATTTCCCCATTTGATAATAAATTTTCCCAATGAAGAGGAATTTCCTTTTGGTGATAGCCAATTGAAAGCCAATCCCCAGTCCAATAGTAGAACCTTAATGTGAGAATTATTTCAGGGTTCGAAATTGTCTGATCTAAAGAATTTAAATCTAAAGCCATTTGATCAAATCCAGGTAAATTATTTGTTGAAAAAATTAAAGCCTGATTTTCTATTCCCAAAATTAATTTTGTAGGTTTATCTATGATAATTTTCAATAAATTTTTTCTTTCAATTTGTTAATTACGTAACATCATTTTGTAATAGTGTTTCAAATCTCCTCTTTTCGGTGGAGAATATAGAAAATAATTTTTTACCATGGAGCCAACTCAAACAATTAATCTTATTGCTTTAAGCCTCATAGTTGTTATGCATGCAGGAGTTTTAGCACTAAGACTTGGAATTAGTTTAGGTAGGAACTAAAGTCTATTAGAAAATTTAAAAATTATAAGGTAATAATATAAGTAAGACTGAATTGATTTTTTCAGAAAAATATCAAGTACTTAATTTGTCAAAACCTTTTTATAAAAATAGTTTTTTACACAAAAAATATTTTCGGTCTGTATTTATAAATAGACAACTGAAACAGGAAAATTTTGTATCATTGATTTTTTTAATTATAAAAATTAGCTTTTCACTTTTAGCAATAATAAGCCTGATTAAACTTGGCTATAGTTCCAAAGTAAGGTTGACCAGATTAAGGGAAATTGAAGACTCATTTTTATACGAAAAATATAGATTTAATGTTTTGACAAATAAGTTTGATGATTTATTCTCATCTGAAGGTGAGCAAAGATTTATGAAGGATCAGGATCAAATAATTTCTAGGGACATTATCAGAGTAATATGGCGTTGATAAGGATGATCTTGAATCATTCTACTTTCATTTTTCTATTAACTTTTTTGCTAGTGAGAAAGAACATTAAGGGTTTAGTCCTCATAACAGGAACAACTTCAGGAGTTGGATTAAACACTCTAAAACCTCTATTAAGATTTGGATGGGAGGTTATAGCTGTTAATCGATCAAATAAAAGAGCTATAAAAATAGCTCAGGAATCCTTAACAAAAGAGGAAGTTAAAAATATTCATTTTATAGAAATAGATCTTTCTAATTTGGATGATGTGAGAAAAGGTTGCGATGAAATATTAGAAAGATTTAAAAAGCCTATAAATTCTCTTATTTGTAATGCAGCTGTTTATAAACCGAGACTAAAGAGACCTGAAAGGTCTCCTCAGGGATTTGAAAACTCTATGGCAGTAAATCATTTTGGGCATTTTCTTATGATAAACCTTCTTATAGAAAATATTTTATCTTCTGAAAGAGAAATTGTTTTAAATGGCAAGTCAACTGCATTCAAACCAAGAATTACAGTATTAGGTACTGTTACTGCTAATTATTCAGAACTTGGAGGAAGGATCCCCATCCCTGCCCCAGCTGATTTAGGAGATTTATCCGGATTCAAAAATGGTTTTTTATCTCCAATAAGTATGGCGAATGGAAAGAAATTCAAACCTGGTAAGGCTTATAAGGATAGTAAACTTTGCAACATGGTGACCGTTCAGGAATTATCAAAAAGATATCCTGCTGAGAAGATTATTGTAAATTCTCTTTATCCTGGATGTGTTGCTGATACAAAACTTTTTAGAGATACACCTTGGTTATTTAGATTCCTTTTCCCGATATTTCAAAAATTTATAACAAAAGGATATGTGTCACAAAGATTGGCAGGAGAGAGGGTCGCTCAAGTGGCAACTTATAAAGAATTTGCTAAACCATCAGTCCATTGGAGCTGGGGAAATCGTCAAAAGACTGGCAGAAAAGCATTTTCTCAAAAGTTGTCAAAAAGAATAATTGATACGAAGACTTCTCAACAAACTTATAATCTGACAAGCCAATTGGTTGGATTAGATTAACTTAGACTAATCAAATCCTAATAAATCAAAAATTTCTCTATCTTTAAGCGGATTGCCTTCTAAAGGTTCTACGTTTTCAAGCATATTTTTGGCAAGAGATAAATATTCATTTTGAACTTCAATAACATCTTCAGTAGGTTCCATTTCAAAAATGGTGCATTTTTTTAGTCTTGATCTTCTTATGGCGTCGACATCTTTAAAGTGGGCCATAGTTTTTAAACCTGTTCTTTCATTGAATTTATCAATTTGATCTGTGTCTTTTGATCTATTTGCGACTACCCCACCTAATCTGACTTTATAATTTTTTGCTTTTGCTTTGATTGCAGAGACAATTCTATTCATAGCGAATATTGAATCGAAGTCATTAGCAGTAACAATTAAACAGTAATTAGCGTGTTGCAATGGAGCTGCAAATCCTCCGCAAACGACGTCTCCAAGGACATCAAAAATAACAACGTCAGTATCTTCTAATAAGTGATGTTCTTTTAATAGTTTAACTGTTTGACCGGTTACATATCCCCCACACCCTGTCCCAGCAGGAGGACCTCCACTTTCGACACACATTACGCCATTAAAACCTTCAAACATGAAATCGGTTGGCCTCAATTCTTCGCTATGAAAATCTACCTCTTCAAGAATATCGATAACTGTAGGAACCATTTTGTGCGTCAAAGTAAAAGTACTATCGTGTTTCGGATCACATCCAATTTGTAGAACCTTTTTACCTAATTTTGAAAATGCCGCAGAAAGGTTTGATGATGTAGTTGATTTTCCGATGCCACCTTTCCCATAAACGGCAATAACTAAAGCCCCTTCTTCAATGTTTATTTTTGGATCTTGCTTTACTTGAACACTTCCTTCTCCATCAAGAGGTCTATTTATAGTACTTGTCATTTAAAGCTTAAAACACATTATTATTTATATTCTTGCAGCGTAAATACACATGAAATATGTTTCTAAACAAATATGTATTTAATTGTATTAAAAGTGGGGAATATGTTCTTATAACTGAATTTTTAGGATGAAATCTACAAAATTATAAGTGAAAATACTCATGACTCAATTATAGTTTATTAGTAAAGATTAACTAAAATATGCTTTGGCATCGTAAAGAGTTTCATCGCTTATCTCTGGAATTCCTCTCATGATTGCGTATTTTTCAGTATTTGTTTTGACTTTACCTCTTACAAAAAATGGAACTTTTGTTAATTCAGCTCTACCAGATTCAGTCCAGATAATTCCTTCTTTACTATTTTTTTCTTTTTTTTCGTCAGACTTTAAAAAGTCCTTTGTGTTTGTAGCTGTATGTCCTAAATGGCTTTGATGACCATCAACAAACTCAAAGTCATGTTTGAACATATCGATAAGATGCTCTTCTAATCCCATCATTAAGGGATGCACCCAGTCATCAAAAATCACATTTGCTCCTTCCCATCCCATTTGAGGGCTGTATCTTGCAGGAACATCTTGAACATGCATTGGAGTACTAATTACAGAGCATGGAATGCCGAGCCTTTTTGCACTATGCCTTTCCATTTGGGTCCCTAAAACTAGTTCAGGGGCGGCTTTCTTCATAGCATCTTCCACTTCTAAATAATTGTTGGTTATCAGAGCTTCTAAATTTAGATCTTTTGCAGTAGCTCTTAATTGCCTCGCCATTTCCCTACTGTATGTACCAAGACCAACTACTTCAAAACCCAGTTCCTCTTTGGCAATTTTTGCGGCCGCGATTGCATGTGTTCCATCACCAAAAATAAAAACCCTTTTACCAGTTAAGTAATTAGAGTCAACTGATTTTGAATACCATGGAAGTTTTGACTTGTGTTCTAGTTCTTGTTTATTAGTCAAAGGGAGATCCAACTTGTTATGAACTTCATTGATAAATTCAATTGTATTTTTTATTCCAATTGGAATAGTATTTGTATATTCCATTCCAAAGTTCCGTCTAAGCCATTCACATGATGCCTCTGCAATTTCTTGATAAAGACATATATTTACTTCAGCATCAATTAATCTTTCAATATCTTCTGGACTAGCGCCTAATGGAGCAACAACGTTTGTATCTATTCCTTGTTCTGAGAGTATACGTTGGATTTCAATAACATCATCCCTGCATCTAAATCCCAGTAATGAAGGACCCAGTATATTGACTTTTGGTCTGCGACCTAATTCTTTCCACCTTAGAGGACTTATTTTTTCTGAAGAACTTACTTTCTCTTTCAAAAGAGTTCTTGTTAATTGATAAAAAGTTTCTGAAGCTCCCCAATTTTCTTTCTTGCTATAAGCAGGTAATTCAAGATTAACAATTGGCATATCAAACCCCATACCTTTTGCAAGAGCTCCAGGTTGGTCTTGGATAAGTTCTGCTGTACAACTTTCTCCAACTAAAAGAGTTTTTGGTCTAAATCGATCTACAGCTTCCTTAATATTTTTCTTAACTAATTCAGCTGTATCTCCTCCGAGGTCTCTAGCCTGAAAAGTTGTATAAGTCACTGGAGGCCTTTCCCCCCTCCTCTCAATCATTGTAAAAAGAAGATCTGCATATGTATCTCCTTGAGGTGCATGAAGTACATAATGTATATCTTTCATTGAAGCTGCAATTCTCATCGCACCAACATGTGGTGGTCCTTCATATGTCCATAGAGTTAATTCCATATTCTTTTAATGTGTTACTAAAGTTTTTGAAGTTAGTATTTGATTCCTTCTTAAAGGTTTAGAGAAGAGACCTGCCAAATCTGCGGCTTGATCAATACCATGAATTGGACTGAATACCATTTCTATTGACCACTTTGTACTTATTCCTTCTGCTTCCAGTGGGTTAGCTAAACCCATACCACAAACTACTAAGTCTGGATTAGATTCCCTTACTCGATCTAATTGTTTTTCTACATGTTGCCCTTCGACAATTCTTGTATTATCAGGTAATAAATTAATCTCCTCTTTCATTAAATCCTTATTTAGGTAAGGAGTGCCTACCTCTATAAGATCCATTTCGCATTCATTATGCAAAAATCTTGCCAAGGATATCTCCAATTGCGATTCAGGAAGAAGAAATAATCTTTTCCCCTTAAGTATTTCTTTGTGAGATTCAAGAGCTAGTTTTGATCTTTTGATTAAAGGCGAAATAATTTCATGAACTTTAAGTTCACTAATATTGAAAGCTTTCGCTGCAGCTAAAAACCATTTAGTACTTCCTTCGATACCAAGAGGAAATGGAGCCGAAATTATTTCACAACCCCGATGTTTGAGGTCTCGAACCGTATCACTTAAATAAGGCTGAGTTAATAATACTTTTGTATTTTTGCCAATCTTTGGTAATTCTGTTGATTGTCGTGGTGGAAAGCTCTCAATATTTGAAATTCCTAAATTTCTAAAAATCTTTTTAAACCTATCCTCTACATTATTTGCAAGAGTCCCAACTAATAATAATTTCTCCTCATTTGATGACTCCATTAATGGAATCAAAGCTTTTAAGGCGCCATCCTCTCCTTGGGTAAAAGTTGTTTCTATCCCACTGCCAGAGTAATTAACGAATTTTACTTGACCTAAAAATCTTTTATTTAATTTCTCTGCGACAGTTGCAAGATCTAGTTTGATTACTTCACTTGGACAAGATCCAACTAGAAAAAGAGTTTTTATTTCTGGTCTTCTTGCAATAAGATCATTAACCACTCGATCTAATTCTTCATGAGCGTCAGCAAGACCAGCAAGATCTTTTTCTTCAAGAATAGCCGTCCCAAATCTTGGCTCAGCAAAAATCATAACTCCAGCAGCGCTTTGAATTAAATGAGCACATGTCCTTGAGCCTACTACCAGAAAAAAAGCATCAGGCATTCTTCTGTGGAGCCAAACTATTGAAGTTAACCCACAAAAAACTTCCCTTGGTCCAGTTTCTTTATTAAATTCAACTTTACTCATTAAAAATTTTCAAGAGCTTATATTTCAAGCTTGCATAAACTTTTTAATTTAAGAAAGTAATTAATAAGTTCTCTTACAAAATGAACACATTTAAAAAACTTATATGAATGTTTAAATACTTAAATCAGAATTATGAAAATTATTTTTAGGATATATTCTAATTTCTATAGAAGGAATTTCCTTGACTTGTTTTTGAAAGCTTCCATACATTTCTAGATATTTTCGTAGCTAATAATCCTGCTCTTTCTAACTTAGATTTTCCTGGCTTAGCTCCAATTAGAGTTGTCACTTCTGAAGTGGTTAAAGGTGCTCCAGTATTAATAGCTAATTGGGTTAACTCCAATCTATCTCTAAGGTTTTTAAGATTTACTCTCTCAATTTTATCTTCTTCTAACCAGCTAAAAGATGGGTCTTTCTGAGATAGTTTTTGCATCAAGCTTAGGCTAACTAATCCAAGAGTTTGATCAGGAGTTAATTCTTTTTCAGTACCAGAAACATTTGGTTCTTTTTTTTGAGAAGTTCCCATAAAAATGCATATCTTTTACTTGAAGTTATCGTTTTGTGGTAAGCATGCAAGTAAATTTAATAGAAAAAATGAACCATTATCCGTTATAGTCGCCTCAATGGAACCAACTTCTAGCTTAAACAGAGGGAAACGAAAAAAAGGGAGTTCTCTAGTCACAGGATCTGAGGTGCAATCTCAGGCCAGTGGTGCTAGCTGTTTTATTACTACTGATTCAGAAAAGTCTTTGGTATCCAGACAAGCAAGTCAAGTTGAGCAAATAGAGTTAAGAACATATGTTTTTTTAGATTCTCTGCAACCTCAATTAGCCGCATATATGGGAACTGTTAGTAGAGGTTTTTTACCTATTCCTGGTGATTCATGTCTTTGGATGGAAGTTTCACCCGGGATGGCTGTTCATAGAGTCACTGATATTGCCCTAAAAGCAAGTAATGTAAGACTTGGTCAGATGATTGTTGAAAGAGCATTTGGATCTCTTGCTCTTTACCATAAAGATCAAAGCACGGTTTTACATTCTGGAGATGTTGTTCTAGATGCTATTGGGAGTGAAGTTAGAAAAAGAACAAAACCTGCTACGAGTTGGACTGAAGTTATTCGAGCAATTACTCCAGATCATGCAGTTTTAATAAATAGACAAAACAGAAGTGGATCAATGATTCAATCTGGAATGAGCATGTTTATATTAGAAACTGAGCCAGCTGGTTATGTTTTAAAAGCAGCTAATGAAGCTGAAAAGGCTTCTAATATAACTGTTGTCGATGTTAAGGCAGTTGGAGCTTTTGGTAGATTAACTCTTGCCGGGAAAGAAGGGGATGTAGAAGAGGCTGCAGCTGCTGCCATAAGAGCAATTGAAGAAATTTCAAATTATTGAGAATTTTTTATTTAAACCTTTTTTTTAAGTTAAACCTATCTCTTTTTTTAAAAAAGGTGACATAATTTTTGCAGCTTTACCTCTACTACCTAATTTATTTAGTTGTGATTGTGAGAGCTCACCGTAAACACAATTAGCTTCTTTAACCCAAAAAATAGATTCGAATTCCCCATTAGGATATTTGGGGTTCTTAAGAATTTCTCCCCAGCATATTCCTGTTGTATCTTTAACTAAGTTTCCTGAGGGATCGCACAAAACCATACAACTTATAAACCTTGCACTCCTATAAGGACTATCAGAAAGTTCATTAATTAATTTTTTAATTTTCTCATCATTATTTTTGGCATATCGAGCAGAATAAATTCCTGGTCGACCATCTAAAACATCTACTTCAAGACCTGAGTCATCAGCTAATGCCCAAGTTTTTGTCTCTAGAGAAGCTGCTTTGGCTTTAAGTAGTGCATTCTCAAAATATGTTTTCCCAGTCTCTTCTACATTTAAATATTCTGGTTGCTTCTCAACCTTTAAAGACAAAACATCCAGCATCTCTGAAATTTCAGATACTTTTCTTTGATTACCACTCGCAATAGTTAGAACTGGAAGGTTCAAAATAATATAAAAATTTATTGTGAATATTATCTTACTTCAAAGCTTGATACGGAGACAGGAAAGGTTGAACATTCCACACCTGTGTAGACAGGGCCTGTCTCGTACGCTAAATAACATAATGTAAATTTTTTCTTAACACAACAGTATGTTTTGATGCACTAACTAATTTGCATAAGTATTGACATATCAATAGTACCAAGGGTGATAAGTTTAACTTATGAATGATAGAAAAAACATTAATGGAGATTTTGTCGAAAACGCTTGACTTATAAGTACTTAATGAAGCATTCTTCGAATTGAACATTCCACATTTAGTATTTAGTAGACAATGGCTACAGAAACAATGGGTATCGCTCTCGGCATGATCGAGACACGCGGACTTGTACCTGCAATCGAAGCAGCAGACGCAATGACAAAGGCAGCAGAAGTTCGCCTTATTGGTCGTGAATTCGTTGGCGGCGGTTATGTCACAGTATTAGTTAGAGGCGAAACAGGTGCAGTTAACGCAGCTGTAAGAGCTGGTGCTGATGCTTGTGAAAGAGTTGGTGACGGTTTAGTTGCAGCTCACATTATTGCTCGTCCTCATAGAGAAGTTGAACCTGCTCTAGGTAACGGTGAATTTCTTGGTCAAAAGGACTAATTAAGTAAAGCAAGATTTATAAATTTTGCACAATAATTATTTTCCCTAAACAGACCTAAATTTATCCTTATGAGTAAGAAGTATGACGCAGGGGTAAAGGAGTACAGAGATACCTACTGGACTCCAGAATATGTACCCCTAGACACCGATTTACTAGCCTGTTTCAAATGTACAGGTCAGGAAGGTGTTCCAAGAGAAGAAGTTGCAGCAGCTGTTGCCGCTGAATCTTCAACAGGTACTTGGTCAACAGTTTGGTCCGAGTTACTTACAGACTTAGAATTTTATAAAGGACGTTGTTATCGAATCGAAGACGTTCCTGGAGATCCTGAAGCTTTCTATGCTTTTATTGCATATCCTTTAGATCTTTTTGAAGAAGGCTCAATTACAAACGTCTTAACATCTCTTGTAGGAAACGTTTTTGGATTTAAAGCTCTAAGACATCTACGTCTAGAAGATATTAGATTCCCAATTGCTTTCATCAAAACTTGCGGTGGCCCACCAAACGGAATCGTAGTTGAAAGAGATCGACTTAACAAATACGGAAGACCTCTACTTGGTTGTACCATCAAACCTAAATTAGGATTATCTGGTAAAAACTATGGTCGAGTTGTATATGAATGTCTTAGAGGCGGTCTTGATTTAACCAAGGATGATGAGAATATTAATTCTCAACCATTCCAACGTTGGAGAGAAAGATTTGAGTTTGTTGCAGAAGCAGTTAAGCTTGCTCAGCGAGAAACTGGAGAAGTTAAAGGTCACTATCTAAATTGTACTGCTAACACTCCTGAAGAACTCTATGAAAGAGCTGAATTTGCAAAAGAGCTAGATATGCCAATCATCATGCATGATTATATAACTGGTGGTTTTACTGCAAATACTGGTTTAGCTAATTGGTGTCGTAAAAATGGCATGCTTCTGCATATTCACAGAGCTATGCATGCTGTTATTGATAGACATCCAAAGCATGGTATTCACTTCAGAGTTCTTGCAAAATGTTTGAGACTATCTGGAGGAGACCAATTACATACTGGAACCGTTGTTGGAAAACTAGAAGGTGATCGTCAAACAACTCTTGGTTATATTGACAACTTAAGAGAGTCATTTGTTCCCGAAGATAGATCAAGAGGTAACTTCTTTGATCAAGATTGGGGTTCAATGCCTGGAGTATTTGCAGTCGCATCAGGTGGTATCCATGTTTGGCATATGCCTGCACTTCTTGCGATCTTTGGGGATGATTCCTGCCTTCAGTTCGGTGGAGGAACACATGGTCATCCATGGGGTTCAGCTGCTGGAGCTGCAGCTAACAGAGTTGCTTTAGAAGCTTGTGTAAAAGCCCGTAATGCTGGTCGCGAAATCGAAAAAGAGAGTAGAGACATTCTTATGGAAGCTGCTAAGCATAGTCCTGAATTAGCTATTGCTCTAGAAACTTGGAAGGAAATTAAGTTCGAGTTTGACACTGTCGACAAGCTTGATGTTCAGGGTTAACTCAAGTTTCGAAATTGAGGAGATTTATTCTCCTCAAACTTATTAAAATCTCGTTTTTACGAGTAATTACATTCACATTTTGATTAATTATGCCTTTCCAGAGCACAGTAAGCGACTATCAAACAGTTGCAACCCTGGAAACATTCGGTTTCTTACCACCGATGACCCAGGAAGAAATATATGACCAAATTGCGTACATAATTGCTCAAGGTTGGAGTCCAGTTATTGAGCATGTTCATCCAAGTGGATGTATGCAAACTTATTGGTCTTATTGGAAACTCCCATTCTTTGGGGAAAAAGATCTTAACTTGATCGTGAGCGAATTAGAGGCATGCCATAGAGCATACCCTGATCATCATGTAAGAATCATCGGATACGATGCTTACACTCAAAGTCAAGGAACAGCTTTTGTAGTTTTCCAAGGACGTTAAAGCTACTTATCGTAGTAAATATCTTTCTCCAAAAATTTTTTGGAGAAAGTTTTTCAAAAGAGTTTCACATTTGAAGATTATGTCAAAAAAAACCAGTAGAGAGATTGCACTAGAAAGAAGAAAGGCGATGAGTGATAGCGGTAAAAAAGCTGCTGCTTATTCCTCAATTACTAAAGATAGAGTTCGATCTTCTCAAGATATACAGATTTCTGGGACTCAGTCTTCTCCTAATAATCATAATATTCCAAAAACTCAGGTAAACAGAAATTCTTCAATAACTTTATCTAGTAAAGAGTTAGTAATAGAGAGAAGAAAAGCAATGTCTACCCATGGGAAATCAGCTATAGCTTCATCCGATAGAACCCGTACTTATGTTAAAAAAGAAAGTCCTGTAAATACAGTTAATTCAACCATAAGTAAAAATCAAGAAAGTCAGGATTTAACTAGTTCAGAATCAAAGTCCCTAAAACCTAACGTTAAGAGAAGAATTAATCAAAAGAGAAAGCCTATTACTAATACAAGTAGAGATATTGTTTTAGCGAGAAGAGAAGCTCAATCTAAGCATGGTAAATCAGCAACTAAACAGAATACCAGTGCAGCTTCTTTAGCTAGAAGAGGAGACCCAGATTTAAGTAGTAGAGAGATTTCTCAGAGAGTGAGAGAACTAAGAAGTAAAACTGGTGCCACAGGCAAAAAAGGTAATGGTAAATGTAGACCATGTGGTCCAAATAAAAATGGCGCCAAACAAAATATTGCTGATGCTAGCTGGAAAGTTGGTAAAAGTGAAACTGATTCAGGTCAAATAGTTACTGGAACACAAGCTAATAGATCTTTAAAAACTACAGGTAATGAATCAAGTACATGCAGAACTGTCACTGGTACTCAATACATGGGAGCAGAAGTAGTTGACCAATTTTGTCAAGATAGACCAAGTTATAAACAACCACTTAGATCTAGTGTTACCGCTACAACATCAGGTAATAAAGTAACTGGAAATGAAGTCGGTAGATCTGAGAGGGTCACAGGCGATGAACCTGGGACTTGTAAAAACCTTACAGGTACTGAATATGTATCTGCTAATCAATCACAGATGTATTGTGGTGATGTTCCAAAAAATCCTTCAAAGGTTAAACATAGTAATACAACTGATGGATTAAAAGTATCTGGATCACTGCCTGGTAGATCAACTCTGGTTACTGGAGATGAATCAGGTTCTGGACATCAGTTAACTGGGGATCAATATCTTGGCTCAGAGCCAAATCCAAAAGGTAAAGCATTTGAAAAAGTAGGCAGTTACAACACTCTTAATGGGAATAATGTAACTGGTACAGGTGTAGGCAGATCAGACCATATGACAGGCAATGAACATGGGAGTTGCAAGAATATAACTGGTGATGAGTACATAGGATCTCAACAATATGAGAAGTTTTGCGGTTCAAAACCAAAACCAGAAGCTAGAAAAGTAGGTTTAAGCCTTTCTTCAAAGTCAAATTTAATAAGCGGGACTATGACAGGAAGATCAAAAATAGTAACTGGAGATGAACCAGGTTCATGCAAAGTGCTAACAGGAACACCATACGCAGGCTTAGATCAGATTAATGAGAATTGTAATAATGAAACTTCTGAAGATATGAAATCACGAGCAATAGTTAATTCTGGAAATAATTCAAATGCCAGACTTACAGGACAACAACCAGGAATTGGCGGAGTAATGACAGGTGCTAAGAAAGGTGCTTGTAAAAACCTAACAGGGACTCCTTATGTTGGTGGAGATCAGTTCTCACAAGCATGTGATAATCCTCCACATGATACTGCTTATGCGAATCCGGAAAAGTCAGCAGGTAACTCTTGGAATGAATTCTCTGTTAAATCACCATCAAGAGAAAAATATTCTGAAAAAAATACTCAAGGTGTTACTGGAAATGAATATGAAAATGGATCAAAGGTAACAGGACCTTTTGATATGGCAGTTGATAAGGTCACTGGTACTGAAAAATTTAGATTCGAACCGAATAAAAATATTACTTATAAACAAAAAATGGAAATTGAAGAGGCAGACCGTGCTGCAAAGACACCAGAAAAAAGAGTCGCATCAAGGATTACTGGTGAAGGACAATCAGTGGGAAACGTAACTGGTGATGATTGGGATCGCGGTGATAAGGTGACAGGTACAGAGGGGGCTTCTTCTAGAAAGCGAAATCCATCAAGAGCAGGATTTATGAGCGCAATGCCCCCTATGGAAGTTAAAAGAAATGATGAAACAGAAAAACCAGATTTCTTGATAACTGGATCTAGTGGAAATACTCGTGAAGGACAACTCGTTACCTTTTCAGGTGGTGCAAGAGGTTAAGTAAATAATGCCTTTAAGAGGACTGGCTAAAGCCAAGAACTTCACATTGGGTCCAACCGCTCCAATGAAAACTTTTACTGAAAATATCCATAAACAAACTAAGGAATCAAATAATTTCCAAAATTCTGGAAAGTCTCATAAATTAACCAATAATATTCAAAATGAAAATCTATTTAGGTATGAAAGCAAAATAAAAAGTGATTTTGACGAAATTGTTCCAACTCTCAAGGAAATTGCTCGAATTCAACATCACGAAGATTTTATAAATAAGGCTCAGAAAATATCAAGAAAAAATTTAGGAATAGATTTACCCCTCCATGTATTAGATAAATCTTGGGTAAAACCTCTTGATATGAGGGCTTTATATGCATGGTGTGCTTTTAAACAGCATGAGAAACTTAGCGACAATTTTTTTAACAATGATCCACTTGAAGGTGCTGCTGGAAGTATGGATGCAGAAGATTTTGAAAAATTTCTCTTAGATTGTGGAATACATTTACTTGATATAACTCCTTGTTCAGATGGAAGATTAGCTCATTCAGTTGCTTATGTTATGAGAATACCTTTTAGTTCCGTAAGAAGAAGATCCCATGCTGGAGCACTGTTTGATATTGAAAATACTGTTAATCGATGGGTAAAAACTGAACATAAAAGATATAGAGAGAATGTTCCTAATGAAGCTCATAAAGATACCAGGTACTTAAAAGTTGTAACTTATCATTTTAGTTCAGTAGATCCTTTGCATCAGGGATGCGCAGCTCATGGGAGTAATGACGAGTTAGCTGCAGCAGAAGGTAGAAATAAATTATATGCTTTCAAAGAGGCTGTAGAGAATAGCTTTTGCTGCGGAGCTTCTGTGGATTTAATGTTAATTGGACTTGATACAGACACTGATTCATTGAAAATACATTTATCAACTAGCGATGGCGGTATAGATTTAGAAAAAACTATTTCTACATTAGAAATTTATAATTCAACAATAAATTTTTCAAAAGAGGATGCGGAAAGAGAAATTTGCCAGACAATTTCTAAGCAATCTTCAAAAGATAAACTCAGTGGACTGGAAAAATTTACGTATAAATTAATTGTCAATAATATTTCTCAAATTGATTATGTTAAGAGTTTTCATAATGGTTCTTATAAAGATATTGGACATGCAGAGAGGTTTATTGGAGTAGGTATAGGTTTCAAAGAAGTACATCTCAGAAATTTAACTTATTTTGCTCATTTAGATACAGTCGAAGAAGGGGCTCCAGATTTAGATGTAGGAGTGAAGATTTTTACTGGATTAAATGTTTCTCAAGATCTACCTATTCCGGTAGTAATAAGATTTGATTACTCTGGAAAAGTACCCGGCGCAAAAGAGAGGGCAATAAATGATTGTGAAAGAGTTAATAATGCGATATCAATTAGATATAAAAATTTAGTTGATCAAGGTTTGTTACATACTTGCTCTACTATTAGAGATAGGGACAACATTCATTCCGCTCAAATTATTGGAATGTCTTTAGATAAAAAAACAGAGGAGGCTCACTAATTATGTTAATTTGCAAGGTTGTAAAACCACTTGTTTCTACCAATAGGATTCCTGGTTTTGAACATAAACATCTGCAGGTTGTATTAGATGGTTCTTCTAATAAAGTTGCAGTTGATGCTGTTGGCTGTAAGCCAGGAGATTGGGTTATTTGTGTTGGAAGTTCTGCTGCTAGAGAAGCTGCGGGAAGTAAATCTTATCCAAGCGATTTAACGATTGTTGGAATTATTGATCATTGGGATCCTGACAAGTCATAAAAAGGAGGATATAAATTGTGGAAATTATGAAGGTATTAGGAAGGATGGTATGCACTCAAAGAGTCGCTGGGTTGGGTCATATGAATTTACGAATTTTAGAAAATAATAAAGGAAAGAAATTAGTTGCTGTTGATCCTGTTGGAGCTAGAGAAGGTAACTGGGTTTTTACTGCTAGTGGCTCTGCCGCTAGATTTGCATGCCCTAATCCAGAAGTTCAAACCGATTTAACAATTGGCGGTATTATTGATTATTGGGAGAGTGATTAAAAATTTTATCTTCAAAAATTTATTGAGAAACTTTGCTGAAGTTATAGTGTAATTAGTCTTAAATAAAGAATGTAATGTGGAAAGAAAGAGAATCACCTTTGAGGATTGAAAAAAGATTTGAATTTGATCAATACTCAAAAATTAGTAAATTCATGGGTGAAATTGAGAAATTATGTAAAGAAAGGGATATTTATCCAAATATCAGCTTCGGAAAGAATTTTGTAAGTCTTTCAATATTTTTAGACAATAAAGAAATATCAGACAAAGAAAAAGACTTTTCAATGGATATTGATAAATTTTATTTAGAAGATTAGTCTTTTTTAATAGTTATTTGGCTTTGCAATATCTCTTTTGATTAAAGCCATTAAATATGTTGGTGCTTTATATCTACCAGGTAGACATCTATTTAAAGTTTCAAGATGACTCCAACACACTGTCTTTTCTATATCTTTAACTGAGTTTCCTTTTAAAATTAATAGTCTAAGAGCTTTGCAAAATAAAGGATAACCTGCTTCTAGTTCATCTATATTAAGCTTTGCTGCTGTCATAGATCAAAGATGAATTATCACCTAATAATCTATACAACTATGGTGCACAATTGGTTCATATTTCAAATTTCTCAATAATTAGAAATTAATCTAGAAATGCGACGCAATCTATTTCAACTAAAACTCCTTTTGGTAGAGATGAAACTTCCACACAGGCCCTTGCTGGAGGATTCTCAATATTAAAAAAATCACTATAAATTTTATTGACAATTTGAAAATTACTTAAGTCCGTTAAGTAAATAGTTGTTTTTATTACATCCTCTATTTTGGCTCCGCCAGCTTTAAGAACTTCTGCGAGATTTTTTAAAACTTGAATAGTTTCCTTTTCTATATCACCTAAACATGTTATTTCATTTAAAGCTGGGTCTATAGCAATTTGACCAGAACAATAGATAAAATCCCCAGCTTTTATTGCTTGATTATAAGGTCCTACTGGATCTGGAGCATTTGATGTTTTAATTACTTGTTTGGGGGACATTTGTTTAAGAAGATACCAATCTATTTAAACCCATAAATCTTTATTTGCTCTTAAAAAAGTAAATTCTTCTAAATTTTTTGCTCTTAAGAAAAGGTTTATTTTCTTCTCTTCATCAAGTAAAAATGGAATTGTCAATTCATTAAGAGAAAGTTTTTTTTCAACTTCTAAAAGTTTATTTTTTATATCTTGATCTTCTGGCCTGAGATTCAATGCCCACAATATATTGTCCTTTGTATATTCATGTGCACAATATATGAGAGTATTTTTTGGTAAAGATTTGATTCTTTTTAGTGAAGAATACATTTGTTGATAAGTTCCCTCAAAAATTCTTCCACAGCCTCCAGAAAATAATGTGTCACCAATAAAAAGAACTGGATTTTCTCCATCCAAAAAGAAGGCAATATGTGAGCTTGTATGTCCTAATACTTCAATTATTTTTACTTCTTCACCTAAAATACTTAAAGTTTCTCCATCCTCTACAGATATATTTTGAAAAGGTATTCGCTTTTTTTCTTTGGAAGAAGCAATCACTTTTACATTTGGCCATCTTTCAATAAGAGTCTTCGTCCCTCCAATATGGTCTGAATGATGATGAGTTTGCAAAATAGCTTCTAAGTAAAAATTGTTCTCATTTATATATTTAATAACTGGTTCGTGAACTGATGGATCTACAACCACAACGGATTTATCTTTTACCAACAACCAAATGATGTTATCACTTAAAACTCTAAGTCCGATTATATTTCGAGCTTTATTAAATTCCATTGTTAACTTAGAATGAAGAATCCTTGGAAGAAATTGATCTATGTTTACTATAGCTTTACCAAAAGGAGCTCTGTTAAAAGATTCAATTTCAACTTTTAAAAGAGCTGGGTTAGATTTCTCAGATGCGTTGGACGAAAATAATAGATCATTAACCTTTGAATCAAATTGCAAACGTGCCAAAGCTTTATTAGTAAGAAATGGAGATGTTCCTGTTTATGTAAGTTATGGTCAGGCTGATTTGGGTATTGTTGGGTATGACGTTTTACGAGAATCTGAATTAAAAGTCGCAAAGTTATTAGATTTAGGATTTGGTGGTTGTCATATGTCGTTGGCGGTTAAGAAAAATAGCAATTATTCAAAACCAACTGATCTTCCAGCGAATTGTAAAGTAGCAAGTAAATTTATTAAAACAGCAAGATCTTATTTTGAAGAATTAAATATTCCTGTAGAAATAGTTCATTTGACAGGATCAGTCGAGCTTGGTCCTATTACAGGTATGGCAGAGGCAATAGTTGATTTGGTTGCAACCGGAAAGACTCTTAAAGAGAATGGTTTAATTAAAATAGATGATCTTTATTACTCGACTGCAAGACTAATTGGAAATCCTTTATCTATGAGGTTAGATGATAATTATCTCAGAGATACTATTTTATCAATAGAATCAACTAATGCTTTATAGAAGATTAGCTAAATGTTTTTTAAAGATTTTAGAAGGATTAAAAAGTTAGGTAAATATTTAACTAAAGATAAAAAAACAATCTATCTAATCTTGATAGTTTTGTTACCTGTTTCTTTCTCTGGAGCAATTCAACCATTATTAGTTGGTCAAGCAATTACTATTCTAAAGAACGAAACTACAGATGTTTGGCTTAGTAAAACTTTCTTTGGGCAGTCAATAAATGCCATAATCCTAACTTTATTTGTAACTGTATTATTCAGATTAGTTCTGCAGGGATACCAAACTTACAATATCCAAGCGGTGGGACAACGTTTGACAGCAAGAATAAGAAGAGAACTTTTTGATCATTCAATATCTTTATCTCTTAAGTATCACGATAAAATGCCTGTAGGGAAATTATTAACGAGATTAACAAATGATGTTGATGCTTTAGCCGAGGTTTTTGGTAGTGGGGCAGTTGGAGTTATTGCTGACTTCGTAAGTCTGATAGTAATTTCTTTGACAATGCTGTCAATTGATAGAGGGCTTGCCATTTTATTACTTTTGACTCAAATCCCAGTTTCATATTTTATTATTTGGCTTCAAAAACGTTATAGAAGAGCCAATTATCAAGTAAGAGAAGAATTGTCTCAACTAAACTCTGATTTTCAAGAGAATCTTCAAGGTTTAGAAGTCGTGCAGATGTTCAGAAGAGAGGCTTTTAATAGCAAGAAATTTTCCAAAACTGGAGTTGCTTATAAGAAAGCAGTTAATGGAACAATATTTTATGACAGTAGTATTTCGGCATTTATAGAATGGATTTCTCTTGCCGCAGTTTCCTTAGTTTTAGCTGTTGGAGGTTATCTTGTTACATCTGGAAATATTGGTTTAGGAACATTAACAACCTTTATTTTATATTCCCAAAGACTTTTTGAACCTCTTAGGCAGCTTGCAGAAAGATTTACTCAAATACAAGGAGGTTTAACAGCTGTAGAAAGAATAAACGAATTATTGGATGAAGAAATACAGATTAAGGACTCTAAATCCGCAAAACATTTTTTAGAAAATGCTGAAAATGTAAGTAAAAAATTTAAGGGCAAAATTGAGTTCAAGAATGTTAATTTTTTCTACAACGAAGGAGAACATATTATAAAGAATTTATCTTTCAAGATCAATCCAGGAGAGCATGTGGCTTTTGTAGGGCCAACTGGTTCAGGTAAAACCACCATAATAAGACTATTGTGTAGATTGTATGAGCCTCAGTCAGGCCAAATTTTAATAGACGACATAGATATTAAAGATATTCCTATTGCAACTCTTAGAAATATGTTGGGAGTAGTTTTGCAAGATACCTTTATCTTTAGTGGAAATGTCGCAGATAATTTAAAACTAAATTCCAATGTAGATAATCTTGAATTAGAAAATCTTTGTAACGGATTAGGGTTAGATAATTTATTACAAAAATTACCAGAAGGCTTGAACACCTTACTAAGAGAAAGAGGGGGAAATCTCTCTTCTGGAGAGAGACAACTTCTTTCAGTAGCTCGAGTAGCGATTAGAAATCCTGTTGTTTTAATAATGGACGAAGCAACAGCGTTTATGGATCCCTCTACAGAGGCTACTTTGCAGAAAGATCTTGAAAGAATTCTGTCAAAAAGAACAGCATTAGTAATAGCTCACAGATTAGCCACTATTGAAAGTTCTGATAAGATTTTAGTCTTAAAAGCGGGATCATTAGTTGAAGAGGGAACACATAGTGAATTGAGAGTGAAAAAGGGTTTATATTTTCAGCTCTCTGAGCTTCAACAAAATGGATTCGTGAATTTTTAATGATTTTTAGAAACCAAGAATCGTTAATAAAAAAATCAAACACTTTATCAAGGGAAGAGCTGATAGATCTCTATGGTTTAAATTCTTATGAGTTCACTCAAACAAATAAAGAAGAAATATTTATATGTAGTAAAAATAAAGATTTAGATCTAATAGAACTAGATCAACTTTTGCAAACTGTTGGTTGGAGCAGAAGACCTATAAGGAGGGTAAAAAGAGCTTTAGATTTCAGTATTTTGGTGGTTGGGTTATGGCGTCATGATGATAAATTCCCCAGACTAGTAGGATTTGCAAGATGCACTGGGGATGGAATTCTAGAAGCAACAGTTTGGGATGTGGCTATTAACCCTGTCTATCAAGGACTTGGATTGGGGAAAGAGTTAATGAAATATGTCCTAAAAGAATTGAAAAATATTGGAATTTCTAAAGTAACCCTTTTTGCCGATGCCGAAGTGGTTTCATTTTATAAAAGACAAGGTTGGACATTAGAACCTAGAGGCTCTAAATGTGCTTTTTGGTATGCAAATTAATCATTTTTTGTAGTAGTCAGAATATATAGAGTTTAACGATTCGCCTTTTAACCATCTTCTTCTAAATTGCCAGTTCTTAATTGCTTGGAGAAAAATATTAGTTCTTTCCCATTTTCTTGAACTTATAAAAATAGGTAAATTTAATTGTTTTAAATCTTTTTTTTTGTTTAATCTCCTTAAAAAATCTACATCTTCCATCAAAGGTATTTTTCTAAAACCATTATTCTTAAAGTAGGTAGTTCTATGAATTATCAAACCTTGATCTCCATACGGTTGTTTAAAAAATTTACTTCTAAAATTCACGAGAATTTCGAGAACTCTATAAATTATCTTTTTGTGATTAATTTTGAATTCAAAATAGTAAATACTATTCTTGTTTCCCTTTAAAAATGAATTTATTTTTTTAAACCAATCATGAGTTAATCTTGTGTCTGCATGTAAAAATATGAGCCACTCTCCTTTCGAATTTTTAGCTCCAATATCTAACTGTAAACCTCGATTACTTTCTTTGGATAAAAATACTTTCGCTCCATAAATATTTGCTACATCAATAGTTTTATCTTCACTTCCAGAATCAACAATTATGATTTCGCCCTCTTTCTGAATACTTGATAAGTCTGAAAGCAATAATGGCAAATTACTAGCTTCATTAATAGTTGGAATGATAATTGAAATTTTTGACAAGTCGATTACTTTCTATTTTCAATATCAATAATTGTATCTATATCTATTTTTTTATCTAAAAACTTATATTTTAATTTTTTAGAAGCAAAATTATCAATTGTATTTTGAAGAACATTTTCTGTCCCCCACTTTATGTTGATAAAAGGTAAATATGTATGTGATAACATTATTTCTTCTGATAAACCAATAAGCCAATATCCTCCATCGTTAGATGGTCCTAAAATAAGATCATTATGTTGAAGCTCTTTTAGAGTATTCAATAAATCTTGATGGCATAAATCTGGAAGGTCAGTGCCAATAAAAATAATATTTTTGATCTTATGTCTTGCACAAAATTTTTTGTTTATAATTATTTGCCGTTTCATTTTTTCTCCCAAGCAGCCTTTCCCCTGCAAATTAAATTTTTTTATGCCTAATTCTCTAGACCATTTTCTACAATTTCCTACTCCCAAACCAGTTATGGCAATAGAAATATCAAGTAGTTTATTTTCTTGAAGAAATTTTGCGACTGAAATTGTGTGTTTGGTCATTACACTTTGTACTTTCGCCGAATTACTTTTACCTATATCTTTAGATAATCTTGTTTTGCATCTTCCAAAACCATGCCATTTCGCCATGATAATAAGTAATGCTTTATCCAATAATTTAGTGAAATTTAAAATAATTATATGCCTATTAAAAAATATAAAATTTATTTTTATAAATTTAGTCGATACTTTGTTAAATAATTTTAAATTTGTCGTGATCTTGTGATTTGATAATGGCCAATTATTAAATTCCAACTAGATTAATAATCTAGAGAATAAAACTTTGCAAGCAACTAATCCTATTTGGGCGGAAGTTCAAAAATCACTCCAAAAAACTTTAAGTAAGCCTTCATTTGAGACATGGATAAGGCCTGCTAAATTTAATTGTTTTGAAAATGGCTTATTAACTTTAATCGCCCCAAATACATTTTCTAGTGATTGGTTGAGAAAGAATTATTGTGAAACTATTGAAAAAGCTGCAAAGGAAATCTGCGGTCATGATGTAAAAGTTGTTTTTAAATCTGAAACGAATACCAGCAGCGATTTAACAAATGAAGATAAACCTAACGAACAGAACGTTCATCATAAAACAAGATCTTTTTCTAGTAATAACCAAAATAATTCTTTAAAAAATCAATTCAAAAATCCTAATGGTTTAAATTTACGCTACGTATTTAAAAGATTTGTTGTAGGTCCAAATAGTAGGTTGGCTCATGCCGCAGCTTTAGCCGTTGCCGAATCTCCTGGGAGAGAATTTAATCCATTATTTATTTGTGGAGGAGTAGGTCTTGGTAAGACTCATTTAATGCAAGCAATAGGTCATTATCGAGTAGAAATAGATCCAGAAGCAAAAGTTAAATATGTATCTACAGAGACTTTTACAAATGATGTTATTAGTGGTATTCGAAGAGATGGAATGACAGCTATTCGAGATAAATATAGAAATGTAGATTTGATTTTAATAGACGATATACAGTTCTTAGAAGGCAAAGAGTATACACAGGAAGAATTCTTTCATACTTTTAACGCACTTCACGAATCAGGAAGTCAAATAGTTATTGCAAGTGACAGACCACCAAATCAATTGTCGGGAATTCAAGAGAGATTAATTTCTAGGTTCTCAATGGGTATGACCGCAGATATTCAACCACCTGACCTTGAGACGAGGACAGCCATTCTTCAAAAAAAGGCAGAACAAGAGAGGATGAGTCTTCCAAGAGATTTAATTCAATTTATTGCAGGAAGATTCACTTCGAATATTCGAGAATTGGAAGGAGCATTTACTAGAGCTGTTGCATTTGCATCAATAACAGGCTTGCCAATGACAGTTCAATCAATTGCTCCAATGCTTGATCCTAATAGTGTTGGGGTAGTTGTTACTCCAAAACAAGTTATTAATAAAGTGTCAGATTTCTTTAAAGTTTCTACTGATGAATTGATCAGTTCAAGTAGGAGAAAACCAGTAAGTCAAGCTAGACAAATAGGAATGTATCTTATGAGACATGGTACGGATCTAAGCCTACCAAGAATTGGAGATGAGTTTGGGGGTAAGGATCATACAACAGTTATGTATGCTATTGAACAAGTTGAAAAAAAATTATCTATTGATCCAAATATTGCAAGTCAAGTTCAAAAAATAAGAGATTTACTTCAAATAGATTCAAGAAAAAATTTATAGTTTTACTAATAACTAGAAATGAAATTTATAGGATCTTGATCATATCTATGCCTGAAAGGTATCTTATCTATTTCATTGATATCACTAAGCGATTCAATTTTGTTTAATGATTGCCTTAATAACCTTGCTGAAATAATTGGCATATCTCTTGGAACTGAGATTCTATTTTTTAAGTATCTTAGAGAGATTCCTGAAAGTTTTTTAGGGATTAATACTTCACCTGTGATCATATGGCTCAAAGCTGATCTCAATGATTCGTCAAAGGATTCTTTATTGTATGGGTTTACCTTTAGTAAATTGTCTTTATGCTTTATCACTCTTTTAAGAGCAATTGTCGCATAGTATTTTGACTCATAATTTTGGTTTAATTCATAATTACCTAAACCCTCCCCAGTATCTATTAGCTTAGAGAAAGTAATCTGTTGTTCGTTGCTTTCTTTATAGCATCCTCCCATTTGTGGAGGTAAATCATGAGAATGAGTATGAAAATCTCCTTGAGTGCCTCTATAAGCACTTGTCCCTTCAAAAAGGGTAAGCCAGTTATCTACATGACGGTAATTAGATCTTAAATTAAACCCTTTATAATAAATAAGTGATGCATTCATTCTCTCCATATAGGGAATAAAAATTATATCTCCAACACCAGGCTCTATATCATCCGTGTTAGAAACTGATGGATCAACAAATCCTGATTTTGAGCTACTTAAGATTTTATCTAGTTTAGAAATGGATTCTTTAAATCTTTTTTTTCTAAAAGAGTTATCTATAAAATTAAAGCTTTCTCGGCAGAGCCAATTACACCAGGATCTGAAAATTTCTCTTTCTAACTCTCGAATTTTGATAAGGTGACTAGATGTTATAAAAGATCCAAGTGCTCCAAATTCATTTTCTAAAAAAGCTATGATATCATCGCTTTCAGTTATAACTTGCTCTTTAAGTTCAATTGCAGGTAATTTCCCCGATCTAACTTTTTCAAGGAACCAACTTTCTTTTTGGCCGTAGCAAAACATATTTATTTTCTTGACTCTGTACGGAATTCTCTTAAATTCAAGCCATAACCATATCTTCTGACAGTAAGGACACCAAGAATGCCTATCCCTATAGAGGGTAACTAATACATCATTTTCACTATGTCCAAATAATCTTAAATTTGAGTAGGAATTATTTATACCATGGACTCTATCAAGATCCTCAACTTCAAATTTATTTAAATCATCCCATGTCAAAATCCCATTCATTTTTTGAATATAAGCTATAAACTAACGTTATAATAATTGATTAAAAAAAGTCTTGGAATTTGAATTTGATTTAATTGTTGTTGGCGCTGGATCTGGAGGACTCGCGGCGGCTAAACGTGCGGCTAGTTATGGAGCAAAAGTCGCAATCATAGAAGCAAATCAAATAGGAGGAACTTGTGTGATAAGGGGATGTGTGCCTAAGAAATTAATGGTTT
Organism: Prochlorococcus sp. AG-402-N23; assembly: GCA_003216355.1. GTDB lineage: Bacteria > Cyanobacteriota > Cyanobacteriia > PCC-6307 > Cyanobiaceae > Prochlorococcus_A. The sequence continues at coordinate 33,739 of QCIX01000003.1, read as the reverse complement.
ATGCAGCTAAAAGTAAAAAAAATATGGATTCTTCTGAAGGATATGGATTAAAAAATGAAGGTATCAATTTTGAATCAAATATTTTGTTGAAGAATGTTAGAGAGGAGGTTTCTAGATTAAGTAATTTACATAGAAATTCTTTAAAAAAGTTGAATATAACTATTTTTGAAGGCTTAGGAAGATTTATTACTCAAAATGAATTAGAAATTATTTGTTCAAACACAAAGAAAATTAAAAACAAAATAAGTTCAAAAAAAATTCTTATTTCAGTTGGAGGTAAACCAAAGAAATTAAATATTCCTGGGGTAGATTTTGCATGGATTAGTGATGATATTTTTGAATTAGAAAAGTTTCCCAAGTCAATATTAATAGTAGGAGGTGGATATATTGCTTGTGAATTTGCTTCTATTTTCAGAAATTTAGGTACTGAAGTAACTCAATTAATTAGAGGTCAACATTTACTTAATGGTTTTGATGAGGATCTTTCTTCATGCCTAGAGGAATCACCTACTTTTGCTGAAATCAATATAATCTCCAATACTCAATTAAAGTCTATCAAGAAAGTAAATGGAAATCTGGAATCTACCCTAGACTCGGGAGATAAACTCTTAACTAATAATATCCTTATTGCTACAGGAAGAGAACCAAATCTTTTGCCTTTAAATTTAGATTTTTTAAATCTAAAGATGGATGGCCAATATTTAGATGTCGATGAACTTAATCAAACAAGCAACGCAAATATTTTTGCAGTTGGCGATATCACAAATAAGCCAAACTTAACTCCAGTAGCAATAGAACAAGGGAGAGTTTTTTCGGATAATTTTTTTAATGACCAAAAAAGAAAAGTAAATTATGAATATATCCCTAAGGCCGTTTTTACTATTCCAGAAATTTCAACTGTTGGCTTAAGTGAGAAAAGAGCTAAAGAGATTTACTCTGAAAAAAATATAAAAATTTTCAAATGCAAATTTACCCCTATGTCTAATACCTTTAAAAAGAATAAATCAAAATGTATGTTGAAGATTGTAGTGCATAAGCTAACTGACAAAGTCCTAGGATGTCATATGTTTGGAGAAACATCGTCTGAGATTATTCAAATGGTATCAATTTCATTAAATGCAGGGATAACAAAAAAAGACTTTGATATTACTATGGCTTTGCACCCAACTATCTCGGAAGAATTTGTGACTATGTATGGATAAAATTATGAATTTAAAAATTTTAATTTTTCTTGAACAATCAGAAAAACTATAAGTAATGCAAAGTAAATAAATAAACCTATCCTTAATTCAGTAAGGAAGTTAAATCCATTTAGGAAAAGTATCTTATCGAGAATGTAGAAAATATAAAGATTAAGCAAAATAAATCCTTCAATTCTTGTGATTTTTCCTTTGCTCCAGAAAATTGGTAAGCATGCAAAGGTAGTTAAAAGCATAAAAGGTAAGTCAACTTTTATTAGACTCTGTTCAATTACTAAACCTTTAAATCCTGAAAAAATACTGCAACTTCCAAGGATTAAAAGTTGATTGAGTAAATTACTTCCTATTACATTACCAATCGCAAGATCTGTTTTGCCTTTAAATGCAGCAATTATTGAAGTTACTAATTCTGGTAAAGATGTCCCAGTTGCGACGATAGTTAAACCAATAACAATTTCATTTACACCCAAAAGAGTAGCGAGCGTTTTAGAACCATTTACTAAAATATTTGAACCAAAGCTTAAAAGAAATATTCCTAATATTAACTTTAGTAAAATATTCATTTTCCCTTTATGGCTATCTTTTAATTCTTCTATCTCTGGTTCAGCATCTTTTGTCTCCTCTCCTTTCTCATTGATGGTATTGATTTCCCATATTGTATTTAAGATTAAACAAAATATTAGAAATACCCCTGCTTGCAATGTTAATAAGCCTGTTGATGACATAGCCCAAACTGCACAAGAAATTGCCATTAAAAGAGGCACATCTCTTCTGACGATTCTGCTTTTTACTTTAAGAGGAGTTATCAATGAGCTTATGCCCAAAACAACGAGAACATTAAAAATATTGCTTCCAATTACATTGCTTGCCGCAAGCGAATCACTGCCTTTTAAAATTGAACTCAAACTTACCAACAACTCAGGAGAGCTTGTTCCAAGAGAAACAACTGTCAAACCAATTACTATTTGAGGTATTCCTAAAATTAAAGATAAAAATATGGCTCCTTGAATAAAGAACTCTCCTCCAGCAAAAAGTAGAACTACGCCTAAAACTATTTCTATTATTGGAGATAAAAAATCACTCATATTTAAGATTTAATTTAGATAATAAAAAATTTCATAATTGGTTAATAACTATCCTCGAATATCTATAATTTATTGTCAATTTTAATTTGCTGTTAAAATTGATTAAATAGAAAAAATTTTGAAGACTTTAAACATAATAAAACCTGATGATTGGCATTTACATTTAAGAGAAGGTCTTGTATTAAAAAATATCATTCAGTTTACTTCGGAATATTTTGGAAGAGCCATTGTTATGCCAAATACTAAAAGTCCCATAACATCAATCAATAGCGCTATTTCTTATAGGAAATCTATTCTTGAAGCGCTACCAGAAAGTTCTAAGTTTGAACCATTAATGACAATTTATCTTACAGATGACACTGATAAAGGGGAACTAATTAATGGTTTTAAAAATAATGTTTTTTTTGCAGCAAAATTATATCCTGCTAATGCCACAACAAATTCCAGTCATGGAGTTAGGAAAATAGAAAATCTATATAAGATCTTTGAATTAATGCAAGATTTTGGAATGCCTCTTTTAATTCATGGGGAAGTGACTGATTCTGAAGTAGATGTATTCGATAGAGAAGAAGTTTTTATAGATAAAGAACTTTCTCAAATAACCAAAAGATTTCCAAAATTAAAAATCGTTCTAGAACATATAACCACCTCTTATGCAGTGGATTTTGTGCAAGAAAATAATATTGGGGCTACTATTACTCCGCATCATTTGCATATAAATAGAAATGCAATGTTTTTTGGAGGCTTAAATAGTGATTTTTACTGCTTACCAGTTGCTAAGAGGGAAAATAATAGACTCGCTTTAAGGAGAGCGGCAACAAGTGGGAAAAAATGTTTTTTCTTGGGGACTGACTCTGCTCCACACCTTAGGAAGTGGAAGGCTTTTTGTGGATGTGCAGGCATTTTTAATTCGCCAGTAGCAATAGAAAGCTACTTAACAGTTTTCGAAGAGGAGGATGCTCTAGATAATTTTGAAAAGTTTGCAAGTTTGAATGGCCCTAATTTTTATAATGTCCCACCAAATAAAGAAAAACTAAAATTAGTTTCTAGACCTAACAAAATTAAAGAATATATTGATGTTGTTGAAGAAAAAAATATTGTCGGACAAATAAAGCCATTTCATGCAGGTGAAACTTTACGATGGCAAGTAGAAGGAATAGTAAATTAAAAAATTAGATTTAATCCGACAATTAAAAGTGTAAATATTCCAATTTTTCTTGGTTAAATGGGTTACTTTCAGCTACGATTAGAAAGCGCAAATTCCTTTGGGAGTGTGGCGGAATTGGTAGACGCGCCGGACTTAAAATCCGTCGAGCGATTTAGCTCGTGGGGGTTCAAGTCCCCCCACTCCCATTATTTAATTATTTATTTTTAGTTCTGACGATAACTTCCAATAGTTGTTATGTTTTAACTAAGCAACCATAAATTAAAATGGAAAGTTTTTTCAATAATTCATTCGCTACTTTAATTGCTTATATCGGAATTATTTCTGCCTATTTATTGCTTATCCCATTGTTACTATTTTACTGGATGAATAATAGATGGAATATTATGGGCAAATTTGAAAGATTAGGAATTTATGGCCTTGTATTTCTTTTCTTCCCAGGTTTAATTTTATTTTCTCCATTTTTAAATCTCAGACTAAGAGGAAGTGGTAAAGGGTAAATAATTGACTAAAGGAAAAGTTATACAAATAGGTTTATTTATTTCATTAATAGGATTAATTAGTTATAAATTTGCACCGCAAATTGGGATCGACAATTTTACAGCCACTACTCTCTCCAGTTGTATTTTGATTTTGATTGTTATTACTTGGGTCACATCTTATGTTTATAGAGTTATAAATGGAAAAATGACTTTTATGGAACAAAGGAAGCGTTATAGAAAAAAGTATGAAAAAGTTGTTAATGATAAACTAGAAACCAAATTCAACTCATTGTCAAAGGAAAAGCAGCAGAAACTAATGGAAGATTTAGAAAAAAATACATAAATTTTTCATAGAAAAAATCTAAAAATCATGAAAGATAACAAAATGCAAATTATTAAAAATGAATCTTTATCTAAGGTAGATGAGATGTTTTGTGAGTTAAAAAATAAAAAAAAATTAGCTTTGATGCCTTTTATAATGGCTGGGGATCCAAATATTGAAATAACATCTGAGATCTTATTAAAGTTACAAGAAAATGGAGCTGACCTTATTGAATTAGGTATACCTTACAGTGACCCACTTGCAGACGGACCAGTTATTCAAGTGGCGGCCTCTCGCGCCTTAAAGTCAGGCACTAGCCTAAGAAAAGTAATTAAACTTTTAGAGTCTTTAAAAGGTAAATTAAATATTCCCATCATCCTTTTTTCTTACTTAAATCCATTACTATGTTTTGGCTTTGAAGAGTTTTGTGAGATGGCATCTAATGCTGGAGTTTCTGGCCTAATAGTTCCTGATCTCCCTTTAGAGGAAGCTTATAAATTTTCTAAAATAGTAAGTAGCAATTCTATGGACTTAATTTTATTGGTAGCCCCAACTACTCCTTTTGAAAGAATGAAACAAATATCAGATCATACAAAAGGCTTTACTTATTTAGTAAGTGTTACAGGTGTCACTGGTGAGAGAAACAAAATGGAAAATAGAGTAGAAAGTCTAATCTCTAAATTAAAAGATGTAAATAGCAATCCAATTGCTGTTGGGTTTGGAATATCCACTCCAGATCATGTTAATAAAGTTCGTGAGTGGGGAGCAGATGGGGTAATTATTGGGAGTGCATTTGTAAAAAGAATTTCTAGTTCAAGTGAAAAAGAAGTTGTCGATCATGTTGGTGAATTTTGTAAAGAAATGCGTTTAGCTGCTGATCAAAAAAAATAATTACAAAGATAATTTATTAATTAAAAGAATTAATTATTGAAAAATAATTAAAAAATAATATAACCAATTTGTCTTTTCTTTAAGATTCTTCTGAAGGTAATAATCTGATTTGTTTCTTTCCGAGCTTAATTTCGAATTCATCACCAGCTTTTAAATCAAGAAGTGCTGTATATGCTTTCCCAATCAGAAGATTTCCATTGCCTTGTACTGTAGCTATATAACTAAGTTTTCTTCCACCTTTTCCAATACCCGCAACTCCAGAATCACCAAGATTTACCCCTTTTGCTTCTAAAAGTGCTTCATAGAATGCGGTAAAGTTTAAGCGTTCACCTCCGTTTTTCTTACTGGAAACATAACCACAGGCGCGAACTAGCTCAGATTTGCTAACATCACCAAGTTCTTTAACTTTTGCAAGGAGATCGCTACCAGTTAGCATAATTAATTATAAGAAAGTTGTAATAAATAACATAGCAATTTGCGTGTAATATGTGCAATTATTTAGTATGTATTTATTCTATTATTTATATCTAAAAATGGAAAAGTTTGTAGTTTTTGGATGGTACTGTGAAGATGCAATTTCTAAAAGAGAACCATTTCGTGAACAACATCTTAATAGACTTAAAAACTTAAAAGATCGTGATATTCTAGTTACATTAGGGCCAACAAAATGTAGCAAATATTTGTTTGGAATTTTTAATGCTAATGATGTAAACGAGTTGAAAGATCTCATTGAGGAGGATATATATTGGGAAAAAGGTATATGGATTAATTATGATATTTACCCCTGGATTCAGGCATTTTAAATATATTTATGAAAAAATTTAGTAATTATTAACTATTAATTAAAAAGAACCAATTATAGTAATAATAGATAATATTTTTGCTTTAATAGTTCAATTATTTATCATATCTAGGAGTTAAAACGATATTTATTTAAAGATTAGTTTTAAGAGTTCATATCTTTTTTAATTAAAAATATAATATTTTAAATAATATTTATTTACTAGTATCTTGATTCATCTGGTTTACTAATGAGTCGATATCTAATTGATTATATGGCGGTGTTTGTTTCGTTTCTCGATAATCGTTATTGATATTGTTTAACCATTTTTGCTCAATCTTTATAAGATTTTTTGCAATATTGAACATGCCCCCTTTTTTATATAATTCTTTAATTTTGAGAATAATCTCCGAGGTTCTGCTCGATTTAATATTAAATTCATTTGCTAAGTCTTTTTGGGTAAATCTATGCGATTTTAACCAATCTTTAATGAAGGAGACGAGTTCTTTTTCTTCCTGTATAGATAATTTACTCATTTAATAAAAAGGAAATAACTTATTAAGCTTATTCTCTGCTCTTGCTCTTATTGAGGGAGTCATGTATTTGCTCCATATACTGAGTACTGCTGTGAGAGCTACAAAATCATCACTAAACCCAACTAAAGGCATAAAGTCAGGGAAAAGATCAAATGGCATAATCAAATATGCTAGAGCAGCCATTAATGAAACTCTTACTTGTGCTGGAGTATAAGGATCTAAAGCCATCTCCAAAACTTCTAAGGCAGGCTTGGCAATTGTTCTTCCTGCTTTAATAAGAATCTTGATAATGATATTTTCATCAAATGTTGAACTCTCTAAAACTTCAGCATCATAGATTTTTTCTTGGGCTTTGTAATTCTCTTTCATCCTTATAAATGAAATTTAAATATTTTTAATGTAATTTTTAGCTAATACTATCAACTAATCCATTCTGTATTCCTGCTTTTCTAAGTTTTCTTAAAGCACGTTGAACAACTTGTCGGCAATATTCCCTGCTACAACTCATATGTCTTGCAACTTCAGCTAAAGTTCTCCATTCATTTGAGCCGTCTAAACCAAATCTTAGGCTTACTATCTTTCTTTCTTTCTCAGTTAGATTTGCTTTATCTAATAACTTCCAAGCTGAGGCTGTCCTTTCGGCTAATTCGGCTAATTCCATTGGGGGAGTTTGATCACTTGGAAGAATATCAACCAACTCGGAAGGATCTGATTTTGATTTAACAGTACCTTGGAGACTAACAGTTATGCTTCTCAATTCACAAGAAAGGAGTTCGTCAATTTCCTCTTTAGTTATTTTCATTTCTTCAGCTAGCTCATCACTAGTGGGTGGAATACCCTTAAGTTGCATAAGTTTTGATTTTGCTGATCTTAGTTTTGTAAGTTTTTCATTAATGTTAACAGGAATCCTTATCGTTCTACTTTGAGTTGACAATGCTCTGTTTAAACCTTGCCTAATCCACCAATAAGCATAAGTAGAAAATCTATGTCCTCTAGAAGGATCATATTTTTCTACGGCCCTTGTAAGACCTAATGTCCCCTCTTGAATTAAGTCCAGTAATTCTAATCCTTTCCCTTGGTATCTCTTAGCAAGGTTGACAACTAGTCTTAGGTTGGCTGTTATCATCTCGTTTTTAGCTTTTTCACCAATTTTGATCTTTTTTCTCTCAGCTTCGGAATATTCACAAGCGGGGCCTTTCCCTCCTGCCTCTTGACATCTATTAACAAGCACGACCATTTCTTGGACTTTTCTGCCCATTGTGAGTTCTCTTTCGGGAGTCAAAAGTTGATGACGACCTATTTCTCCAAGAAAATCGCTTAATGAACTCACGATTTACCTCATTGTTGATATATTCAACTTATAGTCAATTCAGTAATAAGCCATACATGTAATAATTAATTAATAATTAGTTAACATTATTTTTTAAAATTTTTAGGTTAAAAAAATTATTAATTATAAATTTTAATTATTTAATTTTTTCTTCTTGATTCTAGAACAGCAAGTACATCTCTCCACTCAACGCCTTTATGCATAAGGGCTACTTGCAGATGATAAATTAAATCAGCAGCTTCATTTGAGATTGAATTTTTATCATTATCTTTGCAAGCCATTATAAATTCTGCAGATTCCTCTCCTATTTTTTTCAAAATAGTATTACTGCCTTTTGTTAATAAATGATTTGTGTAACTTTTTTCTGAGGGATTTATTGATCTTTCGTTAATTGTATTGAATAATTCAGAGCAAATATTTGAGAAGGGAGTTGTTTTTTTCTCTTTTTTATCACTTTGATTAATTTGGATTTCGTTGAAAAAACAACTTTTTTCCCCAGTGTGACATGCTCCTGAACCATTTTGTTCAATCAAGAGGATTAGTGCATCATTATCGCAGTCGAATCTTATCTCCTTAAGTATTTGGGTACTTCCACTTGTAGCTCCTTTTCTCCAAATTTCGGATCTTGATCTACTCCAATAATGAACGTTTTTGGTTTCAAGTGTCATTGTCAAAGATTCTTTGTTCATCCAAGCAATCATAAGAACTGATCCGTCAAGCCAATCTTGTGCTATTGCAGGGATTAATCCATAATTATCAAAGCGTAGATCCTCTATCGAAAATTTAGTTGAATAAGTCATTATGTTCGTTATGTTAAATCCTACTAAATGTGTTTTATTAAAAATTATCCTAACAGTTAATTGATGTATATTCATTCTCTGAAATTTTCATGCAGCAAAAGTTACGAGGATTTTCCCTGTTCACATCGGCAATGGCGCCATGAAGGCCACTGCAGATTTGTGCATGGATATTCAAGATCATTCACCTTTTGGTTCACTGCAAAAAAATTAGACCTAAATGGTTTTGTTGTCGATTTTTCAAGTCTAAAGCCCCTAGAAAATAGACTAAAGGAGCAGTTTGATCATACTTTTTTAATAAATAAAGATGACCCTTTGCTAAATTACTGGGAAAAATTACATGACTTAGATGCTTTAGATCTGAGAATTATGGATAATGTGGGAATGGAGTTCACCTCTAAATTAATCTGGAGATGGGCTAATGAATACTTACAGGATAAGGATAAGGGCAGAACATGTTGTTGGAAAACAGAATCAAAAGAAAATAAATCGAATAAAGCAAGTTATGAGGAAATTCCTGATTGGTTCAAATCTTAGATTAAAGTTGTTAAATTTCCAGTTATAAATGATTCTTTAATATAGATTTTTAATCAACAATTATCTCTCTATTAACCAGATAAATATAAATCTCGTCTTTAAAAAGGTAATGATTATTCAATATATTATTTGAAATTTTTGTCTCAATTTGTTTTTGAATAATTCTTTTTAAAGGCCTTGCGCCATAAGCATGATCGAAACTATTTTCGACAAGTTGGTTAATTGCCTCATCCGTAATTTTGAATTTTAAGTTTTTTTTGTTAAGTCTTTTTTCTAAATGTTGAAGCTGGATTTTTGCTATTTCTTTTATGTCATTTAATTCTAAATTATTAAAAATAACTATTTCATCAAGTCGATTTAAAAACTCAGGCTTGAAAAATTTTTTAATTTCATTATCTATAACTTTTTTAATTTCATTTTTATCTTCTTTTCTAACTGATAAATCATTTATTGATTGACTTCCTAAATTACTTGTGAGAACAATGATTGAATTTTTGAAATTGATTGTACGACCTTGACCATCAGTAATGATTCCGTCATCAAGAACCTGTAAGAGAATATCTAAAATATCTTTATGAGCTTTCTCTATTTCATCAAGAAGTATCAATGAATAAGGATTTTTGCGTACAGCTTCAGTTAGTTGACCGCCTGACTCGAAACCTAAATATCCTGGAGGCGCGCCTATAATTTTGCTCACTGAATGCTTTTCCATATATTCAGACATATCCAGTCTTGTAATTGAAGAATTTGAATCGAATATAATTTTGGCTGTTAGTTTACTTAGCTCTGTTTTTCCGACACCAGTTGGACCTAAAAAGAGAAAACTGGCTAATGGCTTGCTTGGATCATTTAGACCAGTCCTTGATCTTTTAATGGAATCTGCAACTGCCCTAATTGCACAATCTTGACCAATAATTTTTTCTTTAAGGATTGACTCGAGGCTCAAAAGTTTATCTTTTTCAGACTGGTTTAAGTTCTGTACTGGAATAGAGGTCCATTTTGAAACGACTTCTGCAATATCATCAAAAGTTACCTCTTGTCTCAAAAGACTTGTATCTCCATTTTTTTTGGAATTTACTAGCGAATCACTTTTGTCTTTCAATTTTTTTTGCAAAGAATTTAAAGTTCCAAATTCTAATTCTGCTGCTTTGTTGAGGTCAAAACTCCTTTTGGCTTGATCTATTTGCAATTGAACAGATTCAATTTCTTCTTTTATGGTGCTAATCTCATCAATTTCATCTTTTTCTTTTTTCCATTGAGCACCTAATTCTGCCTGTTTATCTTTAAGGGATACAAGTTCATTATTGATTTTTTTTAATCTTTCTATAGAAAAATCATCTGTTTCTCTTTTTAAAGATAATTTTTCCATCTCAAACTGAAGAACTTTACGATCAATTTCATCAATTTCTTCAGGTTTGGAAGTTATGACCATATTTAATCTTGAGGCTGCTTCATCGATTAGATCTATTGCTTTGTCAGGAAGAAATCTATCGTTAATATATCTTTCGCTAAGCGTTGCAGCAGCAACTAAAGCATTATCAGAAATTCTCACACTATGATGAACTTCGTATCTTTCTCTCAATCCTCTTAAAATTGATACAGTATCATCTATTGAAGGAGCATCAACTTTTATTTTTTGAAATCTTCGTTCTAAAGCAGGATCTTTTTCGATATTTTGTTTATGTTCATTAATAGTAGTAGCACCAATACATCTGAGTTCTCCTCTAGCAAGCATTGGTTTTAATAGGTTGCTTGCATCTAAAGAACCTCCACTAGCGCCTGCACCAACTACCGTGTGAATTTCATCAATAAAAAGGATAATCTTACCGTCTGATTCTTTAACTTTCTTTAAGATATTTTTTATTCTTTCTTCAAATTCTCCACGATATTTTGCTCCGGCTAAAAGTGAACCCATATCTAATGAAATTAGTTTCCTATCTTGTAGCGCAGAAGGTACATCGCCATTAACAATTCTTTGGGCTAACCCTTCTACAATGGCTGTTTTGCCAACCCCAGGTTCTCCAATAAGAACCGGATTATTTTTTGTTCTTCTACTCAATATTTGAATTGTTCTTCTAATCTCTTCATCCCTACCAATAACTGGGTCTAAAATCCCATCTCGTGCAGATTGAGTTAGATCAATACTATATTTTTCCAAAGACTCATTAGAACTATTAAATTCATTTTTTACTGACGGATCTGACTTCATTTTCTTTATAGTTTCAAGAAATTCTGGAATACCTTTTTGATTTAAAATATGAAACCCATATTTATCATCATAAGTCAAACCGTAAACTAAATGTTCTGTTGATATCACTACATCATTTAAATTATTTTTAATATCATTTGCCCTCAAAAATATTTTGTGAAGAGTGTCACCAATATATAAATTATCTTGTTTATTTTTCATTTTTGCCTTGGCATTTAATGAAGAAATTATTTCCCTCTCAAGATCTTTTAGATTTATATTATTATTTTTTAAGATCTTTTTTGTAAAATTGTCCTCTTTTATCAGAGCTAATAATAAATTATCAGAGTCTACGTTTTGTTGATGATTTTTATAAGCAATTTCTTTGGCAAAAATAAAATATTTCCAAGCAGAATTTGAAAATTCGCTTGGAAATATTTTCATCAATCAAAATTTAAATATTACTGCAATAAATATTAAGTAAAAAAAGTGTTTAACTATTTAGAAGATTTATTCAACAATAACTTTACCTACCATGCCAGCGCCTCTGTGTGGTTCGCAATAGTAATCATAAGTTCCAGCAGTATCAAATGTTTCTTCCCAAGACTCTCCTGGAGCAAAAGCTAGGTCTGCATGACTTAATTCTTCATGCCCATCAAAAACAGCATTGTGAGGGGCAAGTTTATTGTTGACGAATTTAACTGTATCACCAGCAGTAATGGTTACTGTGCTTGGTTCAAATGCAAGCATTCCAGCATCCGTTCCGAGTTTTACTTCAACTGTCTTAGCTGAAACTGATGAAATACCTAGACCTAGAGTTAAAACTATTGCAAATAACCCTGCAAAGATTGAACGTAACATAATTAAAATTTGCTTATTTATATATATTACAAGGCTTTGGTAACCTAACTGCGAGAATTTTAATTGTTATTACAGCTTGGTAACTTAGATAACCTTAAAATATCATTCAGTGACTTGGCATAACTTTTAAGTTTGAAAGTCTCAGGATTAGTGATGGGAACATGATTAAAGTCATATTTTTTGATACTGAAGCTGTCCCAAGGAGTAGTTTGGATGGGGAGAATTCTTAATAATATTTTTAGAATTTTTTTTGTAAGCGGTATCGCAAAAAATCTCCTCATATTATGTCTTTTTAAAAGTGTAATTATGGCATCATCAATTGAAATGAATTTCTGACCTAGGACAAATTTTCTAAAGCCTTTGTATTGCTCTTCTTTATGATTTTTAATTAGAAACCCGCAAATCTGGGCGATATCATTTGCGTGTATAAAGTGAAATTTAGAATCGAGTTTTAAAAATCTTGCTAACCAAAGCCATTTCCCAATTTCTTTCAATCCACTAGTTAAATAACTCACAGGATATTTACTTTTTTTTTCAAGATTTCCTCCAAAAACCAAGGTAGGGAAAACGGCGAATGTTTTTTCTGCAAATGAGCTTTTTCTAAGTCTCTGGAAGCATTCATATTTTGTTTGAATGTACTCTGTTCCATAAATCAATGATTCCCTCATTAACTCTGTTTTGGTATCAAGAATACTAGCTGTTGAAAAATAAATAATTTTTTCTAACTTTTCAATATCAAGCATTTCAAGTAATTCTTCAAAAGCTTTAATATTTACTTCATAGGCTCTTCTTGGATCTCCCCAAGCTGTAGCAGTATGTATTAGGTAATTAATTTGACTAATTTCCTTTTTATACCTATTTGATTCCCTGATATCACAAACCATTAACTTGACTTTTTTATTTTCTTGAACAGAAATTGGCAACTTACTTTTGTCTCTTACCATGAGATAAAGCCTGAATTTTGTGTTTTTTAAAAACCAATCAACTAAATATTGGCCAACACATCCATTCGCACCTGTGATTAATAAGTTTTTATATGCCAAGACTTTGACTAGTAAATGAGTTTTTTCCCATGTTCAAAAAATGTTTGAGCATTTTCTTCTGGAGTCCCTGGTAAAATCCCATGACCCAAATTAAGAATATATTTCCTTTCTTTAATTTTATTGAAAGTATTATCTATCCTTTCTTTTATTGATTCTTTGTTTCCGAATAAGATGCCAGGGTCAACATTACCTTGAATTCCTATCCCACTAGGGATTCTTTTACAAGCCTCTTCAATATCAACTGTCCAGTCTAATGAGATTATATCTACTCCAGTTTTTGCCATTCTTTCTATGACTCCAGCACTTCCTGAAATGTAAAGAATTATTGGTGTTTCAGGGTATGCCGCTTTTACAATTTCAACAACTTTTCTTTGATACGGCCCAGCAAAGATATCGTAATCTTGTGGGCTTAGTTGGCCTGCCCATGAATCAAAAATTTGTACTACTTGCGCTCCAGATTTTATTTGATATTTAAGATATTCACCAATAGATTTTGCAAAATGATCAAGAAGTTTATGAAGTAAATCTGGTTCATTAAAAGCCATTGATTTTATTAAAGAATAATTTTTACTGCTTTTACCTTCAACTACATATGCAGCAAGAGTCCAAGGTGCGCCAACAAAACCTAAAACAGTTGCCTCATTATTCACATCTTTTTTTAGTGAAGAAAGAACTTGCCCAACAAAACTTAAACTCTCACTTGGATTTAATTCTTTTAAATTTTCAACCTGTTTAAGAGTTCTTATTGGGTCCTCAATAATGGGACCTTTACTTTCTATTATTTCAAAATTTATGCCCATCCCTGGAAGAGGTGTGAGAATATCTGAAAAAAGGATCACACCATCCGGTTTGAAAGCATGAAAAGGCTGCATTGAAATCTCATATGATAGTTCTGGATTTTCAGACCTCTCTCTAAAGCTTGGGTAACGTTCCCTTAAATCTCTATAGATTTTCATATATCTTCCTGCTTGCCTCATCATCCATACTGGAGGCCTAGTTACTTTTTTACCTAATGCGGCAGAAAGTAGTAGTGGTAAATCTTGACCCATTTTTCAATTCGATATTTTTTAAAAAAAAAATTAAAATCCAACTTAAAAATCTTACAATGTAAAGCAGAGCAAAAGCGTTATATGAACATTTATATGAAGCACTAAGTTAAATGAGCCTTCTTATTTTTTTGATTGATGCTTGAAGATGCTCACGCTTAATGGGGGCAAAGCAAGTTCTAGAGCATTTTGATAATCATGAATATTGTAATTTATAGTTTCTTTACCCCCCATATTTCCTTTGTTACTGCCCCCGTATCGAGAGCCATCTGAATTAAATATTTCTTTATAGAAACCCTCTACAGGAACACCTACTTTGTATGACCCATGAGTATTAGGTGTAAAGTTAGCAACAACAACAAGCCACTCATTGGTATCGTTTTCTCTTCTCATGAAACTTATAACTGAATTAGATTTGTCATTACAATCTATCCATTGGAATCCATAAGGATCAAAGTCATTTTTCCATAATGCAGGTTCATTTTTATAAAGTGCGTTGAGGTCATCAATCAAGTTTCTGATACCTTTATGAGGCTCAAACTCTAGTAACTCCCATTGCAGATCATCCCAAACATTCCATTCTTGTCTTTGTCCAAATTCCATTCCCATAAATATCGTTTTTTTACCAGGGTGGGTCCACATATAAGTTAGTAAAGCTCTAGTGTTTGCATATTTCTTCCAGTCATCACCAGGCATTTTATGCAAAAGATGACTTTTCCCATGGACAACCTCATCATGACTAAGAGCAAGCATAAAGTTCTCCGTATAGTTATATGTTATTGAGAAAGTTACACTGTTTTGATGGAATTGCCTAAACCAAGGATCTATTTCAAAATAATCGAGCATATCGTGCATCCATCCCATATTCCATTTCAAGTTAAACCCTAACCCGCCCATGTCAGTGGGTTCTGTTACCATTGGCCAAGTTGTTGATTCTTCAGCGATAGAAAGGGCACCTGGGAAATGTTGGAAGAGTACATGATTAGCTTGTTGAAGAAATTTAACGGCTTCTATATTTTCATTTCCTCCATTTTCATTGGGTATCCATTCTCCATCTGGACGGAGATAATCTCTGTAAAGCATTGAAGCTACAGCATCTACTCTTATGCCATCAATATGAAACTCTTCAAACCAATAAACGAGGTTGGCTACTAAAAAATTTCTTACTTCGTTTCTACTGTAATTAAATATTAGGGTTCCCCATTCTTTGTGTTCACCTATGCGTGAATCTCCATGTTCATAAAGATGACAACCATCAAAGAATGCTAAACCATGCTTATCTTTTGGAAAATGACCAGGCACCCAATCAAGAATTACGCCTATGCCCTCTTCATGACATTTATTAACAAACTCTCTAAATTCATTTGGGGTGCCAAATCTACTTGTTGGTGCATACCAGCCTGTAACTTGGTATCCCCATGAACCATCGAAAGGATGTTCAGATATTGGCATTAGTTCAATATGAGTAAATCCTCTATCTTTTACATAAGGGATGAGTTTCTCGGTTATTTCTGGATAAGTTAATAATCTTGTCCCGGGTTTTAAATCGGCTGCAGGCACTGGGTCTCTTGCTTCACCATTGTCCTCCAGAAATTTATTATCTGTTGATTCATGGAGCCAACTTCCTAAATGCATTTCATAAACTGAAATTGGCTTGTTAATTTGACTTGAAGAATCTCTATTTGAAACCCAAGAACTATCATTCCAATTAAAGTTTTTCAATTTTGAAACTATTGAACCATTCTGAGGTCTGATTTCATGAAGGAAGCCATATGGATCAGCTTTCTCATAAATATGACCTTGTTGTGTTCTTATTTCGTATTTATATGTGTCGCCCTCTTGCATTGTTGGCATGAATAGTTCCCAAATTCCCCCTAATCTTTTTTGCATTGGATGATGTCTTCCATCCCAAGAATTTATATCTCCAATTATCGAGATTGATTTTGCATTTGGAGCCCAAATGCAAAACATGACCCCTTTTTGATTATTTTCTTCAATGAGATGTGCTCCCATTTTTTCCCAAATATGATGATGATTACCTTCTGCAAAAAGATGTCTATCAACTTCTCCCATCCACTCTTCTCTATATGACCAAGGGTCATTTTGTGTATGTGTGATCCCCCCTCGTGAAATATTTATTTCGTAATTATAATTTGGATTCTCAGGCAGGATAGCTTCAAAAAGCCATTTATGGTTTATGCTTTCCGCCTTATAGGTATTGTTTTTAAAATTTATTTTAACTTCGTCGGCTTCAGGCATCCATACCCTAATTACCCATTGTTCTTCATAAAAATGAGGACCTAATATTTTTAATGGATTATCATTGCAACAATTTTCTAGGTTGATAGCTTCTGATTTAATCCAGTCTGCTTGAATTGTCTCGATCATGACTGGTAGATATTAAGGATTAATAATATCAAATGATTAACCAAAAAAATAATTATTTATTAAAAAAAGGGGTCATTTTCATAAATGTTTTGTTAAGGCAAAAACTTAGAGTAATAACTCTATGATTTGCTGAAGGCGCTCCAACATTACCATCCCCAAATCCAGGATTAACTCCAATAGCGGGATAAGCTGCTGCAGATATAGATAAGCGAAGCTTGCTATCTTTAATCAAACAAATATTTGTTGGCTGCATTGTTATTTGATAAATGCATTCTTCACTTATTTTGGAGTTTTTAACCCTTAAGAATCCGGTTGAAAATTGATTCACCTTTTCATTACCTTCTTCAACTAGAGATAAAGCAAGGCAGATATCGAAATTGGGTTGATCACTTTTTACTTGGATTTCTAATGAGGGAACTCCTCTTAAATATTGATCTTTTTCAAAAGAATTTGTTTGAAAAACACCTACATCCAGGCGTTTATCAATAATACTTCTATTAAACTTTCCTGGATTTGGTCCTAAATGTCCACCGTCTGATGGAGTAGGTCTCCATGGGTCATTAACAATTGCGAACCATCCTGATCCTTTTGAATTTATGGTAAGGCTCCCATCTTCAACCTCTACATTTGCTGTGCCATCGCTTTTGAGCCCAAAAATAAATTCAGGGTGGAATTTATTATCTAATTCTTCCCATTTATTTAATGAAATGTTCCATATTTTTTTCTCGTCTTTAAAATTCTTAGAATTAAATTTTTCATCTGATTTTAAATGTTTATCAAAAAATTTTAATAAAGATTCTTGTGATCCCTCCCACCAATTTAAATGTGTCGCATTCCCAATAATAATCTCTGGGCTTCCACCAGCTTCTTTAGATTTTTTATAAAGATCAAAGGCACCTTTTAAATGTGGATCCCAAAGTCCTCCAACAATTAACATAGGTTGTCTAATCCATGCTGAAATTGGTTTAAATTCTTCAAATGGGTAAGCATTATTTAAATTTTTAAGCCATTCCAAAACAAAGCTATTAGGATCATATTTTTTTAAAGTATCAATTCCTTCCCTTAAGTAACTTTTATTTTCTAAGGCTAATCTTATCTTTCCCCACTCAAGCAATTTATTTTCTCTTT
This sequence comes from Prochlorococcus sp. AG-402-N23, assembly GCA_003216355.1. GTDB lineage: Bacteria > Cyanobacteriota > Cyanobacteriia > PCC-6307 > Cyanobiaceae > Prochlorococcus_A. The sequence continues at coordinate 15,960 of QCIX01000003.1, read as the reverse complement.
TCATTTTTAGGGCTGCGATTTGAAGTCCCCATGCAATATTGTTATGCCACCAATATGCTCCTCCATCTGAGCACCAATGATCTTTGATATTCATCCCTGTCATTGCTGGAGATAAACAATCGGGCGGCTTTGAATTTAATTCACCAGTTAGTTGAGTAAATCCTTGATATGAAAAGCCATATAAGCCAAGTTTCCCATTACATTCTTTTAGAGACCTTACCCATTCATGTGTTTCTGAAGTATCGCTAGCTTCTTGAGAAAAACCATTAAAAACTCCTTCAGAAGAACCCATACCCCTAACATCTTGAATTATTACCATATACCCTTTGGAAGCCCACCATTCAGGGTGAGAATAAGTAATAGTTGAAGCTATTTCCCTGCCATAAGGTTGTCTCATTAATAATGCAGGCCATGGCCCATTACTATTAGGTAACCAAATCCTTGAAATAAGTCTTACACCATCTCTAAGTACTAGAGACTTGTCAACCCACCTTGAACCAGACATTTAGGCTTTAGATAATGTCTGGACAGTGCAGCCCAATGACGTAAATAGAAAAGATCTCTGCGTTAACGGGAGTTAACTTTTTTTTGTTTGATACATACTCTATAGCTGTATCAGAACTGGCTGAAATACCTTTTGAATTAAACTCTTTAAACTTTTTACATAAATTTTCAGCTTCTTTTGGATTCTTTTTTACAGTTTCCAATAAGTTAGATTGACTTAAAACAGGGTATGAAGAGTTGAAAAACAAAAATAACAGAAATAACAAAGGTTTCATTATCACTAACTTTTTCTAAATTCTACATTAAAAATTTTTTTTATCCAAGATTTCAAATAGATTTGTCGATTTGAATAGCTTTTTTAATCCATTCGTTTAAGAGAGTAAAAGTTGTATCTGTCTTAGTTTTTACTCTAAGAATTCTTTCTAATCTACCAATTTTGCGTTCTAATTCGTAAGGAGTAGATAGCGATAATGATTTAAGAGAAGATATACCGCAATGTAAAAGTAGATATGCTTGCGGTGGAGAAATTCCAATTTCTTTTTTAAAAATAGCTATAGTTCTAATTTTCTTTAGATTATTCAATGTACATAGTGAAGATTTTCTTTGAATCTCATTTATGTCTAAGTCTGAAAGATTACTTAATTTTTCAAAGTCAGTTAGATTATTTCGAATAAAAAAAGATTTCTCATGTCTAAAATTACTTGGCAAAAAATCTAAAAAGGTTTTACTTTCCATTTTTTAACAGACTAATTCATTTTCACATTTTTCTGAACTTCTCCTATAACCATTGGTTTACTTACACCATCTGTAATTTTTTCAAGTTTTCTTATCTTTATTTTTACATTCGCACCAGATCTGCTACCTTTCCTTAAGTTTTCCGATAATTGTTCTAAAGTTGGTTCAATAGATTCTTCTGGAAAGTCATCATCTGCTTTAGCAATAATCAAATCAAACCCATTGTCATAAACAATTGGAACATATTTTGCACCTTGTATTACAACCTTTTCAGAGTAACTTTGTATAAATGCCCAACTACTCAAAGAAAGCAATAATGAAAAGATAGTTGCTCCAATTATTCGAAATTTAAAACCAAAATTAAATATAAATGCTGCTATGGCGCAAATGAAAAGAAATATTCCAAAGAATCCAAAAATTTTGGGCGTGTTCTCTAATAGTTCAAAAAAAGACATTTAGTGGCTTTGACCTGATTAATTTCTTATATTTTGTAAGCCTACTCTATTTTTGGGCTCTAACTTGAAAAAAATTAGATCTCTAAATTTAAATACTAAGATCCTTTTAGTTGGGATGCTTTTACCCTTAGGTTTTTTAGGCTATTTTTTATTAAATAATTTTTTAGAAGAAACTTATAGTTCTAGGAAAGTAGAACTTGAAAAAAGTATTGAGAATCTTTTAGATAAAAATGTTGATTTAGGTAATTATGTCGGGATTAGATTTCTAGGTATTTCTGTGGGTAATTCAAAAATTAATGATAAAAAAAATATAGATTCTGAAATTAAAGCTAAAAATGTATATGTGGGCATTATGCCTTTTAGATCTTTTTTAAAACAGAAATGGGTTGTAAAAATAAGTCCCAAGGAAGCCGCTATAAATATAGATAGGGATTTTTTTAAAAGGGAAGAATCTTATAAAAATGATCAAATTACAAAAAAATCACAATCGAAGTATGAATTGAACTTTAACTTAAATCAATATTCAATTCTAAATCTTAAAAAATCAGGATTAAAAACAAAAGTTAAAGGTAACGTTATTTATAAGTCCAGTAATAAAGAAATTATTGCAAATGTAAAATCAAATTTTGATGAAAAAGGGTTTTTAAAATTTAAATTTAATACAAAATTAAATAAAGACTTTTTATCTCTTGAGTTATTTTCTAGGAGTTTAGATCTTGAGAATTATGAATATATTATTGGGAATAAAAAAATTAGATTTAAAAAAGGAAATTTTAAATCTAACTTTAAATTTAATAAATCATCAAAGCGTACATTTTGTGAAGGAAGATTTTCTTTTACTAATTTAAAAATAAAATCGGAAGCTTTTTCAGAGAATATAAATTCAGATGCGACTAGTTTTTTTTGTAAAGATAATAATTTAATTGGTAATTCAGAAAAATTAAATTATGGAACTTTGACTTCCAATTTTAATCTAAAAATGCCCTTTAATAGAAGTTCCAATAATATTGATCTAAAAGGAAGTATTGGTTACATTAATAGCCTTAATCCAGATATCCAATTATCGGGTAATATTCCATTTTGGTTTGATAGAAGAGGTATTAATTTTGGTGATATAAATACCATTTTTAAAATAAATAGAACTCAATTATCGAATTTAAATATTTTCCGAAAAAATGATATAAGAGGTTTCATTACTGCTAAAGGAGAATTAAAAGGAAAAATTACTGATCCTGATATTTCGATAAACTTTAATATTGATTACCCGCACTTTAAAGGAATCCGAATTAGAGAAATATGGGAGGGTGATATTAAAAATGAAAATAATGCATTTCTGTTAAATATGAAAAATAGATATTCTCCAATCCCATCATTTCTCTCAATCAAGTTTGATTCTGATCTTAAAATAGATAATGCAAATTTCATAAGAGTTTTTAACTCAAATAAAGGTACTATAGGTATAGTTAAAAAGGATGATGGTTATAATTGGCGAGCGGATAATTTTCCTCTTGACGAACTTGAATTATCTATAGACAAAAATCAATTCGATAGGATTAATGGAATTATTAATGGTAAGGGATCATATTCGTCAGATCAGTCATACCTTGATGGGCGAATTGCTTGGAGTTTAGGTAAATATGGGAATATTAATCTAGCCAATTCATTATTTGATTTCACCGTCAAAGATAAATCTTTTTATATAAATTCGTCATTGTATCCAATTGATGGAGGAGTTATTGAAGTCGAATATGATTCAAATAAAAATAATTTTATTAATTCAGAATTCACGAATGTAAGCACTAGTTGGACTATCCTTACGGCGGTTGATATTTTTAATTTTGATAATAAAAAAGTTATTCCCATAAGTAAAACGAATATTTTGAATGATTTGGAAATAAATAATGTTAATAAATCATTTAAGGAGAGGATCGATTTTATAAATAACTTTATTGACAATAGTAATGTGCTAGAGGACAAATTAAATTTGCAAAAATATTTAAATAAATTTAGAAGTAGATACAATGGAAAAATTACTATTCAGGGCGATAGACCAGTAAATTATAAATTGAATGCAAAATTAAATGGCTATCTTGATTTACCTAAAGATGACTACAAGAATAATAAAGAGGAATTTTCTATTGATTTGGAAGGAGGATTATTAACAGGTAAAGGTTCTTTAATAATTAATAAATTGCCATTAAGTACTGCAAATATCTTTTTAAATAAACCAAGAGATTTTCTTGGAGGGATAGATATGAATTTATTTTATGATCTTGATACGAAATCTTTCTCTAGTGAAATTTCTTCCAATAATTCATTAATTAAAAATAAAACAATAATATTTGATAAAGGACTAGTTGAATTTGATAATTCTGTTTTTGATATTGATTTTTCCCTTCTAATAAATGATTCTGAAATTCCAATTAATATTGAAGGCTCAATACCTATAAATAAATCAGATAACTTAGATCTAAGATTGATTGGCAATGGAAAATTTATTGAGTTAATAGATATTTTTGCTGATGAATACTTTACCTTTAAAGAAGGTGATGTGAATCTTAGGATTATTCTAAAAGGTACCTTAAATAAACCTCTATTAAATGGATTTGTAGTAATTAACGATTCTGAAATTGATTTTTTCAATAATATAATAAAAGATATTAATAGCATAATAATTTTTGATTTTGATTCTTTAGAGATCAATAATCTTCAAGCTAAGTCTGAAGATTCTGGAGAAATTTTTATAAAGGGTTCTTTGCCTTTTTATATTAAGAATAATTCCGAGAAGGCAGAAATTAATTTGATAACGAATAGATTTAATTTAAAGAAAGATAATTTTAATTTTTTAATAGATTCAGATATAGATTTAAATGGATCATTTGAAAGTCCTATTTTGGGTGGATCTCTATCTTTTAACAATGGATTTATTAATTTAAATAGTACCAATCAAAATAATAAAAAAGGAAAAAATCTTATTCGAAAAGAGGATGAAAAAGATTGGCCAGAACTTTATTGGAATAATGAAAAGAATATTGAAATAATTTCAAATGAAACAATTTTAAATTCTGTTCTTTTAGGTGAAAATTTACCAAATTATTTGGGTAATTTAAGTTTTAATAATCTTAAATTAAAACTTGGTCCAGATTTTAAACTTCAATATTCAGAGATAGTTCAAGCTTATTTAGATACCAAATTAGACCTTACTATTAATGGCGATGTAGGAAAAGATTTAAATGCTAGAGGTCTAATTTATCTTAAAAAAGGTAGAGCTAATCTATATACTACTCCATTTAAACTTGATAAAAATAAAGACAATTATATTTTATTTGCATCAAGAAGTGGCGTTGTTCCATTTATTAATTTTTCTCTGGTTAGTAAAGTTCCAGATTCTATAATACCTATAAGTGAAAATAATCAGGATTCAAACTTCTCAGATGATCTTGATGTTAATGCGACTTCTACTAGTTTGGGATCATTTGGGATTGGCAATTCAAGGCTCATCAAAATTGAAGCATCTTATGAAGGATTTTTAGATCAATTATCTTTTGCAGATGAAAATAGAAGAATTCAATTAAGGAGCACGCCAAGTTATAACAGATCACAAATAATTGGTTTGATTGGAGGTAACTCTGCAAATTTAATAAATAGAGCATTTATTTCTCAACTTAATAATGCTGATGCATTTAGTGAAAGATTTCAGTTATCTCTATATCCAGCGTTAATAGAAAATAATGATTCATTTAATAGTATTTTCTCCAATGAAAATTTAGATATAGAAAATGATGGTCAATCATCTTCTAATGAGGAATTTTCTTCTCAAGCTTGGGTAGCCGAAATTGGACTTGATATTAATGATGCGATAAATTTTGCCTTTCAAACTGTTCCAGGTAGAGATGATATTTCACCTTTAGGAATTTTGACTTTTCAGGCAAATCCAAACTTAGAATTATTAGGATCTTTTGATTCCAATGGGGATTGGAAAAGTCAAGTGCAATTATTTTTTAGATATTAACTCAGAAAGAAATTTACTTTAAAGAATCGTTAATTTGAATTATTATTAAATTATCTAAAAAATTTTATGGCTAATATCTTTGAAGTCCCTCAACCAGGTAATGATCTTCTAGAAAAAGCTGAGAAAGTTCGCTTGGCATCAATTAAAATAAGTCAGACTGAAAATCAAAATCGAATTAAAGCCTTAAATTTTATGGCTGATTATCTAGAAAAAAATTCTAAAGAAATATTAGAGGCTAATAATACAGATTATTCAAGTGCAGAAAAAAAAGGTATTTCTAGGGCTTTACTTTCTAGATTAAAGTTATCAAAATCAAAATTAAATTCAGGAATTGCAGGAGTAAGAAAAGTTGGAGACTTGGCTGATCCTGTAAATCAAGTTCAAATAAAAAGAGAGCTTTCAAAGGGATTGATCTTAGAAAGAAAAACTGTGCCAATTGGAGTTTTAGGAGTTATTTTTGAATCAAGGCCAGATGCTGTGATGCAGATTAGTTCTTTAGCAATAAGATCAGGTAATGGAGTAATGCTAAAAGGTGGTAGTGAAGCTAATTTAACGAATACTTCAATAGTGAAAGCGTTGCAAGAAGGTTTAAATGAATCAGGTCTTGATAAAAATGCAATATGTTTACTAACAAGCAGAAAAGATAGCATGGCGATGTTAAATCTTGAGAAATATATTAATTTAATAATTCCAAGAGGAAGTAATGAATTAGTTAAATTTATTCAGGGGAATACAAGAATACCTGTGCTAGGACATGCCGATGGAATTTGTCATTTGTTTATAGATATTGAGGCAAATCTAGAGATGGCTTTATCAGTCGCTTTGGACAGCAAAATTCAATATCCTGCAGCATGTAATGCTATCGAAACTTTATTAATCCATAAAGATATCGCACCAGCTTTTTTAGAAAAGGCCATCCCTCTCTTTAATTCTAATGATGTTAAATTAATTGGAGATAAGAGATCAGTTGAATTAGGGTTAAAGTACAAGGCTAGTCTAGAAGATTGGAAAACTGAATATTTGGATTTAATTTTATCGATAAAAATTGTTGATGATCTCGAGGAAGCAATAACACATATTCAAAAATATAGTTCAAAACATACAGATGGAATAATTACTGAAAATTCAAATACTGCCAATAAATTTATGAATTTAGTTGATAGTGCAGGTGTTTTTCATAATTGCTCTACTAGGTTTGCAGATGGGTTTAGATATGGATTCGGAGCTGAAGTTGGTATATCTACTCAAACTCTTCCACCTAGGGGACCTGTAGGTCTAGAAGGTTTGGTAACTTATAAATATTTCCTAAAAGGTGATGGGAATATAGTTGATGATTTCACATCAGGAAAGGCTATTTATACACATAAAGATCTTTAAAACTTTTAAAGATGGAAACTTTTTTAAAAATTGAGGATATTAAACTTTGGGCTAGGGTTGGCGTGCTTGATGAAGAAAGGGAATTAGGACAACTATTTATTTTAGATATATTTTTGTGGACTGATTTTGAAAAATGTACAGTAAATGATGATATAAAAAAAACAGTTGACTATTCAAAATTAGTTAAAATTTTAAAAGATCAATCAAAGAAAATATATTGTTATACAATCGAAAAATATTCCAACGCAATTTTAGAAATCATTGATCAGGAATTTAACATTTCTAAAATTAAAATTATTTTGACAAAATGCAATCCTCCAATCACAGGTTTCGATGGAAAGGTCTCAATAGTAAGAATTCTTGAAAATAATTAAAGTATTGGAAAAAAGAAATCCTATCATATTGATTCATGGCCTTTGGAATACTTCAAGTATTTTTTCTTCTATTACCCAGCGACTTGATAATATTGGCATTGAATATTTTGCCCCAACTCTTGAGCATTCATATGGAATGACTTCAATTCTTGATTTGACTAATAAATTAAACGAATTAATTTTAGAGAAATACGGTTTAGAAAAAGAAATAGATATTTTGGGATTTTCTATGGGAGGAATAATTGGTAGGCACTGGCTTCAAAAATTTAATGGATATAAAAGAACAAGAAGATTAATATCTATAGGTTCCCCTCACAAAGGAACTTTGATGGCTCAATTAGTACCTAAATACCCTTTTAAAGGTATATCAGAAATGAAAATAAATAGTAAGTTTTTGAGAGGACTTGCGAACAATGATTTTTTTCTTGATGATATTGAGTGTATAAATTTCTTTACTTACTTGGATTTGATGGTTTTCCCTGGATGGTGGACAAATTTAAATTTTGGAAAAAAAATATCAGTAAAAGTATATAAACATAGAAATCTTGTAAGAAATAAATCTGTGGTTGATAAAATAATTGATGAAATTATTATGTAGCTCCAGATAAGCCTAAGTGTCTTATTAAGGAATCTGTTTTTGGCTCTCTTCCCCTGAATAGTTTGAATATGTCTAAGGGAGGTAAGCTCCCACCCAAGCTAAGTATTGTATCTTTGAATTTTTTCCCTATTAACTTTAAATCTTCAGAGTTTTCTAGATCAGCCTCTTCAAACATTGAAAATGCATCCGCACTTAGAACTTCAGCCCATTTATATGAGTAATATCCTGCAGAATATCCGCCTGCAAATATATGACTAAAACAACAAAGAAAGTGATCTTCTTGAATTGGTTCAATAACAGTAGTTTGTTTTGCAATTTCTCTTCTTATTTCATCTGCTGTTTTACCTTCGTTTTTATGAATACTACTGTGCAATCTGAGGTCTGTAATTGCAAAATGTAGTTGTCTAAGAGTGGCCATACCACAATTAAAAGTTCTATTCTTTAGGAGCTTCTCAAAATTCTCATCTGATAATTTTTCACCTGTTTTGTAGTGCTTAGCAATATTCATAAGTGTATTTTTATGAAAACACCAGTTTTCCATAAATTGACTTGGAAGTTCGACTGCATCCCACTCAACGTTGTTGATGCCAGCTGCTTGAGGAAGATTTACAGTAGTAAGCATGTGTTGAAGACCATGACCAAATTCATGGAAAAGTGTCTGAACTTCTTCAAAACTCATCAAACTAGGTTTGTCTTTTGATGGTGGAGTTTGATTACAAACGAGATAAGCTACAGGGAGGGTCTTTTTGCCAACATTATTTTTATTCAAACATTCATCCATCCAAGCCCCTCCTCTTTTTGATTCAGGCCTCGAATATGGATCCAGGTAAAAAGATGCTATTTTCTTATCTTTTTTATTGAGGATATTAAAAAATAAGACATCATCATTCCATACAGGAGCCTCATCAGTAGCCTCAACTACTTTAATTTCAAAAAGCTTCTCACTTAATTTAAATAAACCTTTCAAAACATCATTCAGTGGGAACCACGGTCTCAAAGACTCTTGATCCAAATTGAGCTTTTCCTTCCTAAGGAGTTCAGACCAATAACTAATATCCCATGGCTCAATATTCTGCGATTTAGGAACCCCATTGGCTTTAGAAAACTTATCGAGCTTTTCTAATTCAATTTTTGCGGTTTTGAATGCTGGTTCTCTCAATTCTTCTAAAAGGTTTTCTACATTTTTAATTTCTTTCGCCATTTTCGTTGACAAACTTAGTTCTGCCCAGCTTTTATAACCGAGAAGATTAGCTTGTTTAGTTCTAAGAGATAATATATCTTCAATGATTTGAGAATTATTTTTTTCTCCTTGAGAAGCTCTACTAACGAATGCCTTGTATAGTTTTTCTCTAAGATTACGCTCGGTGGAATATGTCATGAACGATGTATAAGTTGGAATATCTAGACTTAATTTCCAAGGACCATTTTTAATATCAACTTCTTCATCTTTTTTTAAGTGATTGTTTGCAGAAATTGCCATCAATTCAAGTACTCGCTCAGGAAGACCATCGACTTCAGATTTTTTATTTAATATTAAAAACCATTCGTTGGTGGCATCAAGAACATTATTACTGAATTCGGTTGACAGCTTTCCAAGTTTTTCTGAAATTTTGTTAAATTCTTCTTGATCATTTTTTTGTAGTGAAATTCCTCTATGTTGCATCTCAAGAATTTCTTTATCTAAAATTCTGTTTTTAATTTGATCAAAGTTATTTGTTTCTTTAAGCTTGACTAAAGAATTGTAAATTATTTTGCTTTGCCCGAATTTATTACTCAAGCTAATAATCTCTGGAAGAAATTTTGAATAAATATCTCTTAAACTTTCAGAATTATTTACAGCATTTAGGTGGCTTATTACTCCCCAACTCCATCTAAGAATCTCATTTACTTCATTTAAAGGATTTATTACCTTATCCCAATTTAAGTCATTTTGTATCAAATAATTAGATAAATTTTTTTCTATGTTTTTAAATTCTTCAGTTATCTTTTCTAGCACTGCTGGAAATTGTTTACTTATGATTTCGGGAGTAAATTTTTTAAATTGTGGTAACTCTCCATATTTAAAAATTGAGGTATCCATTTATTAAGATAATTTAATTAAATAAAGTTGGGATTAATCCAATTAATTTAGCTAAAGTTAGCTGCTGACTGAGAGCATTGGTTGAAGATTCGTATAAATTTATGGCGATTTTAGGCCAAAAACCTATTACCAATGTAGGCAACAATAAACTGAAACCAATAGTCAATTCTCTACCATTCATCTCTTTAACTGTAGCTAGTGCTGGAATTCTAGGGCCAAAGAATACTCTTCTACACATTGATAATAAGTATATTGGTGTTAGAACTAATCCTATGGCTGCAATTAGAATCGTGATTGATCTAAAGGTAGAGCTAAATCCTTCTTGACTAGTTATGCCTAAAAATACAGTTATTTCACTTATAAAACCGCTCATTCCAGGTAGTGCTAGAGAGGCCAATGAGCTTGCTAAGAAAAAAGCAAAAGTTATTGGCAAGACCTTTGCTAAACCGCCCATATTTGGGATGGAAAGAGTATTTGTTCTTTCATAGAATGAGCCAGTAACAAAAAACATAGCTGCAGCTATAAGTCCGTGACTGATCATTTGTAGCATTGCTCCGCTAATCCCTAGAGCATCTACTGCTCCAATCCCTAACAGCACAAAACCCATATGACTCACAGAGCTACATGCAATTCTCCTTTTGACATTATCTTGTGCAAATGCATTTAGAGCTCCGTAAATTATATTTATGATTCCAAGAATAATTAAAGCAGGTGCAATTTGAAGATGTACTTCAGGAAGTATTTGAACATTGAATCTTAGCAGAGCATAACCTCCCATTTTTAAGAGTATTCCAGCTAGTAACATTGAAACTGGAGCATTAGCCTCTCCATGTGCATCGGGTAACCAAGTATGTAATGGAAAGATAGGAAGTTTTACTCCAAAACCAATTAAAAATCCTAAATAAGATAATAAAGCTAGGCTGCCCGTTACATGTTTATTTGTTAAGTCGGTAATATTCAAAGTAAAGGTATCACCACTCAAGGCAAGTGCTAACCCACTTATTAGTATTAATAAAGAAGCTAAAGCTGTATAAAGAATGAATTTAGTTGCCGCATATAATTTCTTTTTCCCTCCCCAAATAGCAATAAGAAGATATACCGGAACTAATTCAAGTTCCCATGCCAAGAAAAACAATAGGAAATCTTGAGAGAGGAAAACTAGTGCCTGTGCTGATGCTTGTACTAATAAAAGAGCAAAATATAGATTAGATTTTTTCTTAATTTTCCAACTAGCCGCAGCCGATAAAAATGTAATTAACCCACTTAAAGCTACTAAAGGAGCAGATAACCCATCTACGCCAAGAGACCACTCTAAGCCTATAGATGGTAACCAAGAAGCTCTTTCTACCATTTGTAAAGAGCTATCTGAAGTATTGAATTTTTGAAAAAGGACGCCGATTATTAGTAAAAAATCTATAAATAAAAAACTTAATGAAATATTTCTAGGAAGTGAATTATCTTCTCCTTCTTTTGAACTCAAGAAAGGCATTATTAAAGCCCCAATTAAAGGCAGCAAAACAATAGATGATAGCCAAGGAAAAGATTCTAAATTCATTTATGTAATGAATAATTTTTTTATTCTAGTTGAAGTTGTACTAGCTTGAGACTATAACATTAAAAATGCCTAAGTAAAACTACTTACCAGAGATAGTGCTAAATTGGCTGCCTTTTGTTTGAACGTTTAAGAACGGTGCTCTGCTAGCTACACCTGACTTCTCCCATGCTTTCACCATGGCTTGACTGACTTTTTTACCATTTTCTTTTTTACACAAAGCTAAGATACTTGGTCCAGCTCCACTAATTGCGCATCCTAGAGCGCCTGCATCTAGTGCGGCATCTTTAACTTCTAATCCACCCTTAATAAGTTTCCATCTGTAGGGTTCATGTAACTTATCAAACATTCCCTCTTTTATAAGTTCCGCATTACCTGCTTTTAAGCCGTTTAGTAACAAAGTAAGTGCCCCCATATTTGTAACTGCATCAGATATGGGTACATTCTTGGGCATAACCTTTCTTGCTTCACTTGTGCTTAGACGAATTGCAGGTATTGCTACAACAGCTTTAATTGAATCGTGCCAATCACATCTAATGATTCTCCATCTTTGAGAAGAAGACCTGGCTGTCAAACAAAGCCCACCAAGAAGAGAGGGGACTACATTATCAGGATGACCTTCTATGTCAATGGCAAGTTCAAGGAGTTTTTCTTTGGACAAAGGAGAGTTCATTATTGCATTTGCTCCGATTAATCCAGCAACTATTGCTGTAGCACTACTTCCAAGCCCGCGTGCAGGAGGCACTGCCAACTTAACTCTTGCTTCAAGTGCAAAAGGATCCATATTTGCGCTCTCCCATACTTTCTGAGCTGCTCTAAAAACTAAATTTTCAGGTCCACCTCTTAAATGATTGCCATCTGTACTTTCCATTATTAAATCAAATCTATCTCCACCACCTTCAATTCTTGTAAAAATAAACTCATTATACAAATCTAATGCTGCTCCAAGACAATCGAATCCAGGCCCTAAATTGGCAGTTGTGGAAGGCACTGTTACCCTTATTTTTTTACCTACTTCAGGAATAGACATTTTTTGTTTTTTAGGTTTTTAAAAGCATTTTTGCTCTACAGGCTGCACTAAAAAGTCCAAACTCTTCATCTAAAATTACTTTCATAGGTATTGTTTTAAGAATATCTTTTAATCTTCCCTTGTCGAAAAATTGTTTTAAAAATAAATCTGATTTAAAGTTTTTGAAATGTTTTGATGCTGTTCCTCCAGAAATCCATAACCCGCCAAAGCACAATTCTTGAAGAGCAACATCTCCCAATAAAGAGGCATAAGCCCCTAACCAAATCCTCTCAACTTCAATCATTAGCTGATCCCCTTCTTTAGAAAGGTTACAAATTTTTTCGGGTAGTTCTTTTCTCGCAGCATCAAAAATTTTAATTTTTTTTAAATATTGTTGTAGAGGATGGTTTTGGGCATCAGGTTTGCTTAGTCTCCATTCGGCAATTCTTGATAAACCAGTGCCACTAATAATTCTTTCACAAGATATCCTTTCAACTTTTAGGTAATTCTTAAGCCAAATTTTTAATTCCCATTCTAATCTTGACTTTGGGGCGTACTCAACATGACCACCTTCACTAGCTAAAACTTTTACCTTTTTCCCTGATATTATTCCTCTTGCAATGCCCAAGCCAGTTCCAGCTCCAACAATGGCATGCAAATCATTATTAGCTCCTTCGACATGGGATCCAATTTGGATAGTAGAGTATTGATTTTTTTTCAAAAAAGGTATTCCATAAATCTGTACAGCGAAATCATTTATTAGCTCGCAGCTTTTAAAATTAAATTTCCTCTGTAAAGCATTTCCAGAAATATTCCATGACAAGTTTATGATTTTTGCGTTGTTGTTAGCTAGAGGACCAGCTACGGCAAAACATGCAGAAGAAGGATGATTAATATTTTTGCATTCTTTTTTGAGAAAATCTTCTAGGATTAGTTCAAAAGAACCCCAATCAGAAGATCTATATTTCTTTTTGAATATTAACTTAGGCGAATTATTATTTATTTCTCTTTCGAAAATTCCTAATAGAACCTTTGTACCTCCTAAATCACAAGCGAGAAAATTCATATATTAGAATTTATTCTGTTCTCCCTTTTTCTTCTATTTGTTCATCCATTAATTTGAAAAGATTAGTTAAGTTGAAAATTCCTAAATTTTTTCCATTCAAAGCTCTTAAGGCGACTGAATCAATTTCCTCTTCTTTATCTCCAATAACTGCAATTAATGGAACTCTGCCGAGAGTTGCCTCTCGTATTTTATATCCTATTTTTTCATTTCTAATATCAACTTTTGATCGGTAACCACTATTATTTATTAATTCATTAAACTCTAAACACTTTTCAATATTTCTATCAGTAATGCTCAATAAAATTATTTGATAAGGCGCAAGCCAAATTGGGAATTTTGCCTCATATTGTTCAATTAATATTCCTATAAATCTTTCAAAGGATCCTAAAATTGCTCTATGCAACATAACTGGATTTCTTTTTTCGTTGTCAATATCTACATAAGTTGCATTCAATCTAATAGGCATTGAGAAATCAACCTGAATAGTTCCGCATTGCCAAACTCTATTAAGACAATCTTTTAAAGAGAATTCTATTTTTGGACCGTAAAAAGCTCCTTCCCCTGGTTGGAGTTCCCATTTCAGATTCTTATTATCTAAAGCTTTTGTAAGAGCATCTTCTGATTTATCCCAAATCTCTTCACTACCTACCCTTTTTTCAGGACGAGTTGATAATTTGATAATGATTTCATCAAAACCAAAAGTTTTATATACCTCGAAAACAAGATCTATAAAAATAGATACTTCTTCTTGAATTTGCTCTTCTGTGCAAAATATGTGCGCATCATCTTGAGTGAAGTTTCTTACTCTCATTAAGCCATGTAGCGCTCCAGAGGGCTCATTTCTGTGACAAGAACCAAATTCCGCAAGACGAATAGGTAAATCTTTATAACTTTTTAAACCTTGATTAAATACTTGAATATGGCATGGACAATTCATTGGTTTAATTGCATATGTTCGATTTTCTGATGCAGTAGTGAACATATCGTCTCTAAATTTTTCCCAATGACCGGATTTTTCCCAAAGAGATTTATCAACAGCTTGTGGGGTTTTAATTTCTAAATAATCATTTTTTTTGAGTATTTCTCTTATGTATTTTTCCAGTACTTGGTAGATTGTCCATCCATTTGGATGCCAAAAAATCATTCCTGGAGATTCTTCTTGTATATGAAATAGTGAATGTTTTTTACCAAGTTTTCTATGATCTCTTTTTTCCGCCTCCTCAATTCTTGTTAAGTACTCATTGAGTTCTTTCTCTTTTGCCCATGCAGTTCCATATATCCTCTGTAATGATTCATTCTCACTATTACCTCTCCAATATGAACCTGATAATTTAAGTAATTTAAAGTGTCTCAAATGCCTAGTGTTAGGAACGTGAGGCCCTCTACACATGTCGATGTATTCTTCGTGCTTGTATAAATTGATAAGACCTTCTTCAGGAATTTCTTCAATTATTCTTAATTTAAAAGTCTCATCTCTTTCTTTAAAAGTTTTAATTGCCTCTTCTTTAGAAACTTGTGAAATTTCAACGTCATAGTTTGTTTTTATTAATTTATATATTCTATTTTCGATTTTTATTAAATCTTCAGGAGTAAATCTATATTCAGAGAAAATATCGTAATAAAAACCATCTTCAATTACAGGCCCAATCGCCATTTTAATATCAGAGTAAATTTGTTTAACTGCATGACCAATAAGGTGAGCGAAGGAATGTCTTATTATTTCAATTCCTTCTTTATCTTTTGATGTGATGATTACAACTTTGGAATCTTTATGTATAGGAATTGTTGCATCAAGAAGAACATCATTTACTTTCCCAGCAATTGTTGCTTTAGCTAATCCAGCGCCAATACTCTGGGCAATTTCTAAGATAGTTACAGATTTTTCGAAAACCTTTTTTGAACCATCAGGCAAGGTGATTATTGGCATAATTTATTTCTCCATTTCAAAGAATCCCAATTTTGATTTAACTCTTTTTAAAGTCTGATTTGCTAAATCTTCAGCTTTTTCCTTCCCTTCATTAAGGATTTTATTTAGTTGATAAGGATCATTAATTAATAATTTATATTTTTTCTGAATAGGTTCTAGTGATTCAATAAGTTGTTCAGTAATTAATTTTTTAAATGTCCCCCATCCAGTCTCTAAGAATTCATTTTCACATTGAGAAATTTCTTTGCCAGATAATATTGAATAAATCATC
>QCIX01000002.1 GCA_003216355.1 Prochlorococcus sp. AG-402-N23 | reverse complement strand
TTTCTCTTGCTATCGATTCTAATTTTTTTGGATTATTAGCTATATCAGGATCTGCAAGCTGCACTTCCAAATTTTTAAAACTTTCTGAAGCAGTTTTCAACCTTGCAATTAATGTTGAGTATTCCAATTGAAATTGTGCTTAATTTTTGAAAATTCTATTTTTTAGAACCTTTTTCTTCTTTTTGATCTTTTGTTGTGGCCGAATTAGCTGAACCCATTCCATATTTTTTCATAAACCTATCAACCCTACCTTCTGTATCAAGAATCTTTTGAGTTCCAGTAAAGAAAGGATGATTACCACTCCATACATCAACATGTAATTCAGGCTGCGTGGAGCCAGTCGTCATTACAACTTCTCCATTACAAATAACTTTTGCATCTGGATACCATTTTGGGTGTATTTCTGATTTTGGCATGATTTGAATTCCTTTAACGTTTAGAGAATTGAGGAGCTTTTCTTGCTTTTTTAAGACCATATTTTCTTCTTTCCTTAGCTCTAGGATCTCTACTGAGATGGCCTTCAGTTTTTAGCGGTTTCCTATTTTCAGGAGATAATTCGCAAAGTGCTCGTGCAGCTCCTTGCTTGATAGCATCTGCTTGACCAGTCAATCCACCACCAAAAACATTTACTAGAATATCATAAGAATTTTCAAGGCCTAATGTTTGCAAAGGTGCTTTAATTGAATTTAAGTGCAGAGGGTTAAAGTTTAAGTAATCATCTCCAGAACGACCATTAATTTTTATTAGTCCATTTCCTGGAATCAAGCGAACTCTAGCTACTGAAGTTTTTCTTCTTCCAGTCCCCCAGTACACAGCTTTGTTTTTTATTTGACTATTCATTTTGATAAATTAACTATTTAATAATACAGGATTCTGAGCAGCATGAGGATGATCAGCACCTTTATAAACTTTTAGTTTTTTAAATTGCTCTCTTCCTAAAGAGTTATGTGGCAGCATACCCTTAACAGCTTGCTCGATGATTCTTTCAGGAATTCTTTCTTTTAGAGACTCAAATTTTTCAATTTTCATTCCTCCTGGTCTTCCAGAATGTCTCCTATACAACTTTTGTGATGCTTTTTTACCTGTTACCTCAACTTTTTCGGCATTTACTACAATGACAAAATCTCCAGTATCTAGATGAGGTGTAAAAGTTGGTTTATTCTTACCTCTCAATACAGTTGCAATTTCTGTGGCAAGTCTTCCTAGTCTCTTATCTTTTGCGTCAACTAAAAACCAATTTCTTTCAATGGTTTCTAAAGATGGAGTAATTGTTTTATTCATTTACCAAATTTATGCAAATAAATTTATAGTTAATCCTATACTCTACCTTATTGGAGGAATATTAAACAACAGTTTTGAATGAATTACAAAAAAATTCGCTTAATTAAACTTTACTTAAGAAAAACCCTTAATTAAAAATACAGGGAAAAAATCATTATTATTAATCTTTTTAAAAACATTTTCCTCATAAACAGCATTTACGAAACATAACCCCTTAGCTGGAGCAGATTCTTTAACATCATTTTTCTTTTTGTTTACCCATCTATCTGTAAAAATTTCTGGCGATATTTTTTTTTCTCCAACTAAAACTAGTTGACCAATAATTAAACGGACCATTCCATATAGAAAACCAGTAGCTTTAATATCAACTAAAATCAAATCTTCTACTCTTTGAATATCTATATTTTTTATTTTTGTAATAGAGTTTGTTCTATTACTACCGCTTTTCTGAAAAGCAAAAAAATCATGTTCTCCTACCATTGTCTTGGATGCATTTAACATTAAAACTTCATCCAATACTTTTTGATATCTATGCCATGACCAATTATTGATGAACAAGTTAGGTAATTTACTGTTATTAATGACATATCGATAATGTCTATACATTGCTGAATAACATGCATGCCAACTATCTTTAACCACAACTGATTCCAAGATCCTAATTGTTGAGGGTAAAAGACTATTTAAGAGATCAGAATAACTATTTCCTGGAATAATACAATCAACATCAAAGTGTACTACTTGGCCTGATGCATGAACCCCAGCATCAGTCCTGCCTGCTGCAAAAGTCTTTACTGTATGATTTGTAATCTTTGAGAGAGCTCTGTCTAAAATTTCTTGAACAGTACTTGCATTATTTTGTTTTTGCCAACCTGAATAATGAGATCCATCATATTGGACTAGTAAAGCTACCCTTTTCAAAATTTATTTTTTAGTAAAAGACCCTTTTTTACTAACTTAAACAAGCTCGATTATGGCCATCTGAGCGTTATCTCCTTTTCTAGAAACAGTTCTGACTATGCGTGTGTAACCACCATTTCTATCTCCATATCTTTCCTTTGCTTTTTCAAATAATGAATGAACTAATTTTTTATCATAAATATATCCAAAAGCCCTTCTCCTAGAAGCCAAACTTCCCTCTTTGGCGAGTGAAATCATTCTTTCAGCTTCGTTTCTTAAAGCTTTTGCCCGAGCTTTTGTTGTCGTTACTCTACCTTCCCTAATTAATTGTGTAGTTAAACCTCTTAGAAGTGCTTTCCTCTGGTCAGCAGGTTTACTTAATAATGGAATTCTAAGTTGGTGTCTCATAATCTTTAAAAATGGTTAAACAGATGTTCTGCTTTGTGGAATAGAAATGCCAATGCGCTCAAGAGCCTCAATAACCTCATCTGCAGATTTAGAGCCAAAGTTCTTAATTTCAAGAAGATCTTCATAGCTGAAGCCCATTAAATCCGAAACTGAATTAACTTGCGCCCTTTTCAAACAATTATA
Source organism: Prochlorococcus sp. AG-402-N23 (assembly GCA_003216355.1). Classification (GTDB taxonomy): domain Bacteria; phylum Cyanobacteriota; class Cyanobacteriia; order PCC-6307; family Cyanobiaceae; genus Prochlorococcus_A. The sequence continues at coordinate 94,585 of QCIX01000002.1, read as the reverse complement.
TGCTCTAACGGACAAGTTTAGTTCCTCAAGAGGAATTTGAGCTTCAGGAGATGGTTCAGGTTCTTCAGGAATTTCCTCAACCATTGTTACAGTAGCAAGGGGTTGAAAAAGTTCTATCAACTGATTTGCAGCTTCAGCAATAGCATCGTCAGGACTTGTTGAGCCATCTGTTACGACTTCCATTTTTAATCTTTCTCTTCCCGTTCCGCCTTCTGCTACAGCAGTTTCATCAATCGTAAAATTCACTCTCTTAACTGGCATAAATACAGCATCTATTTGAAGTAAATCAATAGCACTTATCTCTTCACTTTTACGGTCTACGGGTCTATATCCAACACCTCTTTCAACATGAATTTCCAACTCTAAATTATGACCCTCCTGAATAGTCGCAATCGGTTTTTCGCCATCAATAATTTCAACTTGAGAGGAGAATTGGATGTCATTCGCCTTCACCTCCATTGGACCACTCGCTACTAACCTGCCGATTTCGAGCTCTGGATTAGAACTATTTATTGATAGTTGCTTGCAATTAAGAAGGATATCTAAAACGTCTTCTCTAACACCAGGAATAGTGGCATATTCATGATTAATTCCTGCTATTCTTACTGCAGTAACTGCACTCCCTTCAAGTCCTCCCATAAGGACTCTTCTAAGGGAATTACCCAAAGTTGTAGCTTGTCCCCTTTCTAGAGGGCCAATTAAAAAAGTTCCTGTTTGGGAGCGATCATCTGCTATTTGATGTTCGATTCTGTCAATCTGGTATTGCAACACGGAAAATAATGAGGTTAAGAGTTTTTTTTGGGGGGGGGGTTGAGAATGGTTAAGACCTAAACGCGTCTCCGTTTAGGTCTTCTACATCCATTATGAGGTAATGGAGTTACATCTCTTATTAGAGTTATTTCTAATCCGGCCACTTGTAAAGCTCTTATGGCCGTTTCCCTACCTGCGCCAGGCCCTCTAACTAGTACTTCTATTTGTCTCATACCTTGATCAAGTGCTCTTCTAGCTGCAGCTTCAGCAGCCGTTTGAGCAGCAAATGGAGTACCTTTCCGAGCGCCTTTGAATCCACTTGCACCTGCAGAAGACCAAGAAATTACATGACCAGAGGTGTCAGTAATTGAGACGATAGTATTATTAAATGTGCTTTGAATATGTACCACACCATTAGGTACATTACGTTTAGATTTCTTTGAACCTGTTTTTTTTACTGTAGCTGCCATGATGTTTTAATTTAATACTTCAATTTGTAAATAGATTTAGTTATTTATTTTTTTCTTCCAGCAACTGTTTTCCTTGAACCCCGTCTTGTTCTTGCATTGGTTCTAGTTCTTTGACCTCTTACTGGAAGACTCATTCTATGTCTTCTTCCTCTTACACACCCTATATCTTGTAGACGTTTTAAAGCCATTCCCTCTTTTCTTCTCAAATCGCCTTCTAAAGTGAATTCTTCTGTAGCAACTCTGAGCTTTTGAACATCAGAATCTGAAAGGTCTTTGACACGAGTATCAGGGTTTACACCCGTATTAGCAAGAATTAACTTTGATCTCGTTAAACCAATTCCATAGACGTATGTAAGTGCAATTTCGACTCGCTTTTCGCGAGGTATGTCAATTCCTGCAATCCTGGCCACGTGTTTTGAATAAGTAAAAGTTTGAATTTAAGGGTTGAAATTTAACCCTGACGCTGTTTATTGCGAGGTCTTTTCTTGTTAATAACAAAGATTTTACCTCTTCTCCTCACGATCTGATCGTCAGGACTAATTTTTTTGACTGAAGATCTGACCTTCATAGGGGTTTAACAAATAAAACGTTAATACTATATTCTACATCATCATCAAGCCATTTTTTGTTTGATATCAGAGGAAATGGTTTTTAAATCTCTATCAGCATCAATATATTCTAACAATGAGAGATCTTTAAAATATTGAATTAATGGTTCTGTAGTTTTTTTATAAATGTCAACTCTTGTTCTAATTGTCTCTTCCGTATCATCTTTTCTCCCTCTTAAAAGCAAACGCTTAATTAGTACTTCTTCTGGAATATCTAAATAAAAAACTAATTCCAAAGGTTGATTGATTTCATTCAAGACTTCATTCAATGAATTTGCTTGAGATAAATTTCTTGGGTAACCATCTAGAATCCAACCTTTATTATCCTTGACTAAATTTTGTCTTACTATCTTTAATACGAGTTCATCACTAACAAGTTCCCCTCGATTCATAATATCTTTTACCTGAATGCCAAGGGTAGTATTCATTTCGATTTCTTTTCTTAATAATTCACCAGTGGAAAGGTGTAAGTAAGAATTAGTTTGACTTAGCAATTCCGCTTGAGTCCCTTTCCCGGCTCCAGGAGCTCCTAAAAATAGTAAATGTTTCTTCATTAATTGTTAATTAGTCCCTCATACCTTTGTGAAATAACATAAGTTTGAATTTGCTTAGCAGTATCTATAGCAACACCCACAAGAATAAGTAATGAAGTTGCTCCTAAACCTTGAAAGGTCTGCACATTTGTAGCTCTTTCTACTGCAGCTGGGATTATAGCTACTGAACCCAAAAATAATCCTCCTAATAATGTCAACCTGTTTTGTATACCTGATAGGTAGTTTGCTGTATTAGTTCCTGGTCTAACTCCTGGTATCGCTACTCCTCCTTTCTTTAAATTTGAAGCTACATCAACTGGATTGATAGTAAGAGAAGCATAAAAATAGGAGAACCCCAAAATCAAGGAGAAGAATGTAAGAGCATATGGCCATGGATTAGAAGATCCGGGATTTAAACTGCTGGCTAATTTGATTAAGACTGGATTGCCCGTAACATTTGCAATAGTTATAGGTAAAAAGATTAAAGCAGATGCAAATATGATAGGCATGACTCCTCCTGCATTTAATTTCAAAGGTAAATAACTTTGCCTTGTAGGAAGTAGTGTTGAATTTCCTATCTGCCTTTTTGCGCTAACAATAGGAATGCGTCTTGCTCCCTCTTGGACAAAAATTATCCCAACTATTGTCAGTAAAAATACTCCAAGTAAAACTGCTATACCTAAAACATCTCCTCTATCGCCAGTTTGAGCTTTTTCAATAGTTGAACTTAGAGCCTTAGGTAAAGTCGAAACAATATTCAAAAAAATTACCAGAGAAGCCCCTTGACCTATCCCTTTCTCTGTAATAATTTCACTAAACCACATTACTAACATTGAGCCAGTAACTAGGGCAATAGAAGTTTGTAAGACAAATGTAGTTTCACTTATCCCCTGAATAGCATATTGTCTGAGAATTAATGAAAAAATTATACTTTGCAAAAACCCCCAACCTAATGAAACATATCTAGTTATTTGAGCAATTTTTCTTCTTCCCGCTTCTCCTTCATTTTTTTGTAAATCTTCAAGCACAGGCAATGAAGCTGTGAGAAGCTGAATAATAATTGATGCGTTGATAAAGGGAAGTATGCCTAATGCGAATATTCCTAAGGTTGAAATTCCTCCTCCAGTAAAAATATCTAAAAAACCTATTAATTGCCCCCCTTGATCTATGAAACTTTTAAAAGCAACCCTATCAATACCAGGCATGGGGATATATATACCAAGTCTTACTAAAAGGAGAAGACCTAAAGTAGTTAAAACTCTACTCCTTAGCTCTTTATTTAAAAATAATTGGGAAAGTATTTCAGAAGCGCTAGGATTTCTATTTTTGTTAACAAACATTTTGGAGCTTACCTAAATTTTAAGTAAATTTATTTATTGTTTATAAGCTCGCAGGATCCACCTGCGTCCTCAATTTTTTGTTTTGCAACTTTTGTAAATGCATGAGCTTGAACTTTTAGCTTTACGTTAATTTTTCCGTTACCAAGAATTTTTAAAGGAAATTTTGGTTTGAAGATCAATCCTTTCTTAACAAGTGAGTCAAGATTAACAGTATCGTTATCTTTGAAATCATTTAATTTTTCTAAATTAATTATGGAAAAATTCTTTTGATTAATTATTTCAAAGTGCTTTAATTTTGGAACTCTTCTATAAAGAGGCATTTGGCCACCTTCAAAACCTGGACGTGTGGGCCTTCCAGAACGTGACTTTTGTCCTCTCATTCCAAACCCACATGATGCACCCTGACCGGCTGCAATGCCTCTACCCTTTCTTAATTTTTTCTTTCTGGAGCCAGAGTTTGATTTAAGTGTATTTAATGTTGAAGTCATAATTTTCAAGAATAGAGCTGTTCAAGTGAGATGCCTCTCTCCCTTGAGGCAGATTTGTGTGTTCTTAATTGAGAAAGAGCTACCATAGCAGCTCTTGCATTATTCAAAGGTGTTTTACTACCCAATCTTTTTGCTAAGACATTTTTTATGCCGGCTAATTCTAAAACTGTTCTTATTGAACCACCAGCAATTACACCTGTACCTGGGGCAGCTGGTCTAATTAGTACATTAGCAGCACCATCTCGACCTTTAGATAAAGTCGGTATTGAATTATTTCGGGTTAGGGGAACCCTAACAAGATTCTTTTTACCATCTGAAACTCCCTTTCTCACCGCACCAATGACATCACCTGCTTTGCCAACTCCAACACCAACTTGACCTTTCTCATTACCTACAACAACAATTGCTCTAAAACTCATTTTTTTTCCACCCTTCACAGTCTTAGAAACTCGTCGAATTTGAACAACTCTTTCTTGCCAGTCAGAATCTCTCTCTAGATTTTTTGAATCACCTCTTCTATTTCTTTTTCGATCATTACGATTATTCTTTTTTTGTTCTACAGGCATAGCTCCAGGAACGTTATCGTTCTTGGATTGAATTTCTTGTTTTGTTGGAGTGTCAGTCATAGTAAAAAATTAAGAGTTAGAATTCAAGGCCAGCTTCACGAGCAGCGTCTGCAAGTGCTTTTACTCTGCCGTGATATAAATTACCTCCACGGTCAAAAATTACTTGCTTAATACCTTTTTTTATCGCTCTCTTTGCTAATAATTTTCCTACAATGGAAGAAGAATTACAATCAGAAGGTAATTTCTCAGATTTTTCCCTTAGTTCCTTATCAACAGTTGAAGCTGAGCAAATAGTTGTTTGAGCACTATCATCTATAACCTGAGCATAAATATGGTTATTAGATCGAAAAACAGACAATCTTGGACGGGTTGCATCTCCAATTAAGAATCTCCTTAATCTTCTATGTCTTTTTTGGGTTTGTAATTTTCTGGAAAGTTTGGTCATTTTTTTAATTGGAATTATTTTTTGCCAGATTTACCAGCTTTTCTGAGAATTCTCTCATCATGGTATTTAATTCCTTTACCTTTATATGGTTCTGGAGGTCTAATTGATCTGATTTTTGCTGCTTCATTGCCAACAATTTCCTTATCAATTCCAGATACAGTAACGTTTGTATTACTCTCAACTTTGTATGTTATACCATCAGGGGGGATCATTTCTACAGGATGACTATATCCTGCACTAACAACAAGATTTTTACCTTTTACTTGTGCTCTGGATCCAACGCCTACAATTTCAAGTTTTTTTGAAAAACCTTGACTAACCCCTTCAACCATATTTGCAATTAAGGCTCTGCATAAACCATGTCTTTGCCTTGAGAATATTTTGGTAGTAGTGGGACTTACAACAACAGTATTATCTTTTTTATCAAAACTAACTCCCTCTGGCATCTGACGTTTCAACTCACCCTTAGGGCCTTTAACTGTAACTGTTAATCCATCAAAATCAACAGTTACTTTATCTGGTATTAGTACTGGTGTTTTTCCAATTCTTGACATGATTAATCCTCCTTAATAAACATAGCAAAGTACTTCACCACCTATACCTTGCTTCCTAGCATCACGATCACTCATGACACCTTTAGAAGTCGATATGATAGCAACTCCTAGACCTCCAAGAACTTTTGGTAAAGCTCTAGTATTTTTATAAATTCTCAAACCAGGTTTACTAACTCTTTGCATGGATCGAATAGTAGGGAATTTATTCTTGCCACTATATTTCAGACCAAGTATTATTTGTGACTTATAGCCTTCACCTTCCTCATTTATATCAGAAATGAAACCTTCTTTTTGAAGCACTTTTGCAATACTAAGGGACATTTTTGAACTTGGGATTGTTGTGGTTGTATGCTTTTTTTGACTCGCATTTCTAATTCGAGTAAGCATATCTGAAATAGGATCGTGATTTGACATGGTTTTAATTTAATTCTTACTAAAAGGCATTCCTAACTCTTGCAAGAGAGCTTTACCCTGTTGATCTGATCTCGCACTAGTGACAATAGTTATATCCATACCTCTTATTGAATCTATTTTATCAAAAGAGATTTCAGGAAAAATTAATTGCTCTTTTACTCCAACGGTGTAATTCCCTCTCCCATCAAAACTTTTTGGATTAACTCCTCTAAAGTCTCTTATTCTTGGTAAAGCTAGATTTATAAATCTTTCTAGAAAGGAATACATCCTGTCACCTCTCAAAGTTACAGTACAACCAATTGGCATACCTTCACGAATTTTAAAACCCGCGATGGCTTTTTTGGCCCTAGTTACTAGTGCCTTTTGTCCTGTAATTGTTGCCATTTCATTTAAAGAAGCCTCTAAAGCTTTTGAATTTGAAGCAGCCTCTCCAAGACCTCTATTAACGTTGACTTTGACAACTTTAGGTACTTGATGAATATTTTTAAGACCAAGTTCCTTTAGAAGTTTTGGTCTAATTGATTCTTTGTAGCGATTTTTTAGAGTCATAATTTTTTGTTAATTCTGGTCTTTGTCAGAATTGATAAATTAGAAAAAATTTAAATCTGGTTACTGATGAAAAATTAATCAATTACTTCACCAGTTTTCTTCAGTCTTCTTTTCTTAACTCCCTCTTTATCAATAAAGTATTCAATCTTACTTGTAAGATTTTTTTCCTTTGAAAAGAACATTACATTTGATGCATGTAAAGATGCCTCTTCTGTAAGTATTCTTCCAGTTTCCCCTTCCTGAGTTGGTTTTACATGTTTGGTCCTAAGGTTAATTCCTTTAACTAAAACTCTATTTTCAAGAGGAATAGTTTTTAAAACCTCCCCAGTTTTGCCCTTTTCCTTTCCGTTAATAACTTTTACTAAATCTCCAGTTTTGATTCTCATTTTTATTCTTTTGAAATTGTTCTTTTGTTTTAATGAATCCAACATTTAAATCACCTCCGGAGCAAGAGAAACAATTTTAGTATAATTTTTATCCCGCAGTTCTCTGGCTACAGGACCAAAAACTCTAGTACCTTTTGGATTCTGATCCTCATTAATCAAAACAGCGGCATTATCATCAAATCTGATTGAATTACCAGTATTTCTTCTTAATGTTGCTTTTGTTCTAACAATGACGGCTTTCACAACATCAGATTTCTTAACTCCCATATTCGGAAGAGCATCTTTAACAGTTGCTACAATTACATCCCCAACATGTGCGTATCTTCTATTAGAACCTAAGACCCTAATACATTGGAGTCTTTTCGCCCCGCTATTATCAGCAACTGTTAGATAGGTTTCTTGTTGAATCATTTTTTAACCTCCTTAGCCTGACTTGTTTTATTGAGAATCTCTTCTATTGCCCATCTTTTATGCGCGCTAAGCGGTCTAGTTTCTTTGATTTTAACTCGATCACCTAAAACACATGTATTTTCAGGATCATGGGCCTTATATCTCGTAGTTCTACTTACAATTTTTTTATAAGTGGGATGTGGATATCTGTTAATAACAGCAACAACAACTGTTTTATCCATTTTGTCGCTGACAACAGTGCCAATTCTTTCTTTAAGTGCCATAACTAATAATTAATCAGAAGTAGTTTTAGAAGCAGATTGACTCTTACTGAGAGTTAGTAATTGCGCAACTTGTTTCTTGATGATTTTAAATTTATGAGTTTCATTAAGCTGTCTCGTAGCTTGCTTAAATCTCAAGTCAAAAAGATCTTTTCGTAATTGGTCAATCTTTTCAGTAATTTGATCAGAATTTAATTTTTTAAATTCTTTAAGAGACTCTGAGTTTTTCATTGTTTAACCTCCTCTTGAGATTTTTTAATAATATTTTTCTTTTCTTGGGAGGCATTTTCTAGATTTTTATCAATAGAGATAAATTTTGTTTTTACAGGAAGTTTGTATTGAGCCAGACGCATAGCTTCCTTTGCAATTTCCTCAGTGATATCCTCCCCACCCATTTCAAAAAGTATTCTTCCAGGTTTTACAACTGCGACCCAAAACTCTGGATTACCTTTACCAGAACCCATTCTAGTTTCGGCAGGTCTCATGGTTACAGGTTTATCAGGAAATATTCTTATCCAGATTTGACCGCCACGTTTGATATATCTCGTCATAGCTCGTCTACTTGCCTCGATCTGTCGCGCAGTCACCCAACCACAGTCTTGAGCTTGGAGAGCAAATTGACCGAATGCAATAGTATTACCTTTTGAGGCTACTCCCCTCATTCTGCCTCTATGTTGTTTACGGAATTTAGTACGTTTTGGACTAAGCATTTTTTTACCTCCTATGAATTCTCATTTGAACGATCCTCAAATTCCTGAGGTCTTCTACTAGCTTTCCTCTTAGGGCTCGCACCCACAGGTATAGTTTGTTCTTCTTTAGGGAGAACCTCACCTTTAAAAACCCAAACTTTAATGCCTAAAACACCGTAAGTTGTATTAGCTTCACGTGTTGCATAGTCAATTTCAGCTCTCAGAGTATGTAATGGTACTCTACCTTCTCTAGTCCATTCAGTTCTAGCTATTTCGGCACCATTTAACCTTCCCCCTACTTGAATCTTAAGACCTAAGACTCCAGCCCTTTGAGCCCTTTGTAAGGCCATTCTAATGGTTCTTCTAAAGGCGACTCTTTTTTCTAGTTGTTGTGCAATATACTCAGCCAGTAAGAAAGCATCTGCGTCTACGCGTTCAACTTCAACAACATTAATTCTGACTTGCCTTGTCCTATCTCCTATAGTTTTTTGAATCCCAGATCTTAATTCTTCAATACCACTTCCTTGTCTTCCAACTATAACTCCTGGTCTTGCTGTTTTTAATTCAAGTTCCAGTTGGTCAGCTTTTCTAGCTATTAAAACATCACTGATTCCCGCTGCTCCATATTTTTTTTGTATGAATGTACGAATTTTAAAATCTTCTTGGAGAAGAATTGGATATGTTTTGGAAGTAGCAAACCATTTAGAGCGATGCTCTTGTGTAATTCCTAATCTTAGTCCAGAAGGATGTATTTTATGTCCCATTAGTTTTGTACCTCCGCATTATTTTGAGTAGGAGCAGATTCAACAGAAATACTGATGTGGCAAGTCTGTTTTTTAATTGAAAAAGCCCGACCTTGAGCTCTGGGCCTATACCTTTTCATTACAGGACCAGTATTAGCCCATGCAGAGGAAATAACTAAGGTAGATGGATCCATTCCAAGATTATGTTCTGCATTGGCAACCGCAGATCTTAGAACTTTAGTAATGGGATCTGTAGATCTGTAAGGCATAAATTCCAACATAATCAATGCATCTCTATAAGACCTACCTCTTATCTGATCCAAAACTCTTCTCACTTTAGAGGCTGATCCGCGAATATAATTGCCGTGAGCAATTGCTGTTTTTGTTGTTTCAGGTGTTTTTGTCATGATTTTGCTCCTTTCTTATCTCTTATATGACCTCGATAAGTACGTGTAGGAGCGAATTCTCCGAGTTTATGTCCAATCATTTGTTCAGTAATAAATATTGGAATATGAGTCTTGCCATTATGTACAGCAATTGTGTGGCCGATCATGACAGGTAAAATCGTAGAAGATCTCGACCAAGTTTTGATAACAGACTTGTCATTATCAGTATTTTGTTTTTCTACCTTCTTAAGCAGGCTATCTGCTATAAAAGGTCCTTTTTTTAGTGAACGTCCCATGATTATGTAAAAGAAATTGAAATAATAAATGAAGTAATCAAGAGTCTCTTCCTCCTCTACTCCTCTTAGAAACGCGACGACGTCTTCGAACTACTAATTTATTACTTGGTTTGTTCTTTTTACGTGTCTTCAATCCAAGAGCTGGTTTACCCCATGGAGTAACTGGGCCTGCTCTACCAATTGGTGCTTTTCCCTCTCCTCCTCCATGTGGATGATCACATGGGTTCATTACACTACCTCTTACTTGTGGCCTTCTACCAAGCCATCTTCTTCTTCCTGCTTTTCCTAAGCTAGTATTTCTTATTTCTGAGTTACCAACTTCTCCAAGAGTTGCATAGCATTCTTTTCTTACAAGTCTTACCTCAGTAGATGGGAGTTTCAAAGCAACATAATCTCCTTCTTTTGCCATAACTTGAGCACTAGATCCTGCTGATCTAACCATCTGAGCACCTCTTCCAGCATATAACTCAACACAATGAACACTAGATCCCAATGGCATAACAGAAAGTGGCATTGCATTTCCATCTTCAATTGGAACACTTTCTCCAGAAATGACATTTTGGCCGACTTTTACACCGGCTGGAGCGATAATATATCTTTTCTCTCCATCTTCGTAAAATAAAAGTGCTAGCCTTGCATTTCTGTGAGGATCGTAGTGGATAGCTGCAACTTTAGCATTAATGTTTCTTTTATCTCTTCTAAAGTCGACTAATCTATACTGCCTTTTGTGGCCACCTCCACGATGACGACAAGTAATAACTCCACGATTATTCCTCCCTTTAACTCTATGTTTTGAAACTATTAATGATCTTTCAGGTTTTGCACTTGTTATTTCACTAAAGTCAGTAACCACTCTCTGCCTAGTGCCAGGTGTGTAAGGTTTAAATTTACGGATTGCCATGATGAAACTCCTTAAGATTCTGGAAATAGTTGGATTGTGTCTCCTTCAGCAAGACGTACAATTGCCTTCTTGACCTGAGAACGTTTACCGGAAAATTTTCCGACTCTTCTTGTTCTCCTAGGAGGATTCATAGTGTTAACTCCTATGACTTTAACACTGAACAAGGCTTCTATAGCTGCCTTTATTTGTGGCTTTGCCGCTCTATGATCTACTTCAAAAGTATATTGGTTAAGATCTAGTGCGTTTGTAGCTTTCTCAGTAATAACTGGCTTTCGTATTACATCGGATAAACGAGAATCGAATAATTTACTCATGATGCATAAACCTCCTGAATTTTATCTATCGCTGATTGACCTATTACCAATTTATTAGCATTGAGAATATCAAATACATTTAATTGATCGGCGGCAATTAATTTTACTTTTTCAATGTTGTTGATGGATTTTTTTATAACATCGGACGGACTATCAAGAATAACCAAAACTTTTTCAGTTTTTTGTATACCTAATCGAGCAAGGCCATTGATGATGTCACTTGTTTTAGGTTGCTTTAGATTAGATCCAAAATCTTCAACGGCCTTCATATCAGATACTCTAGACATAAGTGCTGTTCTTAGAGCTAATCTACGTTCCTTACGATTCATATCAAGATTGTAAGAACGTGGCTTCGGTCCAAAAATAATTCCCCCACCAGGTCTTAAGGGTGTCCTTATTGATCCTTGACGAGCTCTTCCTGTACCTTTCTGTTTATATGGCTTTCTACCGCCCCCCCGCACTTCAGATCTTGTCAAAGTTGATGCTGTCCCTTGTCTTTTATTTGCCAGCTGCCTAAGGACTGCTCTATGTATTAAGTCTGCCGAAGAAGTTTCTTTAGCAACTGCTAAATCAAGGGTAACTTTGCCGGATTTCTTACCATCCCACTTAAGAGTTTCAAGTGTTTTCATGATTTTTCACCTCCTTTTTTGCCTACAACATTGTTTGGCTTAATGTTTACAATTGAGCCGGGCTTACCTGGTACAGAACCCTTTACTACAAGCAAATTTTTCTGATCATCAATTTTTAGAACTAACAAACCTTTAGTAGTAATCTGTTTCCCTCCATATCTCCCTGCCATTCTTTTTCCAGGATAAATTCTGCCTGGAGTTGTTCCTGCTCCGGTGGATCCAGGTGCTCTATGATTTTTTGAACCATGACTCATAGGACCTCTGCTAAAACCATGTCTTTTCTGGTAACCAGCAAAACCTCTACCCATTGATTTGCCACTGATATCAACTTTTTGACCAACCTCAAAGTTTTTTACAGTTATTTGATTTCCGATTTCATAAGATGAAGTTTCTTCAACCCTATATTCTTTCAAATGCTTTAAGAGTTCCTCTCCTGATTTCAACAAATGTCCCTTTTCAGGTTTACTTATATGTTTCTCTTTGGACAAGCCATAACCTATCTGAACGGCAGTATAACCATCCAAAGCGGTTGTTTTCAATTGAGTGACACGGCAAGGACCTGCCTCAATAAGAGTAACCGGTACCGAATTACCTTTGTCGTCGAAAAGTTGGGACATGCCCAATTTCTTTCCTAAAATTCCTATAGACATAAGACTAAATTAGGCTAGCTCATAATGATTTTTAAATTATCTAAATCCTTGAGTTATTAAGGTGAAGTTAATAAAAAAACAATTAAAATTAATAAGGTTGAGACTTATCTGAAAATATAGATAGTATCTCATGGGATAAACCTACCTGAATTTTTTAACGAAACGCTAAAAAATGTGAAATTTTACAGAGGCTCGGCTAGCTTGCGAGCTTAAAAATTCACTGAGTTACAATTGTACATCATCAAGTACCATAAAATAAAATAAAATAGAAATAAAGGAAATTTTTATGCCATTACTTCTCACAGGGAAAAAGTTTCATAACGATTTAAAAGCCAACAAATGTCTTGCAATCTTTGCTCCTCTAGAAGGTGGTTATGAAACTCGTCTTTTGAGGAGAATGAGGGCCAAGGGCTTTAAAACTTTTATAACCTCAGCAAGAGGGCTTGGAGATCCGGAAGTTTTCTTACTCAAATTGCATGGCGTTAGACCACCTCACCTTGGTCATCAAAGCGTAGGAAGAAATGGAGCACTCGGGGAAGTGCAACAAGCAATCCCACAAGCTTCTGAGTTATTTAATGAAAATGATAAAAATAAATTACTTTGGTTATTAGAAGGTCAAGTATTGTCTCAATCTGAATTAGAGAGCTTAATAGAGATTTGCACTAATGATAATAAATTAACAATAGTTGTCGAAATGGGGGGGTCAAGAAAACTTGAATGGAAGCCATTAAGTAATTATATTTTAAATGAATTTGAAAGTTAAATTGTTTGATTACACCCAAGAATAAAAAAGATAAATGGATTAAGTTAATTTGTGGTGCCAGCAATGAAGATATTGTTGCCATAGAAGATTTATGTGCAATTTATACTGCTGCTGGTGTCGACTACATAGATGTTGCCGCAGAAGAATCTATAGTCCATGCAGCAAGAAAAGGAATCGAGTGGGCAAAAAAAGTCTTTAAAAACTCCCCTGGATTAATGATAAGCATTAGTGATGGTAATGATATCCACTTCCGTAAAGCAAAATTTAATCCATTAAAATGTCCCCCTAATTGTCCAAGACCATGCGAAAAAGTATGCCCCACCTTTGCAATTGATACTTCTGGGATCAAAAAGAGTAAATGTTATGGATGTGGAAGATGTTTGAATAGCTGTCCCCTAAATCTAATTAGTGAATATGAATATAATTTGTCAAAAGATGATTTAGCATCAACACTTCAAAAAATAAAGCCTAATGCAGTAGAAATTCATACAGAAATCAATCGCCTAGATTCTTTTATAAAAGTTATCAGTATCCTTAAAAGTTCTGGAATGAAATTAGACAAGATATCTACTAGTTGTGGATTAAATCAATCTTTCAAAAAATCACAAGAGCCCGAAGATCTTTTGAAAGCTCTTTGGGAAAGATATGAAATCCTTAAAAAACTTGATGTTCCCCTTATTTGGCAGCTAGATGGAAGGCCAATGTCTGGAGATCTTGCTCCTACAACAAATAGAGATGCTGTTAAGTTGTTTGAAAAAATCGGTTCAGATCTTCCACCAGGATTAATTCAATTGGCAGGAGGAACAAATGCAAAAACTCATGAATTTTTGAATTCAAACAATCTCCCAGACGGAATAGCATTTGGAAGTGCTGCAAGAAAAATTATGCAGCCCCTTATTGAATTTGCTCACAAAAATAACAAAAAACTCTATGAGTATCCTGAAAGAATGTCTTTAGCAATCAAAAAAGCTCAGAAATTTCTAGAGCCATGGAAATCGAGCTCATTCAAATAATATTTTTATTTTTCAAAACTAGCGCCATATTTATAAAAACTTTGTATTTTTTGGATAGAAAAAAATCTTTTCATGTATTAAAATAGAAACTCAATGGGCCGTCGCCAAGTGGTAAGGCATCGGGTTTTGGTCTCGACATTCCTAGGTTCGAATCCTAGCGGCCCAGTTCTAATATTCAATTGGTGTCTTCTCAAAAAATATTTCTATTTGATTTCGATGGAGTAATAGTCGATGGAATGCAAGAATATTGGCATAGTTCCTTGCTGGCCTGTGAAAGATATTTAAATTCACCCCACATATCTATTGATCAAAAACTTTATAAAAGAGTACCAAATTCTTTCAAAGAAATTAGGCCTTGGGTTAAATATGGTTGGGAAATGATTCTAATTGTTCACGAAATTATAAAAACAGACAATCCATTAAAAAATAATAATAAAAATGATTTCATTAATGATTATCATCAAAATTGCCAGAGGATATTAAATGAAAATTCCTGGATTGCCGAAGATTTACAAAAAATGTTAGATAAGTCTCGCAAGTACCAAATTGATAAAGATTTTAAATCATGGGTAAATTTACATAATCCTTTTTTCGAAATTATAAATTTTATAAAAGTTTTAAGGAAAAGAGAAATAAAAACTGGAGTTATAACAACTAAAGGTAAAATATTTGCAGAAAAAATTCTTAACCAATTAAATATTTTTCCAGAATTTACTTTTGGTTATGAATCCGGAACAAAAATCAAAATAGCTGAAAAGCTTACACAAACTTATGAAATTTTAGGCTTTATAGAAGATAGAAAAAAAACTCTAATCGATATTAAACAAAATTCAGAAACATCTCACATTCCGTGCTTCCTAGCTGATTGGGGATATTTGAAAGGATCAGATAGATATACTTTAAGTGACGAAATCAAATTATTAAAATTAGACAGCCTTGAGGAATTAGTTGCAATTTAAAGATAATAAGCTAGAGTACAGATGTACTATAGTTTGTATTTATGAAGTTTGGTTTAAATAAAAATTTCCAAATTTAAAATAAATACAAGAACTTTAACCGATAAATAAAACAATGAGTCTTGAAGAAAAGAAAAAAACTGAATCAAAAGAAAAAGACAAGGCATTAAGTCTTGTCTTAGGTCAAATAGAAAGAAATTTTGGACGAGGATCAATAATGAGACTTGGTGACGCCTCAAGGATGAAAGTAGAAACAATATCTACTGGAGCGCTCACCTTAGATTTAGCATTAGGAGGAGGCTATCCAAAAGGAAGAGTAGTAGAAGTTTACGGACCAGAAAGTTCAGGAAAAACGACATTAACGCTTCACGCGATTGCGGAAGTCCAAAAGAATGGGGGAGTAGCCGCATTTGTAGATGCTGAGCATGCACTCGATCCAGTTTATGCAGCCTCTTTAGGAGTTGATGTTGAAAATTTGTTAGTTTCACAACCAGATACTGGTGAAATGGCTTTAGAAATAGTTGACCAACTTATAAGATCGAGTGCAGTAGATCTTGTAGTTGTTGACTCGGTCGCAGCACTAACCCCAAGAGCAGAGATAGAAGGAGAGATGGGAGATCACGTAATTGGAAGCCAAGCAAGGCTAATGAGCCAAGCAATGAGGAAAATAACAGGAAATATTGGCAAATCTGGATGTACGGTAATATTCCTGAATCAATTACGCCTAAAAATTGGCGTTACATACGGCAATCCAGAAACAACCACAGGAGGTAATGCATTAAAATTTTACGCCTCAGTGAGACTTGATATCAGAAGAATTCAAACTCTTAAAAGAGGTACTGAAGAATATGGCATAAGAGCAAAAGTGAAAGTAGCAAAAAACAAAGTTGCACCACCATTTAGAATTGCAGAGTTTGATATTCTCTTCGGAAAAGGTATTAGTACAACAGGATGTTTATTAGATTTAGCAGAAGAAACTAATATCATAATAAGGAGAGGTGCTTGGTATAGTTATGAAGGAGAAAATATTGGACAAGGAAGAGATAATACAATTATTTGGCTTGATCAAAACTTAGAAATCAGGAATAAAGTAGAATCCATGATTAAAGAGAAATTAACACAAGGAACTGAAGTTAGTTCTAATTCAATGAAAGCAATAAATAGCAATCCTGCTAATACAATCGCTGTTAATGATATAAAAACAGTAGCTTAGATTTATAAAGAATCGGCTAAAGTCCACCACCCAGCAGCAGGGCCTATAAATCTCACTACAATCCATAAAACTACTAACCCTCCTATTCCAAACCAACTTGCCTTAATACTTAAATTAATTAGGTTATCTCTTTGGTTTATTGTAAAGGGTAGCCATTCAAATAATCTCGGAGACTCATCAATTTTAGTTTTAGTATTATTTTTTTTTGGAGGTAAACCAAGTGTTCTACGTCTTTTTGCTTCTCCCATATTTCTTTAGTTACTTACAGAATCATAACCTAATCAAAAGGTAGCATATAGTTAATTTGTTTTGAGGGTTGAATGTTTTGCAAAAGTAATCTTCCCCAGTTTCGTTTATTTGCTCTTCCATCTAAGATTATTAACTTGCCTGAATTTCTTCTTAAAGGAGAAATAGATCTTTCAAGTTTTATTCTAGCTTGAGGAAGAAAGAAGTCTCTAAACCAATCTTGAGAAAGCTTTTTTTTATGAGAAACTGTAATTGCATTAATAGGTTCTGACATATTAGGAATCGGAAGCAAAGGAATTATAATTAGTTCTGGAATTTGAATTAAATAAGAATTCAAAATCCACCAGTCAAAACTAGAGCAAAGAATTTCATTTTTACCAGATGGAATTGTCTCTAGCAATACCCTCTTCCCGTACTTAGAAGCTAATTCTGTAGCAAGGTTATTTCTCAAATCAATATCATCAGACAAAACTAAAGTTAAACCCTTTCTAAAAAGTGTTAATTTTTTGCATTTATCCAAGATTGAATTAGTAAAAAGAGGATTATTAGGAAGTAACTGTTTAGAGGGTATATATAATAAAATCTTTTTCTCTTCAAAATTACTTTTAAAATTAATAACCAAATCAATATCTAAACTATGCTTTTTAAAATACATTTGAAAGAAATTATCTTTTCTTAATGATGATAAAAAAACAAATTTATTATTTGAAAAAAATTCCTTAATTTGAGAAAGTTCATCTATTGGCTGCAAATACAAATTCCAATCTAAATTTGTATCGTTTAACTTCACCCAGCATGCCCAGCCTTGAGAGAATGCTTTGTTAACGCTTAAAAATTTATCAGAGAAAAAAGAATTTTCATGAAAAAAGTTTGCAAAGAAACTAATTTCTTTTTCATCTAAATTTATATAACTATTTCCTAAGATCTTCCTCATGAAGAACTTTTTCTTCAACGAATCATATACTTTTATAAATTTTTGATTGATTAATTCAAATTCTTTAAAATTTTTTGTCCAATCCTCCTTAAGTAAAGAAATTCTAAAATGATTTTTTAAATCCTGTTTTATATCCTCAATTCCAGAATAAACTATTCGATGGTTTCTAAGATTATGAGAATTGGGATCATCAAGTAAATTTTGGATGGTTATCAAGCGAACATGATGATTTGCAAAAATAAGTTGATCATTTTTAAAAATAAAATTAAAACCTAGATTTTTCAATGAATCAATCTGAAATTGGCTTATAAATTGGATTTTTTCTTTAGATAAAATAAAAATTGAATCCTCTTCCTTTAAAAATAAAGAAATCAAAATTGGAGGTAACCAATCATAGCTAGAGAAAATTTCTGAATTAATTAAATATGTAGAATCATTTTCAATACATTTGGAAATTATCCTCCCAAAAGAATATATGTGTTCCCAACTAATACTTTGATCTCTCAAAAAATTTTTCAAATATTGATGACTTAAAATTTCAAGCATTTATAATTAATTTAATTTCGAATAAATACAAAATTTATGAACCTAATATACAAAAAATTGGTATCAATATAAGAGGGTCCTAAATTAATCAATCTATGAAAATTGGAATAGTAGGATTAGGTTTAATTGGCGGTTCTTTAGGATTAAAACTCCAAAGTCTAAATCATACAATTTATGGAATAGCAAATAATGAATTTAATGAAAAAAAAGCTAAGGATAAAAAACTTGCAAATTTTGTTAGCTGTGATCTGACTTTATTAAAAAAATGTGAGCTAATAATTTTGGCATTACCTATCAAAGATTTGATCAGTCCGTCTAAACAATTAGTAGCATCAATACCTCAGGAAACAATACTAACTGATGTAGGCTCTGTTAAAGAACCAATTGTAAATACATGGGAAAATTTACATCCTCTATTTATTGGATCTCATCCAATGGCAGGAACAGAAAAAAAAGGAGTTGATTCAGGTTTTGAAGGTCTTTTTAAAAATGCAAAATGGATTATTACCCCAACACAAAACAGTGATTTAATTGCAGTCAGAACTATTTCCGAGCTCATAAAATCAATGGATTGTGAAATTTGCCAAGCTTCGCCAAAAGAGCATGATGAAGCAGTATCTCTAATTTCTCATTTGCCTATATTTTTAGCTTCTGCCCTAATTGAAACTGCGCATACAAAAAATAATCAATCTTTATTAGATCTTACGCAAAAATTGGCTGCTACAGGATTTGCTGACACTTCGAGAGTTGGCGGCGGCAATGAACAAATAGGCTTAGATTTAGCTATTAATAATCATATTAATGTTTTAAATTCCATAAAGAATTTTAAAAATAAGCTGAATATACTGGAATCTCTCATTAAAGAAAAAAATTGGAAGTTACTTTCTAACAAACTTGCTGAAGCGAAAGAAATCAGACAAAATTTTATAAACTAAAATTTTCTAAACCTTTGGAAGCTAAAACTTGCCTTGAAACCATTAATGCAGACTGACTAACACCTGCAGTCCCCTCCCCTGGATAAATCGAATCTCCACATAGCCATAAACCTTCAAAAGGTGTCCTACTTGATAATCCAAATAAACCAAAAATATCTGGATTTTGACCAAGCCCGCCAACTATTCCATTTGGTCTATTTGTCCATTTTTCAAAGCCCAATGGAGTTGCTAATTCCCTATGTAGCCAATTTTCAGGATCAATATCAAAATGACTTTCCAATTCAAGCGATATTTTTTTCATGAACCCATTTTTCTTCATTAAGTAAGTTTGTTTGTCTAGATCAAACCAATCTTTAGTCTTGGTAAAGATACTTGCAATTAAAGTAATCTCACCTTTTGGTGCTCTTCCATCACAATCATCACTAATTGATACAAATAACGAACAAAATTCTTTCGAAACAAATTGATAATGATTGGAGAATGTTTTTTTAATATGATCTTTTTTTATTGCTGAATAAAAAACTACAGCTCCACTTGGATGAGGCAAATTATTTAGTCGATTTTTATAATTTTTTTTTCTTTTCAAAGGATCTTTCAAATGCTTGAGCAAAGATTGTGGAGGCGGGGTATAAATCACATCTTTTGCTTGGTAAATAAACGATTTTTTTTTCGAATTAGCAGATACTTTCCAACATTTATTTACATCGTCAAAATTTATAGAATTAACTTTTTGTCCAAAAATTAGATTAACTCCAGTTTTAATCAATGAACTTTCTAATGATTCACTTAAAGACTGCATAGATTTTTTAAGATGCCACAGCCCATGTGGCTGTTGACACATCTGAAGAACAGTAGATCCATATAATGCTGCAGTATTATAGACGTCCTCTTGAGAATAAAGTTTTAATTGAAGATTCAAAAATTTTATCAAGCGCTCATTTTTAGATAATCCACATATCCGCAATAAATCAAAAATAGTAGATTTGAGTAAGATACCTGTGACAAGGTTTGAAGGTACTACTGCTTTAAGAAGTTGAGAAAAATCCCAAAAATTACTTATTGGTAATACAGGATCATTATTAGCAAATATCCAATTACTTTCATGTATCAGGGTACAAAGTTTCCAAAATCTTTGACTCCCAGGAAACTGCATTTCTCGTTCAGCAATCCATTTACTTTTTTCATACCAAATAGGTATAGGATGACCACCATCATTTAAATCAACAATGCAAGCAGGGTCTAAAATTGAGGCTTCTGGCAATGGAATATCTAAAAAATCAAAAATTCTAGAATGTATTCCTCCCTTCTCTAAACCCGCAACCTGAGTTGCACCAACATCAAAAATATAATTCTTTCTTTTGAACGTACCGGCACATCCTCCTGCTTGAATATGAGATTCGATTAAAGTCACTGATAAGCCTTGTTTTGATAAAATCGCTGCAGAAGTTAGTCCTGCTATACCAGCGCCTACAACAATAACTTCAGAATTTCTCATTAAAATGCAAAAATTATCCCCACTTGAAATTAACGAAATTTGTGAAGAATTAGGTGAAACATATCCAAAAAGTATTGAAGAAGTACATGGGGGTGATATTCATAGTGCCTGGCAAATAGAATTCTCAAACAAAAAATTATTCCTTAAAAGAAACACTAGAAACAAAAAATTCCTTGAATTTGAAAAATATTGTCTTCAAAATTTGAGAAATTATATTAATCAAGAAAACTTAGTTATTCCTGAAGTTATTGCATATAAAAATATAAAAAATTTAGAGATTCTTTTGATTGAATGGATAGAAATGAAAAACTTTGACCAAAAAAATCTTGGGAAAGGTTTAGGAGAAATGCACTTAAAATCAGCTGAATCTAATCCTAAAATGTTTGGGTTACAAATTGAGGGTTTTATCGGAACAACAAATCAGAAGAAAGGATGGGAAGAGAATTGGATAGATTGTTTTTTAAACTTAAGGATAATACCTCAATTATCAAAACTTAAATCAAAGATTTTAGATAAAGAAACTAAAAATAAAGTTATAGAAAAAATTAAATTAGAATTGCTAAGTCATAAACCAATAAATAGCCTCGTTCATGGTGATTTATGGTCAGGAAATGCAGGAATGGACAAAAGTGGTAAGGGAGTTATATTTGATCCGGCATCTTGGTGGGCAGATAATGAAGTAGATATAGCTATGACAAAACTATTTGGAGGTTTTAGAAGAGAATTTTATGAAGAGTATCATAGAATTTTTCCCATTAAAAAAGGATTTGAACAAAGAATTATTATTTATAATTTTTACCATATATTAAATCATGCCAATATGTTTGGAGGAACGTATTTAAAACAAGTTAAAGATTACGTAAAAGCAATACTCAATATGTAATCTTTAACTAACCTAAATATGTCTTTTTAAGATTTTGTACTTTATCTAAAACAGCTTCACGATTTTCACTGGTACGAAGATTTTGCCAGCTCCATTGACCAACAACAATTACGCCTAATAGTTCTAGTAAACCAGGGAGAATTGGGAAAAAGTTTATCGTGTCAATGACAACTTTAATTATTATCTGAGCTATTACGACAACAGCAATTATGCCTGCCGCTTTGCCATACTTACCCATTTGAGTCCAATCAACATTTCCAAGGGTTTCGTTGACTTTCCCCATAACATCAGAGTACTTCTCTGAAAAGCTTTTGGTTTCTGAGCTTGTATCGGAGCCGGAGTCTTGATTTGACTCTGGAGTGTTATCACTCATGAATTCAGTAAACTTAATATATGAACCAGACAGTATCGGAAAAAACGTCTATTGACTACCTTTTTGTTGTGCAAAATTCCGAACCGAAACATTTTGTATTTTTTTAGAAGCGTTGGTATATATAGTTTCTAAAGATATTTAAACTTAAAATCGATTTATAAAAACTTCACATTATTGTCTAGTTCTAACAAAAACATTAACAAATCAAAGTAATAAGGAAAATTTAAACGGCTAAAATTTTTTATTTTAATTATTATGTTTTCATAGTTTAGCTCGCTAAAATTTAATAATCGATATGTCCAAAGATATCAAATTTAATTTCTTAAATTCTGATGAAGAAGAAAGATATCAAAAACATTTAAACCTCAAAGAGATAGGTTATGAGGGTCAACTAAATCTTAAAAACAGCTCAGTATTATGCATTGGAGCAGGTGGACTTGGGTCTTCCGTTTTGCTTTATCTAGCCGCAACAGGAATTGGGAAAATTGGAATAGTTGATAACGATCAAGTTGAAAAGTCTAATCTCCAAAGACAGATAATTCATGAAACAAATACTATTGGCAATCTTAAAGTTGATTCTGCCAGGGGAAGAATTAAAAAGTTTAATCCTAATTGTGAATTATTAACTTTTTCAGAGAAGATTAATCCTAAAAATGCCCTCAAAATAATACAAGAATTTAATATTATATGTGATTGCTCGGATAACTTTGGCACAAGATATTTAATAAATGATTCATGCCTGATATTAAATAAACCCCTAGTCTTTGGAAGTGTACAAGGCTTTGAAGGGCAAGTGAGTGTCTTCAATTTATATAAAAATAGTCCTAATTTAAGAGACTTACTTCCTGAATCACCTTCAAAAAATGCTGTCCCTAGTTGTGCAGAATTCGGGGTTGTAGGTGTTTCAACAGGTTTAATAGGAATTCTTCAGGTTAATGAAATTATCAAAATCATTTTGAAAAAAGGTGAAATTTTAGATGGGAAGGTTTTAATTTTTGATCTATTGAATATGAATATGAAAAAATTACATCTAAAAAGTGAGCACTTAAATAAACGAATAAAAAATCTATCTCAGTATGAGGCCTTTTATAGTAGCGATGAATATTGTGAGAGAAATATAGAAATCAACAGCATTAATGCTAATGAATTTAAAAGCTTATACAAAGCAAAACCCAACAAAATACTTTTAATTGATGTTAGAGAAAATGAAGAATTTTCTACTTCTGCAATAGAGGGATCTATATCAATTCCCTTAAGTCATTTGAACCAAGAATCTGATTTAAAATTTATTCAAAAAGAAAGTTTAAATAAAGAAGTTTTCACTATATGTAAATCGGGTAAACGTTCTGAAAAAGCTTCAAGAATCTTGTCTAAATTCAAAATTCCGTCAAGATCTATTGAAGGCGGTATTGAAAGGGTAAAAAAAATATTGTGCAATTAATTTTTGAAGAATAGTTAGTAATCTACTCCTCTTTTCAAATCAACTCCCACATTTGCATAATGCTTATGACAAACCATTTCAGAGTAAACATCAGCTAGATCAAAGTATGAAGGTTCATTTTTACATCTCCCAGTAATTACAACTTCTGTATCTTCTGGTTTTTTTAAGAGCGTTTGATGTATTGATTCAACAGGTAACAACTCTAAATCAACAGTTGGATTCAATTCATCTAAAATAATTGTTTTATACAAACCAGACAAAATAGCTGCTTTAGCAATTTCCCATGCTCTTTCAGCCTCAATATAATCAATTGGTTGTTGCTGACCTCTCCATACGATGGCATCTCTGCCTGAACGCAAATGATCTACTAAATGAGGGTAAATCTCTCTCAAAGCTTCTATGGCAGCATCTTCGGTATAACCATTTCCACCTTTTAACCACTGTAATATTAAAACTCTATGGCTTTTATCTTGAGATATTCCTTTACCGATAGCTTGAAGAGCCTTACCGAGTGCACTTGTGGATTTACCCTTTCCTTCACCTGTATAAATCTCAATTCCACCACTAGAACTAGAACTACTTTGTCTGGTTAGTTCTGATAAGTCTCCTATACAACGTGGTCTCATTTCTGAATGGAGTTGAGATATTCTTATCAAAGAGGGCGGGGCTGCCCTTCCAGTAATAATTATTTCTAATCCATCTGGACGATTTTGAAGAGAATTAACTACTTCATTAATATCAAGCATTCCTAAATCAAGAACTGGATTCAACTCATCGAGTACGACTACAGAATAAAGCGAACTAGCAATTGCTCCTTTAGCAATATTCCAACCTCTTTCAGCCTCACCAAGATCAAACTTTGTCACTTGGTCAGCAGTGAAGAATTCAGATCTTCCTGTCCTTACATGGTCAATTAAATGTGGAAAGCCTCTTTGTAAAGCCTCTATAGCTGAATCCTCGTCATATGGCCTCTCAGGGCCTTTTAAAAATCTTAGAAGTAAAACTCTTGACTGTCTTTTTTCACATATTCCTAATCCTATTGTCCTGAGAACTACTCCCAATGCAGCTTGACTTTTTCCCTTACCCTCTCCATCATAAATATGTAATTGACCTTTTGATCTCTCTTGACTATCACTTGCTGTGACAATTCCAATTCCTCTGTTTCTACTCGTATTCGTCAATTGAACAAAATTAATAAATTTAATCTAATATATAGGTAAGAATATTATTAAAAATTTAATAATAAATTCAACCTATTCATAAGTAATTTGAATTTTAAAGTAATTAGCATGTTCAATCAACTAGAAATTCTCTCTGATGAACAAAGTGAAAAACTTTATACAATTAGAAGATACATTAAGAATCTTGATAGTGTTTGTATTGCTTATTCCGGAGGAGTTGACAGTACATTAGTAGCATCATTAGCATTCGAGCAATTAGGTAGCAAAGCAATTGCCATAACTGGTATTTCTCCAGCATTAGCTAATACTCTTCGTGAAGAAGCAAGTAGGCAAGCAAAATGGATTGGAGTAAAGCATTTAGAAATTAAAACATCAGAATTAGACCAATCAACTTACAGTGAAAATCCTAAGGATAGGTGCTTTGCATGCAAAAAAGAGCTTCACAAACATACAACTTACCTCTCAAAAAAACTTAATTACAAGATTGTTTTAGATGGAGTCAATCTGGATGATCTTAAAGATTACAGACCAGGTATACAAGCCTCAAAACAAGCAGGAGTTATCTCTCCCCTTGCAAAATTTAAAGTCTCAAAACAAGACATTAGGGATATATCAAGAGCATTGGGTTTTCCTTGGTGGGATAAACCTGCTCAACCTTGCTTATCATCAAGATTTCCTTATGGCCATGAAATAACTAGTGAGAGGTTAAAAATGGTTGAGAAAGCAGAAGAATATCTTAAAGAATGTGGATTATCAGAGGTTAGAGTTAGATGCCAAGGCTCAACTGCAAGAATAGAAATCCCAAAAAATGAATTAAAGCATTTTTTTAACAACTATAATTTTAGTGAGTTAGTTCAATATTTTTCTAATTTAGGATTTAATTGCACAAGTTTAGATCTTGAGGGACTAGTAAGCGGAAAATTAAATAGGTAAATATTTTCAAACAACTGTTCTGATCTGTTTAGGGACTGCTGAAGGTGGATTTCGTTCAATAACACGCAAAGAATGTTCTTTTGCTACTAAAGATTCAATTAAATATTGACTAGCTAGTTCAGGCATCATATTTTTACCACATGTAAAAATATCGACTGCAGAATAATTAGACTCAGGCCAAGTATGTATTGAAATATGAGATTCAGCCAGTAATGCGATTGCTGTAACCCCTTGAGGATCAAATTTATTACTTATCAAATTCAGAACTGTTGCATTTGCCAATTTAGCAGCTCTGTGTAAAGTACAGCGCAAAAAGGATTCGTCATTTAATTTTTCGCAATCGCATCTATAAAGTTCCAACAAAAGGTGTTTACTTTGATGACTTAATTTATGATCATCATGAAACGACCTTAAAATTTGATTTTCTTTGTAGATTTCCATTTAAGAAATTTATATGAATTTAAGATTAGCTAAAAATCAGGCATTTTTGAATTATAAGTGAATCATTTGTGACGAGGCTAAGAAAGACTGATTAAATTTATCTAAATGCGTCGCACTTATAAAACATTGACTATCTTTACCAACAGAATTTAATAACAAATTTTGTCTGGTTAAATCTAATTCAGCCAAGACATCATCCAATATAAGTATTGGAGGGACATTTAATGTTTTAGTTAATAAATCTAGTTCAGCCATCTTCAAAGCCAAGATAAAAGTCCTTTGCTGTCCTGATGAACCATATTTTCTAACTGAAA
This sequence comes from Prochlorococcus sp. AG-402-N23, assembly GCA_003216355.1. Classification (GTDB taxonomy): domain Bacteria; phylum Cyanobacteriota; class Cyanobacteriia; order PCC-6307; family Cyanobiaceae; genus Prochlorococcus_A. Next base: position 68,536 of record QCIX01000002.1, on the reverse strand, counting down.
TATTATTAATAAGAAACTCAACATCATCACGATGAGGGCCAAAATTACATTTACCAGTTAATGATTCTATTGAACGCTGATTTAATAGTTGTTCTGCTATTTTTTTACTAATAACTTCTTCTTCTTCTTCTTCTGGACTTATATTCTGTATCCCCGAAAGATAATTTATGCTTATTTGCTCTTTAGATTTACTTAAATAATTATGCCAATATTCAACATATGGTTTTATTTTTAATAAAGCTCTTCTTCTTCGTCTAAAAATTCTTGTACTTATTATTGACATTTGAATATCAAAGCTTTCAACAATATCTGTGGATTGGGTTTTTAAGAAACTTTCCGAACGCCAAAAATGACTTCTTTGTTTTAAAAGCCTGTTAAATCTAATTATCAGATCAAAATATACTGGTTCAAGCTGAGATACGACTTTATCAATCCATGTTCTTCGATAACTGGGTTCACTTCTAACAATATCTATATCATTTGAACAGAAACATACACTCCGTATATAATTCTTTATTTCACTCTGTCTTTTCAAGATTGATTCATTGACATAAATTCTCTTAGGGCCTTTTCGGAATAAATTTAATTTTAAATCATCTTTAAAATTTATCTGTCCTATAACTACAGCCATATCACTATCGTTCTCTATTAAATCTTTATCGCTTAGTGCACGATTAGATTTTAATTGACTTAAAAATTCAACCGATTCAAGTAAATTTGACTTGCCAATACCATTACAGCCAAGAACAATTGCTCTTTGCTCTTTCAAATCAATTTCAAAACTTTTATGGTTCCGAAAATTTTTAATTTTTAATTTATTTAAAAAAATGTTTTTTGTGCATTCATTCATTAAATTAGCTAAGTTTAAAATATTTAGATTTTCTTTAAAGAAATTGAAAAATTAAAGGGCATGTAGCTCAGTTGGATAGAGCATCAGATTCCGGTTCTGAGAGTCGGGGGTTCGAATCCCTCCATGCTCGTAATATGATTTTTAAAGTTTATATCCCATTACTCTTATTCCATTTGGATCAAGTATAAATCCATTTTCCTCTAAACTTAAAAACGAAGATACTGGAGCTTGTACAGAAATACTGCATCCAGGCATTTCTCTATTTATTTTCTCAAGAGTTACTTGTAGCAATATTGAATAATAAAGTTGCTGATTATTACCTGGCAATGCACTTAAATTCCACAAGTTAGCATTCAATCCTCTGTCGGACGTAACCCTTACAAAGCCATATAATTTATTTTTTAATTCATTCTCTATGGTAAAAAAGAAATTACTTTTCTCAATAGCCTCAGAAAGAGGTTTTATGGGAAATGTCTCACAACCACAATTCGCTAAAAGTTTGTTAACTTCTTTAGCTAATGGGATTTGAGAAGAGTTAACAAAATAACCTTCTGGAAGAACAAGTTTTTTTTTAGAAAAATATTGCAATTATCAACCTGTATTTCTCATACCAGCTGCTATACCATTAATAGTTAAAAGTGCCCCCCTCAATAGTTCACTTCTGCTGTAAGCTCTACTAGATTCATCTTTATCTATAAAAAATTCGCTTATTGGGGGTTGTCTCGTCTGGTCTCTTAGTCTTCTTAAAAGTGAAACCTGCAAAAACCCTAATGGGATAATTGTCTTATTTCTCAAGCTTACTGATGATTTCAAGTCTCTATCAGATTCTAGGAGCTTATTTTTACCAGTAATTTCAAGTATTAAAGATTTTGTAAGATTATATTCTTTAGAAATTACTTCAAAAATATCATCAAAAGAATCTTTGTTTTCTTTACTGCCAAGAGTATCAACATAATATCTAGCAACTTCCAAATCCACCTTAGATAATGTCATTTCTACCTTGGATATAAGCATCCTAAAAAATGGCCATCTTTGATGCAGAACTCTCAATAATTCAATTTGTTGTGGATCTGAATTTAATTCAGATGACAATGCAGTGCCTACTCCAAACCAACTTGGTAAAAGAAATCTACTTTGTGTCCAACCAAAAACCCATGGAATAGCTCTTAAACTTGACAAATCTTTAGCACCTTTTTTTCTTCTAGCAGGCCTACTAGATATCTGTAATTTACTTATTTCTTCTATTGGAGTAACCTCTTGAAAGAAATTTAACAAATCAGGATTCTCATGCACTAATTTTCTGTAGTGAGATCTTGATGTTTCTGCCAACCTAGACATTAATTGATTCCATTCTGGAGTAGCGTCAAGTCTGCTATTTACCAAACTATTTTGAATAACCGCTGTAGTGACAGTCTCAAGATTGTACAAAGCCAGTTCAGGAAGACTATATTTAGAAGCTAAAACTTCACCTTGTTCTGTTATTTTTATGCGCCCTTTTAAAGTGCCGCTTGGTTGAGCCAATATTGCCTGATAGGCTGGTCCTCCGCCTCTCCCTACAGAACCGCCTCTGCCATGAAAAAGTCTTAGCAATATGTTATTTCTACTTGAAAGATTTTGAAGAGCTATTTGAGCTCTATGAATTTCCCAGTTACTAGAAACAAAACCCGAATCTTTGTTGCTATCAGAATATCCAAGCATTAATTCTTGAAGAGGTTTAAAAGATTCACCCACTTTTGGCAGTAGTGATCTATAGAAATCTAATTTAAACAACTTTTCCATTACTTCAGGTGCTCTTTTAAGGTCTTCTACAGTTTCAAACAGAGGAACAACTAATAATTTTGACTTTTGTGAATTTTGATCAAGAAGTCCCATTTCTTTTGCCAGTAAGAGAACTTCAAGTAAATCAGATGCACTATGACTCATTGAAATTACATAAGAATGACAAATGCGACTTCCAAATTCTTGCTGTAGTCTCTTAACCATTTTAAAAACTGAAAAAGTTTCTTCTGTAGTTTTTGTCCAGTTAACATCAGGTGGAATAAGAGGCCTTTTTGTATTTAATTCGTCTATAAGCCATTTAATTTTTTCTTCCTCAGACATTTGGTCATATTGAACAGATAAATCAAGATAATTTGTAAGCTCTTGTATAGCGTCACTATGCCTTGTACTCTCTTGACGAATATCTAAACTTGCCAAAGAAAATCCAAAAATATGAACCTGAGTAAGTAAAGTGTTTACAGAATCGCAAGTTAAATCTGTACTAATAAGGCTGTTTTTAATTAATTCGAGATCATAAGTAAATTCGCTGACTGACTTGTAATATAAGTTTTCAACTTTATCTAGATTCTTGTCATCAATTTCTCCCTCTAAGTCAAATTTCCAACCATTATCAGCTAATAAATTATTTCTTTCTTGTGTTAACCTTAATTTTTCTAAAATATAACTTAATTTCAATCTATAAGGTTCTGATCTATACCTTGTAGCCCTAGCTTCATAGATTTCAGGAAACTTAACCCTGTCCGTTTCGAGTGACTCTAATAGAGAAGAACTGACTTGACTCCATTGCATCGAGATACTTAATTGATCTCTAAGATTAGATGTCGCAATAATATATCTTTCCAACATCAACTGCCTTTGATAGCAAGCAGTTCTCCATGTTATCTCAGGAGTGACCGATGGATTACCGTCCCTATCGGAGCCTACCCAAGAACCGAAGTTACAAAAAGATTCAGAGGGCAACTGAACATCTGGATAATTTTCTGTTAGTGCTTCAGTGATTCTACCCCTTAATTGAGGCATGGCATTAAATAAAACTTGCTGAAAATAATGCAAGGCATAATCTACTTCGTCTAAAACTGATGGTTTAAATTGATGCAATTCATCTGTTCTCCACCAAAGTCTTACTTCCTCTTTTAATTGGGTTTTTAGAGAATTTGTTTCTTCTTTTGTTAGAAATTGCTCGATCTGTATTTTTTTCAACAAATTTGCTACTCTTGTTTGCTTATGTCTAATCGTATGTCTTACTATCTCAGTAGGATGCGCAGTAAAAACTAAACGGATATCCATTTCCTGCAGTAACTCTTCTAATTTCCCTGGTGGTACATTTAATTTCCTTAGCCTGTAAAATAACTCTCTGAAAGTTACTGGAGCATTTTGCCTAGCCAATGCTGGAGCAAAAGGATCAAGATTGTCGGGCGATTTTTGAACATCCTTATTGGTAAAGCTCTGAATATATCTATCTTCCTCAACTCTTTGTTCCAAAATATTCACGAGTTGAAAATACAATGAAAACGCCCTTGCTGCTGCAATTGATTCTGCTAAATCCATAGAATTTACAATATCAACTATTTCATTTTTAAAAGTTTTTGAACTATCACCATCAATTTGTTTTGAATAACTTAATTCTTTAAGCTGTATCAATCTCTCTGCTTGATCACCTGGGCATTCTTCTCTGAGTACAGATTCCCATAGATCTTCTATTAAAAGACGATTTTTATCAAGTGGATCATAGTTACTTATCAGATCCACGTTATTATTTTTTATCTGTCGAAAAGATTCCATATAATCATTATGTCACAAGTGAAAATGTTCAGATCAAATGTTTATTTAAATAATCAAACATTCTCAGCCTCACTCCTAATCATATCTTCGATAGAAATTTTCATTATCTGCTCAATAGAAAGGCCTTTTTCATATTGATTTATCCATTTCATAGATTGATTGCCTTCTTCAAGCACTTTATATATAGGATCTAAAAGATGTTTCATACCAAAGTCTTCTGCTGTGGGTGATAAATCTGATAATAAGTTTTGAATCCATTCTCTACAAATAAGTTTTTTGCCATCTTGCCAGTGAATTAACTCTGAATTCAGACTATCTTTAGCAGCATTAATTTCATTTTGATCACATATTTCTGACAACTCATCCATAGAAAAAATACTAGCATTCATAGGATCTAAGGTATGTATATTTTCAAAAAGATTTAAAATCCTTAGTTCTATCATGGCCGTTATCCCTAACAGTAGATTAATATCGTGAACAAAATCACAAATTCTTAATTCCAAACGATCAAGAATTAAAGGTCTTTGGGGACCATTTGGTCGGATTGATGACCAAAAATGCCTAATATTTTGCATTTTTTTATTAGATATATTTTCCTCTATCCAGTCGATATAAGAATTATGATTTACAAAAAAAGGCACTCTACTAGGTGTTTTAGGAAACTGGATCCATCTCTGAGAGTGATTATTCGTAATTTTATTATTTAAAAAAGGTGAACTAGCACTTAATGATAGATATAGAGCAGCCTCAGATCTTATAAGTCTTATAGCTGTAAAAAGTTTATCTAAATCATCTATTCCTATGTTTATATGGACACTTGAAGTTGCAATAGATATTCCATAATTATCTTGAATAAATTGGTGATAGGCGTTGTCAATATCAGATCTTTGAAATTTAATATCGTGTTTAAAACAAAGAGTTGATGAAGGAATGATTGTTAAATTTTTAGTATTTAGCCACTTCCTTAACTTTTTTCTTGGAGTTATTAATTTCTTATATAAAGAACCGTAGTCTTTTTCAGGTGTTGTTATGTATTCCACATTTCTGTTATCTGGCTCTTTTACAAAATCAGAAAATTTTTTCTCAATATCAGCTGAAACACCAATATGAGAATCTAAAGAACCTGTAAAAAGTTCCACCTCAAAACCTTTATAAAGATTATCTTTACTCATTTATTTATTCAAACAGGCTAATGCTTTTAGTATCCCCTTCGCTTTATTAATTGTCTCTTGATATTCATTTTCAGGAAAAGAATCAGCAACTATTCCTGCTCCTGCTTGGACTGAAACATTATATTTCCCATCTCTTGAGGGTTTAACTATCATAGTTCTTATGGTAATTGCAGTATTTAATGCACCATTGATATCAATAGATCCGTAAACACCAGCATAAGGTCCTCTAGGATCTTTTTCAAAGTGTTTAATCAATTGCATAGCTCTTATTTTTGGCGCACCAGTCACTGTCCCAGCTGGAAAAGATGCTTTTAGCAAATCCCATACATCAGCATTATTTTTTAAGATTCCCTCAACTTCACTAACTATATGCATAACATGTGAATATTTCTCAATAACCATTAAATCCTTGACCTTCACAGTACCAATTTCACAAACTCTTCCAAGATCATTTCTCCCAAGATCTATTAGCATTACATGCTCAGCTATCTCTTTTGGATCTTTTAATAAATCCTTTTCTAGTTCTAAGTCTTGTTGATTATCAATACCTCTAGGTCTTGTGCCAGCTATTGGTCTTAAACTTGCGATAATCTCGCTATTTTTGTTTATTTTAGCTCTAACCATTACTTCAGGACTCGAACCTATCAGATACCATGAGCCAAAATCAAAAAATGACATGTATGGAGATGGATTAACCATCCTCAAACTTCTATATAAACTAAAAGGATCATTATTAACTTGAGTTTGAAATCTCTGACTTATAACTATTTGGAAGATATCTCCCTTTCTTATATATTCTTTTGCAGAGAGAACTGCTTCCTCAAAATCTTTTTTCTTCCAATTACTCTTTAAATCTAAATTCAAATTCTCATTTTCATTCCAATCTAAAAACTCATTTTCTTTTAGAGGAACTCTCATTAAATTTCTAATTTCCTGAATTTTAGAAATTGAGTTTAGATACAACTCTTCAATCGAAGACTCTTTAGAAGAAGTTGTATCTGCATAAACTACTGCAGTAATACATCTTTTTATTTGATCAAAAACAACTAATTGATCAAAAAACATCCAGGAACCATGAGGGATATTATTTTCTGGTATTTTATTTATTGGAACGCTTGGCTCTATTCGATTTATTAATTCATAACCCCAAGAGCCATATAACTGGCCAATTGATGGTAATTCTTCAAGCATGGTTGACTTATATTCCTTTGTCCAACTTTTTAAAATATCAAAAGGATCTCCTTTATGTGTTTCAGTTTTGCCATTATTCCAAGTTTTAACTATTTCTTCTCCATAACAAACTGCTTCCCAAAGAGGCTTAGTAGCAACAATACTCCACCTACCCAAATTCTCCCCACCTTCAACAGATTCAAGAAAAACACCATGGGAATCTTTTGAAGATAATTTTAACCAAGTCGATAATGGAGTCTCTAAATCCGCTGGCCAAGTTTCAACTATAGGTATAAAATTTTTACCTTCTTTGTAAGCCTTTAAAAAACTATCTTTCTGTGAGCTGATCATATTAATAATGTCAGCCCAAATTATAATTATTTTCTTCTTTTATATCAACTTTAAGGAAGTTAATCAAAAGTATTCTTAGTTGTAAATTTCAAACCAGCTGGGTTAGGATTCTCACCTATCCTTCTAGGATTATGACCTACTTTCTCTCTGCCTTCATTTACTTTTTCAGGGAAAACACCATCCTTTGGGTGTAAAAATTCAATATCACCACCTGGGAAAATTCGGTAGATTTTAAAGTCTTCAATTCTTGGTTTGAAAGCTCTTAATTGTGTCCCAAGTGCAAGGCATTGTTCTTTTCTTGCAAAGTACATTAAATTATCACCTTCATGCATTATGGCCGCTCCGCCGGTGGGCAATTCAAATGCTTGTTCTTTTGAACTTTTCCATACAATTGCATATTTTTCTTCGGTTTCTGCTGAGTTTAATAAACCCCCAGTACTTCCTATATGCTTTGGAAATTGACCAACTAAAGTTTCAGTCATCCTAGATTTTGAGTTATTTCTAATAAGAAATTAGCATTCATATTTTGCAAAATTCAAAATTAGTATGAAATTTTCTACATTAATTAATATATTTAAAACTTTTTTGTAATTTTATTTTGAATCTGAAATCGGAAAAAATACTGTCAAACCTGTATCACGTCTTTGTGTAACATGCCCTCCTAAACTAGCTAACAACTTTTGAGTTGCATTTTGACTAAGTTGTAAACTGCCAGTTTGAGGGTTCCAATTCAAAACAGGACCGATATCAGAACCGTTATCTTTTTTTAAAATTTCTTTTTGATTGTTATCTAATTTTTGTACTTTGAGTTGAAGTTTGAGTTTTTGACCAGCTGGTCTTAATTCTAAAATTAATGTACTTCCTTCTTTTAATCCTCTAGTATTTTTATCAATTAATCCTCTTAACATTAATTCTAATTTCTCAGAATCACTCAAAATTTGTGGAAGTTGTTTGGGGATATCTATCTTCAAAGAAATACCACGACGGTTTAATTGTTTATTCCATAAAGGAGCAAGCTTTTTGAAAATTTCGGCTAAATTGATTTTCGCCAAGTTATTCAATGATGACACTTCATTACCAACTAATTCTGCTGCATTAAAAATTAAACCAAACCTATCAATTTGTTCATTACATTCATTATCTATTTGAATTAAACGATTTCTCATTGACTCATCCATTTTATATTTTTTTAAAGTAGAACTTATTAGGGTTCTTATTGTTGCCAAAGGAGTTCTTACTTCATGAGAAATTGCACGTAATAATTTTGCTTCAGTTATTTGCACATTTTTTTCATCATATTTCACAGAATTCTGTATATTATGATTTGGCGTGATGTTTGCTAATTTTGCTGATAATATTGGCCAAAATAATTTTTCAAATTGATTATTAATATTAAGGTTTCCTAAATTATTTATTGCATTACGAAATTTTACTCCTTCCTCATAATTTTCTTGATTTAATTTTGCATGCATTAATTCAATTGAAAGTTTAAGGCTTTTTTCATCACACTTCATTAATAGAATTTTCTTATCTTTTTCTCCTACAATTGATAATATGCATTGAAAATTTGGAGTGATTATCATCAAAAAAGGTTCATAGCCATCTTCTTGACAAAGATTTAAGACTTTATAATTACTAACTAAATCAAAATCTTTTTTTATCTTTTCTGAATTATTGACTGGTAAAAAACCTGCATTCTCATTTTGAAAGTATGGAAACCCCTCAGGAGACCAAAGCCATCCATGAAGTTGATTTAAAAATTTTTTATCATTAAAAGCTGGCAAAGGCGATGCAACCCACATCCCCCCCTGTTTATAATACTGAGAAAGGAAATCTTTTTGAATAACTTCCAAAGACGCCCACCACATTCTTCTGGATGTATCATCATCCACATAAATAGTTTGAACTCCTTTAATCAAAAGCTCTTGAATTTTTTTTATAGTTATTTGTGATTTCATCAACTTCTTAGTGATCTAGAACGTTTCAATATAGATAAAACAAATCCAACAGATATAAAATTAGTCACCAATGACGTTCGACCATAGCTCATAAAAGGAAGGGGAATCCCAGTAACTGGTCCTAATCCAATAGTCATAAATAAGTTAATAATTATTTGAAATAAAAAAGTTGAGGCTATTCCAACAACTATTAGAGATTCAAAGTTAGTCCTAGCAATTGTTGCAGTATTAATAAGTTTTTTAATCAAAAAAAAGAACAAAAATAAAACTATAGCGCACCCCACAAAACCTAATTCTTCCCCTAATGCACTGAATATAAAATCAGTATGTTGTTCAGGTATAAATTGCAAATTAGTCAGCTTACCTTGTAACAAACCAGTCCCAAATAATCCTCCAGAACCAATTGCAATTTGACTCTGTATCAAATGATATCCGCCACCTAATGGATCTCTATTTGGATCTAAAAATAAAACTAATCTATCTTTTTGATATTCTTTTAAGCCATATTGCCACAAAATTGGTGTTAATTTTGCCACTAATAAATGCAACGAAATGGCGAGAGCAGAAAAAATAATTTTCTTTTTTGAAGATCTATAAGCAAGATAACCTATAACTGGAATCCAGAAAATAAGAAGAGTTGGTAAGGTTAGATATAATGTAGATGTGATAATACAAAACACTAATATCAAAATCCACTCTATGGGCATTTGCGACCAATAGAGCATAACACCTGTCAAAACAATTAAAACTAAAGAGGTACCTAAGTCCGGTTGAAAGAAAATTAATAACCAAGGAATAACTACTACTAATAATGGCAATACTAAATCTCTTATTGTTAGAATTATTTTTTTGTCGAGTACTAAAGCAAGAGTTAATACAGTACTAAGTTTAGCTACCTCTGAAGGCTGAAAAGAAAAGATGCCCAAGTTTAGCCATCTTTGAGCTCCAGAAACTGAAATCCCAAAAAAATAAATTAGTAATAAGGATATTAAAGTACACAAATAAAATGGAACCACATACTTTCTAATTCTCTCTAACGGTACATAAGAAATAAAAAATGCTAAGAAATAACCTAAAAAACCAGTTAGGATATGACCTAAATAGTTCGATACTAAAAAATCACCCTGAATACTTTTTATCAATAACCCCGAAATAATAACTAAAAGAAGAGGAATGATAAGTAGCGGAGAAAATAAAAAACCTCTATTAAAGTTTTCTTTTTTTTGTAAAAATCCTCTGTTATTTAATAAAGAAATTCTCTTAAACATCAATTAATTATTAACAAATTGATTTTTAATTAATTGAGCTAAATTACCAAATACGACAGAACTTTCTTTATTGGGCTGGCTTATTGAGATTGGTACACCTTTATTACTATCATCAACGAGAGGGATTTCAATAGGAATTTGAGCTAATAATGGTAAGTCATTTTCGTTAGCTAATGTTTGTCCACCACCTTTACCAAAAATTTCATATTTTTTACCTGGCATATCTGGCGGAATAAATACTGACATATTTTCTACAATTCCCAGTAAAGGTACTCCGAGTTGTTTAAACATTGCTAATCCCCTCCTTGCATCTTGCAAAGATACTTGTTGAGGAGTTGTGACAACTATAGCGCCAGAAATAGGCACAGATTGAGAAAGAGATATTTGAGCGTCTCCTGTTCCTGGAGGTAAATCAATAACCAAAAAATCAAGATAATTCCATTCAACTTGGTACAAAAATTGCCTGATAATACTATTAAGCATTGGTCCTCTCCATATAACTGGCTGACCTTCTTCTATAAGGAAACCCATTGATACCAAAGAAATTCCATATTTATTTATTGGTATTAACCTTTGATCACTACCACTACCTTCTGTAACCTTAGGATTCTGTTCGGCAACTCCCATCATTGAGGGAGTATTAGGTCCATATATATCCGCATCCAGCAAACCAGTTTTTAAGCCTAATTTAGCTAGAGAACAAGCGAGATTAACTGCAATGGTACTTTTTCCAACTCCACCTTTACCACTGCTAACAGCTATGATATGTCGAATCCCATCAATCTTCTGCAACTCAGGGGCATTACTTTGATTTTGAGATTCTGTTTTGGAAGGATTATTATCTATCTCTATTTGAACATCATCAATGTCTTCAAAATCCAGTAGTAACCCTCTAACTTCTTGTACAATTCTATCTCTCTGAGAATTTGCAAACGATGGTAATGATAATGTTACGATTACTCTCGGTATAGTTACTCTTACATTTTTAATCCAAGCTAATTCAATTACATTTTTCTGTGATCCAGCATCTAGAACTTTTTGTAAAGCAAAATTCGCATCTTCTATTGTGGTCATTAAATTTTTAAATATTTTGACAAGGAAGTCGACTGTTTAAAAGATTAAGAACTATGTCGAACTATCAAATAATAGGCAATAAGGACCCCCTAAGAGAAATTATAAAGAGAAACTTATAATTAACCAAAAAAATTTTTTTCTTCAAGATTTACTAAATACATGTTGAAAGAACCTCCTAAAAACTCGAGAGAAAAAACTAAAAATCTCTTATTAACTCTACAAGACAAAATTTGTTCAGGACTTGAAAATGTAGATGGCAAAGGGAAATTTACAGAGGAATCCTGGCTAAGAGACGAAGGTGGTGGTGGAAGATCAAGAGTATTGAAAAATGGTTCTATTTTTGAGCAAGCAGGCGTAAATTTCTCGGAAGTACAGGGAAAAGAATTACCTCAATCTATAATCTCTCAAAGGCCCGAAGCAAAAGGTCATGAATGGTTTGCTACGGGAACTTCTATGGTTTTGCATCCTAAGAATCCCTATATTCCTACAGTTCATCTGAATTATCGATATTTCGAAGCTGGTCCTGTTTGGTGGTTTGGGGGAGGTGCAGACTTAACCCCTTTTTATCCTTATCTTTCTGATGTAAGGAATTTTCATAATGAGCATAAAAAAGCTTGTGAGAAAGTTGATCAAGATTTGCATAAAGTTTTCAAACCATGGTGTGATGAATATTTCTTCTTGAAGCATAGAAATGAATCTAGAGGCATAGGAGGTATTTTTTATGATTATCAAGATGGTTCAGGCAATATTTATAGAGGAAAGAATCAAAATGGAGAAGCGTCAAAAGCTTCAGAAAATATTGGCAGATCTAATTTAAATTGGGATGATTTATTTTCTTTAGCGGAAAACTGTGGGCAGGCATTCCTCCCTTCATATTTGCCCATTATTGAAAAAAGAGCTTCTCAAACATATCAATCTAAGGAAAGAGAATTCCAGCTATATCGAAGAGGTAGATATGTCGAATTCAATTTAGTTTGGGATAGAGGGACGATTTTTGGACTACAAACAAATGGCAGAACTGAATCTATATTAATGTCCTTACCACCTTTAGCTAGATGGGAATATGGATATAAAGCTAAAAATGGTTCTCGAGAGGAATTTCTCACATCAATTTTTACAAAACCCCAAGATTGGTTGAACGATAAAGAGTTAGAGAAATTCTGTATAGAGAATAATATTTTTGATTAAAAATTATCGAATAAAATTTTCAAGTATCTTAAATAGGTGTTTTAAATAAAGAACCGTCACTTTTCAATTGAAGTTTTTCTCCGAGTTCATTTTCTAAAGAGATTAATTCATCCCTATGGGCTCTAATTCTCATAAAAGTTGAATCTTTTTCATTTTCGTTGATCAACCTTAATTCAAATTTCTCCTCTCTTGCTGATTTTTTAAAATAAAAAATTCCAGACAAAGGGCCACCAATTAATCCCAAAAGAATAGGCCACCATCCTAATTCAGGATATATTTGAATAATTACTAATCCCAAAGCACAAGAACCAAAACCACCAAGAAAACCTAAAAAAATTGCTAAAAATTTACTAGAAACAACTTGTCCCTTGAATATTAAAATTCTTTGTTCAAAATCTCCTCCTGTTTGCTTCCATCCCCTCAAATTAAGCCATTCACATAAACCATTTAAAACCTTAATTGGCTGCTGAGAAGATGAAATCTCAACGATGGTAGTTCTATCTTTACTGGAAGCCCTAAGAAAAAAAAATAATCCTATAGCCAAGAGAATTGTCAGCAATAATGTTGAATTTAAGGAATATGACATTAAATAATTTTTTCTAGTAACTCGAGAATAACAATTAAAGTTACATCATATTATAATTTTTTCGAATTATTCTGTAAAATATTCCTATTAGATAAAAATTCTTAATTTAATAAATTTTAAGTAATATTCTAAATTTTAAATTACATTAAATACTTATTAAAAATGACTATTGAAAATAAAAATATTGATTTCCTTTATAGCGATTTAACAGTAGATTTATACAATCTTTACAAAAAATCATCCTACCTAGCTATTGACACTGAAGCAATGGGTTTAATTCATGGAAGAGATAGACTCTGTTTAGTACAAATATGCAATGAATTTAAAAGAACATCCTGTGTAAAAATCGAACTTAATACATCGTCTTCACCTTATTTAAAAGCGCTTCTTGAAGATGAAAAAATTACTAAAATATTTCACTATGCGAGATTTGATATAGCAGCTCTAAAATGCAATCTTGAAATTAATACAAAAAATATTTTTTGTACAAAAATTGCTAGTAAGTTGGCAAGAACTTATACAAATAAACACGGTTTAAAGGATTTAATTAATGAATTGTTAGATATAGAACTGGACAAAAGCTCGCAAAGTAGTGATTGGGGTAGCAACGAAGATTTAACAAAAGATCAACTAGATTATGCAGCAAATGATGTTAGATATTTAATTGAAGCTATGCATAAATTAAAAGTTATCTTAGAAAGAGAGAATAGATATGAATTAGCTCAAAAATGTTTTGAAACAGTTTCTGTACATGCTGATTTAGACATACTAAAATTCTCAAATATATTTGAGCATTAAGTATCAATCTTCAGTTAAAAAATTATCTTCACCATCAAGAGTTTCCATAAGCTTATCAAGTATTCTTGAAGAACTTAATTTATCTCCATCATTTTTTGTACAAATTTTTAAAACATTTTGGGCAACTTGTATTTTTTCTTGAATAGTTTTCGAGCCTTCTTTTGCAATTTGAATTTCTACTTTCTTCTTAGCAGAAGATAAGCTTATACTCATAAGTTTTGCAATCTCTGCACAAATTTTTAGATATTGCCGATCATTTATTGGATACATGAAGGAATTAATAATTAATAAGCTAGTGCCATTTACCAAGATAACAAATGGAGATTTATGGAATCTACGATTTTCTTACTTGCTCCGGATGCTCCCATTCTTTTTTTCCCAATTCTTGCTTGTTCTAACCTATCATCTTTTCCTTTCAAAAGTAATTTTAAACGATTTAAAAGAATTTTTTTGTTCTTACAAACTAAAACACTACCTCCCAATAATCTTGATTGCCTTTTCGCAAATGATTTTGTAAATTGGGGTCCTGGTCCTGGAATAGAAAGAGACGGAATTCCAAGGCCAGCAATTTGCTCTGTAGCAGTTCCTGCATTAGACAAGCCAACTTCTGCCATATTGGCCCATGAATTGAATTTACCTTTTCCGATCACTACATATTGATCTTTCTTTTTCCATAATGAATCTTCATCAATTAGAAATTTAACTTTACTCTGTTTTATAAAACCATATTTATTTAAATAACTTTGAATTTGAATCACATTTGCATTAATGCTCAAAGGCAAAAGTATTACCAAATCCTCTAATAAATCAAAATCTTGCAAACAATGAAGAAAATTATCAAGATTTTTAAGAGCTTCAGGGTATCTACTTCCAACTATTAAAATAATTCTTTTAAAAGAAATAATATTTGATATCTTCTCGTTTGTTGTATTAACAAAATCCATCATTGGATTACCAAAGTATTTTGCATCAATATTTTTTTTATTCAAATTATTAGCTGTAATTTCATCTCTCATAATTAAATTTTTACATCTTGGAGATTTCATTAAAAACATTTCCCATGGATCCCATTCAGAACCTTTCAACTTATGATAAAAATCGCTTAAATTCCAACCTGGGCCACTACTCCAAGTATGGTCACTTTTAGGAGTTCCAATGAAACTAAATTCGCATTCTGAACTCCAAGCGTAAAGTAATGGCAAAAAATCGCCTACTGCAATAATTTTGCAGTTATGTTTTGACTTCTGTTTTACTAATAGAAAATTTCTCAAATTATCGATCAAAAATCCTGCAAACAAATCAAGCACAAATCCCTTCAGACTTTGATTACTAAAACCTCCACTAGGCAGCTCTTTTAAATATCCTATTTTACGAAAATTCTTTGATTTTATGGAATTAAATACATCTCCATTTCCTACTAAGGGCAAAACTTCAATATTTTTATTTTTTATTTTTTTTAGTAACCTTTTTATTAGTTCCGAAGCAATTACATCTTCTCCATGACCATTGCATATAAATAATAGAGAATGAGACACCTTACTGTTAAGATCATAAAAAGACTCAATCGAATCTTTTTGGGCGGCATGGCCAAGTGGTAAGGCAGAGGATTGCAAATCCTTTATCCCCAGTTCGAATCTGGGTGCCGCCTTTTTAATTTTGTCAAAAAAATTCCCTGTAACTCGTTCCAGTATCTTAAGTTTTGAATATTTGTTATTCATCTAATGCTTAAAAAATGGGATGGTAAGTGGATGGTAAGTTAAGGGTTGTTTTTGGTAGTGAATTTATACCTTCTTTACATTATCGCAATAAATTTATTACGATTTACTTCTTTTACTAAAAAACTTAAATTGAGTTTTTTTAAAAAGTTTCCTTCAAAACATATTAATGAGATAATTAATATTAATAACAACTTAAAATGAAATATTTAAATTTACTTAAAACAGTTTGGAGTAAAGGTTTTAACTATAAAGGGGAGTCATCCAAAAAAGAATTCTTAGAATATTATTTAACGCACTATTTAATTATTATAGTGATTTCCATTCTTGGAAGAATTCTTTTAAATATTGAAGAAAGTTTTTATTTGAAGGACGATGTTGAGATAGGTATCGTATCTGAATTACTGAATGTTTTCGTAAAAACATTCGAATTATTTAGTTTCCTTTATAGATTTGGAAGTATTTTTGTGCAAATTTCTTTTACTGTTAGATGTTTAAGGTATGTTGGAGCAAAATGGTACTGGACTTTTTTAAATATAATTAATCCACTTGGTTGTTTGATTATATATTTTATACCTTTAAGAATTTCAAAAAAGTAAAAACTATATCTTTAAAAAATGATATTAATCTTTTGTACGAACCATAATTAAATAAGGGATACATAGTAAAGAAATTATTATGACAAATGCCCTAAAGTGAAACCAAGTAACATTACTAGGAGGATCACTAAAAATCCATTCTTTAATAGTTAGAGATCTATAAAGATCTAAATTATAGTAAACATTATCAATCCAAACACCAGTACAACATTGATTTAAAAAAACTTCAACAGATTTAAACATCACACTTATACCCGTAATAGATACAGTTAATAATGGTAAATAAAAAATATATGTAAAAAAAGGATCGATTCCCATATCTCTTACTCTTCTTCGAACAAGAGTATAAAGAAAAGGTATAAAAATAATAATGGAAATTATTATTAATATTGAAAGATAAAATTTACCACCATAAATATATGGGTTGTTATCAAAATTTCGACGTCCAATTGCACCAAGAATAGGGGGAGTCTCTTTCATCAATTTTGGAATTGTTTTTCCGTAATTATTTGTTGGATATTTCCAAGTCAACATTTGAAGGGTTAAAAAACTAATTTCTAAAAAAAGAAATGATTTTGAGTAAATATTCCAGAATTCTTTATAAGTTATTTTATTTGGAAATTTGAAATTCATTATAAATTCTTAAAATATATGCAGCAAATATTTGATCAGATTTTACAACTTTTTCTTTTAAATACAACTTAAAAAATTTATAGAGTGCCGCAAAATATTGATCTAAATTCTACATCAACTTACCATCCATAACACTCAAAGATGTCATAATTTATTCCTTGATGATTAATATTCTTATATTTTTCTTGGATGGTAAGCGGATGGTAACATACAATTTTACCTCCTAAAAACCTCTGTCATGACTAACTTTTTACCGTTTATCACCCTGTTCGAATCTGGGTGCCGCCTTCTTTATTTTGTCTACAAAATTCCCTATAAACCCCTCCAATACCTTAAGTTTTGAATATTTGTTATTCATTAAATGCTTAAAAAAATAGGACTGTAAGTGGATGGTAAGTTTTGTTGTTTTTCTTTAGAGAAATTCTGCCTTCTTTACATTATCGCAATAAATTTATTACAACTTACATCTTTTACTAAATAACTTAAATTAAATTTTTAAAAACTGTTTTTTAAAAAAATATAAATTAGATAATAAATATTATTCACAACTTAAAATGAAATATCTAAATTTACTTAAAACAGTTTGGAGACAAGGTTTTAAATATAAAGGGGAATCATCCAAAAAAGAATTTTTAGAATATTATTCATTACATTATCTAATAATTATCGTCTCATCTCTTTTCAAAAACGTTCTCCTTAATATCCAATATTCAACTATAGAAATTGGTATTCTCTCAGAAGTAATTACCGTTATCTATCAGTTATTAGCAATATTTCGTGCAATTTATCTAATTGGTAGTATTGTTGTGCAAATTCCTTTTACAGTCAGATGTTTAAGGTCTGCAGGAGCAAAATGGTATTGGACTTTCTTAAATATAATTAATCCATTTGGTTGTTTAATTATATATTTTATACCTTTGAGAAATTCCAAGAAATAGAAATTATCCCTTCAATAATATATAAGTGAATAATAAATAAAATTAAATGAATTTATTATTTTAGTAATCATTATCTGCTACACACATTCCTAAACATCTAACACCATTTGATGCAGTCCTTTTGCAATGATTACATAAAATAGGATCTTTCTCTGAAGTAAGGTTAATTTTTGAATTATTTTGGTCTTTAAAACTTATTAACTCTTGTGTTAAATCAAATAGAGTCATTCTTGGAATCATCACTTGAATCGATACTAACAACAAGTGAAGCATTTGTGTTGGAAGAGGGTATATCCATAATTTTTACAGTTTCTTTAGGCTCATCAATAACTTGATTTTCTTCAGTACTCTCATCAACTGAACAAGCTTCAAGAGCCTCTCGAAGTAGTGAATCAAAAGTTGCTCCAGGCAATCTATGTCTAGCAACTTCTAGAAAAGTTCTCGGTAAAGATTCAGAGGCAGCATCTCGTAAAGCAGGATTATTCTTTCTATGTTCTTGTTCTTCTTCTATTGATTTAATAAACCTCAGTGTGACATCTCTTTTGGTAGAGGCTTTTATTAGCGTATCGTTTTCCGGATTATTAACATTAGGTTCATTTTCAAGATCACTAAGTCTTTTTTCCAAACTATTTAAAACTTCATTAGCTTCTTTACTAATATGCGCCAATTGACCATCGGACAAATTAGGTAAATCAGCGACAAAAACTTTCCCATGATCCCTTAGTGTCAAGAAAGTTGGTCTTGGGCCTTGAGCCTGTCTACCAATTGATTCAGAATTATTACCTATTGGTCTTTTTGGAGGTGTAGGGCCAGCTGAACTACGTCTACGTGTAATTCTTTGATTATTTGCAAAGGGCATTGAATAAAGGTTAAATCTTAATACTTAAACTTCCGATATAATTCGGCGGTGATTTTATTATATTACATCTAACTTTTTCATTTGGGTATAAAAAATAATTTTTTAAAACTCATTATAAAAAGAGGAAAAAATTTAAGTTAAAATTTCTGGCAAAAATTTACTAATTGTTGATTCATTTTTTCGAACTATTTTTCCAATCTCCCAACTATCTATTTCATGATCTTTGCAGATATTTAATATCGCGTCCTTAAATTGTTTATCAATAATTAAACAAAACCCCACTCCAAGATTGAAAGTATTCCAGAAATCTTTTTCAGGAATCGCTCCTTTCTCTTTTAGGAATTTAAATAAAATAGGTATTTCCCAAGAACTGGTATTGATATAAGGAATAAAATCAGAAGGAATACATCTTGGTAAATTTTCTGGAATTCCTCCTCCAGTTATATGAGACATTGCTTTAATTTCTATATCTTCAGATAACATTTGGTTAATCACATTATTGTAAATTTTTGTAGGTTTCAATAACTCATCATAAAAATTTAAGTGAGAAACTTTTTCAAATTCTTTATCTATTTGATTATTGTTTTGAATAATTTTCCTTACTAAACTAAAGCCGTTACTATGTACTCCATTACTTTTTAAAGCAATTATTAAGTCATTTTCAGAGACTTTTTTACCATTAATAAGCTTATCCTCATCAACTATTCCAACACAAAATCCTGCAAGATCATACTTATTTTTTGAATAAAATCCAGGCATTTCAGCAGTTTCTCCGCCGAGTAATGAACAGTTATTTTCTCCGCATCCATGTGAAATTCCCTGAACAACCCTCAATAATTGTTTCTTATCAAGCTTACCGGTAGCAATATAATCTAGAAAAAATAAAGGTTTTGCACCACTAGTAATGATATCGTTCATGCACATAGCAACTAAATCAATACCGACCTCAAAGTGAAAGTTTTTACTTTGAGCTAATTCTAATTTTGTTCCAACACCATCAGTCCCTGAAACAAGAACTGGTTTTTTAAAACTATCGATAGGAATTCTAAACAAACCTCCGAACCCACCAATACCCTCAATCACATTAGATGTATGAGTTCCTTCAACTGCCTGTTTAATTTCGGTAACAAATTCTCGCCCAGCTTCTATATCAACACCTGATGTTTTGTAATCCATGAAATAAAAATGATAGACTTTCCCTATATAGATATTCCTCCTAAGATTGCTTTTGTCCAGTAATTATTTATCAAATAGATTTATTTTTTAAAAACAAAGTGAAGAAAGTAATCATAAGGAAAACTGAAGAAATAGAAAATTGGAGGAGAAATATAAATAGTGAAATTAATTTCATTCCAACAATGGGTAATCTTCATGATGGTCATATTAAACTAATATCAACAGCAAAAAATGATAATTCTAATGTTAATTTAGTAAGTATTTTTATTAATCCACTTCAATTTGATAACAAGTTAGATTTAGAGAATTACCCTAAAACACTTGATAATGATATAAAAATCTCCTTTTCAAATGGCGCAGATGCTATCTTCATCCCAAGTAATGAAGATATATATCCACCGAATAATAAAAATATTAAATTCATAAAAGCTCCAAAAGAATTATCTTCTGCATTATGTGGATTAAATCGAATTGGACATTTTGATGGCGTTTGTACAGTAGTTTATAGATTACTTAATCTCATCAAGCCAAAAAATCTTTACTTAGGAGAAAAAGATTGGCAACAACTTTTAATTTTAAAAAATCTTGTCCTTAGAAAGAAATTAAATGTTGCTATTAAATCCATACCTACACAAAGAGATTTTGATGGAATTCCTTTAAGTTCACGTAATGTACATTTATCAAAAAACGAAAGAAAATTGATTAGGTTTTTTTCAAGTGAGTTATTAGAAGCAAAAACAAATTTTCAACAAGATAAAAAGATCAATTTAAACCAAATAATTAAGAAGCTATCAGCAAAAAAAATTTCAATTGAATATTTAGAACATTTACACCCTCATACACTCCAAAAAGCAAGACTTGAGGATAATATTACGTTATTGGCTGGTGCGATAAAATGTGGAGAGACAAGATTAATTGATCACGTTTTTCTAATGAAAAGAAGACCGATTATTGCAATTGATGGTCCTGCAGGTTCAGGTAAAAGTACAGTAACAAAGTCAATAGCTAAGAAACTTAAACTTTTATATTTAGATACTGGCGCAATGTATAGGGCATTGAGTTGGCTTATGATAAAAGAAAATATTGATTATAAAAAAGAAAAAAAATTACAGGATATTCTTAAAGATATATCTATAGTTTTCAAGTCGAATACAAATTCACATCAGGATGTTTATGTTAATAACTACTGTGTTACTGAAGAAATTAGGTCGCAAGAGATTAGTTCCATCGTTTCTAAAATTTCCTCAATAAAAGAAGTAAGAAAATTCTTAGTAGAAGAACAAAGAAAAATTGGAGCATCAGGCGGACTTGTAGCTGAGGGAAGAGATATAGGAACTACTGTTTTTCCTCATGCAGAACTTAAAATATTTTTAACTGCTAGCATCGATGAAAGAGCAAAAAGAAGAAAATCTGATAAAAATAGTAAAGACTCTCAAGAAATAGACCTTCATACATTAAAAGAACTTTTAAAGAAAAGAGATTTTGAAGATTCCAATAGGGAAATTTCACCTCTAATAAAAGCGAATGACGCAATAGAAATTATTACGGATGGATATTCAATTAATGAGGTAGTGGATAAAATTATTGACCTTTATAATGACAAGATTCCTAAAGAGACTGAGATCAGATAAATTCAAGAAATACTTTCCAAAAAACCGTTTACAGAGTCTTCTAAAATATCAAGGACATAATCGAAGCCCTCATCACCTCCAAAATATGGGTCAGGAACTTCTTGCTCATTAAAAACTGATCTATAGTCTTGTATTTTTTTTATTGATGCAAAACCAGTTGAAGCTGTTCTATTTTTTAGATCTTGAATATTTCTAAAATTTGAATCGTCCATCGCAAGAATATAGTTAAATTCGTCAAAATCTTTACTAGTAATTTGACGAGCCCTGCTTAAGATATTTATATCTCTTCTTTCTGCCGCAATTCTCATCCTAGAGTCAGCTTTTTTCCCAATATGCCAACTCCCAGTTCCAGCAGAATCTACAATAAAGCCATCGGTTAATCCCTTCTTTTCAAGTAGACTTATAAAAATAGCCTCTGCTGCAGGAGACCTACAAATATTTCCCAAACATACAAAAAGAACAGAAATTTTATTCATATGATTTCAAATTCCAATAGATTATAAGACTTTTAAGTAGTAAATAAAACTTCTTCAATTAAAGATTCAGTAAATTCTTTACCAAACAAACTCGACAACATTGGCCTTGCTGGATCGTTATCTCTTCTATAATTCAAGTAATTATTTTGACCGTTTATTAATTCTTTTTGAAGTTCAATATTGACTTCTTTGCTTTCGAAAAGAATTTCCAAATACAAATCAAGATATTCTTTAAATGAGTTATGGAGCTGATTAGTAATTAAAAAATCACTTCTTTCTTCTTTTGGTAATTTTGACCATATTACTCCTGGAGAAAAAAATCTAGCTACATCCGAAGACATTTTTTCAGCTAATGGGAGTGATGAATGACAATGATTTTTGAGTTTTATAAGTTTTTCTAATAACTCATTATTGTATTGATTTTGTATTTTTAATGAAGGCTGAAAATCTAACACTAATAAATAACTATTAGGTAGAGAAACAAAATCCACTCCAAAAAATGGGACGTTATAAATAGTATTAGGAATAATTAAAAAATTTAAAACAGAATAATTTGGACTATTTATACAAACTGCCCTTGCCAATTTAATTCTTTTTTTATGCGTTACACCCCAAGTAGATAGATTCACATTTTTTTTTGCTTTTTTTGAACCATAAGTTGAATTTTTATAAGAATATTCCGAGGGTATTGTTTTTTCTAAACAGTTATATTTAATTAAATTATTTGTTAAATATTTTAAAAAATTATGCCATCTCCAATCTGGCCTGTAAAAAATAGTATCTTGTATTAACATTCAGTGAATAATCTCTTTATTTAATGTAAATAGAAATTTATTGATAAATTTTTTTGTCCATTTTTCTCCAAAAAAAGATTTAAACAATTTATCTGCAGGGTCTTTTTCAAAACTGTACTTATCATATTTAATTTGGTTAATCTTTATTTCTTCTGCATTTAAAAATTGATTAACAGGATTCGATTTATAAATGTTCAAATAATTATTTACAAATGAATGGAATATATTATTTAAATCTCTATCAAGATTTAATTTATTTCCTCTACATATAATCACCCATGGGGAAAAATACTTTTTTGAATCATATATATTCTTCATTTTATTATTATCAAATGCAGAATATTTTTTCTTAATACTTCCTAAACTTGAACAATATTTTTCAAGATATTTGCTTTCTTGAATTAAAGGTTGATAATCAAGTATTGCTAATAACTTTTGAGAAGTTCCAAACCATAAAATATCAGCTCCTAAAATAGGCGATTCACTATCAAAATTAGGATATGCGACCGTATTAAATACTTGTAATTTTTTGCCACCATCTAATCTTGTTATTCGCCACTTTCTATATTCGGGAGATGAAAAAAGCCAATTTTTAATAATATATTTTGAGTCTTCATTGTGATGTTCTTTGAATTCACTAGATATTTGTACTTCATTTCCATTTAATTCATCAATATTGGTTTTAAGGAAATCAACTAATGAATCAAACATAAATATTAGGTCTCGGTACTTCCTTTCCTAACTTTTTTTGTAATGTAATTGAATACAATCTTACCTAAAACAGCAATCAAGTTACCTTCAAGCTCCTTAAACATTTTCATATTGTAAGTAAAAGCTTGATTAGCTTCATCAATAATTTGATCAGCCGTCTTTTGATTTATTGGAAGTTGATTCAAAGTAAGGGAATATTCTTCCTTGAATTTCTTTTCATCAGCAATTAATTCAAACTCATAAAAATTTAAACCATCATTTCCCTGTAAATTTAATGCTTTTTTAGCGATCCTTTTCAAGATTTGCCCCCCAGATAAATCTCCTATATAGCGAGTGTAGTGGTGACCAACTAAGAGCTCTGGTGAATTTTTAGCGACCTCTCGGATTCTTTCAACATATTCTTTTGCTGAATGAGAAATATTAATTTGATTCTTCCAGTTTTCACCAAAATAAAATTTAAGATCATTTACAAGAGTTTCTTTCCTGAATAATGATTTAAAACCTATAGGTTTTATTACGGGATGTTCCTCATTGACCAGTCTTTCAATTTCTTCTTCCATAGCTTCATAAACAAAATATAAATCACTAATTAATTTTCTATAAGATTTTTTTTCAACAACTCCTTTTAAAAAACAAGCCACAAAGCCAGTATTTTCTGCCATAGTATGGGATTTTTTTGTCCCTTCTCTTAATTGTCCTGCAAGAGCAACTGCCATATATTTTGAATTATTTTTGTAAGTGTATTTAATCTACAAGGAAAAAACATAAAACAGCTAATTTTTGTTACCAGCGGATGTTTTAGAGAATAGCTTATAAAGTTCTTTACAAACCAAAAACAGGTTATCTTTTTGTTCCTTTTGCGGTAGATGAGTACCAGTCATTTCCCAATCACCGATGGTAGCCACTCTCCATCTCTCGGAGGGAACAATCATACCTCGCATTATTATTCCCAACAATTTCGGAACTCTGCCATTATTATCATTTTCAATTCTTAATTGTAAAAGTATTGCTCTACATTCAATTAGAGGACTCCAACCAGGAAAATGAAACGCAAAATCAATAGTATCTTGCATGGATTCATTATTTGAATTGTCCCAGGGACTAAAGTTTACGCTTGCATCTGGAAAATATTTCCGAAACAAAGCTGCAGTGGAAGCAATTTTATTAGCTATTTCAACATTACTTACATTTGAACTCGCATTCATAAGTAGCTGAGTATTTTTTTTGAAAATGACATAATTTGCTTTAACTTGCTTATTAACTACTTTTTCTTTTAATAAAGATGTTGAAATGCTGATCAATAAACTATTCTCTATTCACATTTGAATAATAAATTTCTAGGTTTTAAAGAAAATAACTCATCGCAAATTACAATACGAGGAACTTCAATGAGTTATCTTTTATTAATTCAATGCTATGCCAAAATTTGAAAAATTAACTTTACCTAATGAAGGCGAGATAATAACTTTTAATCAAGGCAAACCTAATGTTCCTAATAATCCAATTGTCCCATTTATTAGGGGTGATGGTACTGGAGTTGATATTTGGCCTGCAACTCAAATCGTTCTCGATTCAGCTATTAAAAAAAGCTATGGAGATGAAAGAAAAATTAATTGGTTTAAAGTCTATGCAGGCGATGAAGCTTGTGAACTTTATGGAACATATAACTACCTCCCTCAAGATACTATTGAAGCAATCAAACACTTTGGTGTAGCCATCAAAGGACCTTTAACGACCCCCATCGGTGGAGGTATTAGATCTCTGAATGTTGCATTAAGACAAATATTTGATTTATATAGCTGTGTTAGACCATGCAAATATTATTCAGGGACTCCAAGCCCTCACAAAAATCCCCAAAATTTAGACGTTATTGTTTATAGAGAAAATACTGAGGATATCTACATGGGAATTGAATGGGAAGCGGAGGATAATAATTGTCTTGAATTAATTAATCACTTAAATAACGTTGTCATACCAAAAAGTAAAAATTTAAAAAATAGATCTATACCAAACGGATCAGGTATTGGAATAAAACCGGTGAGTAAATCTGGTAGCCAAAGGCATATTAGAAAAGCTATTGAACATGCCAAAAGATTATCAGGAAATAAAAGGCATGTGACTCTTGTACATAAAGGGAATATTATGAAATATACAGAAGGTGCATTTAGAGATTGGGGATATGAATTAGCAGTAAATGAATTTAGAGAAGATTGCATCACAGAAAGAGAGAGCTGGATTTTAGATAATATTCAGAAAAATCCAGAAATTACAATTGAAAATAATGCTCGAAAAATTGAACCAGGTTTTGACAAGCTTACAAATAACAAAAAAGCATTCATTTGCGAAGAAATTAAAGAAGTTATTGCATCAATATCAAATTCTCACGGAGATGGAAAATGGAAAGAACTTATTCTTGTTGATGATCGGATAGCTGATAGTATATTTCAACAAATACAAACTAGGCCTCAAGAATATTCAATTCTTGCAACCTTAAATCTCAATGGAGACTATGTTTCTGATGCAGCTGCAGCAATTGTTGGTGGCCTAGGTATGGCTCCTGGTGCAAATATTGGAGATAATGCAGCAATTTTCGAAGCTACGCACGGTACTGCGCCAAAACATGCAGGCTTAAATAAGATTAATCCAGGTTCAGTAATTCTTAGTGGTGTAATGATGCTTGAATATTTTGGTTGGGATGAGGCAGCTAAGTTAGTTACTAATGGTTTAAGTAAGGCAATAGAGCAAAAAAAAGTCACCTATGATCTAGCACGCTTAATGGAACCAAAAGTAGAACCCTTATCCTGCAGCAGTTTTGCTGAAGAAATTATCTCAAATTTCTAATTTTAAAAATTATTTTTATTTTCAAAAACTTTCCAAATTTTAACCAGTGAATCTTTGGTGCCAATGTTTCCAGGATGAGTAACAATAGGAAGTTTTTCGCCATTTTTTAGATTGTAAGTCACTACTGAAATGCCAGTTAAAATCTGCCCTTCAAGATAAACATAATCTGCATTAAGTCCTTTACTAAGAATCAAATTTGTTGTTATTCCACCTTTTGAAATCAAATATCCTATTTCATACTTCAAATCTGCGACTAATTCAGCAATAAAAAAAGCAAGTAAATTATAAAAATTAAATAGTTCGGAAGAATCTAAGGACATCAATGTTCTTGAAGTAAACAAAACAGGGGTTTTTCCTTTCTCAAAAGACAATCTAATTTCTTTCAAAAATTTATTTTTATACAAATTCCTTCGCTTCTGATTATTATCTGATGAAGTAATTTTAAAGAATTCAAAAACGTCTAATTCAACTGGATTACAATTACTTATTTCTAATAAATTATTCAATTGTATTGTTGAAAGTTCTACATATGATCCAACAATTATCAGTCCTGGAAGAACACTCTTTTCTTTATTTCTTATTCTTAAATTAGAGAAAAATATTTCATTCTGAGAGACACTTTTTTTCTCAGAAATTGAACTTATAAAACTTGCTGCAGTTCGAAAAAGGAATTTTTTTTGTTTAATTAATTTTTTAATTACTAAAGAAAATTTTTTTAGTTGAGAATAATTTTCTACATCTACAATTACATGTTTATTATTCTTCAAGTTCTTTAATGCTTTAAATACAATATTATTTTCTTCGTCATTAAGCATTTCGATATCTGACAATAAAAGATTTTGAATATCTTCAAAATTTATTTGCGATTTACTCTGCTGAAATAAAAGATTCTTGACATTACTTGTCTCATATCCAAAAATTTTATCTGTTGCAAAAATTGTTTGACTTATAGGGGTTTTATCAACAAAATGTGATCCATTAATTGTTAATCTTTTACCCTCTATGAAAGCTGGAATATGAAAAGTAGCATCAAAAGGACCTAAGCAACTATTTAGGACACTTGGCTCTAAATAGTTATGGCCTCGAAGAGTAGAGTCTCCTCTACTTATAAAAATAATTTCTTCTTCATAGGCTTGAGAAGCAATTACAGTTTTAAGATTTTTGCAAATTTCCTCTATTGTTAATTTCGCATCATTTTCCGATAGTGACCTTGTATTACCCAAAATAAAAAATAAATTAGATTTAGATTCAAAACCTTTGACTAAAGTTGAACAGTCCCACTTAAGCAGTAATAAGCAGTCGTGAACAGTTTGAGAGCCTGTGGGATCATCATCAATAACAACAAATTTCATAAGTATTGCATAATTACTTAAGAGATTTTATTTGTATTGAGGCATTTAACCTTTTACTATCATTTGAAGGAATCGTAATGTTTCTAAATCCATCAACAAAAGAATTTCGGGGACTAGTCCAAGGTTCGAGACATATCATTCTTCTTGGAGGATCACTCCAAATAACTCCTAAATCAAAAGGATATGGATGATTTAAAGTTACCTGTCTTTTAAAAATTTTATCTCGAAAAGAGCTTCTGCCGGAAGTATACATAAGTAGATCAACTCCTAAATTAATTTTGTTTAATTCATCCAAAGTATTACTTATAATGTTTCTTTCTTGATCCTGACAATTAAGTGGATTATCAATAAACTCTAAATTTTTGAAATCTGAAACATTAAAATAAGGATGCAAACCAAAATTTGTAGGCATAGCAAAGTCTGTTTTATTATGGATTGTAATTTCAAATTCTAAAGAATTAATTTTTAAGTTAACTTCAATTCTTAGTTCGAAATCGAAAGGATAATATTTTTTAGTTTTTTTAGATTCATTTAAAAATAAGCATAAAGATTTTTCATTTTCATTAAAAGAGTGTTGCCATTGCAAATCCCTAGCGAAACCATGTTGTGTTAGCTGCAAATACTCATTTCCAAATACTGAACTAGAAGTATTGAGATTTCCGCAAATAGGGAAAAGAATTGGAATACCACCCCTAATACTTTTTGTCTTATCCATAAATCTTTTTTCATCGAAATAAAGTATCTCTTTACCATCCGAAACCCAATTTGTAATAACACCACCTCTTCCAGGACAAAATTTAATATAGTTTTTTTGATCTAACTGAAAGACAAAAATTCCTAGATCTTTATTAAATAAATTAATTTGCACAATTGTTAGTTAAAGAGAACTCACCCAATCCAAAATATGCTGATTAACTAATTCAGGTATCTCATCATGAGGACAATGTCCCGCATCAAGAATGATTTCTTTTGTATTCTTTGGTGTAAATTTTTTATAAAGATTTCTTTTCTTTGGAGTATTCATCCAAGGATCTTTGCCTCCCCAGAGCAGTAATAATGGTGAATCGAGTTTTGCGAACAACTTATCCAACGGCAATCCCTGAGGACCTGATGGGTTAAATACACTTCTAAAAACATTAAAAGCTCCATAATCTAGCGAAGGCTTTCTTATTGACTCAACTAAAAAATCATCAACATTTTTTTTATCAACATAAACTTGATTTAAAGTTTTTTTAATATTTTTTGGATTTCTCATATTCTCAAAAATCAAACGTTGAAGAACAATATTTTTCAAAAATATTCCAGCAACTGTTTCAATTGAAGTTTGCAACATATTCTTTTTGATAGTTTTTTCTTCACTAAAATATCCAGCAGCATTAAGTAATATCACTCCTGCATTTAGCTCATTTAATTCTGCACCAGCTGCTAATGCTGCATAACCACCTAATGAATTTCCAACAACAATTGTGGGTTTTTTTATTTTTTCTTGTACATAAGCAACAACCTGATCTTTCCATAGAGATCCTGAGTATTCAACATCTTTGGGCTTAGGACTTTTTCCAAAACCGAGAAGATCCATTGCATGAACTTCATATTTGCTACTCAAAATAGGGATGTTAAATCTCCAATGATCCGTAGAGGCACCGAAACCATGAATTAATAAAATTGCACATTCTTTTGATGTTTGCTCAGGCTTAGCAGAAATAGTGTGTATTGGGTAATTTAAAAAATTCCAGTCATAATTAACATCGCTATCTATCAGAGCTGATTTTTCCATTTATTGAAAATTCTATGTTGGTTGATTCTAATAAACTTATTTCCTAAAGAAGACCAACAGGATCTGCTGCAACATCATCTGAAATTTTATTGCCATCATTTGGGGGTTTATCTTTTAGAACAATTCTCAAGAGAACAGGTGCAAGAAATGTAGTTCCAATAACCATTAATAAAATAGCTGCTTCAAGAGAAGGAGTTAACAACTTAGCACTTGTTCCTAGTCCAAGGAAAATTAAACCAACCTCTCCTCTAGGCATCATACCTAAACCTACAACTAGTCTATTTGTAGGTTTATCGCTTGAAAATACCCATCCAGCTGCAATTTTACCAATAATTGCTACAACTAATAAAAATCCTGCAACTACAAGAGCTGACCTACTTGTTGGATCAAGTGGATTTATAACTGATAGATCCATTCCAGCTCCTACTAATACGAAAAAAATAGTTGCGAATAAGGAAACTAAAGGTAAAACCGATTGTTGAATTGCGTGATTATTTTTAGAACTACTAAGAATTAATCCAGCTGCAAAAGCACCTAAAGCTGCTTCCAATCCAATAGCTGTTGCCACGAAACAACACAAAACAAGTATCACAAAAGAAGCTACCACTACTGCTCCAGGTGCCTTTAATCTATCTAATAACCAATCAAAACCTGGAGCTGCTGTTCGACTTAATGCTATAGCAGCAATAACAAATACTACAGCTGCTGCAACTAATTTAACGATAGGAGCAATTTCTAAAGAACCTCCTGCGGCAAGGGCTACTACAACTGCAAGAATAACAATACCCAAAATATCATCTAAAACAGCCGCTCCAATAACAATCTGTCCTTCTCTAGTTTTTAAATATCCCAACTCACCAAAAACACTTGCAGTAATTCCTATACTTGTTGCTGTCATAGATGCTCCTGCAAAAACTGCTGGAATTAGATCTACTTGAAAAAAAAACATTAGTCCAAGAGTACCAAAGGCAAACGGTAAAATTACACCAGCCATAGCAACAGTAAAAGCCTGAGCTCCGACAGCTACTAATTCCTCTAACTCACTTTCTAATCCTGTTAAAAATAAAAGAGCATATAACCCTAGAGTTGCTACTGCTTGGAGGGATGGAAAACTTTCGAAATAAACATCAGGTACAGCTTCTGGGGGGATTGACGCTAATGAGCTAATAACATTCACAAGTCCTTCATTTAACTCAGTTCCAGCTGAGGGTGGTATCAACAAATGGAATCCTGATGCCCCTATTACAACTCCTGCAAGAAGCTCACCTACTATCGTTGGCAAACTTAGTCTTACTAAGACTTCTGCTAATGCTCTTGCAGCTAAAAATATCAATAGAAACCTTATAACTCCTATCAACGTTTCAGCAACTTCTAAATCATGCGCACTTAATTCAGCAAGTAAGGAATACATTTAAAATTAGAGAAAAAATAAACTACCTAATTGGAAGATAGTTTATGAAGGGCCCACTTTAAGAAATATGTAAGAAAAAAGCAAAAATACTCAACAAGTGTGGATCTGAAGTTACAACAAAGAAATTTTCTAAAAAATGGCTATTGTCTGTTATATGGCTAATCCAATGAATCCTAACGAACCCTTCGATCTACGTTTGCCTACACCTGGCTGCTACCTAGATCCTGAGAAAGCAGGCATGGATTCTGATGCTGTTTTCCAAGGTATGACAGCCCATCTCTTTTATACTCTTGGAAAGTTAGCTACTTCTGCAAGTCCACACGATTTGTACATGGCCTTAAGTTATGCGGTTAAAGATAGGCTAATGACAAGGTATTTAGCCAGTCAAGAAGTCATAAGAAAAAAACCACAGAAAACAGTCGCTTACTTATCAGCAGAGTTTTTAATAGGTCCTCAATTAAGTAATAATCTTCTCAATCTCGGAATAACTCAAGAGGCAGAAGATGCTTTAAAAAGATTCGGCATTGAATCATTGTCAACAATTCTTGAAGTTGAAGAGGAGCCTGGATTAGGTAATGGAGGACTTGGCAGACTTGCAGCCTGTTACATGGAATCATTAGCATCTCTACAAGTTCCAGCAGTTGGTTATGGTATTCGATATGAATTTGGCATATTTAATCAGTTAATTAGGGATGGTTGGCAAGTTGAAGTAACTGATAAATGGTTAAAAGGTGGATGGCCATGGGAACTTCCACAACCGGACGAATCATGTTTCGTAGGTTTTGGAGGGAGGACTGAAAGTTATAGAGATGATAAAGGAAACTACAGATCAAGATGGATTCCTTCAGAACATGCAATTGGAGTACCTCATGATGTTCCAGTTTTAGGATACAGAGTAAATACATGTGACAGATTAAGATTATGGAGAGCTGATGCAACTGAAAGTTTTGACTTTTATGCATTCAATATTGGTGATTATTATGGTGCAGTCGAAGAAAAAGTTGCATCTGAAACTCTTTCAAAAGTTCTATATCCAAATGATGGAACTGACGAAGGTAGAAGATTAAGACTCAAACAACAACACTTTTTTGTAAGTTGTTCGCTTCAAGATATGTTGAGGAGCCTTGAAAAAAGATCAATAGCAATAACAGAATTCCCTAAGCATTGGACAGTCCAATTGAATGATACCCATCCTGCTATTGCAGTTGCAGAATTAATGAGACTTCTTATTGATCAATATCAAATAGGTTGGGATAAAGCTTGGAACATAACTACCTCTTCAGTTGCTTATACCAACCACACATTACTACCAGAAGCTTTAGAAAAATGGGATTTAGGTTTATTTAATGATCTTCTTCCTCGTCATCTAGAAATTATTTATGAAATTAATTGGAGATTTCTTCAACAATTAAGACTACGTTATCCTGGTGATGACAAGATCCTTCAAAAACTCTCAATAATTGATGAAGAAGGCTCCAAATCAGTTCGTATGGCACATTTAGCTACAATTGGAGCACATCACATAAATGGTGTTGCAGCTCTCCACTCAGATCTAATAAAAAGACAACTTCTGCCTGAGTTTGCGGCTTTGTGGCCTAAAAAATTTACAAATGTAACTAATGGAGTTACTCCAAGGAGATGGGTTGCCCTATCTAATCCCTCACTATCGAACCTTTTAGAAGAAGAAGTTGGTCCAAACTGGATAACAAATATGGAACTTCTCAAGAAGTTAGAAGAAAAAAAAGATGACAACAATTTTTTGCAAAAATTTGAGGAAACTAAACTAAATGGCAAAAGAAAATTAGCTAGCTTTATCCATTCAAAAACTAGCGTACTTGTAGATCCATCAAGTTTATTTGATGTTCAAGTTAAAAGAATTCATCAATATAAAAGGCAACATTTAAACGCCCTACAAATTATTGCCCAATATTTAAGAATCAAAAATGGTACAAACAAGTATGAGGTCCCAAGAACAATAATATTCGGAGGTAAAGCTGCGCCAGGTTACTTTATGGCAAAGCTTATGATTAGATTCATTAATGGTATTGCTGATGTAGTTAATTCTGATCCAGATATGGATGGTTTATTAAGAGTTGTTTTTCTACCAGACTATAACGTTAAACTTGGTGAGATAGTTTATCCTGCAACGGATCTTTCAGAACAAATCTCAACTGCTGGAAAAGAAGCATCTGGAACTGGAAATATGAAGTTTGCGATGAATGGAGCTTTAACGATTGGAACCTTAGATGGAGCAAATGTGGAATTAAGAGATCTTGTGAAAAAAGAGAATTTCTTTCTTTTTGGTAAAACTGAAAGCGAAATTATGGATTTAAAAAATAATAACTACTCTCCCAAAACTTTTATTGATCAATGTCCAGAGCTCAAAGAGGTTATACGCCTAATTGAAATTGGCCACTTTAGCAATGGGGATAAAGAATTATTTAAACCTTTATTAAATAGTCTTACAGGGCATGATCCATTTTTTGTTATGGCTGACTTTGAAGATTACTTAAATAAACAGGATGTGGTAAGTGAATGCTGGAATAATAAAAAATCTTGGAATAAAATGGCATTACTAAATACTGCTAGATCAGGATATTTTTCATCAGATAGATCTATTAGAGAGTACTGTAAATCCATTTGGAAAGTATCTCCAATGCCTGTAGAAATTACTTGTGACGTCGAAGAATTAACTAATTAATATTTTTCTTATCTGGTGAATCTGGGGTTTGATGAAATAATCTATTCAAAATTAATCGATCCATATTTAATGGGTCTGGGGCTAATTCATTTGCAATTTCTTTAAATTTTGATTCAATATTGTTTGAAATTTTTGTATCAAATATTCTTTCCATTAATGCCTCAATTGAATATAAATAGGCATTAACACTTTCCAGTTCATCTAAAGCTTCAGTAATTTCTGTATCAGAGATATGTTTATCTTCTGGACTGATATCTTCATTTGATTCTCTTTCAGATAATTCTCTCTGCAACTCATCAGTAATCTTAGTACAAAGAGTTCTGAAAGATTGTATAGATGCCCAATTCGATTCTTGTTGCTGCTTAAAAGTAGGAAATTCTCTAATCAGACGATCATGCTCTTTATAAAATCTCTGACAATCAGAGCATTGACATGGTTCTTCAGCCAAAAGAAAATATAATTCTTTTTATATCATCTCACTATTTTGGTAAAATTGTAGGGCCATCCAATAATTCGTCATTTTCATCGAGTGAATCTGGACTATCTGGCAAAGGTATCTCAATACTAGTAACCAAATTAATTACATCTCTTAGTCTCATAGAATCAGCAAACCATCCCATTGCTTGCTCAGCATCACCTCTTTTTTCAGCATCATTTGCTTGGTCTTCGTGAGCTTCCGCCAAAAGAGCAAGCCAGCAGAGGCATCTTGCTTGAACTATTGAAAGATCTAAATCATTAGGTTGGGATTTAGAAATGCGTTCATGCTCTTGTTGAATTAAGAGCTTTAAACGCATATCATGCAACTTAGCCATAAAAGATTTACTACTAACTATACGCTAGCTAGAGAGTAGCAAGTTTGCACACATACTACATATAGTTTTTTATTTTTACGGGACTGGCGGGAGTCGAACCCACGACCTACGGTTTAGGAAACCGTTGCTCTATCCTGCTGAGCTACAGCCCCAATAGATGATTTTTGGAGTATTAAGCATTATGCTAAATGAAAGCAGGAGAGGCAATCGCAAGAAAGTTTTATTTTGGAAACAAAATAAAACTTTCTTGAGGAAAGTCCGGGCTCCCACATGGTCAGGCTTGCTGGGTAATTCCCAGTGCGGGCAACCGTGAGGATAGTGCCACAGAAACATACCGCCTAATACATCATGTATGGCAAGGGTGCAAGGGTGTGGTAAGAGCGCACCAGCAACATTGAGAAGTGTTGGCTAGGTAAACCCCGGCTGGGAGCAAGGCTTAGTAGATTTATGACCATTAAACAATCTACTTTTAAGCGCCGCTTGAGACTGTGAAGTAATTCCAGTCCTAGATAGATGATTACCCATCTTATTAATTAAGATGAACAGAACCCGGCTTATGACCTGCTTTTTAATTGTTGTGATTATTCAAATCAGATGACAAATATAATGAACGCAAAGAGGATTAATCAAATAACTACTTTTTTAAAGTCTTTAAATATTAAATCAAAAAGATTTTCTGAAATAATTAGAACTCAAAATATTTCAATTATTGAAGATTTTAATCAAGCATTTATCCACTCCTCAGAGGACAAAATATTAAATTATGAAAAACTAGAATTTTTCGGAGATGCAGTCCTCAGATTAGCGGCTTCTAATTTTATTGAAAAAAAATATCCTCAAATGAGTGTAGGAGAGAGATCAGAGCTAAGAGCACAAATTGTAAGTGATGAATGGTTAATTAAATTAGGGGGAAAAATTGATATAGAAAAATTAATAATGAAAGGACCTAAAGCTCTTGGTGATGAAAATTCAAAAAATACTATTATTGGTGAATCTACAGAAGCTTTAATCGGTGCTGTTTATAAGTGCTTTAATTCCATTCAGGAAGTAAATCTTTGGTTAGATGATATTTGGGAGGAAGATTCAGAAATATTTTTAAAAGCTCCATATAAATTCAAATCTAAAACAGTATTGCAAGAGTGGTGTCAAAGTAAAGGATTTAATTTGCCAGTCTACAAAATAATCGAAGTCTCAAAGAAAAATGGGGACCCTAAAAGATTTTCCTGCGATATATTTATCGAAGGATTAAAAGAATCATCTGCATTTGGCAAGTCCCATAAACAAGCAGAAACAAATGCAGCTCGAGTGTTGATAGAAAAATTTATTACTATAGGTAAAATCTAATTTTTATACTATTTCTAAATTGGTTAGCTGAAAAGTTATGAGTTTATCCCAATTACCTCCTTCAAACAGAACCGCTGCTCTTTTTTTTGTAACTCTTTGTACAAACCCTTTATATCCTCTATAGATTGAATTGGTGTCTTTTACAACAACAAAGGATCCAGGGAGTATGGGTTTAGTAGATAATTCCATAAAACACTCTTTCTAATACAATATATGATAAATAAAAATGAATGGTTGACTGTTGGATTAATAACATCATGTCATGGAATTAATGGACAGGTAAAGGTTAAATCTTTAAGTGATTTTGAAGAAAGATTTTTAAAGCCGGGAATTAGATGGTTGCAAAAAGAAAATGAACCTCCTTCTAAAATGGAACTTATATCTGGTTTCAAACAGCCTGGTAAAGAAACCTTCATAGTTAAGTTCAAAGGAATAAATACAAGAAATCATGCAGAGCAACTAAAAAAATCTAAAGTTCTTGTAAATGCCGATACACTACCCAAATTAAAAAAGGAAGAATTCCACTTGTTAGAACTGATGAATCTCGAGGTCAAGACTTTAGAAAATGATGAATTAAAAAAAATTGGGAAAGTTATCAATTTAGAAAATGAGAAAAATAATTTACTTGTTATTGAACTATTTAAAAATCAGAAAAAGGTTCTCATACCATTTGTTAAAGAAATAGTCCCATTAGTAGATATAAAAAATAATTTTCTAATCATCAATCCTCCAAATGGACTTTTAGAGCTATAAATTAAAAAATAAATTATGTAATAAACTCATTATTCAACAGTTACACTTTTAGCTAAGTTTCTTGGTTGATCCACGTCAAGTCCCCTATTAGCTGCAATATGATAACTCAATAATTGTAAAGGCAGTATATTAAGTAGAGGTGAAATCCATTCATTAGAGGAAGGAACTTTCATTAAATAATCAAAGATTTCAGTTCCATTACATTCAGGAGCAATCCCAATCAAATATGCATCTCTAGCTTTCGCTTCTTGCGCATTACTGATAATTTTATCAAAAACCTCACCAGGGGAGGCAATAGAAATTACAGGTACTTTTTTATCTAACAAAGCTATTGGACCATGTTTCATTTCACCAGCAGGATATCCAGCTGCATGAATGTAACTAATTTCTTTAAGTTTTAACGCACCTTCAAGAGCGATAGGATAATTTATTCCTCTTCCTAAAAAAATAACATCTTTAATATTAAAAAAGTCATGTGCTAGCTTTTCTGAAGATTTATTTTGTTTCTCTAAGAGATCTTCCAGTAATGGCGGAAGTTTTAAAAGTTCGTCTATTAATTTACCTATTTCATCAGGACTTTGATTGCCTTTAATTTGAGCAAATTTTATGGCTAATCCATAAAAAGAAAGTAATTGAGCAAAAAAAGTTTTTGTTGCTGCAACTCCAACTTCTATTCCTGCGCAGATATCAAGTATATTTGAGACCTGCCTTCCTATGGAACTCTCTTTTCTATTAGTTATTGCAATAAGATTGGGTTTAAATTTTTTATTTTCAATTGAAGACCGTCTTTTAATTTCCATATCGATAGCCGCAATTGTATCAGCTGTTTCTCCGGATTGAGTGACTCCAATAGTTAATGTATTTGGCAATAGTGGAGGCGGTGAATATCGAAATTCGCTTGCATAAAAGACATTTGTAGGGATACCTGAAAATTGTTCTAATAAAAAGCTCCCTACCATTGCAGCATGTTTACTTGTACCACAAGCAATAATTTCTATTCTTTCTATTGATTCAAAAAAGTCTGTATCAAATGGATAGATGACTTGATATTGACCATTATCTGGGTTCTTTATTAAATAAGTTTCCAACCAGTTTTTTGCAGTCTGTGGCTGATCATATATCTCTTT
Organism: Prochlorococcus sp. AG-402-N23; assembly: GCA_003216355.1. GTDB lineage: Bacteria > Cyanobacteriota > Cyanobacteriia > PCC-6307 > Cyanobiaceae > Prochlorococcus_A. The sequence goes on along the minus strand of QCIX01000002.1, from coordinate 30,910 downwards.
CAACATGTAGTGTTTAAAATTCATCTTATCCATTATTTGCTCTGAGACTTTTAAAGAAACTGGATTTCTATATTGTCTCTCGTTGCTTGAGTCATATATTTCAATTCCAAGCGGAGTTAACAATGCTATTTCTTCATCCTCCATAGGCAAAATAATATTCGTAAAGTTTGCAATAGCTGGAGTATCACTAGCACAAATAAATTCCCCTTCACCCAAACCAATAATCAAGGGCGCTTGTTTTCTTGCAACTACCAAAGAGGTTGGAGCACCAGACCATAAAACTGCTAAAGCATAAGATCCTTCTAAATCCGATAATACATTTCTCACAGCTACTAATAATGTTGACCCATTATTTTCAAGATTAAGTTTACTTAGTGTATTTAACTCTCTTTGAATTAGATGGGGAATTACCTCGGTATCTGTATCAGAATTAAAAATAATGCCCTCTTCCTCTAATTTATTTTTTAAATCTTGGAAATTTTCAATAATGCCATTTTGAACAACTGCTATATTTCCTGAACTATCGGTATGAGGATGTGCATTTTTAACCTCAGGCTTTCCATGAGTTGCCCATCTGGTATGACCTATACCCACAGTTCCAGGAATATCATGATCATTAAGATTACTTATTAGATTCTTGAGTTTTCCTTCTGCTTTATTACAAGAAATACAATTTGTTTCGGAATTTATTATTGCAATACCTGCAGAATCATAACCTCTATATTCAAGTTTTTCTAAACCATTAATTAATAATGGTAAAGCTTTTTTATATCCAGTTACAGCAACTATTCCACACATACGAATTTTTTTTTCAATTATATTGAAATAAAATACGTATTTACCAAAGCATGGACTCTCTTAAAACTGCACTATAAAAATTAATATGCTAGACCCATACTCCTAGAAGTCTCATCTCCCAGATAAACACGAATACTTAAGAAATCTGTGGGACATGCCGTTTCACATCTTTTACAACCTACACAATCTTCTGTTCTAGGTGATGAAGCTATTTGGCCAGCTTTACAGCCGTCCCAAGGAACCATTTCTAAAACATCAAGTGGGCAAGCCCTTACACATTGGGTACAACCAATGCAAGTGTCATAAATTTTAACTGCGTGTGACATGTAAAAATTGTCTTTTGAACCTCGTTTTATAATACTATTGTCTTACAAAGAAATTAAAAAAATTAAGATATGCTTCACTCTTGTTAACTCTAGGGCATAAAATCATATAGATAATTAGTAATTTCCATAAACTATGTCACAAGAAATCCTCGAAAAAGTCTGTTCTATTGTTTCAGAACAATTAAGCGTTGAAGCAGGAGAAGTCAAATCAGATTCAAATTTCCAAAATGATTTAGGTGCAGATTCTCTAGATACTGTTGAATTAGTAATGGCTCTTGAAGAAGCATTTGATATTGAAATTCCTGATGAAGCAGCAGAAGGAATAGCAACTGTTGGCGATGCAGTAAAATTCATCGAAGAAAAAAAAGGTTAGTATAGGATGCCAAATTTCCATCGAGTAGTTATTACTGGTATCGGAGCAGTAACTCCAATTGGTAATAACATTGATGAATATTTAGTCGGTCTTCAAACAGGTACTAATGGGGTTTCAGATATTACTCTCTTTGATCCTGAACAACATCCCTGCAAATTTGCTGCAGAAGTAAAAAATCTTCAATCTGAAAATTTTATTGAACCTAAAGAATCCAAAAGATGGGATCGTTTTTCCCAATTTGGAGTTATTGCTGCAAAGCAAGCCTTTAATGATTCTGGACTTAAAATTACTGAAGCTAATGCATCCAGAATTGGAGTAATTATTGGTTCTGGTGTTGGAGGCTTACTAACTATGGAAAGTCAAGCTCAAATATTGAGTCATAAAGGGCCTAAAAGAGTAAGTCCATTTACAGTCCCAATGATGATTCCAAACATGGCCACTGGATTGGCTGCAATTGCTTTGGGTGCAAAAGGACCAAGTTCCTCTGTTTCCACCGCTTGCGCTGCCGGTTCAAATGCAATTGGTGATTCTTTTAGATTACTTCAACTTGGAAAAGCAGATGCAATGATCTGTGGGGGAGCAGAAGCAAGTATTACGCCTCTAGGAGTAGCTGGTTTTGCCAGTGCCAAAGCTCTTTCTTCCAGAAATGAAAGCCCTCAAACTGCTAGCAGACCTTTTGATGCAGAAAGAGATGGCTTTGTTATTGGAGAGGGATCTGGAATTCTTGTTTTAGAAACTTTAGAAAATGCACAAAAAAGGAATGCGAGAATTTATGCAGAAATAGTTGGATATGGAACAACATGTGATGCTCATCATATAACTGCTCCATCTCCTGGTGGGGTTGGAGGCGCAGAAGCTATCAAATTAGCAATTGAAGACGCTTGTCTTAGCCTTGAAGAAGTTGATTACATAAATGCTCATGGAACAAGTACATCAGCTAATGATAAAAATGAAACATCTGCAATTAAATCTATTTTTAGAGACAGATCTTACCTCATTCCTGTAAGCTCTACTAAGTCGATGACAGGTCATCTCCTAGGAGGCTCAGGAGGTATAGAAGCTGTAGCTTGTATACTTTCTTTGACACATAATTTTATCCCTCCTACAATTAACTACGTCAATCGAGATCCTGAATGTGATCTTGATTATGTACCAAATAATGCTAGAGAAGCTCAAGTAGGAGTTGCTCTTTCTAATTCTTTCGGATTTGGTGGTCACAATGTTTGTCTTGCTTTCAGCAAAATGAATTGAAGACAACCAATTCTGTATTTCCAACTTAACTTATTTTAAAACAATGGTCGCTGCATCTGTTTCATTAGAATCACTTTGTGTAAATAGTATAAGAATGCTTGCTGTAGATGCAGTAAATAAATCTAATAGTGGACACCCCGGTTTACCAATGGGATGTGCTCCTATGGGTTTTGCATTATGGCAAAACATACTTAATCACAACCCTAATAACCCAAAATGGTTCAATAGAGACCGTTTTGTATTATCAGCTGGTCATGGCTGTATGCTGTTATATTCCTTGCTTCATTTAACAGGATATAAATCAGTTTCCATAGAAGATATTAAAGATTTTAGGCAATGGGGATCAAAAACTCCTGGACATCCAGAAACATTCGAAACTGAAGGTGTTGAAGTTACAGCTGGGCCTCTTGGAGCAGGAATTTCAAATGCAGTTGGTTTAGCAATAGCTGAAACACACTTAGCAGCTAAATTTAATAAGCCTGATTGCAATATCGTTGATCACTACACTTACGTAATAATGGGTGATGGCTGTAATCAAGAAGGTATTGCATCAGAGGCCTGCTCATTAGCTGGTCATCTTAAGCTTGGAAAATTAATTGCACTCTATGACGATAATCAAATTACAATAGATGGGCGAACCGACGTTTCTTTTACCGAAGATGTCTTAAAAAGATACGAAGCTTATGGATGGCATGTACAACATGTTGAAGATGGAAATCATGATGTTAAAGGAATCACTGAAGCTATTGAAAAAGCAAAATTAATTACCGACAAGCCTTCAATTATAAAAATTTCTACAACCATAGGTTATGGTTCTCCCAATAAATCAGATACTGCTGGAATTCATGGAGCAGCAGTTGGAGAAGAGGAAGCTGCATTAACTAGGGAGTTTCTTAATTGGGAATATCCTCCATTTGAGATACCCAACGAAGTATACTCACATTTCAGAAAATCAATAAACAAAGGTGAAACTTTAGAGAAAGAATGGGATTCTAAATTTAAAGAATATCAAAAAAAATATCCCGCTGAAGGAGCCGAGTTAAAAAGAATGTTAGAGGGTAAATTACCTGAGAATTGGGACTCAGATCTCCCCTCTTATTCGCCTGATGATAAAGGTTTAGCCACCAGAAAGCATTCACAAATATGTTTGGGCGCTCTAGGTCCTAACCTACCTGAATTAATTGGCGGATCTGCAGATTTAACTCACTCTAATTACACAGATATAAAAGGAGAAACTGGATCATTCCAGGCACATAGCCCTGAAAAAAGATATTTACATTTTGGTGTTCGAGAGCATGCAATGGCAGCTGTACTTAATGGTATTGCCTATCACAATAGTGGTCTTATCCCTTATGGTGGAACATTCCTTGTTTTCGCAGATTATATGAGGGGCTCAATGAGGCTTTCAGCACTTAGCGAATTAGGAGTAATCTATGTCTTAACTCACGATTCAATTGGTGTGGGAGAAGATGGCCCAACACATCAACCTATTGAAACTATCCCTTCTCTTCGCGCCATGCCTAACATGCTTGTTTTCAGACCTGGAGATGGCAATGAGACGAGTGGAGCTTATAAGCTTGCAATTCAAAATCGAAAAAGACCTTCTGCCCTTTGTCTAAGTAGACAAGGTATGCCAAATCAAGACAATACTTCGATCGACAAAGTTGCTCTAGGAGGATATGTAGTTTCCGATTGTGAAGGAACACCAGATCTAATATTTATTGGTACTGGAAGCGAACTGAATCTTTGCATTGAAGCAAGTAAGGAAATTTCAAGCTTAGGTAAAAAAATTAGAGTTGTTTCTATGCCTTGTGTAGAACTTTTTGAAGAGCAAGAAGAATCTTATAAAGAAAGTGTTTTACCTAGTAGTGTAAAAAAGAGAGTTGTAGTAGAAGCTGCCCATTCATTTGGTTGGCATAAATATACAGGTTTTGATGGAATTTGTATTACTATGGACAGATTTGGGGCATCAGCACCAGGTGGAGAATGTATGAAAAATTTTGGATTTACGGTCGAAAACGTAGTTAATAAGACGAAGGAAATTCTATAACTACTAATTGATAACTAAACTGAAGTATTACATTCTTCAAGCTTATCTTTCAACTGATCAAGAGATTCATCAGAAATCTTTGAATTCATTGGACAATGTTTAGGGCCACACATTGAACAAAACTCTGCCTTTTTAAAGATTTCTTCAGGCAGTGTCTCATCATGGTACTGCTTTGCCCTTTCCGGATCTAATGAAAGTTCGAATTGTTTATTCCAATCAAAGTTATACCTTGCAAGACTAAGTTCATCATCTCGATCACGAGCTCCAGCTCGATGTCTTGCTATATCAGCAGCGTGAGCAGCTATTTTATAAGCAATTAAGCCTTCTCTTACATCTTCCGCATTTGGTAGACCTAGATGTTCTTTTGGAGTTACATAACATAACATAGAAGTTCCATACCACCCTGCCATCGCCGCCCCAATAGCACTTGATATATGGTCATAACCAGGAGATATATCTGTTACTAATGGACCAAGAACATAAAATGGGGCTTCCGAACATTCTTCCATTTGCTTTCTCACATTAAACTCAATTTGGTCCATAGGTACATGACCAGGACCCTCAACCATTACTTGAACATTATGTTCCCATGCTCTTCGAGTAAGCTCACCTAAGGTCTTTAATTCAGCTAGCTGAGCATCATCAGAAGCATCATGCAAACATCCAGGCCTTAATGAGTCTCCTAAAGAAAAAGTACAATCATATTTCTTAAAAATCTCACAAATATCATCAAACCTTGTGTAGAGGGGATTTTGCTTAAAATGATGTAACATCCATTGGGCTAAAATACCTCCCCCCCTACTGACAATTCCAGTAATTCTTCCTTTGACTTTCGGCAAATGCTCTATTAATAGCCCAGCATGTATAGTTTGATAATCTACGCCCTGCTGACAATGTTTTTCAATAATATGAAGAAAATCGTCTTCAGTTAGTCTATCTATTGAACCATGTACACTTTCTAATGCTTGATATACAGGAACTGTTCCAATAGGAACAGGAGACTCATGAATAATTGCTTGCCGAACTTCATCTAAATTAACTCCTCCTGTAGAAAGATCCATAACCGTATCAGCCCCATATTTTACTGCCAGTTTTAGCTTCTCTACTTCTTCATTGATATCACTTGCATTAGGGGAAGCACCAATATTGGCATTAACTTTACATCTTGAAGCAATACCTATAGACATTGGCTCAAGATTCAAATGATTAATATTAGCTGGAATAATTAATCTTCCTCTTGCAACTTCTTCCATTATTAAAGAAGAAGGAAGATTCTCTTTTTTAGCAACAAAATCCATTTCTTCAGTGATATATCCGTTTCTCGCAAAGTTAATTTGAGTTACATTGTCTTTCCCAAGGCGAGGCTTAATCCATGAACTTCTCATAATTTACAAATCTTTTAAAATAGTTATTACTAAAGTTTGATCAAATCTTCACTTCCCTGCATCAAGGTTAATGATTCAGGTTCAAAGGGTATGATCTCAGCTAAGTTAAAATTCTTAGCACCCCTAGTATTAATATTATTAATAGCTCTTTTCTAGAAAATAGTCATCTCATATTGCTTAAAAATAAATAAAATGATTTTATTTAGCTTTTTGATAAGACTTTATCTTTTTTAAAATATTTTTCCTATCCAATTGTCTGCTTATACCCCTCTCCAAAATAATTACAATCCCCATTAAGCCAATAGGTAAATAAAAAATCTTCCTAGAATTATCCCTAAATATCAATCCGATAAGAGATATAAGGATCATGAAAGGAGCTACAAAAGATAAAATAAATCTTTTATTAATATTCATTTACCAATTTCATTAATTTTTTCATTGTTTAATTTTACTATGGATTCTGTTATAACTTTAATTCCAAGAGCAATAGCTCTTTCATCTGGATCAAATTTAGAACTATGAAGCGGAGCACATCCATTTGAACTGGAAACTCCAAGCCTAAACATAGCCCCTGGAATATCTTTTAAAAATTCAGCGAAATCCTCAGCTCCTAATGATGGTTTTTGTAATTCGATAACATTTTCTTGACCCAAAACCTTAATTCCCGAATATCTAAAGATTCTATTAATTTCAGAATTATTATTAACTGCTGGAGTGATTTCTCTAAATATTACTTTTGCTTCAGCTCCGCAACTATTAGCTAATGAAGTGATATTTTCATTGAGCCAATTACCAATATTCTCAAATAGTTTACGATTAGTGCATCTAACAGTACCAATTAAATTAACCTTTTCTGCAAGAACATTGAATGCATTGCCACCATTTATTTTCCCAAAAGTTATTACTACAGGATCTAAAGGATCTAACTTCCGTGTTATTGATTCTTGAATTCCAGAGATCACTTTAGATGCCGCCCAAATAGCATCAACTCCTTCATAAGGTCGAGCACCATGTCCTGATTTTCCTTTAATCTCTACCTTAAATTCTCCTGCAGCTGCAGTTAAACTACCCTCTTTAATGCCAATAGTTCCCACAGATAAATCTGGGTAGACATGTACTCCCAAAATATGGGTTAAACCATTAATTGCACCATCCTTAATCATCCATCTAGCTCCGCTTGCAATTTCTTCAGCGGGCTGAAAAATTATCCGAGTCCCAAAATTTAGTTTTAAATCCTTAATAATTTTTGCCACCCCCAATCCAATCGATATATGCAAATCGTGACCACAGGCATGCATAACACCGTCTACTTTTGAAGAAAAACTTAATTTGGTTTCCTCAAATATTGGCAAAGCATCCATATCTACTCTTAAACCTATAATTCCCTTATCTAAGGGGCCAAAATCAGCTACAACTCCGGTCCTGCCAATAGATTCTTTAACATTCCAACCAATATTTTTTAAAAAACCACTTATCAAAATCGCCGTTTGATTTTCAAGTCCACTTAATTCCGGATGTGCATGGATATGTCTTCTTAAGTTAATTAATTCATCATTAAATGAATCAATTTTTTTATAAAACTGATCTCTATTCATCTCTCATTTTAAATCGATAAAGTTCATTAAATCTTTAATTGGTTGTGGAGGCCATCTTCTTATTTTTTTCAACCATTCTTCATCACTATATCTAGGATCTAATTCAATTACCGCTATCCAATTACTCTCTGCTTTCCCAGATTCACCCTTTGACCAATTCAAAGCTGTTAAAGCTGCCCTAGCATCTGCAAAAGTTGGATAACGTCTAATTAAATTTTTTAATTCTTTTTCAGATTCATCAATGTTCCCCAACTGGAAATCTGCTAACGCCATACTCGATCTAGCCATCGCAAATCCAGGATTATATAAAGCAGCTTTTGAAAATAAATCTCTAGCTTTTTCCCAATGTGATATGGATCCTTCTACGTTAGCCAAATTATATAATGCAGAGAAATTATTACAATTTTGGGAAATAACGAACATATAATCTTTTTTCGCTTGCGACCATAGACCCAATGCTTCCTCTGCTATCCCCCTGTTAATGTAGGGATCTATTTCACTAGGATTCAAACTTATTGCCTTAGTTTGGTCATCTATTGATCCCTTTACATCTCCTAAAACAAGTCTTACATTTCCTCTATTGCTAAAAGCCGCAGCATCATCGGGATAAGAATGGAGATATTGATTCCATTCTTGTAAAGCGAGACTAAATTTTCCACCTGAACTTAAATCTAATGCATTTTTAAACAAATTCTCCCTCAAAGATACTGAATAGCATGGTGCAATATAAAAAATATTCAAAAAAACAAAAATTATTAAAAAACAAACCTTAACTTTTTTAAAAGTTATCATTTTTTGAATCAATATAGTTTTTTCCCAAAGCAGTAAGCAATCTTCCTCGAGGAGTCCTTGTAAGAAAACCAATTTTAATTAAATATGGCTCAACTACAAATTCTAACATTGAAGAATCATCACCCAAGGCAGCTGCAATTGAATCAAGGCCAGTTGGAATATTATTGTTTTGGTTAAGAAAAGATAAATAGTGTCTATCTAACGAATCCAATCCTTTTTCGTCTATTTGGTAAGAATTTAAAGCTTTTTTTATTAAATTCACCGAGATCGTATTAGTTTTATTAACAACTTGAGCATAATCTCTAACTCGTCTTAATAATCTTAAAGCAATTCTTGGAGTCCCTCGAGATATCTTTGCTAAATCATAAGATGCTTCATCATCTAAATTGAGATTTATTAATCTGGAGAAATTAACAATTATTTGTTTTAATTCATCATATGTATAAAATTCTATTTTATGAGATATACCAAATCTATCTCTTAGAGGTGCACTTATTGAAGCTAATTTAGTTGTCGCGCCAATCAAAGTAAACCTAGGAAGATTAATTGTTCTGCAACGGGCTCCTCTATTAGCTCCCATAGTTAAGTCGAGCCTAAAATCTTCCAATGCAGAATATAACAACTCTTCAGTTAACCTATTTAAGCGATGTATCTCATCTATAAATAAAACTTCACCATCTTTTAATCCAAGAAGTAAACCTACAATATCTCTAGGTCTTTCAATTGCTGGCGCAGAAGTTATCCTACATTTTGTATTCAATTCATGGGCTATCAAAAAAGCAAGAGTAGTCTTACCCAAACCAGGCTGTCCATATAAAAGAGTATGCTCCATCGGTTCTTTTCTTAAAATTGAAGCATCTATAGCTATTCTTAAAGAAGATTTAAGTTGTTCTTGGCCAATAAATTCGTTTAGATTAAAAGGCCGCGCTAAGTTCAGATTTTTGTTTCTCTTTTCTTCTGGAATTATTTTTGAATCAACTATCCTAAGCTCTTTTTTACGAAGAGAAAAGTCATTATCGCCTATATTGGAAGAAATTATTGCCATAATGAAAGGTTAATTGCAATTGTTCTGAGTAGAAAGATTTTTTATAACTAAAATGGCAAAAAATTCAAACAAAGTTAAAAAAAATACTAATAAAGAAAATAATTTTAAACTTCTAGCTGAGAATAGATATGCAAAATTTCAATATGCAATATCTGAAACAATCGAAGCTGGAATTGAGCTTTTAGGGACTGAAGTAAAGTCCATTAGAAACGGAAAAGCAAATTTAAGAGATGGGTACTGTTCCATTAGAGATGGTGAAATCTTATTATTAAATGTTCACATTTCACCACATAAAAATGTGGGGTCTTTCTTTAATCATGATCCATTAAGAAATAGAAAATTGCTACTTCATAAAAAAGAAATAATAAAAATGAGATCTAATACAGAAAAAAAAGGAATGACTATTGTTCCATTATCTCTTTATTTAAAAGGCTCATGGATAAAACTAACTATTGGAGTCGGCAAAGGGAAAAAATTACATGACAAACGTCAAGATGAAAAACAAAAAAGTATAAAAAAAGAAATCAACTCTTTACTAAAAAGATGAAATTATTATGCAGAATTATTGCAACTATGAATCTAAACTTACTGAACTTGGAGGTGGGGAAGGATCTGGATCTGCAATTAACATGTGCTGTAAGACTGTTTCAGGCCTCTCACTATCTCTCCAGCGAATTTTGTATGCAGGCATTTTTGTACCTCTGCTTGTAGTTTGCTCTACTGGTTCAATAACCCATCCTCTTCTTGATCGGCCCTGAGGATTTCTTTTTACTACTGCATCCGCATGTTTGAAACGGAAACCAACACGTTCACCACTCATTTAAAAAATTTCGTATTGGATTAATTATTTTATTTTACTTCATTCAAGGGTAATTTTTGATTTTTTTTGGAAGTTATTTCTGGTTTTAACAATGGAAATGGGATTACATCTCTAATTGATGCGCTATTTGTAATTAACATAATTAGCCTATCAATGCCTATGCCTAATCCTCCAGTAGGCGGCATGCCAATCTCTAAAGCATTCAAGAAGTCTTCATCAATACAGTGAGCCTCAAGATCACCTTCATCTCTAAGAGATTGCTGTAATTGCATTCTTTCTCTTTGATCTACTGGATCTATCAACTCACTAAACGCATTCGCTAGTTCGCGACCAACAATAAATAATTCAAATCTCTGAACCATTTCTTTATTATCAAGATGAGGCCTAGCTAAAGGAGAAATTTCAACAGGATAATCGATAACAAAAGTGGGTTCTATGAGTTTTGATTCTACTTTTTGCTCGAAGACCTCATTTAAAAGTCTTCCTATAGTATTGACTTTATTAGAGAAATCAACATTTATACTTTTAACGGCTTGTTTTGCTGCTTGAAAGTCGCCACTGAAAGAATCAAAATCAATCCCTGTATATCTTTTGACAATATCTTTCATAGATATTCTTGTCCAAGGTTTAGAAAAATCAATTTCTTTATTTTGATAATTTATAATTAAAGACCCACATGCATCAACCACAATATCTTTAATCAATTCTTCTGTTAAATTCATCATATCTACATAGTCAGAAAAAGCTTGATAAATTTCAACTGAGGTGAATTCTGGATTATGTCTTGTACTTATTCCCTCGTTACGGAAGATTCTTCCCAATTCATATACTTTCTCAAATCCTCCAACAACCATTCTTTTTAAATGTAATTCTGTAGCTATTCTTAGATATAGCGGAATATCCAATGTATTGTGATGAGTTATAAATGGTCTTGCTTCAGCACCACCAGCTTCAGATTGCAGAATTGGAGTCTCTATCTCTAAAAAATTTCTATTATCTAACCATTTTCTTATAAAACTTATACATTTTGCTCTTGTTTTAAATACATTTTTAGAGTTAGGATTCACTATTAAATCTAGATAACGTTGTCTATATCTTTTTTCAATATCAGTCAATCCATGCCATTTATCTGGCAAAGGTTGTAATGATTTGGATAACATTTCCCATTTTTCTACTTTAATAGAAAGCTCACCTTTATTTGTTTTTTTAATAGTTCCGTAGACGCCTATCCAATCACCAATATCTACTATTTCCTTGATATCTTCAAAAGAAAGTAATTTTTGTTTTTCTAAATTTAAGTTAATAATCTTTTTATCTAGATAAAGCTGAATCTGACCATCTTGATCGCTTAATGTGAAAAAAGCAATTTTACCCATTACCCTTTTTGCTATTACTCTTCCAGCAATAGAAACACTGAAGTCTTTCTCTTGACCATTTTCTAAATAGTCAAATTTTTGAATAAGAAATTTTGTAGTATTTGAAACCCGAAAACTCTGGGCGTAAGAAGCAAATCCTTTACTAACGAGTGAATTAGCTTTTTGTAAGCGTGCATCTTTTATTTCAGACAAAATTTATTTTAATATATTTGTTTTATTTAATAAAATTATCAGACTATGGCTCAACTTGCCAAAGATGTTGCTGTTTCACCAACTCTCTGGGATGCGTAACCAATTCCTCTAACAGTTAATATTAATTCTGGATTTCTTGGATCTGGTTCTAATTTACCTCTTAATCTAGCTACATATACATCTACAACTCTTAAATCTGCTGCTCTACGAGGAGGATAACCCCATAGCTGTTCTAAAATTTCTGCTCTCGGGACAACCTTTCCAGGCTCATCAAACAATAATTCTAGGAGGCTAAATTCAGTATAAGTTAGGCTAATTCTATCTCCTGCTCTTGAAACTTGTCTGCGATTAGTATCAACAACTAAACTTCCAAATTTCATAACTCCTTTGCCTGAAGGAACTTCTTTAGTTTCCGTAACCGATACAGTTGGGCCCATTCTTCTCAAAATGGTAGCGATTCTAGCCTCTAACTCTTTTGGGCTAAATGGTTTGGATAAATAATCATCAGCCCCTAAATCGAGACCTGCGACTCTCTCTGAGATAGCCTCTAGAGCGGTTAAGAATATTATTGGAACTACTGATTCAGCTCTAATTCTTCTACAAACAGCAAATCCATCCATTTTTGGAAGCATAACATCAAGGACTATCAAATCTGGAGAATCCCTGTGAAAAGATTCAAGAGCTTCTTCGCCGTTAGTTGCTGAATAAACTTGATATCCAGCTAGTTGAAGCCTCGTAACTAATACCTTCAAAACTGCTGGCTCATCATCAACAACTAAAATTCTTGCTTTGGACATAGTTAAAAAAGATTTCTCGATATTTCAAAGCAAAGAACTATTGCATTGAATATTTATTCTAACAATTAAAAATATAACATTACGAACCCTCAAAGAGATATTCCTAAGGTTTACAAAGATTTTAAATGATTTGAAAATGTATAAATTGTTTTAAACTATTTTAGCTCTTGGCAAAATTTATTACTGTATTTTTCTTCTTGAAAATTTAAACATTTTTAAAAGTTGGGAGCAAATAAAGGGAGCAAAAAAACCTGTCAAAAAAACTTCCGCTAAGATATTTTTAACACTGGGAATCAACATTAAAGAATTACTATCCGAAAAATTTCTAAACAAAATTTGTAAATAATAAATAGTCCCACATAAAAAACTTCCAAAAGAACAAATTAAACCATACCTAAAATGTCCCAACAAAATATTACTATGTAATTTAATTCTCCCAAACAAAAACCCACAAAACATTAAGCCTGGTATTTGAGTAAAACTTTCATTTAAAGTTAAAGAATCTAAAATTAGACCTAAACACAAACCAAATATTAATCCATTGATTGATCCATTAATCATTGACCAAGGCAATAACCAAAATAATGGCCAATATGGTTGAACACCTAAAAATCCAAGCCAATTCGGGTGCCACAAAAAAATAATTGGGATAAAAACAAAGCTTATTATGGATAATTTTTTTTTAAAAAATTTATTCATTAAATATTTTCTTTCAAAATTTGCACCCAATCAATTACATAAGGTTTTGCTAAAAGTGAAATTTTTGCCGTTTTTTTTGATTTCAATGTTTCATCTATAGATTGGACAATGCCAATAGGGATATTTGGAGGTAATAACGTACTAGCAGGAGATGATGATACAAAATCTCCGACTTTAATATCAGCATCTTTTGAATAAAGTATTAGGCTAGGATAATCATCTCCTAAACCGACAAGTAATCCATTGATTTGAATTCTATCCACCCAAACTCCTAACTTACTTTCTGGAGAAGTTATTAAAGTGACCGACGAAGTGAATAAAGAAGTATTCTTTACTCTTCCTATTAATCCACCCGGACCAATCACACTATTACCAATCTCTACTCCATCCATTGAACCTTTGTTTAAAATTATTTGTCTCCACCAACTACCTGTTTTTCTCGAAATAACTGCAGCTGAAATATTTTCATTATTAGATGATTCTTGAAGAGATAAGATTCGTCGCAATCTAATATTATCTTTTTTAAGAAGATTTAACTTTATTAAATATTCTTGGTCAATACTCTCCATAAGAATTTCTTTTTGAAATTGACCAGGCCAAAAAGGTTTTGAAATAAAATAATAAAAATCTTTATAAAAAGCTCCTTTTGATATTCTTACAAAAACCAAAAATAAAAAAATTAAAAAAAATAACCAATTTTTCTTTTTATGCCACCAACGACTAGTAGAAATTCGTCGGATACCTAACATAACATTAATCTCTTATGGCATTCCTTATAAATTCGGGAGTATCAACAACTCTTTTAAGTTTTTTAAAATCATCCAACACCTCTCCACAACCATTCACTACGCAAAGAAGTGGGTTTTCTGCTATGTGAGTAAAAATTCCTGTTTCATCGCTCAATAAATCATTAATGCCTCTCACTAAAGCTCCACCACCTGCAAGCATAATCCCCCTATCAACTATGTCTGCAGCAAGTTCAGGGGGGGTTCGCTCTAAAGTTCTTTTTACAGCTTCTACTATTTTGCTAAGTGTTTCAGCCATGGCTTCTCTGATTTCTCCTGATGTCAAAGTGACTGACCTAGGTAAACCAGATAAAAGATGTAAACCTCTAACCTCTAAAGTAGTTTTATCAAAATCATCATCTGGAAATGCAGATCCAATTTTAATCTTGATATCTTCTGCAGTTCTCTCTCCAACAACTAAATTGTGAACTTTTTTAAGATATAGCGCAATTGACTCATTTATTTCATCTCCTGCTATTCGAACTGATTCACTCAATACAGTTCCTCCTAAACTTAATACTGCAACCTCAGTAGTACCTCCACCAATATCAACAATCATTGTTCCAATTGGCTCAGTTACTGGTAATGATGCTCCTATTGCTGCTGCAACAGGTTCATCAATTAAATGAACTTCTCTAGCTCCCGCTAGTCCCGCTTCTCTTACTGCTCTTCGCTCAACACTAGTCACTCCACTAGGAATACCAATCACTATTCTTGGGGCTACTATCCCCTTGCCTTCATTACATTTTTGAATAAATGTTTTTATCATTTGTTCTGCAGCATCAAAATCTGCGATAACCCCATCTCTTAGTGGTCTTACAGCTCTTATATTGCCAGGGGTCCTTCCAAGCATTAGCTTTGCTTCTTGACCAACAGCTAATGGAATCCCTTCTTCTAAATCCATAGCTACTACAGAAGGCTCCTGTAAAACAACGCCTTTTCCTGATACGTGTATAAGAGTATTGGCCGTTCCCAAATCTATGCCAATATCTCTAGAAAATTTAAATCTGTTAAAAATCACAATAAGAATTTCTTTTTATAAATAATATATCTATTTTTTGCTAAGCTCTCAGAAATCTGTCGTTTAGTTATGAATAGCACGTAAAACTTTGAGCATAACCTGGAAATATGAGTAGTATAAAAAAAAAAAAATTATGGAAATTAACACTATTAACCTTGTTGGCAGAGCCGGACGAGAACCAGATGTCAGATATTTTGAATCAGGCAGTATCGTAGCGAATTTCACAATTGCAGTTAACAGAAGAAGCAGAGATGAAGAACCAGATTGGTTTAATTTAGAAATATGGGGCAAGCAAGCACAAATAGCCGCAGACTATGTAAAAAAAGGATCATTAATTGGAATTACAGGAAGCTTTAAAATTGATAGTTGGAAAGATAAAAATACTGGAGAAGATAGATATAAACCAGTTGTTAGGGTAGATAGATTAAATTTATTGGGCTCCCGAAAAGAGTCTGATAATAATCAATATTCCAACAGCAGTAACTCAAGTGAAATTCCCTTCTAAGCTCTATTTTTTTTCAAAAATCTTATAATTATTTTTATAAAAAAATATAAGAAAATTAAAATTAAAATTGGCTTTAAAACATATTTGATTTGATCTAAGTAAGTTTCAATAATTAGATAGTTTTCACCAAATAAATACCCTGAATAAGTGAGAAGTGCTACCCATATCAAGCTACCAAATGTGGTCCAAAGCAAAAATTTTCTTAATGGCATAAGTTCTATGCCAGCGGGCACTGAAATTAAAGTTCTTATGCCTGGTACTAATCGGCCCCAAAAAACTAAAGAAACCCCATATTTATCAAACCACCTTTTACTTTTATTTAGATCATTAGAAGAAATTCCCAGATATTTTCCCTTTTTATCTAGAAAATTTGAAAGTCTTTTTTCATTTACTAATCTACCTAAATAATACCAAGGCAATGATCCTAAAATAGTTCCAATTAATCCCCAAAAAACTAAGATATAGAAGTTTAATTTTTGTTGATAAACAAAAAAACCACCCAAAGGCATTATTATTTCCGAAGGGATTGGGGGGATTATATTTTCTAGAAACATAGCCAGACAAATAGTAAGGTATGCAATTGTTGAATTTTTTTCAACAGCCAAACTAATGTAATCAGGAATTGAAGTAAGAAAATTTAAAAAAATTAAACTCAAACTTAGTATCTATAAAGTTCTGGTTTATAAGGTCCATCAACAGAGACATTAATATAATCAGCCTGTTCTTTGGTTAATTTTGTTAATTTTGCACCAATTTTATCTAAATGTAATCTAGCTACCATTTCATCAAGGTGTTTTGGTAAAACATAAACCTCTTTCGCATATTGCTCTGACTTATTGAAAAGTTCGATTTGAGCTAATACTTGATTAGTAAAAGAATTACTCATAACAAAGCTTGGGTGGCCAGTGGCACAACCTAAATTGACTAATCTACCTTCAGCTAAAAGGATAATTTTGTTTCCACTAGGTAAAGTTATGTGATCAACTTGCGGCTTAATATTTTCCCATTCGTAATTTTTTAATGAAGCTACATCAATTTCATTATCGAAGTGTCCAATATTACAAACTATGGCTTCATCCTTCATCTTAAGAAGATTTTCATGTGTTATTACCTGATAGTTACCAGTAGCCGTAACAAAGATATCTATATCTTTAACAACATCATCTAAGGTAACAACGCTAAAACCTTCCATTGCTGCTTGAAGAGCACAAATTGGATCAACTTCAGCAACTTTTACGATTGCGCCAAGTCCACGTAATGACTGGGCTGAACCCTTACCTACATCTCCAAAACCCATTACTAAAGCTACTTTCCCAGCAATCATCACATCAGTTGCACGCTTTATACTATCAACTAAAGATTCTCGGCAGCCATATAAATTATCAAATTTGCTCTTAGTTACTGAATCATTAACATTGATAGCAGGGAAAGGTAAAGCATTTTGCTTTTGCAGTTGATAAAGTCTTGCAACTCCTGTTGTAGTTTCCTCAGTAACACCAATGATGTTACTCTTAATTCTAGAATAGAAGTCACTATCCTTTTCCAACTTAGACTTAATAGAATTATATAAAGCAATTTCTTCTTCATTGCCAGGGTTATCTAAAACAGATAAATCTTTTTCTGCTTTACTACCTAGTATTAATAGACCAGTAGCATCTCCCCCATCATCAAGAATCATGTTCGGAGAGTCTAAACCCCAATCAAGGATATAGTGGGTATATTGCCAATATTCATCAAGAGTCTCACCTTTTTTTGCGTATACAGAAATTCCTTGATCTGCGATGGCTGCAGCTGCATGATCTTGAGTTGAAAAAATATTGCATGAAGCCCATTTCACTTCTGCACCAAGATCAACAAGAGTTTCTATTAAGACTGCTGTCTGAATAGTCATATGAAGACTTCCAGCTATTTTTGCACCTTTTAGTGGCTTTTCAGATTGATATTTATCTCTAAGAGCCATTAATCCAGGCATTTCTGTTTCGGCAATTTTAATTTCTTTACGACCAAAATCTGATAAAGAGATATCAGCAATTACGTAATTTGGTGTGGAGGTTTTAACTGAATTTGCGATAATCATATCTAAAAAATACTTTTTCTTTTAGACTATAAATGATTTTTGCGTAATTTTGTGTTTGTTGAGAATTTAAAACAGACTTTAAACTTAGGAAAAAAACTCTCACACAAATTAAATCCCCAATCAATTGTTCTATTACAGGGTCCAATTGGGGCTGGGAAAACTTCATTTGTTCAAGGGATTGGGAAAGGCTTATCAATCTCTGAGGACATAACAAGCCCTACATTTGCTTTATCGCATCACTATAACTCTGGAAGAATTCCGCTAATTCACCTTGATTTATACAGGATAGAAAATATTTCTTCAGCAAAAGAAGTTTTTTTTTCAGAAGAAGAAGAGGCAATACAAAGACGAGCTATTTTAGTTATTGAATGGCCAGAATTAATAGAACCAGTTATTGATAATTTCTGGAAAATAGAAATTAGTTACGCAAAAAATTATGGAAGAAACTACGAAATCAGGGATCCCAAAAATTTATTAACCTTCTCATAATAGGGCTGTTGCTCGATGGCGCCTTCACCAAGACAAGTTAATAATCCACAAACACCTGCGAACTTAATGCAATCTTCTATCTCGAGTTCATTTGAGGGATATCCAGAAGAAATTAATTTTGAAATTAAGCCAGCTAGAAAAGCATCGCCTGCACCAGTTGTATCAACAATTTTTTTTGAAGAAGGAATTTCGGTAATTCCCTGCAATCCATTGATATACCATGCAATGGGATTTTTTCCATCAGTTATTATTACATCTGGTCTATTAGACAATTGTTGAGATATTAGCAAGGGATTTATATCCTCAAAAAACAAAGTTGCTTCTTCCTTAGCAAGTTTTAAAACATTTGCATGATTTAAAAATTTTTTGATTAAATTAACTCTCGCGGCTTTACTCATTTCTAGTGAAAAACTTGAACGATCCCAAAAAACCTCTCTCCAATTCAAATCAATAACTATTTTGACTTCAAATTTTTTAGCATGTTCAAGAATAAAAAAAATAGTCTCCGCTGATATTGGAGATGATAATAAAATAGTTCCAGTAACCAAATATTTTGTTTCTTGAAAAGATGCCTCCAAATTTGAAATTTCTTTTTCGATTAATTTCTTACTAAGAACTTCATCTGCAAAGGATGAATGGGAGCTTTCCTCAAAGCCTGCAAAAAAACGATCTCCAAACTGATCTCTATCTACATTAACCACGCGAGTAGATGAATCATTATCTAATTGCAAAAAATCTAAATTAACGTCCAATTCATTGAATTGCGTAATGAATTTTTTTCCATAATCATCAATACCTAAACTTCCTATAAATATTGAATCTATTTTTAATTTTCTTAATGCACAAGCAACATTAGCCGGAGCACCACCCAAAAAATCTGTAAATCCTTGATTTGACTTATTTCTGATTCTGTCTATTAAAGCCTCTCCAATACATATGACCTTGTTCTTTTGCATAAAATGAACGCTTTTTCTTAACTAAGAATAATTTATTAAAAACGAATAATTTTTTTTTGAATTAAAGTTTAATTAAATGCAAATTCATAGTGTCTTTCAATAAATCTGAAATTTGGAAGTGGAAGAATTGGGAAATTTCTTGGTCTTTATCAAAAGAATCTACTTCTGAAAAAAATATTAAAATTTTATTAGTTCATGGATTTGGAGCATCAAAAAACCACTGGAGATATAATCAAGATTTTCTTGGGAAATTTTCTAACTGCTACGCAATTGACTTATTAGGATTTGGAAAAAGCAGTCAGCCTAGTGCTTTATTAGATTTCGAACCTGATGCAGAAAACTCAATTAAATATTCATTTGACTTGTGGGGTAATCAAATATCAACATTTTGTGCCGAGGTAATTAAATCTCCTGTTTACTTGGTAGGAAATTCAATTGGAGGTGTTATTGCATTGAAAGCTGCTGAAATTCTCAAAGATAATTGCAAAGGTGTTATTTTGATTGATTGTGCACAAAGAACTATGGATGATAAACGTTTAAAAAAAAGTGATATTTTAATGAATCTACTGAGACCCGTCCTTAAAACGATAGTCAGACAAAGAGTAATTAGCAAAACACTTTTTACAAGAGCTGCTAATCCAAAAGTTATAAAGAAAATACTTAAACAAGCTTACCCTACTGGAAACAATATAGATAAAGAATTGATTGAAATACTTTATCAACCCTCGCAAAGGAAAAACTCTAAAGAAGCATTTCGTGGTTTTATTAACTTATTTGATGACTATCTCGCTACTGACCTTTTCGATAAGGTTGATGCTCCCATCCAGTTGATTTGGGGAGAAAAAGATCCTTGGGAATCTTTAAATGAAGCAAGAGAGTGGAAGAAAAAATTCAGAAATATTAAAAGATTAGATATTATTAATGGGGCTGGTCATTGTCCTCATGATGAGGAACCTGAAAAAACAA
Source organism: Prochlorococcus sp. AG-402-N23 (assembly GCA_003216355.1). GTDB lineage: Bacteria > Cyanobacteriota > Cyanobacteriia > PCC-6307 > Cyanobiaceae > Prochlorococcus_A. Next base: position 10,612 of record QCIX01000002.1, on the reverse strand, counting down.
ATAAGTTAATGAATGAATTTATTCAAGAAACAAAATAAGCTTCTACATTATCACTAAGTCTTCTCAAGCCTCTTAATCCATCTCTTTCTAGATTTCTTACTCGATCTCTACTTATCCCTAGTACCCTTCCAATACCTGTAAGCGACATTGGCTCATCACCATCCATTCCGTATCTCATTCTTAAAACTCTACATTGCAGATCAGGCAATTGATGTAAAAGAGAATGCAGATCACCTCTCATACAATCCATTTCTATTTGTTCGTCTGGCAAATCCTCGCCCCCTGCCAGTAAATCTAATAAAACAGTATCTTCTCCATCGCCAACTTTAGTTTCAAGACTAACTGGCTGTCCAGCTTTGCACATCAAATCTTTAACATCATCTTCAGGAAGCTCTACGTACTTAGCAAGTTCAGTTACAGTAGGAGTTCTTGACATTTCTTGACTGAGCTCTCTTTGACCTTTTTTTAACTTATTCAACATTTCAGTTATGTGAATTGGTAGCCTTATCGCACGACTTTTTTCAGCTATTGCTCTTGTAATACCTTGTCTAATCCACCAGTATGCATATGTTGAAAACTTATATCCTCTGGCTGGATCAAATTTTTCAACTCCTCTGACTAGTCCTATAGTTCCTTCCTGGATTAAATCTAAAAGTTCCATGTTTCTTTTTGTATATTTTTTTGCAACGCTTACTACCAATCTTAAATTTGCTGCAACCATCCTTTCTTTAGCTCTCTGTCCAGCTCTCAATCTTTTTTTAATTGTGGAAGTAGATAAGTTTAATTTAGTCGATAATTCATCAATACTTGGCTTATCTCCTGTTAATTCAGTAATTTCTAATTCAGCTCTTTCAACTTCCATGTACTCTTGAACTTGGCGACCCAGCGTAATTTCTTGCTCATGCGATAGTAATGGAACTCTTCCTATATCCCTCAAGTATGATCGAACAAGATCTACATCATTACTAGATTTTATACTTGCGATTGAAGCTAGTTTATTTTCACTTATTGTTTCAGAAGACATGAAGATTAAATGATGTTTTGTAAACAATACCATTAAGAAATGTAAAGTTAAACAAAAAAATCCACAATTTTACAAAAATGAGAATAAATACCTACTGAATTTAGACTAATGAAGAGCTTAATAGCCATTTTGCTGTACTGAGATAAATAAATACACCTGCAATATCAGTTACGGTAGTAATGAAAGGAGAGGACATTAAGGCTGGATCCAATTTCATTCTGTCGAACAACAAAGGGAGGATCGCTCCTGTTGTCGCAGCTAAAGTTGTTATGGATATCAAACTTATTCCCACCGCAGAGGCGATTAAAGGCCCTTCTCCTTGCCACCAAGCGAAGGGAAACACTACAAGCATCATAAAAACACCTAGAAGAGCGCCTGTTATTGCCTCCTTAACTACTGCCTTAATTGCACCAAGAGACTTCAGTTTTTGAGTACTTAAACCTCGAATGACAACTGTTGAACTTTGAGCGCCAACATTCCCCCCCGTACCTATAAGTAATGGAATAAATGCAGCTAATAAAACTATTTCTTTTAATATTTGATCATTCATAGCTATAACTTTTGTCGTTAAACCATTTGCTAAAACCAAAATTAATAACCATAAAATTCTTCTTCTAGCAATCGTAAACAAACTACTTTGGAAATAATCATCTTCATCGCCAGGTTGTACTGCCCCCGCTGCATAAATATCTCTTGTTGCTTCTTGTTCTATAACATCAATTAAATCATCGACGGTAACTATCCCAACAAGTCTTTTTTCCTTATCAACGACTGGGAGAGCTAAAAAATCATATCTTTGTATTGCTCTCGCAACCTCTTCTTGATTCGTATTAGTAGCAATATTAACTACATCTCTTGTCATAACGTCTCCAATTGGCTTAGAAGGATCAGCAGTGACAAGATCTCTTAAAGAGAGAATACCAGTTAAATGTCTTTCTTTATCTGTAACATATAAGCTATAGATGGTTTCTGTAAATGGGGCTCTTTTTCTAACTAAAGAAAGGGCCTCAGCTGCTGTTTGCATCTCTTTAAGATCTATAAATTCAGTTGTCATTAATCTTCCAGCAGTTTCAGGCTCATATCCAAGTAACTCAGCTGTTACTTTCCTTTCACCAGGACTAAGGGCAGATAAAAATTTTCGTACAACTTTTGCAGGTAATTCATCAAAAAGTTGAACCCTATCATCAGGAGACATTTTCTCAACGATTTCTAAAACTTCTCCTGAACGAAGTCTTTCTAATAAAGTTTGCTGAACTACTGGATCTAAATATTCATAAACCTCAATTGCTTCATTTTTCTTTAATAATCGAAATGCCAATGCCTGCAATATTAGTGGAAGGCTTCCAATAGCATCCGCAATATCAACAGGTTGGGATGGCTCTAAAAGTAACTTTGCCTCATCATAATTTCCCGCGATGAGCAATTCCTCAAGTTGAAAAGTAATATTCTCTCGTGTACTTAAATCTGAAGATAACGATGTAACTGTTTCAAGATTATTTTCATTCATAAATATAATCCCTTATCAAAGTAACAACACCATTATATGAAATCTAAGTAATTTTTCTACTTATCCAGAACCCGAAAAGCATTGTGAATAAATTTACGATAATGATAAAATTAAAAAAAATGATAAATTTTTTCCAATCCCCTTGATTTAAAATTTTGTACAAAAAATATATAAATCCGCTAAAGGATGTAAAGCAAGAAAAAAAACCACTAAATAAAATATTCTCAGTTGAATAACTTAACCTTCTACTGATAAAAAAACCCACTAAAAATGATCCAATTATTGAGATAAAAAAATTATTATCTATAGTTAATCTTAAAAAAGTAGCTAGGTAAGCAGCTAAAAGAATATAAATAAAATTATCTATTTTCACTTTAAAAAAACTGAATAAGAATAAAACCTAAATAAAAGAAAAGGAATGAAAAAATAATCACTTCAATATAGTGGAAAAATAATCTTAGGAATTTTCTCTTTTTAAATAAGTCAAATAGTTGATATATAAAGGAAGAAAATGTACTAAAACATCCTAAAAAACCACTATAAAATAACACTAATATTTCGTTATGAATAAAATTTAAAGCTACTAAAATTCCTAATAAAAAAGATGATAAAAAATTTATTATTGAAGTATTTTGAATATCAATACCTATCCTTTTTTTAAAATTATTTTGTATGAATATTCTAAGTATTAATCCAAAAGTACTGCCGAGTAAAATTATAGTTATTGAAATAAAATCCAAAATTTACATTTTTATCCAGCCTTTTAAAATTTTATTAGGATCATCTAAAAATTTATTAGAAGCTATTTCAACCCTAAGCCAAGTTTCATTTTTGCTGACTTTCCAATTACGTAATACTGATAAAGTTGTACCTACATCAATAACTAATAATTCCTTAGCATAAATCTCAGGACAAGAATAAAGAGAAACATTAGAACTCAATATAATTTCATTTGCATTATTAGGAAACTTATTTTGATTAAAACTTTTTTGGATCCCACCAGCAGGTAATGTAATTGGAGCAATTAATGCAAAAGTAATTAAACAAAAATTCTTGAGAACATTATTAATCATATGTCTAAAGTTGCCATATCTAAGTTACTGCTATGAGTTTCAATAAATTCTCTTCTTGGTGCAACTTTATCTCCCATTAATATATTGAATATTCTGTCAGCTTCAAGTGCATCTTCGATTTCAACCCTTTTCATCATTCTGGTTTGAGGATTCATAGTTGTATCCCATAATTGTTTTGGCATCATCTCACCTAATCCCTTAAATCTTTGAATATTATAATTTGCATTTTCTCCAAAACCTTGAATTGTATCCTTTAATTGATTCTCGTTATAACAGTAATTATGATTCTTACCTCTTTCAACTTTATAAAGAGGGGGACAAGCAATGTATATAAAACCTTTCTCAACAAGTTCTCTTTGGTATCTGTAAAAAAATGTAAGCAATAAAGTTCTTATATGAGCACCGTCAACATCAGCATCCGTCATAATTACAACTCTATGATATCTCAAAGAGCTCTCGTCGAACTCCTCTCCTTTTATTCCTAATCCTAGAGCTGTTATTAATGACTGTATTTCTGTGTTTTTATAAATCTTAGTGTCGTCAGTTTTTTCTATATTAAGAATTTTACCCCTGAGAGGCAAAATAGCCTGAAAATTCCTATCTCGTCCTTGTTTTGCGGAGCCACCAGCCGAATCTCCTTCTACTATATAAATTTCTGATTCTGAGGGATCTCTAGAACTACAATCTGCTAACTTGCCAGGTAATGTAGAACTTTCTAGAACACTTTTTCTTCTTACTAATTCTCTAGCCCTTCTCGCAGCTTCTGCTGCATTAAATGATTGAATTGCTTTTTCAAGAATCAAATCTAAAATTCCAGGATTGAATTCCATATATTTTATGAGAGCCTCCCCAATGAGAGAATCCACAATTCCCCGTACTTCAGTATTTCCTAATTTTGTTTTTGTTTGCCCTTCAAATTCGGGATCTGGAACTTTTACTGATAAAACAACAGTCAAACCCTCTCTAATATTTTCGCCAGCTAAATTTTTTTCAATATCTTTTCTTTTGCCTCTCTTTTTTGCAAGATTATTGAAAGTTCTTGTCAGAACTGTTTTTAGCCCTTCAATATGAGTTCCTCCATCAATAGTTCTAATATTATTTGCAAATCCTAAAATATTATCTGAATATACATCTGAACACCATTGCAAAGCTGCTTCAACATATACATTTTCTTTCTGTGAGTCAACATAAATTATTTCAGGATGAATAGAATCTTTTTCAGCATTCATGTATTCAACATATTCCTTAATACCTCCTTGATACAAATAAATTTCTTCTTTAAAAGAACCATCTGATAATTGATTTCTTTCATCTCTAAAAACAATTTTTACTCCGCCATTAAGATAAGCTAACTCCCTTAATCTAGATGAAAGAAGAGCATATTCAAATTCAATTCCTCCAGAAAAAATTGTTTTGTCGGGCTTAAAGCAAATAGTAGTTCCTTTCTTAGATGGTTTGCCATTCTGCTTTTTAGTTTCCAATTCACCCTTTGATACACCTTTTTCAAATCTTTGATTAAATTCGCTTCCATCCCTATAAACAGTCACATTAACCCATTCGCTTAGAGCATTAACTACAGATATTCCTACTCCATGCAAACCTCCTGAAACTTTATAGCCACCACTTCCAAATTTACCTCCTGCATGAAGAACAGTTAGTACAGTTTCTAAGGCACTTTTCCCTGTTCTTGGATGAATATCTGTTGGAATACCTCGTCCATTGTCAGAAATTAAAGCAGAACCATCTGCTCGCAGAACTATTTCTATATGATCACAATGTCCTGCAAGTGCTTCATCAACAGAGTTATCAACTACCTCATATACTAAATGGTGTAATCCTCTAGGTCCTGTTGAACCTATATACATCCCAGGGCGTTTACGAACTGGTTCTAACCCCTCTAAAACCTGTATCTGTTCCGCGCCATAATCATTTGAGACTTTATTAGATCTTTTTTCCTCACTCATTTAATATAAAAAAAATATTAGACTTTTAAAATGTTATTTTTAAAAGGTCTTTCATTAAACTTACCACCGCAATAAGATAAAGGCTCGAAGTCAATGAAAAATTTAATCACTTTAATTATATAGCTAATATTTATTTCATCAGAAATTCATATGTCTTCGTATCTACCTCATGTAATAATTTTAATTGGGCCTACTGCAAGTGGTAAAACAGAATTAGCTATTGAAATTGCAGAATATTTTAAAACTCATATACACAATATCGATTCAAGGCAAATTTATAAGTCCATGGATATTGGAACAGCCAAGCCATCTAAAATCCAACAAAAACAAATAAAGCATTTTTTGATAGATATTGAGGAACCAATTAATCCAATTAATGCAAAACAATTTCAAGAAATTGCTCAAAAATCTATTAAGGGTGAAATTAATCAAAATAATTTACCTTTTCTTGTTGGAGGAAGTGGTTTGTATATGAACTCAATAACAAAAGGATTTTTTCTACCAGATGTCCCTCCTCAAAAGAATTTCAGAAGACAATTAGAAGAACTTGGTCAGGAAAAATGTTGGGACCTGTTAAAAAATTGTGATCCATTATCAACAAAAAAAATCAATTTTGCTGACCACACTAGAACAATAAGAGCTTTAGAAGTCTTTTACGTAACAGGTAAACCTTTGTCAACTCTGAAAGTTCAAAACCCGCCAAACTGGAGAATCCTAGAGCTTGGATTAGATAGAGATAATTTAAAAGAAAGAATTTTTCAAAGAACAAAAAATATGTTTTTATCTGGAATTATTGAGGAGACGAACCACCTTATCTCTAAATACGGATTTGATTTGCCAATATTAGAAACCATTGGTTATCGAGAAGCTAGGGATGTTTTAAATAACCGTTCAACAATTGACAAAGCGATTGAGTTGACTGCGACAAAAACAATCCAATTTGCCAAAAGACAAAAAACTTGGTTTCGTAATAAAAATAATCCTCTTTGGCTTAATAACAAAAACCTGCTAAAAGATGCAATAATTAAAATAGAGTCTTTTTTAAGCTAACTTTATAAAAATAGATTTTGTTCATCTTCCAATCAATTTATTTAATTAACTGAATGCCCCCACGCCCACGCTTTGACCGAAGAGCTCCAGTTAGAGAGCTACCAAATATAAATGAAAGAATAAAATACCCTCAATTGAGAGTCGTTGATTCAGATGGAAAACAATTAGGCGTCATAGATAGATTAAAAGCATTAGAAATAGCATCTCAAAGAGAACTTGATTTAGTTTTGGTGAGCGAAAAAGCAAATCCTCCTGTTTGTAGAATCATGGACTACGGTAAATATAAATTTGAACAAGAAAAGAAAGCTAAAGAAGCAAGGAAAAAATCTCATCAAACAGAAGTTAAAGAAGTAAAAATGAGGTATAAAATTGATAAGCATGATTACGATGTTCGGATTGGTCAAGCTACTAAATTTCTAAAATCAGGAGATAAGGTAAAATGCACTGTAATTTTTAGGGGAAGAGAAATTCAACACTCAAATTTAGCTGAGACTCTTCTTTTAAAAATGGCTAATGATTTAGAAGAGCAATCAGAAGTTCAACAAAAACCAAAAAGAGAAGGGAGAAACATGATTATGTTTTTAAGCCCTCGAAAAACTCCTCTTATTAAAAAAGATGATGGTTGATAAATTATTATCAAAAAATATGCCAAATGTTAAAGTGTCACTATATCAAAAATTAACTTAGTCAGGATTTTTCTAAAGTGAGATTCCATATTCAACAAGACAGTGATATTCCAGCATCTACTCAACTAAATAATCAAATTTGTTTCGCAATTGCAGCAAGACATTATCCTCCAGGTCACAGACTTCCCAGTACGAGGCAACTTGCAATGCAGACTGGACTCCATCGGAATACTATAAGCAAAGTTTACAGACAACTGGAAATAGATGGAGTTGTTGAAGCAATAGCTGGATCAGGTATCTATGTGAGAGATAATCTTACTAAAAGAGAATTTACAAAATCACTTTACTCAAAAGATAAAATAATTAAAGCACCTGATCAAGAAGCAAAGAAAGTTATTGACAACTTAATAAGTCTTGGATTCACTTTACAAGATACGAGAGAGATATTGAACAATGAAATTGATTGGCGTATTAAGTGCGGATCAAGAATCATAGTCAGTACTCCTAGAGAAGATATTGGAGCTTCTATGTTAATAGCAGAAGACCTTTCTACAACAGTTAATGTACCCGTAGAAGTTGTTCCCATGGAAGAATTAGAAAAAGTTTTGAGTAATTCAAATAATGGTACGATTGTCACAAGCAGATATTTTTTACAGCCTCTAGAAAAAGTTGCTAAGCAACATGGAGTTCGCGCAATTGCAGTTGACTTGAGCGACTTTCAGAAGGAATTAAAAATTCTCAAGGAATTAAATGCTGGAAGTTGTGTAGGGATTGTAAGCATAAGTCCAGGTTTATTGAGAGCAGCAGAAGTCATTATACATAGCATGCGTGGTAGTGAATTAATGCTTATGACTGCAATCTCAGACAACAACAGTAGATTACTCTCACTTTTAAAGGCTTCAAACCATATAGTGTGTGATGGACCAAGTTTATCAGTTGTAGAAAACACATTACTAAAAAATCGTTCTCAGTTAATGAGATTACCTCAAATAATATGTGCTAAAAATTATTTAAGTATCGAAACAATAAATCAATTAAAAAAAGAAATAGGAGTCATTAATTAAATCATGGTATTAAAAACTTTTAAATCAGATATAGAAATTATCAGAGAAAGAGATCCCGCCGCAAGAGGAATAGTAGAAATATTTCTTTGCTACCCTGGCTTTCAATCAATAGTTATACATAGATTTACGCATAAATTATGGAAATTAAAGATTCCTTTGATTCCTCGCTTACTCAGTCATCTGAATAGGCTAGCAACAGGTATTGAAATCCATCCTGGGGCAAAAATTGGAAAAAGGGTTTTCATAGACCATGGAATGGGCGTTGTAATTGGCGAAACTGCTGAAATAGGAAATAACTGTTTGCTTTATCAGGGAGTGACATTAGGAGGTACTGGTAAAAGCCATGGCAAAAGACACCCCACCTTAATGGAAAATGTTGTAGTGGGAGCGGGCGCAAAAGTTCTTGGATCCATCACAGTAGGATCTAATACCCGGATTGGTGCTGGCTCAGTAGTTGTTCGAAATGTAGAGGGGAACAGTACTGTGGTCGGAGTTCCTGGCAGAGTAGTGCATCAAAGTGGTGTCAAAGTAAATCCTTTAGCTCATTCTGCCTTACCAGATGCAGAAGCTAATGTGATAAAAAATTTAATGGATAGAATAGACACTCTTGAAAATGAAATTCTTAAATTACAAAAAACTCTACAATGTATAGTCAGCTCAGAATCTATTGATATTTCTAAACTTGGTGATTCTCAAAATCTTAAAGATAAAGAAATTTTTGAATTTCTTGGAGATGATTAAATATTGATTTAATTTTTTTCATTAACGTCAGTTTTAGGTTGAAACATAAACATTGAATAAATAACATTACGTCTCATATTAGTCATCATTTCGAGAAACATGTCATATCCTTCGTTTTTATATTCGATTAATGGATCTTTTTGACCATAACCTCTCAATCCGACTGATTCCCTCAAGGAATCCATAGATTGAAGATGTTCTCGCCATAAATTATCAATTTGCTGCAAAATGAAAAATCTTTCAGCTTCTCTCATTAATCCTGGACGAATATTTTCTATTTGTGATTCCTTTAAATCATAAGCTATTCGCAACTGCTCTTGAAGATAGTTTTTTAATTCTTCTATTGAAAGTAAATTAATATCATCAGATTTAAGATCATCTAATAAATATATAAATTCTTTAACTTTAGAAATTAATTGTTCAATATTCCATTCTTCAGGAGGAAGATCAGGATTAATATAAGCATCTACAATTTCAATCATTGTCCTTTCTCCATATCCTATTACTTGTCTCTTTAAATCAATTCCTTTCAATACTCTTAGTCTTTCGCCATAAACTGCTTTTCTTTGATTGTTCATTACCTCATCATATTCAAAAACTTGTTTTCTAATATCGTAATAGTAGGTTTCAACTTTCTTTTGAGCACTTTCTAGAGACCTAGTAAGCATTCCTGACTCAATAGGCATATCTTCATCAACCCTAAAAGCATTCATTAGATTTGCTACTCTATCACCTCCAAAAATCCTTAATAAATTATCATCTAAAGATAAAAAGAATCTTGTACTTCCAAGATCACCTTGTCTTCCTGCTCTTCCTCTAAGTTGATTATCCACTCTTCTTGATTCATGTCTCTCAGTACCAATGACATGTAAACCGCCAGCTTCTCTTACTTTGTCTTCTTCATGAATCAAAACTTTTTCATATTCTTTTTTTACATCAGACAAAGATTCTCTCAAAAGCTTTATCAATTCATCATCAGTTGGTGCTTTTTCTGCAGCTGTAGCTATCCTGTCATCTAGTTCTAAGACAGAAAGTTGTTTATCTCCCCAATTTTTTACAAGTTCATCAGATAAAAAAGAGAGTTTCTTTTCAATTACTTCATCTAGTTTGCAAGGGAAAAGACTTGTTGAAAAATTTGAAATGTTCTTTTTCAAATTTGAACTAGCTTTTGTAGAAAAACCACTCTTAGATTTTGAATTTCTTTGTTTAGGTATTGGTGGCTTATGCTCATTATCAGGCTTAACTAACAAAGGAATTAAAATTTCTTTTAATTTAAGCCTTGCCATATAGTCACTATTACCGCCAAGAATTATATCCGTTCCTCTTCCAGCCATATTAGTCGCTATGGTAACAGCTCCTGCTCTACCTGCCTGAGCAACAATTTCCGCCTCACGTTCAACATTTTCTGGCTTAGCATTTAACAAATTATGTGGGATTTTTTCAGCAGATAAAAGTGAACTTAATAATTCACTTTTTTCAACACTTGTCGTACCAACTAAAACAGGTCTACCATCTCTATGAATTTGTGCAGTTTCTTTAGCAACGGCTTTCCATTTACCAATC
>QCIX01000001.1 GCA_003216355.1 Prochlorococcus sp. AG-402-N23 | reverse complement strand
CAGTTTCTAAAGCTGCTCCAATTATTTGTTTGTTCCTACATCCTTCTATAGCCTTGTTAATTTCAACTCTCAAATTTCTTAAATTTGCAATGTGCTCATTAAGTATTTGATTTTTCCATGACTGCGAAAATATTGGCCATCCTCTTTGGAAGACTGACTTTTCTTTAGTTGAATATGGAATATTTTGCCAAATATCTTCAGCCATATGACAAAGCACTGGAGAAATAAGTACGGCTAAATTTTCAACAACTTTTGACATGACGAACTGACATGACCTTCTCCTAAATTGTGATTTAGAACTTACATATAACCTATCCTTCGCAATATCCAAATAAAAATTTGATAGATCTACAACGCAAAAACTTTGCAAGATTTGGAAAAATTTTGAAAATTCATAATTTTCATAAGCATTTGATATTTGATCTGTAACCTCAACTAATCTGCCTAACATCCATTGATCTAAGAGAGGCAATTGATCAATTTCAAAACTATCAATTTTAGGATCATAATCATGAATATTACCTAGAAGATATCTTGCAGTATTACGAACTTTTCTGTATACGTCTGAAAGTTGCTTGAGTATATTTGAACCAATTGGAACATCTACTGAATAATCTACAGAGCTTACCCATAGCCTTAAAACATCAGCACCATAAGCAGGGTCAGTTTTTTTATTATTACCTCCATTAATAATAATATTTGGATCAACAACATTTCCTAAAGATTTGCTCATTTTTCTTCCATTTTCATCAAGTGCAAAACCATGAGTTAAAACTTTCTTATATGGAGGTTTATTATTGACTGCAACAGATGTTAGCAAAGAAGACTGGAACCATCCTCGATGTTGATCTGAGCCCTCTAAATAAAGATCTGCTGGATACTTCAATTCACTTCTTAGTTCACATACTGCGGCCCAGCTAGATCCTGAATCGAACCAAACATCCATTGTATCTGTCCCCTTTTTCCATAGATCCGATTCTTTTGCATAATTTTCTGGCAAAAGATTCTTAACCTCCCAATCCCACCAAATATCTGCTCCATGTTCACTAAAAAGTTCTTGAATATGATTAATTATCTCTTTGTTAAGTAGAATATCATTACTATTTTTTTTATAAAAAACTGGAATAGGGACTCCCCATGACCTTTGTCTAGAAATACACCAATCACCTCTGCCAACAACCATAGAATAAATTCTTTTCTTTCCGGTCTCTGGCATCCATTCAACATCTTCGATTGCCTTTAATGCAGATGATCTAAATCCATTTACAGATGCAAACCATTGTTCTGTTGCCCTAAAAATAGTTGGTTTTTTGGTTCTCCAATCATACGGATATCTATGCTTATAATTTTCTTGTAATAGAAGCAAATTATTTCCTTTTAAATATTCAATAATTAAATCATTAGCATCTTTCAGGACATTTGATCCTTTGAATTGACCAGAATATTCATTTAAGTTCCCTTTTTCATCAACGACACATGTAATTGGTAAATCATATTTTTGACCCACATTAAAATCATCTATTCCATGACCAGGCGCAGTATGAACAATTCCAGTTCCGGATTCTGTAGTAATATAATCTCCTCCAATCACAATTCTGCAATTTTTATTCTTTGAGGGATGTTGATATTCAATATTTTCCAATTTAGAGCCTTTTACCTCTAAAAGCACCTTGAAATCTTTATTAAATTTCTTACTTATTTCATAAGATAAATCCTGTGCAAAAAGGTAAATTCGTTTCTCTTCATCGATAGCAAAAACGTACTTTATTTTTGGATTTACTGCAACAGCTTCATTTGCAGGTATGGTCCAAGGAGTAGTGGTCCAAATAGTTATGAAAGAATTATTTTGAAAAAAATCTTTTTTGATATTAAGATTTTCTTGGATGAAGTTTAATAGAATTTCCTCAGGTATTTTAGTGATTTTTAATGAAACATAAATACTTTTTGAATAATGTTCATTAGGATATTCTAATTCTGCTTCTGCAAGGGCAGTCCTTGAACTTGGACTCCAATGCACAGGTTTAAGACCTCGATATATATAGCCATTTAAAAACATTTTCCCAAATACTCCAATCTGAGCAGATTCATAACTTTTCTTAAGTGTTAAGTAAGGATTATTCCAATCTCCCCATATGCCCCACCTTTTGAAACCCTCCTTTTGATTATTAATTTGGATATGGGCATAATCTGTTGCTTTTTTTCTTAGATTTAAAGTATCAAGATTCTTTCTTTCATCAGATTTTAAATTCTGAAGAACTTTTAATTCAATAGGTAATCCATGACAGTCCCAACCAGGTACGAAATGAACCCTAAACCCTCTTAAGGTTTTATACTTATTGATTATGTCTTTTAAAACTTTATTAAGGGCATGACCCATATGAAGCGCTCCATTTGCATAAGGAGGGCCATCATGTAATGTAAATATTTCACCTGAATTGCTTGCACCTAATTGGAAATCAATATCATTGTAAGCCCAAAAATTCTGAATCTCAGGTTCTCTTACAACTGAGTTAGCACGCATTGAGAAGTCAGTTTTTAGTAAATTTAAAGTTTCTTTATAAGAAAAATCTGATTTTTGTTCTTTGCTATTTTGAGATTTCATACGGCGATATAAGAAATATTGGTGATCAAAAGAATTATTTAAATAAATCTAGTTCATTATATTCTTTCTTAATTGACCTTTAGTTTTTTTGAGATGTTTCAAATAACCAATTTATTTGATTTCAGACTTTTATATTATCATTTTTATCATTTCTTACCCATTTTTTTTGGGTTATATTTTTATTATTTCTAACAAAATTAAAAAAATTTGAAGGTTTTGTGAAATTACCAAACACCATATTAATAGATTCTAATATTTTCGAAAAGTTATTTTTAAACTCCAAAAAGGTAGTTAATTTTTTCTTTTCGTTTTCTGTCAATTGATGCCATCTAGATAAAGAAAGCTCTACTAGATAAAAAATAACTAGTACTGTAAAAAAAAGGAAAATTACAAAAAATGATCCATCTAATGTTTTATTTTTAATTATTAATATCAAACCTATTAATAGATTTAAAAAAGCTTTTATTAAGTCTTTTGGTTTACCGAGCTCGAGATAAATTATAGGTACAGTTAGAAAAATAGTCCCTATTACAATATAAAAAGTTCCCAAATAAAATATAAAACTATTCATTAAATTAAGTACTTAATTAAATTATAAGAGTTGATATGGATAAGCAAACTATCTATCAGAATTCCCTTAAGTGCGGTCGGGGAGACTTGAACTCCCACACCCTAAGATACGAGTACCTAAAACTCGCGCGTCTACCAATTCCGCCACGACCGCTCAAATAAAATAATAATTGAAAGAGGTTTATTTTAAAAATTTTTTTTCTTAAGATGATTAATTTGACACATTAAATAAAATTAAAAATTTCTTAAAAGAAATTTTTTATGTTTGAGCATGCAATCATCTTAAAATATTAGTTATATTATTTAAAGAATAAAAGAAACAATTTCAAACTTAACCAGTAAAAATACAACGAAAAATACTAATTCTTCAAAAACATTTAATTGGCAAAAAGAGATTAAAAATTACGTAGATCCGCCAAGTTTTTGGAATCCAACATTAGGTTTATTTTTTGGCGGTTATTTTCTTGCTTTTCTTAGCATATGGCAATGGTATAGAGGTGTTTGGCCTTTACCTTTACTTGTAGCCACTGCGTTTTTAGCTTTACATATAGAAGGTACTGTTATTCATGATGCCTGTCATAAAGCTGCTCATCCAGTTCCTTGGATAAATCAAGCAATGGGTCATGGTTCAGCAATTCTATTAGGGTTTAGCTTCCCAGTTTTTACGAGAGTTCATTTACAACATCATATTCACGTAAATCACCCCAAAAATGACCCAGATCATATTGTCAGTACTTTTGGTCCAATTTGGCTAATTGCTCCAAGATTTTTTTATCATGAGGTGTTTTTCTTTCAAAAAAAACTTTGGCGAAGATATGAATTACTACAATGGGGAATTGAAAGATCCATATTCATAACAATTATCTTGGCAGGTTTGAAATTTGACTTTATGAATTTAATTTATAATTTATGGTTCGGCCCCGCATTAATGGTAGGAGTCACTTTAGGAATATTCTTTGATTATTTACCCCATAGACCATTTCGATCAAGAAATAAATGGATAAATTCTCGAGTTTATCCAAGCAAATTTATGAATTTATTAATAATGGGACAAAATTATCATCTCATTCATCATCTTTGGCCTTCGATTCCTTGGTTTGAATACAAAATAGCTTATGAAAAAACTAAGCCATTATTGGATAAAAAAGGCTCCCCTCAAAGGGTTGGTATATTTGAAAGTAAAGAAGACATTTTTAACTTTATTTATGATTTATTAATAGGTATAAGGAGTCATAGCAAAAAGAGGGGGAAAATAAGAAAAATCATAAATTTATATCCAGGCTTTAAAATAAAAAAATATTTACTAAAGATAGTCAACAAAACATTTATTGGAAGTAACTAAATAACTCATTCATTAATAATTTTTGGTACTTTAAAATATTTATCTTCTCTCGATGGACCCAATTCTAAAAGCTCTTCATTGCAATCAGAATTTTTCTTTTCGTCTTTTCTAAATACATTGATAACCTCTATAGCTCTCGTTGTACAGGGGACATCATCTGTATCAATTTTCTCAAGTTGTCTTATATAATCCAATATCTTTTCTAATTGCTCTGCATGATTATTAATTTCATTCTCATTAAGTTCTAATCTAGCTAAATAAGCAACTTTTTTTACTTCCTCTTTTGTTATTTTTGTCATGCCTTTAATATTTCTCTTATTAAATAATAGTTTATTCAGAACATCTTATTTACATATCCTTTGAATTTCAAATAATTTTAAAAAATAATCACAACTTTTTGAAAATCAATATCAATTAATAGCCTTAATTATTTTTCTCAGCTAAATATGTTATTAGATAAATATTGAAAAATAGAAGAAGAATTATTTCCAAAAAATTTTTTTTATAGGCACTCTAAACTTGTTGCCCCTGATTTAATAGGCTGTCACCTCATAAAAAAAAATAATGAGATAGATCAAGTTAAGGGGGTAATTGTTGAAACTGAAGCTTATTCACAGGAAGAAGAGGCCTGTCATGGCTACCGCAAAATGACTGAATCAAACAAATCATTATTTGGCAAACCTGGGACATTTTATATTTACAAATCTTATGGCATTCATCATTGTTTAAACATAGTTACTGATAAAGAAAATTTTGCGAGTGGTGTATTAATAAGATCAGTTTTTATATCTAAAAAAAATGAAAGATTAGCTTCTGGACCTGGCCTGGTAACTAAGACATTCAACGTAGACATTTCATTGAACTCACTTGAAATGCTTAATAACAAATCTTTATCGATTTATCCAAGAGAATCCACTCTAGAAGAAAAAGATCTTATTCAAACTACAAGAATTGGCATATCAAAGGCAAAAAATATAAAATGGCGTTGGTATCTCAAAAATAGTAGGAGTGTAAGTAAAAGATTAAAAGGTGACAGAACACCTAAATTTCAATAATCATTTATCTTTTTAAGCGTAATGCAAACTTGGCCTCATAAACATATCCACACACTAGCTAATTTTTCAATTAAAGATTATGAGTCAGTATTTGAATTAGCTAATAGATTTGATGCACTAAAGAATGCAGGAACAAAAAAGATACCAGCCTTACAAGGGACTTTGGTAACGTCTTTATTTTTTGAAGCTAGTACAAGAACAAAAAATAGTTTTGAGCTTGCAGCAAAAAGACTTTCTGCTGATGTCCAAACGTTTGCACCATCCTCCAGCTCTTTAACAAAAGGCGAAACAATAATTGATACAGCCATAACTTATTCTGCTATGGGGGCGGATACATTAGTTATCCGACATTCATCAAGTTACATAACCTTTGAGATCGCAAAAAAACTTGATGCAATAAATTCCAAGACTTCGGTTCTTAATGCGGGAGATGGATTACATAGTCACCCCAGCCAAGGATTGCTTGACATCTATACATTGATAAAATTCTTTTCCCAAAAAACACTGAATCCAGAGGTTTTAAATTCCAAAAAAATTTTAATTATTGGAGACGTTAATCATTCAAGGGTTGCCAGGTCAAATATTTGGGCTTTGAGTGCATTCGGCGCCGATATAATTTTATGTGGTCCTAAGACATTAATACCTGATGAATTTATCAATTTTTTAAAAACGCCCGCGCCAAATCAAACAGAAGATCCTGTCAAATCAAGAGGTTCCATAACAATTTCTAGATCATTGGAAGAATCAATAAAAATTGCAGATGCGATTATTGTTTTAAGACTCCAGAAAGAAAGAATGATGGAAAATTTACTAAGTAGCATTGATTCATATAGTTTGGATTATGGTTTAACCTCAGAGAAATTATCTTTAAATAATAAAGAAATTCCAATTCTACATCCTGGTCCCATAAACAGAGATATTGAAATAAGCAGCAAAGTGGTAGATCGATATCCTAATTGCTTAATTAATAATCAAGTTGCAAATGGTATCCCTATAAGAATGGCTTTGCTTTATCTATTACAAAAACACAACAAGTAAATTTATAGCAACTTAAGACTTTCAGTAAAGAAACCATAAAATAGTCCCAATCTTAAAGAGTCTAATAAAAGTACTAAAAATTTATTTTTCCTTTCAAATCTTAAATTTCTTCTTAGAACTATTAAAAACTCAATAAAAACTACTGCTAAAAAAGCTGCTACAGGATCCATGAGTTCCACAACGGCACTTACCATACCAAGAGAACTTCCAAAAAAGTAGCCGATTAAAAGAGTAATCAATGATATTGAATATCTTCGCCATGGATTATTAGCCCAAATACTTAATGTCTGAATATTTTCAACAATTTTTAACTGAAATTTTGTCTTTTGAGGTTTAACAACCATTTTGCATTAAACTAAGCCGCTTCAGAATTTGATTGAATTTTAGTATTTCCTTCTATTAATTCAAGTAATGCTTCGAACTGAGCCATTAATCCTCTTAATTCGCCTGGTTCAGGGAAAAGGTCATCTTCTTTTATTCCTAAATGCATTGCTCTGAGCTCTTGCCTTAAATAGCGTATGTGACTAATTACTTGCTCTCTTTTGGTTTGCGACATGATATAAATAATTACAAGGATATCTTAAGAAATAATATTTTTGAAAAGGAGAGTTTGCATATTTATGACTGAAAATGAAGATAAATGACCTAACAACAATTTGAAAAGATTATGAAAATTGAAAATTATCATATCCTTGAAAATATGTACTTAATTCTTATATCAATTTTAAATAATTACTTGAGGCTTTATTATTAGAGTATATTGACCTTACTCAATATGAAATTCATTTCTGAAAATAAAATAAGTGAGGAACTAGTAAATTCTTTTGATGAAGAAATGACCCTTGAGCTCGCTAAAAGGCTAGAGGAAGATAATTATAATACTCCATTTGATGGTTTAAAAGACTGGCACTTACTGAGGGCTCTTGCAATCAATAGGCCTGAATTAACAACTAATTATACCCATCTCCTCGATCAGGAACCTTTCGATGAAAACTAAAACTAAGGACTCCAAAATAAATGTTCTTTTATTAATAACTGGGAGTATTGCAGCTGTAAGAATTCCATTATTAGTTAGCCAATTAGCGAAAGAAAATTATGAAATCAGATGCGTTTTATCAAAAAATGCAGAAAAATTAATAAAGCCGCTTTCTCTTTCTATTTTAAGTAGAAACCCGTGCATTTTAGAAAATGATCAATGGTCTGATAGTCAATCGACACCTCTTCACATAGAACTATGTAATTGGGCTGATATTTTAATCATCGCCCCTTTAACAGCGACAACATTAGCAAAATGGGTAACTGGAAATGCTGAGGGATTGATCCCAAGCATCTTAATAGCAAATATAAAGCCAATTATTGTTGCACCAGCAATGAATACACAAATGTGGCTAAATAAAGCTGTCCAAAAAAATTATGAGAATTTACAGAATTACGAAAATGTTTTGTCTTTGCAACCAAGTGAAGGTCTCTTAGCATGTGATGCTACGGGCATCGGTAAGATACCTCCAAATGATCTAATCCAATTAGCTCTTGAATTTATAGCTTCACACAAACAAAATGAATATCGCAAAGATTTACTTAATAAAGAAATTTTAATAACTGGAGGTTGTACCTCAGAGAAAATTGATGCGGCAAGACACATTACTAACAAAAGTTCTGGAGCTATGGGCCTACTTCTTTCTCAAGTAGCGAGGTTCAGAGGAGCACAAGTAAAATATGTTCATGGGCCTCTGAAAATCGATAAGAATCTTACTGATGGAATAAAAAGATATGAAATTGAAACTAGTGTTGATTTAATTAGGGCACTTAATAATGAAATATCAAGTTGCGATTATTTTTTCATGAATGCAGCAGTATCTGATTTCAAGATAACCTCTGATGCTTCAGCTAAAATTCCCAAAAATAAAATTAATGCTCATTTGAATCAAAACTTTGAGCTAATCCCAGATATTTTAAAAACAATTAGTAAATCAAAAAAAGATAACCAAGTTTTTGTAGGCTTTTGTGCTTTTACAGGATCTATCGAAGAAGCACGAATGACAATTAAAGAAAAGATTATCCAAAAGGGTTGTGATTATCTATTCGCAAATCCAATTGATCTTGAAGGCCAAGGATTTGGTTTTTTGGCACAAAATGAAGGTTGGCTATTCGACACTAACAATATGGAACACTACATTAACAAAACATCAAAAATTGATTTAGCAAATAAATTAATAACCCAAATTATTTCATTAAAAAAATAAAAAAAATTTTTTAATTTGTATTTTTTTGTAATCTTAATCATTAAAAATAATGTGATAGCTTAAAATAATTCCAGTTTTTTAAAATCTAAAAAGCTACGGGTTGTTTCGAGGATTTAATAGTCCTAACTTTTATGGTCCTTTCCCTTGTAATATCCGTACTGAACTTATTAGATGACCTTTAATCTATCGTCACAGAACTTTACTGCAACTTTAATTATGAGAATTCGTTCTTTCTTAGCTTTTGTTATTTCAATTTGTATAACTTTTGCTTTCGTACCTGTTAAAACATTTGCTTTTTCTGAAAGAGGAAATGCACAATTCACAGATGTTGTTAACACAGGAAAAGCTAATGATTGCCCTACATTAGACTCATCTCTTGTCGGATCAATATCTCTAGGGAATGGAGATAGCCTTAAAGGAATATGTATGCATCCAACAGAAGTTTATGTAAAAGTGCCAGGGACAAAACGTAAAGCTGCAGAATTTGTTTCTACAAAAATTATTAGTCCTAGAAATAACACCACAGTGACAGAAGTTTATGGGGATATAGATTCAGGAACTTTCACTGAAAAGGGTGGTATTGATTTTCAACTTATTACTGTATTAACTCCTGGTGGTTTAGAGGTGCCATTTGCATTCTCAGCAAAAGATCTTATAGCTGATTTGCCTTCATCTATTGAGCCAGGCACTGAGGTTAGTGGTTCGACATTTACACCTAACTACAGAACTGGTGACTTTCTAGATCCTAAGGCAAGAGCTAAAAATACTGGTGTTGAATATGCTCAAGGTTTAGTTGCATTAGGAGGAGATGACGAAGAACTTGCAAAAGAAAATATTAAAGTTGATGTAAATGGTACTGGCGTTATTACTCTTTCAATCAACAATGTAGATTCTGACACAGACGAATTTGCTGGCACTTTTGAAGCTATCCAACCTTCAGATACAGATATGGGTTCAAAGGATCCACTTGATGTAAAAATAATTGGGGAGCTTTACGGAAGAAAGGCATAAATCCTACTCAAGAGAAAAAGGGGGTTAAACCCCTCTTTTTTTTTCAAAATTTTTCTTTATCAATTTAAAAAATGGAATTACAACAAAAAACTAAAACAGATACTAATGGACTAATACCGCCTTATGGAGGGGAACTAAAAAATTTAATTATCAAAGATAAAAACCTTAAAAATGATCTTATCTCTAAAGCTACTTTTGAGTTTGAATGTAGCGAGAGAAATGCATGCGATGTAGAACTTTTGATGGTTGGAGCTTTTTCTCCATTGGAAGGTTTTATGGATGAAAATAACTACAATTCGGTAATTAAAAATAATAGAAATACAAACGGGTTGCTTTTTGGCTTGCCTATTGTATTTGATTCAAATAATGAAAAAGTAAAAGCTGGAGAGACAATATTGCTTACTTATAAAAAACAAAAAATTGCAGTTTTAGAAGTTAGCTCTAAATGGGAGCCTGACAAATCCTTAGAAGCTGAACTTTGTTATGGTACTAATTCTTTAGATCATCCTGCTGTTAAGATGATTTTTAACGAGAGAGGGAGATTTTACATAGGGGGAAGAGTTTATGGTTTCGAACTACCAATTAGAGAATTCCCCTGCAAAACCCCAGAAGAAGTTAGATCTACACTGCCATCAAATCATGATGTAGTTGCATTTCAATGCAGAAATCCAATTCATAGAGCACATTATGAATTATTTACTAATGCCTTACTTTCAGATAATGTCTCCTCCAACTCAGTTGTTTTAGTCCATCCAACTTGTGGACCAACTCAACAAGATGATATCCCTGGTAAAGTTAGATATTTGACCTATAAAGAATTAGAAGAGGAAATATCTGATGAAAGAATAAAATGGGCTTTTTTACCTTACTCAATGCATATGGCTGGGCCAAGAGAAGCTCTTCAACATATGATAATCAGAAGAAATTATGGCTGTACCCACTTTATTATTGGTAGAGATATGGCTGGTTGTAAGTCGTCATCAACTGGTGAAGATTTTTATGGTCCATATGACGCCCAAAATTTTGCGAATAAGTGTGCCGATGAATTGATGATGCAAACTGTTCCTTCAAAAAATTTAGTTTATACGAAGGAAAAAGGATATATAACAGCTGAAGAAGCTAAAGAATTTAATTATGAAATTATGAAACTTAGTGGTACTGAATTTAGAAAGAAATTAAGAAATGATGAACCTATTCCTGAATGGTTTGCATTCAAAAGTGTAGTAGATGTTCTAAGACGCTCTTAATAATGTTTTATTATTAGTATTATAGATTTATTAAAGATTTTTTATCGTGAACAAACGTTGGAGAAACGTAGGACTTTACGTCCTAGCTGTTATTACTGTAATTTTCATTGGTACTTCAGTTTTTGATAAACCTAGTACTGAAAGTTCTACAAAGACTTTGAGATATAGTGATTTTATAGAGGCAGTGCAAGATAAAGAAATCAGTAGAGTCCTAATATCTCCAGATAATGCCACAGCTCAAGTTGTTGAAAATGATGGGAGCAGGTCTGAGGTCAATTTAGCCCCTGACAAAGATTTATTAAAAATACTGACTGAGAATAATGTAGATATAGCTGTAACTCCTACAAAATTAGCCAATCCATGGCAACAGGCTGTAAGTAGCTTAATTTTCCCAGTACTTTTGATCGGAGGTCTATTTTTTCTTTTCAGAAGATCCCAAAGTGGGAATGCTGGAGGCGGTAACCCTGCCATGAGTTTTGGCAAGAGTAAAGCTAGACTTCAAATGGAACCATCAACACAAGTAACCTTTTCAGATGTTGCTGGTGTTGAAGGTGCAAAATTAGAACTTACAGAAGTTGTAGATTTTCTTAAGAGTCCAGATAGATTTACTGCAGTCGGAGCAAAAATTCCAAAAGGAGTGCTTCTTGTTGGCCCTCCTGGTACAGGAAAAACATTGTTAGCAAAAGCAGTAGCTGGAGAAGCAGGTGTACCTTTTTTCTCAATATCTGGTTCAGAATTTGTAGAGATGTTTGTAGGAGTTGGAGCTAGCAGAGTTAGAGATCTTTTTGAACAAGCTAAAAAGAATGCTCCTTGTATTGTGTTTATTGACGAAATAGATGCAGTTGGAAGACAAAGAGGTGCTGGTATGGGAGGAGGAAATGATGAAAGAGAACAAACATTAAATCAACTCCTAACAGAAATGGATGGTTTCGAAGGTAATTCAGGAATAATAATAGTTGCTGCCACCAACAGACCAGATGTTTTAGATTCAGCTTTAATGCGCCCTGGAAGATTCGATAGACAGGTAACAGTAGATAGACCAGATTATGCTGGAAGATTGCAGATATTAAATGTGCATGCGAAAGATAAAACTCTATCAAAAGACGTTGATTTAGATAAAGTTGCTAGAAGAACACCAGGATTTACTGGTGCAGATTTAGCTAATCTTTTAAATGAAGCAGCAATACTAGCAGCTAGAAAAGATTTAGATAAAGTAAGTAACGATGAAGTCGGTGATGCCATTGAAAGAGTTATGGCTGGCCCAGAAAAGAAAGATAGAGTCATCAGTGATAAGAAAAAAGAGTTAGTTGCTTATCACGAAGCTGGTCATGCACTCGTTGGAGCATTAATGCCTGATTATGATCCAGTAGCAAAAGTTTCAATCATTCCAAGAGGTCAAGCTGGAGGTCTAACCTTCTTTACTCCAAGTGAAGAAAGAATGGAATCTGGTCTTTACTCTCGTTCTTACCTTCAAAATCAAATGGCTGTAGCTCTTGGTGGAAGAGTTGCTGAAGAAATAGTCTATGGCGAAGAAGAGGTAACAACTGGAGCTTCAAATGATTTACAACAAGTTGCCAATGTAGCAAGACAAATGATCACTAAATTCGGTATGAGTGACAAAATAGGTCCAGTCGCTCTAGGTCAATCTCAAGGTGGAATGTTTCTCGGAAGAGATATGAGTTCTACAAGAGACTTCTCTGAAGATACAGCCGCAACAATTGATGTAGAGGTTTCAGAACTTGTTGATGTCGCCTATAAGAGAGCTACAAAAGTTTTAACAGATAATAGAACTGTTCTTGACGAAATGGCTCAAATGCTAATTGAAAGAGAAACTATAGACACTGAAGATATCCAAGACTTGCTCAACCGATCGGAAGTTAAAGTAGCGAATTATATCTAGTTTAAAAAATAAATATTTAATGAATATTAAAGAAGATTCTTTTTCTGACTTGCTGCTAAAAGAATCTTTTTTTTTACTAGTAAAACCGGAAGATAATATTTACTCAAATACTTCTATAAGAAATTCATTTTTTGAAGAATTAGAAAGCTTAGTAAAATTAGGATTAAAAAATATTGAAATAAGTTGGTCAAACAACAAAAAGTGGTTGGATTTTGTATCCGAAATCAAACTCAATTTTCCACAAATTAATTTAGGCTCTGCCTCCATAGTTAATAAGCAATCAATAGAAGATTCATTAAAAATTGGATTAAATTTTTCTATGATGAAATTTTGGGATAAAGATCTTTTTAATTATTCGAAGTCAAAAAATTATTTATTAATACCCGGAATTAAAAATTTAAAAGATCTTGAGGAAGCGATAAATTTAAATTGCAACATTATCAAAATTTATCCAATAAAAAGTAAAGCTAGGTCTATAGACATACTCAACTTTGAAAGTATTGATTTCATTGCTGCTGGAGGCCTATCAATCAATGATGTAAAAACTTATCAATCTTTAGGATATAAAGCAATCGTGATTGGAGATAAAGGTATTATTAAAAAAAAATTTGACCCAAAAATATATGAATGGCTCAAAAATAATTAAATCAAAGATAAATATAATTTATTTAACAAAACTACTAATTATCGATTAAGCCACATTGAGCTTGATTAAGTAGTAAATGATCAGCAAGTACTAAAGCGACCATAGCATCAACCATAGGAACTGCTCTTGGTAGAACGCATGGATCATGTCTCCCTTTTGCTTTCATCAAAACTTCTTTTCCTTCAGCATTTACCGTTTTCTGTTCTTTCCCGATAGTTGCTGTAGGTTTAAAAGCTATCTTCATCTCAATATTTTCGCCATTACTTATTCCTCCCTGTATACCGCCTGAATTATTGGATATTGTTCTTAACTTCCTAATATCATCAGATTTAATAAAGGCATCATTATGTTCGCTTCCTTTTAAATAAGTTCCAGAGAAACCTGAACCTATTTCAAAGCCTTTCGTGGCAGGCAAAGACATCAAAGCCTTCGCTAAATCAGCTTCTAATTTATCAAAAACAGGCATTCCAAGACCAGAAGGGACATTTCTTACTAGACATTCAATAACACCGCCACAAGAGTCTCCTTGACGCTTTAATTGCTTAATTCTCTCTATCATTTCTGCTGATACCTTTTCATCAGGACATCTAACAATATTAGAATCTATTTTGATGAGAGAAATTTTTTCTTTATTTATATCAGAATCAATATCATGTATACGCTTTACCCAAGATAGTATTTCAGTGTTACAGAAGTTTTTTAATAATTGTTTTGCTACAGCACCAGCAGCTACTCTTCCAATTGTTTCTCTTGCAGAGGCTCTTCCACCACCAGAACTTGCCTGAATTCCATATTTCAGATGATATGTACCATCTGCATGAGAAGGTCTAAATACTTGCTCCAAATTATCATAATCTCCTGGTCTTTGATCCTTGTTTCTTACCAACATCGCTATTGGAGTTCCAAGTGTTAAACCTTCCTTTATGCCACTTAATATTTCAATTTTATCTTCTTCATTTCTGGGTGTTGTAATGTCACTTTGGCCAGGTCTGCGCCTATCTAATTCATTTTGTATCAGATTTACATCTACTTTTAACTTAGGTGGACATCCATCAAGGATAACTCCCACTGCACCACCATGTGATTCTCCAAAAGTACTAACACGAAAAATTTTTCCAAAACTACTACTCATAGAAATATCAAATGTTTTATCTATATATAAACATTATATGAAACCAATTGAAAATTAAACAAAAAAAAGCCCCCTAAAAGGGGGCTTGTAAATTTAAGAACTTTAAGCTTAACCGATAGCTGGAGCTGAAAGAGCTACTGTTGTAGACTCAGCTGCTGCTAGATCAAGTGGGAAGTTGTGAGCGTTACGCTCGTGCATTACTTCCATACCTAGGTTTGCTCTGTTAAGAACGTCACCCCATGTAGGAACAATCTTACCGTTTGCATCAACAACTGACTGGTTGAAGTTGAAACCGTTAAGGTTGAATGCCATTGTGCAGATACCCATTGAAGTTAACCATACACAAACAACTGGGAATACAGCTAGGAAGAAGTGAAGACTTCTGCTGTTGTTGAAACTTGCATATTGGAAAATCAAACGACCGAAGTAGCCATGAGCTGCAACGATGTTATATGTTTCTTCTTCTTGTCCGAACTTGTAACCATAGTTCTGAGATTCTGTCTCAGTTGTTTCTCTGATTAGAGATGAAGTAACAAGTGAACCGTGCATAGCTGAGAATAAAGATCCTCCGAACATACCAGCAACACCAGCCATATGGAAGGGATGCATAAGAATGTTGTGCTCTGCCTGGAAAACAAACATGAAGTTGAATGTTCCAGAGATACCTAGAGGCATTCCGTCAGAGAATGAACCTTGACCGAATGGGTATACAAGGAATACTGCGAAAGCTGCTGAAACTGGTGCAGAGTATGCAACACAGATCCATGGACGCATACCTAAACGGTATGAAAGCTCCCACTGTCTTCCCATGTATGCTGAGATACCAATTAGGAAGTGGAAAATTACAAGCTGGTAAGGACCACCGTTATATAACCACTCATCTACAGTAGCTGCTTCCCAAATTGGGTAGAAGTGTAGACCAATAGCATTAGATGAAGGAACAACTGCACCTGAGATGATGTTGTTTCCATATAGGAATGAACCAGCAACTGGCTCTCTAATTCCGTCGATGTCTACTGGTGGTGCTGCGATGAATGCAACGATGAAGCAAGCCGCTGCTGTAAGTAGGCATGGGATCATTAAGACTCCGAACCAACCAACATAAATTCTGTTGTTAGTTGATGTTACCCACTCACAAAACTGTGGCCAACCTTTTAACAGCGAAGAACGCTGCTGCTGAATAGTTGTCATGAGTTCGTAAAGTATGTCTCTAAAGTGAGACGTGTAAATAAAAACGGAAAATAAATCCGCTTCGAAGATTTTAGACCAAAATCGCTAAAAATGTGTAAATTTTTTTCTTTAAGTAAACTTATTTTTTGCAATATCAAAGAAAAGAACCTCAATGTCTTAATATTTTCTTTGTTATTGAGGATTTAACTTGGTAATAATCGAATGGCTTCTTAACGGAAAAAGATCGAAAGAGGTAGTTTCCTTAAGAGAGGCTAAGCATAGAAGACTGCAATTAGAGGCTTTTGGAGCTGTTATTTACTGGAGTGAAAGAATTTAGGATTTTAAGGTTTAAGAGTTAGCAAAAAAAATAAAAGTATTGAATATTAAATAAACTTATCTATTAGATAAAAAATCCTTATTAGTTTTCAGAGATTTATTGTTCCTGTTTCTTAATTTAAAGACTTTCAAACTCTTGAACCCATTGTTTTTTGGAACAAATCACTTCTTTTTTTGTGTAGCTCATGGCAATTTTTTTTTCCTTATAAGCAACTTCTCCAATAAAAACAGGCCAAATCAATTGGTCTCCGTCATATTTGTGATTTATTCCTTGGCTATCCAGAAATAATGGATCTCCTTTTTTAATCATTTTCCAATCTTGATTTATTCTCTCAGGATGAATTAGACCATCAATATCTCCTTTTTCATCTCTTGGATAATCTATACTCCCTTGATGAACATGAACAACCAATTCCTTTGGAAGTTCTATAAGGTTGTTTTTTAATTTATCTATCTCTTCCCTTAGGGAGCTAATTATTAGAAAGAATCTATCTATGATTTTTGGATCATAAAAATTTTGTGCTACAGCTCCTATTTCAATAACTAAACCACATGGCCAAGCTTCTACAAGAAAGCCTGTTTGAGCTTTATCTTTTTCGTGCAAATAAATAGGCAATCCAAATTTGTTCTGCAGTAATGCAGCTAAACAAAAATCTTTGAATCTCCTCCCATACAAAACAATGCTAGTTCCCATATTTGCAGTAGTGGTGTGCAAATCGATTGCAATTTGACAGGGTTTAGATCCGTCAATTCCAAATTGATCTACTAAAAAATTGGCTCTATTTGTTTCATAAAAGCTATTCTTGTGTTGATCAAAATTCTCACTTTCTTTAAAAGATCTATTTAAATCTACATCTATATATCTGCACCCTTTTTCATAGGCAACAGGATTACCTATGATGTATTCATACTGAATACCATGATTTAAACTATTTCCCTCTTTATTAAATTGTTTAACCGCCCAAACAGGATTAATTTCATTCCCATGAGTGCCTGACACGATAAGTATTCTTTGAACAGTCATTTTTTCTTTAAAAATAAAATTTTATGCAAAATAAATACCTTATTAAGGCCACCAAAAAATTCTGGTTTTGGTTTTGGACCCAACTAATGAATGGCTTCGCACCATCAGATCTACATGGTAACTATAAAAGGCCTAAAGGTATAACAATTGATAATGAATACGATATTAATAAAGAGAATGGACAAATTTATTTATTGGTAGGCAATTCTTGTCCATGGTGTCAAAGAACTTTACTCGTCCACGAAATAAAACAATTATCAAAAAAAGTTAAGGTTATTTTTTTAAAAGCAGATGTTGAGCATGGCGAATGGATTTTCAATACAAAGATTAAAGGATGTATTAGACTTTCAGACCTCTACAAAAAAGCTAATAAAAAGATTATTTTTAGAGCGACATTACCTCTTTTAATTAGTTTTGTAAAAGATGAAGTAAATATATTGTCTAATGAAAGTTCACAGATTATAAGACTACTCAATTCAATAAAAAGTGAATCTAAATATAAGGCATTAAGTATTAAAAAGTGTAATCAAAAATTTTTAGATTTAATTAATAACAGCATTAATGATGGCGTATATAAATGTGGTTTCGCCAGAAACCAGTCAGCTTACGAAAAAGCAAGTCAAAATCTTTTCGCAGGTTTAAATGAAGTTGAAAATTTACTACAGAAAAACAAAGGGGACTGGATATTTGGAGAAGAGTTAACCTACGCAGATATTTACCTTTTTCCAACGCTTATAAGATGGGAATTGATATATAGCAAACTTTTCAAATGTACTGAAAAAGAACTATCAAGTTTCGAAAAGATTATTGAATGGAGATTAAAATTCTTTAACTTATATAATGTAAATAGGACATGCTTCGACAATGAATGGAAAAAAGATTACTACAAAGCTTTATTCCCTTTAAACCCAAATCAACTAATCCCAGTTTTACCATCATTAGAGGAGATAGTGAGATTAGAGTCCTAAAAAATACATAAATCAATTTCGAAAAAAAAATGATGTTGTAATGAACACTTATATAGTTCATAGATAATGCAATTTCAATAGAAATTAACTATGTTATGTATGTCTACTAAAGTACGAAAAGCTTAAAATGAAATCCATTGACGAACACATCCAAAAAGATCAATCGGAAATCGAATCTGCAAAAGCAGAGGGCAATCTTCCAAAGGTCAGACATTTAACTGAAGAGCTAAAAGAACTCGAAGAATATAAGGATCATCATCCAGAGGATAAACATGACCCTAATGCTTTGGAACTATTCTGCGATGCCAATCCGGACGAACCAGAATGTCTTGTTTATGATGATTAAGTTTTCTTTTGATAGATAATGCACAATAAAAAGGGCTCTAAAAGCCCTTTTTTATTTGTTAATTCTATTAGTAATCTCTATTAAAGTCGGATGGACTTCCTGTAAGGGAACATACAACCGACTCCTCATTTTTCATTTCCTTTACTTCTACTATTGGTCTTCCCATTTTCTTCAAAACCTCAATATCTTGAATGGTTTGACATCTAGCTATTATTTTTCCTTGTTTATCAAAGCAAGTATAGAAATTCATATTGTGTTTAAAGAAGTATCTTATTTATGACTAATTTTCATTATTAAATCAAGTGTTTTTTTTACACAACAATTTTTAAACTTAAGTTAGATTCTTTTCCATACTTCAGAAAGCAGTGAAGATAAACCTTTTTTTAAAGATGAAGAAATAACTAAAACTTTCTTTTTAGATAAATCTTCTAACTTTTTTGAAAGTATTTTCAAATAATCATCATCTACCAGCTCCATTTTATTCAATACTATTATCCTCTCTTTATCTAAAAGACCTTTCCCATATTTTTTTAATTCCTGCTCAATTATCTCAAAATCATGTAAAGGATTTTCTGCAATTGCATCAATTAAGTGAACAAGTATCTTCGTTCTTTGGATGTGCCTTAAAAAATCATGCCCTAAACCTACTCCATCAGCTGCCCCTGATATTAATCCAGGAATATCCGCAAAAAGGCAACCATTCCCATCAATTTTTCTTACTACGCCTAAGTTAGGTATTAGAGTGGTGAAAGGATAATTTGCGATTTTTGGACGCGCAGATGAAACAACAGAAATCAAAGTACTTTTCCCAGCATTTGGAAGGCCTATAATCCCAACCTCTGCAAGAAGTTTTAGTTCTAATTGAACCTCCCATATCTCACCATCTTTTCCTTCAGTGAAAGATTCTGGGGCTCTATTTTGATTACTTAAATAGTAAGCATTACCATGTCCACCTCTTCCTCCAATGGCAATGTTTAAACTCTGTTTATCTTTAGTTAAGTCTCCTAAAATAATGCCAGTTTTAATATCCCTTATTTCTGTACCGCAGGGTACTTTAAGGATTGTATCCTCACCTGAAGCACCTGATCTCTTATTAGGACCTCCTTTGCATCCATCTTCAGCAATTATTTCACGTTTGAATTTGAAATCTAATAAAGTTTGAAGATTATTATCAGCCATCAAAATAACTGAACCCCCTCTGCCACCATTTCCGCCCGAAGGTCCTCCAGCAGGAACGAATTTTTCTCTTCTAAATGAAACTATTCCATTTCCACCTTTTCCAGCTTTAAGAATAATGTTTGCTTGATCAATAAATTGCACTTAAATAAGCTTATTAAATTGTTTTCTAGGTATTTTTAAATTTTATTTTATCCACGCAATACTGCAACCAGGTCCACCCTCGTTGTTGGCTGCATCTTCAATCTTATCAACATAATTTAAACCTGATAACCAATTTCTTAGTCCTTTTTTTAATTTCCCTGTGCCAATTCCATGAACAATCCATAGCGGTCCATGAAATTTTCTAATTTTCTCCTCAATAATTATTTCAGCTTCATGAACTCTTAACCCTCTTACGTCAATTGTATTTTTACTCGTTCTAATTTTAGAAAAAGAAAAATCTTCTCTTGTAGACTGGATGTCAATTTTTGACCTTTTGAAATTAGGCTTTTCTCCATTAATACCTTCAAAGTCATTTACTGATAATGTGCTTCTGAATGAACCACATTTAACTTCATAAAAACCAACTTTTTTATCTAAATCTACAATTTGTCCCGTACTATTTAGACTTTTAATTTTTACAAAATCGCCTACCTGAGGATTCCATGATATTGACTTTTCAAATTTTTTTTGGGTTAAATGTTCCGTCTCAATTTCTTTTAATCTTTTTCCAATAATTCTCGTATCCTCTCCATTAACATTTTTATCTCTTAATTTTTTAATCAAATCTATTACCTCTTTTTTAGCGGATACAATATGTTTTGATAGTTTGGACCTTTCAATTTCTTGGATTTTTTCAGCATTTATTTTTTGATATTCATAATTTCTTTTCAGTTCATCATGTAATATTTCAGTCCTTGCAATCAATTCTGCAGCCGCTTCTGCAGAATTTTGTTGTTTAATCCTTTCTTCCTCAAGTCCTTTTATAATACTGTTAATTTGATCAACTTCTTTTGGCTTTAAATAATTTGCAGCTTCATTAAGTATGCTTTCATCGAGACCGAGTCTTTTTGAAATTGACAAGGCATTACTTCTTCCAGGAATACCCCAGTTGAGTATATATTTTGGCTTCAAAGAATCCTCATCAAAGGCAACTGATACGTTTTCAAATCTTGAGTCTTTATATTTTAAAGCCTTAATATCTCCATAATGTGTAGTTGCTAAGGTGATATCAGATTTATTTGCAAATTGTTTTAATAAAGCCATCGCCAGAGCACTTCCTTCAAGAGGATCTGTGCCAGATCCAATCTCATCTAACAAAACAACTGATAATCCTTTCTTATAATCAAGTGAATCTAATATCTCTTTTATGCGGGATATATGCCCACTGAAGGTAGATAAATTTTCTTCTAATGATTGATTATCTCCTATATCCACATATATATTTGGACAAAAAGGGATAATAGGATTATTAGTTGAAGGTATCAATAATCCTGCTCTAGCCATAAGTAAAGACAAACCCAAACCTTTTAAAGCTGCCGTTTTACCTCCAGTATTTGGACCTGTAATAGCTACAACCTTAATATTTCTATTTATATAAAAATCAACAGCCACTGGGGGAGGGGCTCCTTTTTTCTTATGTTCCCAAATCAATAACGGATGAGAAAAACCAATTAAAGAAATAATAGGATTTTTCTCAAATGTAGGAGTTTTGCCTCCAATCCATTTCGAATATCTTGCACGAGTTAGCGCATTTTCTAATCTCAATAAAATGGATGCCATTTCAACAAGATTTTCTGAATTATCATTAACAACCTGGGACCATTTTTTAAGTAATTTAAATTCTTCTGCTGTGATCCTAGCCTCTAATGAAGCAATCTTATTACCTTTAGTTACTACACTTTCAGGCTCAAAATATACTGTATTTCCCGAAGATGAAGAGTCATGAATTATGCCTTTAAATTTATCTACATAATTAACTTTCACTGCTAAAACAGGCCTGCCATATCGATCTCCAATAGTAGTATCTTGCAAATAAGCTAAATTCTTTTGAATAAATTTCTCAACTAATATTTTTCTTTCAAGTTTCTTAGATAAAAATTCTTTTCTGAGAATAGATAGTTCATTACTAGCATTGTCTGAAATCCTTCCATTCGATTCAATGCCTTTTTTAAAAATCGTTTCGATATTCTGATGGTCAATTAAATTTTTTGTAAATGATGAAATATAAGGCCTTTGTTCAAAATCTAATAAGATTTTTTTTAAATTTCTTGCTGCAGCAATTGTTTTCGCTATTTCTAACAATTCAGAAGATGAAATTACACCTCCCTTGGAACAAATTTCAATATTTCTACTAATATCAAAAACACCAGAAAAACTAATTGATTTATCTAAATTATTTTCTAGCTGAGTTATTTCAACAGTTTCATTCAAAAGTCTTTTAGATGATTCGTATTCTGAAGGAATACCAAAACTTAAAATTGCTCGTTTACCCATTTCCGTTAGGGCGAAGGAAGATAAATGCGTTTTTAATGAATCCCACTCTAAAAGGCTTATAGATTCTTCTTCTAAGGTGTTATTTGAATATAATTTTTTAGAATAAATTTTCTCTTGCATACAAAAAAAAAGAATTAAACATTCGATTGAATCCCTTCAGGAGGAACATAAAGCATCTCAAGCCAGTTTCCTTCAGTATCCTGCATATAAAAAGATGCTGTTCCATCTCTATGCTCATGTAAAGGACCAACTTTTACACCAGAATTTTTTAAATCATTTTGAATATTTTCCACTTCTTTTTTATTTTCAAAATGAAAAGCAAAGTGAGGTCCTGCAGCTTTGTAGCTAGGGCCTAACAACGCAAGTCCATCTTTCCCTTTACCAGCTTCTAAATAAGACCAATCTTTATCGTCCCAAACTAAATTCATACCCAGCTTAATATAAAAAGATTTCGCCCTTTCGAGATTCTCTACTCTAAGTGCAATGTGACCAATCCTATTTACTCCTTGTGAAAACTTCAAAACAAAGCAGTTTATTTAACACTTACCTAAGAATAAACCAAATTTTTGTTAATAATGAGTTTTTAAGTATCCTGCAACCATTGAGATGCATCACAAGCATGATAAGTGAGTATTAATTTTGCTCCTGCTCTTTTAAAACTAAGCAATGTTTCTAAAACAATATCTTTTTCGTTAATCCAGTTCTTCATAGCAGCAGACTTTACCATGGAATACTCCCCACTAACGTTGTATGCAGCTATAGGTTTATTTGAAAAAGTGCTTAATCTATAGACAATATCCAAGTATGAAATTCCTGGTTTTACCATCAAAATATCAGCTCCTTCATACTGATCCAATGCAGATTCAATTAAAGCCTCTTTTGAATTGGCAGGATCCATTTGATATGTAGACTTATTATCTGGAATTATTTTCTTACTATTTTCTCTAGGAGCCGAATCTAAAGCAGTTCTAAATGGTCCATAATAAGCAGATGAATATTTTGCTGTGTAACTAATAATACCTACATCACAAAATCCTTGAATATCAAGAGCAGCTCTGATCGCTCCAACTCTCCCATCCATCATGTCACTAGGGCCAATAAAATCAGCTCCAGCTCTTGCTTGTGTTAAAGCTTGTTTTTTTAAAATTTCGATTGTTTCGTCGTTCAATATTTTTCCAGTTTCATCAACTAATCCATCATGACCATCACAAGAGTATGGGTCCAAGGCAACATCTGTCATTATTGCCATTTCTGGAATCTCTTTTTTTAATATTCGAATAGCTTTAGGTATTAAACCTTCGTCATTAAAACATTCTGCTCCATCTTCAGTCTTTAAACTATCTTTAATTTTTGGGAAAAGAACCACACACCTTATTCCCAATTCCCATGCCCTACTAACCTCCTTTATTAAGCCATTAATATCCCATCTATAAGTTCCGGGCATTGCTGAAATTTCCTCTTTAAAATCTTTTTCATGAATAAATAATGGATATATAAAGTCAGATGCCGTTAGATGGTTTTCTTTAACCATTTCTCTAATTGCTTCAGTTCTTCTTAATCTTCTAGGACGAATAATCGAATTCATTTGAATATTATTTAAATTGAAAAATATTTATCTAATACATTAATCGCTGGCCTCGCACATAAATCAATCAGAGACTACTTTTGTTCAGGAAAATTAACTAAAATTTATTTAGTAAGAGAAAAAAAGTTACAAAAATATTTTGCACAATCTTCATTTTTCACAAATTTACGTCATTAAGAGATAATATCTTCTAGTCAAGTATTTATTTTAAGGAGAGCATCTTTGAAAATAATTAATGGATTTCATCTCAAAAATGTAAGAGGCGATATTCTTGGAGGTATCACAGCCGCAGTAGTGGCATTACCTCTCGCTCTTGCTTTCGGTAATGCTGCGTTAGGGCCTGGCGGAGCAATTTATGGACTATATGGAGCAGTAGTAGTTGGTTTTTTAGCAGCATTATTCGGCGGAACACCTGCTCAAGTAAGTGGACCTACTGGTCCAATGAGTGTAACTGTTGCTGGTGTAGTAGCAGGCTTAGCAGCAGTAGGGGTTCCAAGAGATCTTTCTGCAGGACAAATTTTACCTTTAGTTATGGCAGCGGTAGTCATTGGCGGCTTACTGCAAATATTATTCGGGATTCTAAAACTAGGTAAATACATTACTTTAGTTCCATATTCTGTTGTTTCAGGATTTATGTCTGGTATTGGAGTAATAATCATTGCGCTTCAGATTGGACCATTACTTGGAATTAGCACTCGAGGTGGAGTAGTCGAATCTTTAACTACTGTATTTTCGAATTTCCAGCCCAATGGTGCTGCTATTGGAGTAGCAATAATGACACTAGGTATAGTATTTCTTACTCCTAGAAAAATAAGTCAGTGGGTTCCTTCTCCTCTCCTTGCCCTATTGATAGTTACACCAATATCAATATTAATTTTTGGAGATGGAGCTATTGACAGAATTGGAGAAATCCCAAGGGGAGTTCCATCTTTAAATTTCCCAAGTTTTAATCAATATTTCCCAATTATTTTCAAAGCAGGATTAGTCCTAGCAGTACTTGGCGCAATTGACTCCTTACTGACATCTCTAGTAGCAGACAATATCTCTCAAACGAAACATAATTCTGATAGGGAACTTATTGGTCAGGGTATAGGAAATGCTGTTGCAGGTCTGTTTTCAGGTTTACCTGGAGCAGGAGCAACCATGAGAACAGTTATAAATGTTAAATCTGGAGGATCAACTCCAATTTCTGGTATGGTTCACTCGGTTGTATTGTTGGTAGTTTTAGTTGGTGCAGGACCTTTAGCTGAGCAAATACCAACTGCATTGCTAGCAGGAATTCTTATAAAAGTAGGCCTAGATATTATTGATTGGGGATTCTTGAGGAGGGCTCACAAATTATCTTTAAAAACATCAGTAGTAATGTACGGCGTACTTTTAATGACTGTTTTTTGGGATTTAATTTGGGCAGTTTTAGTCGGTGTGTTCATAGCAAATATGCTAACTATTGATTCAATAACCGAAACTCAACTAGAAGGTATGGATGAGGATAATCCTTTATCAGAAGATGATCAAGGGAAAAATGCTTTACCTGCTGATGAAAAAGCACTTCTAGATAGATGTTCAGGCGAGGTAATGCTATTTAGACTTAAAGGACCACTTAGTTTTGGAGCAGCTAAAGGCATATCTGAGAGAATGATGCTTGTGAGAAATTACAAAGTTTTGATATTAGATATCACTGATGTGCCACGACTTGGAGTTACTGCGACTCTGGCAATAGAGGATATGATGCAAGAAGCAAAAAATAATTCCAGAAAAGCATTTGTTGCTGGTGCTAATGAAAAAGTAAAAGATAGATTAGCTAAGTTTGGAGTTGAAGGCATTATTGAAACAAGAAAAGAAGCTTTAGAAACTGCTCTAAATGAAATAGCCTAGGAATTTATGGAAATAAATCCAATTCTGCAAAATGTATTAGCCCCGCCAGTTCTTTTCTTTTTGATTGGAGCAATATCAGTACTCTTTAAATCTGATCTAGAAATACCAGCTCCATTACCTAAACTCTTTTCCTTATATCTGCTACTAGCTATTGGTTTTAAAGGAGGTATAGAGATACAGAAAAGTGGTTTTACAGATCAAGTATTGCCTACTTTAAGTGCTGCAATACTGATGTCACTTGTAATCCCGCTGATTGGATTTTTAATTTTAAGATTTAAGTTTGATGTCTTTAATTCAGCCGCAATAGCAGCAGCATACGGTTCAATTAGTGCTGTTACATTTATTTCCGCAGAAAGTTTTTTGGAAAGTCAAAAAATAGCCTTTGATGGGTTTATGGTTGGCGCCTTAGCTTTAATGGAATCTCCTGCAATAATTGTTGGATTATTACTTGTGAAATTTGCAGCTCCCAAAAACAGACCAAAATCAAGAAAAATGCATCTAAGCGCAATTTTACATGAATCACTTTTGAATGGATCAGTTTATTTATTGCTCTCAAGCTTAATTGTAGGATTTCTAACTGCATCCAGTAATCCCTCTGGGATTGCGAAAATGGAGCCTTTTACAGGACAATTATTCTATGGAGCAGAATGCTTCTTCTTGTTAGATATGGGAATAGTCGCTGCTCAAAGATTGCCGAGACTGAAGAATGCGGGTTCATTCTTGATTGGCTTTGCGATTATTATGCCCTTGTTTAACGCATTTATTGGTGTTTTCGTTGCAAGATTTTTATCTTTAGGACCTGGCAACGCACTTTTATTTGTGGTTTTATGTGCAAGCGCCTCTTATTTAGCAGTTCCTGCCGCGATGAGGATGACAGTTCCAGAAGCTAAATCTAGTTATTATATTTCAACTACACTAGGTCTAACTTTCCCATTCAATATAGTTCTTGGCATTCCCATATATATGAGTTTAGTAAATACCATTATCCCATTGTCCCCTCTATAAAAATGAAAAGATTAGACTTAATATTTAGTGAAAGAGAACTAGATGCAATCATTAAAACATTAGAGAAAGCTAATGTTCCTGGATATACAGTTATGAAACACGCCACAGGCAGAGGGCCTGAAAGAGTTGTTACTGAAGATATGGAATTTACAGGATTAGGAGCAAATGCTCATGTAATTGTTTTTTGTGAGCAAGAATTAATAGATAAAATGAGAGATAACATCAGGGACGATTTAAGCTACTACGGAGGAGTTGCTTATATTTCTGAAGCAACACCCCTGTAAATTTAAGAAGCAATATTTATTTTTAAGAATGAATCCAATCTACTCTTATATTTTTTCGACTATTTAAGTATCTATCAATTGACATTGCAGCAATACATCCATCAGAAGCCGCAACTACGGCTTGCTTAAATGGTGTATTTCTTATATCTCCAATAGCCCATACTCCATCAGAGTTTGTAGACATAAAGTCATCAACAATAACGCCCCCGTCTTCTTTTAAAGCAATTTGATCCCCTAAAAAATCAGTAATAGGCTTTGAACCACTCATGTAGACAAATACTCCATCTAAATTTAAATTGAT
Organism: Prochlorococcus sp. AG-402-N23; assembly: GCA_003216355.1. Taxonomy (GTDB): domain Bacteria; phylum Cyanobacteriota; class Cyanobacteriia; order PCC-6307; family Cyanobiaceae; genus Prochlorococcus_A. Next base: position 142,464 of record QCIX01000001.1, on the reverse strand, counting down.
AGGATTTTCTTCTTGTTTATTTTTTACAACAACCCCATTCACACCCATATCATCGCCCAATATTTCCAATAATCTTGTTCTACTCCAATGTTTTATATTTGAATTATCAATCAATTCCATAGCTTCTTCATTATCTGATTTAGGATCACTTGATGTAATCCAATGCACAGTTGATGCAAATTTAGTTAGAACAGTTGCCTCTTCAATTGCCTCCTTGTTCACTCCAACAACGGCAACTTCTCTATTTTTATAAAAAGCCCCATCACATGTAGCACAATAACTTACTCCTTTGCCAAGAAAATCCGCTTCGCCCTTAAATGATGCAGGCCTACCCATGGCTCCACTTGCAAGTACAAGTGCTTTAGCTTTGAAAGTTCCTTCGGGAGTATAAACTATTTTCCATTCTCCACTAGCGTCTATTCCAAACACTTGGGCTCTTCTATAATCTGTGCCGTATTGCACAGCCTGTTCTCTCATTAGAGTAAGTAATTTCTCTCCACTTATATCAACCGGAACGCCTGGATAATTAGCTATTTGATGAGTTATTGCTAAGGCACCAACAGATGGATTTTTATCTAAAATTACTGTCTTTAAGTTTGAACGAGATGTATAAAGTGCGCAAGTACATCCGGCCGGGCCTCCTCCGATAATAACTACATCTGACTCAATGATTTCCAATTTTAAAAAACTCCTTTTTTAGTAGTTAATTAGATGAGTTCTTGGTTAGAAGATATTTTTAAAGTAAATACCTGAACCTTTATATAGATATAAGTTAAAAGAAAAAAGAGAAAAAAGCTTAATATAGAAACAAACTTACATAGGAAAAACATAAAAAATTAATTATCAAAATGATCAGTTACGTGAAATGTTCTGTGTTGATCTATTATTAGGTAATATCGAAAAATCAATTCCCGTTGAAACATTATATTTTTCATGACCAACTCTGATTACCTTTTAAAAGCTGCCATTAAGAAAGTAACCGAAAAATTAAACGAAATATTGGTTGAAAAAATTGAAGAAGCAACAAATATTGCTCAGGATGCTCCAGAAATTCTCAAAAAAGAATTTGATAATTTAAAAGAATCCATAATCGAAGAAGCATCAAGACTGGAAAAAGCCGAAAATATTCAAGAAAATGAGTCTGCAAATACTTATCAAGATTCCAAAATAAAAAAAGCTTTAAATGAAATTGAAGGTATCAATAAGCAAATTGATCTCTTTAATAAAACTATAAATAATCAAATTAAATGAGTTATCAACTTCTTTATCGTTTAAAAAAATTGAAGAGGGCCTTTCTTATTTGGATAACTCTGATTTCGCTTTTAATAAATTTATGGATAGATAATATTAGATTTACAATTTTCCAAACTAAGAACAATGGAAAAAGTAGGGTCCAAATTAAAAGAGCTAGGTGGTTTACTAATCAATTAATAAAGCTTGGATCAGCATTTATTAAAATTGGACAATTATTATCAGCGAGACCTGATTTAATTCCTAATACCTGGATACAGGAATTGTCTAAATTGCAGGATCAAGTTCCTAATTTTTCATTTGCGCAAGTTAAAGAAACTATAAGAGAAGAACTAGGATCTAAGTTTCATGAAATAGATCAAATAATATGTGATCCGGTTGGATCAGCATCACTAGCTCAGGTCCACAGGGCGACTTTAAAAGATGGTAAGAAAGTAGTATTTAAAGTTCAAAGACCTAATTTAAAAGAATTGTTTATTATAGATTTGGGCATAATGCAGCAAATAGCAGGATTATTACAGAAAAATAAGAATTGGAGTCGAGGTAGAAACTGGGTTGAGATTGCTAAAGAGTGTAGGAAAGTTCTCATGAAGGAGCTTGATTTTAAGTGTGAAGCACAATATGCAGCAAGATTTAGACAGCAATTTATTGATGATGAAAATGTTAAAGTTCCTGAAGTAATTTGGGATATGAGCAGTGAAAAAGTCCTTTGTTTAAGTTATCTAGAAGGAACAAAAATAAGCGATTTAGAAAAATTACAATTACAAGAAATTGATTTACCTAAAATTGCAGAAATAGGCGCCATCAGTTATTTAAAACAATTAGTAAATTACGGTTTTTTTCATGCAGACCCTCATCCAGGGAATCTTGCAGTTTCAAATGAAGGTAAATTGATTTTCTATGATTTTGGAATGATGGGCAATATCTCAAATAATCTTCAAACAAGATTAGGGGGGATGGTTAAGGCTGCTGCTTTAAGAGACGCCTCATCACTTGTAAGTCAATTACAACAAGCTGGGCTAATTTCAAAAGATATTGATGTAGGACCAGTCAGAAGATTAGTCAGATTGATGCTTAAAGAAGCCTTAACTCCACCATTTAGTCCAAATATTATTGAAAAATTATCTGGAGATTTATACGAACTTGTTTATGAAACACCATTTCAACTACCAGTAGATTTAATCTTTGTGATGAGAGCCTTATCAACTTTTGAAGGAGTTGGTAGAATGCTTGACCCAGGGTTTAACCTTGTATCAGTTACCAAGCCTTATTTAATAGAACTTATGACTTCAAATAATCAAACTCCCAACGATTTAATTAACCAATTTGGAAGGCAAGTAGGGGAACTAGGATCGAAAGCTGTTGGCATTCCCAAAAGAATAGATGAAAGTTTAGAAAGATTAGAGCAGGGCGATTTACAATTGCAAATAAGAATGGGAGAGTCTGATAGGCAATTCAAAAAAATGTTCACTGCTCAAAAAACTTTAGGCCATTCAATTCTTATAGGAAGCTTATCAATTGCATCTGCTTTACTTGTAACCAATAAACAAAATAATTTTGCATTGTTGCCACTTTTTATTGCACTACCAATAAGTATTGATTGGATAAAGTGCCAATTAAGTATGAGAAAAGGCTCACGTTTAGAAAAACTTAAGCGATAAAAAACTATATATTTTTGGGACCTAAACCTAAAGCTCCAGCAAATCTTGCTTGATTTCCCAATTCCTCCTCAATTTTTAAAAGCCTATTGTATTTTGCAATCCTTTCACTTCTGCTCAAAGAACCTGTCTTGATCTGACCCGATCTTGTGGCGACAGATAAATCTGCAATTGTTGTATCTTCAGTCTCACCACTTCTATGACTAATAACACTTGTGAAACCAGACATTTTAGCTAACTCAATAGCTTCCAAAGTTTCAGTTAATGTTCCAATTTGATTTACCTTTATTAGGATTGAGTTGGCAGATTTTTCCATAATCCCTTTCCTTAATCTTTCTGTATTAGTAACGAATAAATCATCACCTACAAGCTGAACTTTATTTCCTAATTCTTTGTTTAATTCTGACCAACCCTCCCAATCATCCTCAGCTAAACCGTCCTCTATTGAAACTATTGGATAATTAGAAACTAATCTTGAAAGATATGAAATCATTTCAGAACTATTTAAACTTTTACCTTCATATTTATAAATACCATCACTATAAAATTCAGTACTAGCAGCATCTAAAGCTAAAGATACCTGCTCACCAGGCTTAAATCCGGCTTTTTGAATTGCTTCTAATAATAAGTCCCCTGCTTCTTCGCTTGATGACAAATTAGGTGCAAATCCACCCTCATCGCCTACAGCAGTAGATAGACCTTTTTGATCAAGTAATGATTTTAATGAGTGAAAAATTTCAGTACCCATTCTTAATGATTCACTGAAATTATTAACTCCATGTGGGACAAGCATAAATTCCTGAAAATCAAGCCTATTTGGTGCATGAGCACCACCATTTATTACATTCATTAATGGGACGGGGAGGAGATTAGATAATGGATCTCCAAGATACCTATATAGTGGCAAGTCTAAAGCATTTGCTGATGCTCTGGCAGTTGCAAGACTTACTGCAAGGATTGAATTTGCTCCAAGGTTAGATTTATTAGGAGTTCCATCAATTTCAATCATTAATTTATCTAATGCAGTTTGATCTAAAGCTGACAAGCCACATAAAGCCGGGGATATTGTTTCATGAATTTTATTAACAGCATTTAAAACACCCTTCCCCATATATTTTGAACCACCATCCCTTAATTCATGAGCCTCATGAGCACCAGTGCTAGCTCCGCTGGGAACAATTGCTCTACCACTTGCACCACATTCCAAAAATACTTCTGCCTCTACAGTTGGATTACCTCTTGAATCAAGGACTTGCCTTGCTTCAATAGTATCAATAAGAAAATCAATAGTTTCTTTCACAATTTAATTATTACTATTTAAATCCTATTAATAGCTGAAGTATTTGGCTAATATCTGAAATATATATGTTATCCAATTATAATTTATAATTTCAAAACAACTTAAATATTAGTTAACGCTTTTTATTAATTCCAAAGTCCCTGCAACCCCTCTCATAAACATATTGTTCAAAATCATCTTACAATTTAAAAATTATTGGATGATTATTAATGCAGATACTATTTAGAATATTAATTAATAATCAACTATATTTTTTATAGTTTATGAAAGAAACACTTACAGCCAATCCTGAACTATTTAGCGATATCAGTTGGAATCTTCTTTTATTAGGGGAAGAAACAGCAAAAAAATGGGATCATAGCGAATTTAATATTGAACACATAATTCATACATTGTTCTCATCAAGTGAATTCTTTGCTTTCATTGAAAAATTATCAATCGACCAAGATACAGTTTTAGATATAACAGAAGATTTTTTAGAAGAGACACCAACAAATGAATCAGATATTTTTACTATCGGAGAAGATTTAGAAATTTTATTAGACAATGCGAATCAGATTAAAATCCAATGGGGATCGAGATTCATAGAAATCCCTCATTTACTAATTGCTCTTGGAAGAGATTTAAGAATTGGAAATTATGTTTTTGAAGAAGGCAACCTTTCGATGGAAAAATTAGAAGAAGAATTAAAGTTTTTCCCAAATATTAATCAATCAAAAGATTCTTTTAATTATGAAAACGTACTTGAAAAAAATAATCAATCTAATTTTAAATCAAATAAAGAAAGTTTAGTTAAAGAAGAAAAATTTGAAGATATTGTTCCATTACCCAAAAGTAAACTTCAAATTGAAACCAAAAAACAAGTTGGGAATGATGAAAATGCTCTTTCAATTTATGGAAAAGATTTAACAGAATCAGCTAAAAAAGGCTTACTGGATCCAGTTTTAGGAAGAGAAAATGAGATCAATAATTTAATGAGGGTACTCTGCAGAAGAAACAAAAATAATCCTATACTTATCGGCAATCCTGGAGTTGGTAAAACCTCAATTGCAAAATTACTTGCGCAATTAATTGTAGACAAAAAAGTTCCTGATTCTTTAAAAGACTTTAAAGTTATTTCGCTTGACATAGGTGCTTTAGTTTCTGGGACAAAATTTAGAGGCCAATTAGAAGAAAGGCTAAGCTTAATAATGCAGGAACTAAACAATCCAAGCCAAGGAATGATTCTATTTATTGATGAAATTCATTCAATATTAAGTTCTGACAGATCTTCCACCGACATTAGCAATATCTTAAAACCTTTACTGGCTGAAGGAGAACTTAGATGTATCGGTACAACAACACCTGAGAAATTTCGTGAAACTATTGAAAAAGATCAGGCATTAAATAATTGCTTTCAAAAGATAGCTGTTAATGAACCTTCAGTAGAATTAAGCGCAAAAATACTGCAAGGTATCAAAAAGAAATATGAATCACATCATGGCATAAAAATTTCTGAAGAAGCTGTAAACTATTCTGCAAAATTGGCCGACAGATACATCAGCGATAAATGTCTTCCTGATAAAGCAATAGATTTAATTGATGAAGCAGCTGCAGAGTTGAAAATCGAGTCGAATAAAAAGCCTCAAATAATTCTCCAACAAGAAAACAAACTTCATAGCATTAATCAAAAACTGAATAATTTGCAAGGAGAAAATATCGAAGCTCAAGAAAAACTGTTGAATATGAGGCAACAATCAGAAGCAAAATTGAACTTTCTTTTGGACAATTGGAACAATTTGCGGGAAGAAATGAAGCAATTATCTATTTTAATGAAAGAAGAAGATAAGCTCACCAAACAAATTAAAGATAAATCAAATCGCGAAATTGAAAATGATCTGGATTATTTAGAAAAGCTTGAAGAAGAGTTAAATGAAATAGAAAATGAAATACAAAAAGTTGAAGAGAACTTTAATAAAATAAAGAAAAATAGAAATTTCCCTTTTAAATATCAAGTTGAACCTGATGATATTGCTGATGTTGTCTCAAAAATTACAGGAATTCCAATTTCTAAAGTAGTTTCAAATGAACGTAAGAAATTAGTCAATCTAGAAACAGAACTAAGTGAAAAAGTTATTGGACAAGAAAAAGCTATAGAAGCTGTTTCTGCTGCAATTAGAAGAGCTCGCGTTGGCATGAAAAGTCCTAAAAGACCTATCGGATCTTTTTTATTTATGGGTCCGACAGGTGTTGGCAAAACAGAATTAGCAAAATCTCTTGCAACAGCTTTATTTGATGAAGAAGACGCACTTTTAAGATTAGACATGAGTGAGTATATGGAGAAAAATGCCGTAGCAAGACTTTTGGGAGCTCCTCCAGGTTATGTTGGTTATGAAGAGGGAGGTCAATTAACTGAAGCTGTAAGACGTAAACCTTATTCAGTAATACTTCTTGATGAGATAGAAAAAGCACATTCAGAAGTTTTTAATATCCTTTTACAAGTCTTAGATGAAGGAAGATTAACGGACTCTCAAGGAAAGACCGTCGACTTCAAAAATACCGTAATCATTATGACAAGCAACCTAGCTGGTAAATCTATAATGGAGTATTCACAAAAGATTTCTAAAAGTCAGGGAAAGATAGAAAAAGACCAACAAACCTTAGATGATTCCATTAGTAATACATTGTCTTCAATTTTTAGACCTGAATTTTTAAATAGAATTGATGAATTAGTAAAGTTTAATCCATTATCTATTGATGAACTTCAAAAAATAATAATTTTACAAACAGAAGATTTAAAAAACCTGCTACTGGAACAGAAAATAAATATCGCTATAGACAAAAAAGTTATTAATAAAATTGCAAACGATTCTTACGAACCTGAATATGGTGCTAGGCCACTGAGCAGGGAACTTAGAAGACAAATAGAAAATCCCTTGGCTGCAAAACTTTTAGAGGATAACTTCAAAAACAAAAAAAATATAACAATTAAACTTAACCCTGCTAAAAAAGATGAGATCCTTTTCAAACCTAGCTGAGGAGTAAATCAATAAGCTAAAATAAAAACTAAAGCGTAAATCTTAATTTCAAAAAAAATTTTGTGACAAGTCCAACTACTAATAAAGAACCTCTTAAAAAGGATCTTCCTGAAGTTGAAGAGCCTAAAAAAAAGAATAATTTTTTTAGATCTACCTACGATGAGTTTAAACTTGTCGTGTGGCCTAACAAACAACAACTTTTTAGCGAATCCGTAGCAGTTATAATTATGGTATCGTTTTCTGCTGCAGCCATTGCTTCTGTTAGCAGATTCTATGGATGGGCAGCCTCGCAAATTTTTGGTTGAATTGTCTCCCGAATATCCATTAATAAAGATTTTAATTAAGCTTCCAGAAAAATGAGTAATGAATTAACTACAAGCCTTGCTTCTTCAAAAGCAAATACAAGCATCGCAAGATGGTATGCAGTTCAAGTAGCATCAAGCTGTGAAAAAAAAGTAAAAGCGACTCTTGAGCAAAGATCAGTAACTTTAGGTGTTAATAATAGAATAATTGAAATTGAAATTCCCCAAACTCCAGGAATTAAATTAAAAAAAGATGGAAGCAGACAAACTACTGAAGAAAAAGTTTTCCCAGGTTATGTCCTCGTAAGAATGATTTTGGATGAAGATACAATGATGGCTGTTAAAAGTACTCCAAATGTAATTAACTTTGTCGGTGCTGAAGACGGTAGAGGCAGCGGCAGATCTCGAGGTCATATCAAACCTCGACCATTATCAAGACAAGAAGTTAATAGAATCTTTAAGCGCGCATCAGAGAAAAAAGCTGTAATCAAGTTAGATATTGAAGAAAAAGATAGAATCATTGTAACTAGTGGTCCATTCAAGGATTTCCAGGGAGAAGTTATAGAAGTTTCCGGAGAAAGAAATAAATTAAAAGCATTACTTTCAATATTTGGGCGCGAGACTCCTGTAGAATTAGAATTCTCCCAAATCAATAAACAAAATTAATTTCTAATTGTTCTTGTTTATCGAGTAAAATTATGATTTTCCACTTCAGCTTAAATTCTCTAATCTAATGGCAAAAAAAATTGTTGCAGTTATCAAGCTTGCTCTACAAGCAGGCAAAGCAAATCCTGCTCCTCCTGTAGGACCAGCTTTAGGACAACATGGTGTCAATATCATGGCATTTTGCAAAGAATACAATGCAAGGACACAAGATAAAGCAGGTTTTGTAATTCCAGTCGAAATCTCTGTTTTTGAAGATAGAAGCTTTACTTTTATCACAAAAACACCTCCTGCTTCCGTCTTAATAACAAAAGCAGCTGGTATAGAGAAAGGATCAGGTGAATCCGCAAAAGGCTCTGTTGGGAATATAAGTAAAGCTCAATTAGAAGAAATAGCCAAAACTAAGCTTCCTGATCTAAACTGTTATAGTGTTGAATCAGCAATGAAAGTAATTGAGGGTACTGCTCGTAATATGGGCGTCTCTATCACTGATTGAGTTCAATACGAAATTTCTCACTATTTAGGGGAGGTTAGTTAATAACCGTTTGCACCCAATATTATTATGAAAAAACTATCCAAGAGAATGGCGGCTCTATCAAGAAAGGTAGAAGATCGTATTTACGGACCATTTGAAGCTCTTAGTATTATCAAGGAAAATGCAAATGCAAAATTTGATGAAACTATTGAAGCACATATTCGTTTAGGTATTGATCCAAAATATACTGATCAACAATTAAGGACCACTGTTGCATTACCACATGGTACTGGCCAAAGCATCAAAATTGCAGTAATTACGAGCGGTGAGAATGTATCGAAAGCTAAGGCTGCTGGTGCAGATTTATTTGGCGAAGAAGATCTTGTGGAAAGCATCAACAAGGGAAATATGGAGTTTGATCTACTTATTGCAACTCCAAATATGATGCCAAAGGTTGCAAAATTAGGAAGAGTTTTAGGACCTAGAGGTTTAATGCCTAATCCTAAAGCTGGTACAGTAACTAATGACATTGCTAATGCAATAAAAGAATTCAAAGCTGGTAAGCTCGAATTTAGAGCAGATAAGGCTGGAATCGTTCATGTCCGCTTTGGAAAAGCAAGTTTCACAAAAGAGGCTCTATTTGATAACTTAAAAACCTTACAAGAATCAATTGATAAAAATAAACCAAGTGGAGCTAAGGGAAAGTATTGGAAAACTTTTTATGTAACTTCAACAATGGGGCCTTCAGTTCAAGTTGACATAAATGCTGTACAAGATTACCAACCTGAAGGTTAACGCTTTGTAGTATAATTTAAAGTGCAATAATACGGCCAAAGAAAGTAGGTTAATTTAGTTATTCTAAATTTTGAATTCCTACCGAGGACTCGTCTTAAATTATTTCTTTTTGGATCTAATAAAAGCGGCCTCTTTAAAAGGACTTTGCCGCATTTCCTGCTCTCCCTAAATTACGATCCAAAAAACATCAATGGGCCGAACACTAGAGAATAAGCAACAAATCGTTACTGAGATTAAATCTCTATTAAACGACTCGGAAATGGCTGTGGTTCTTGACTATAAAGGTTTAACTATCAAAGAGATGTCAGATTTGCGATCTAGATTGCAAACAACTAACGGCATTTGCAAAGTTACTAAAAATTCATTAATGCGTAAAGCTATTGATGGAGATAGTAATTGGAACGATCTTGAATCTTTACTGACCGGAACAAATGCTTTTGTCTTAATCAAAGAAGATGTTGGTGGTGCTGTAAAAGCTATCCAATCTTTTCAAAAAGACACCAAAAAATCCGAAACCAAAGGAGCTTTATTTGAAGGCAGACTTCTAAGCGATTCTGAAATAAAAGAAATTGCAAGTCTTCCATCTAAAGAAGTATTGATGGCAAAAATTGCTGGCGCTCTTAATGGCGTTGTTACAAAAATTGCGATCTCTATTAATGAAGTACCTTCTGGACTTGCTAGATCACTTAAACAACATTCTGAAAAATCAGAATCCTAAATTCAAAACCTAATTAAATTTTAAGAAAATGTCCGCAAAAACTGAAGAAATTCTTGAATCATTAAAATCTCTATCACTTTTAGAAGCATCTGAGCTTGTAAAGCAAATTGAAGAGGCTTTTGGTGTATCTGCTGCAGCTTCTGCAGGTGTAGTAATGGCAGCTCCAGGAGCAGCTGGCGGTGACGCAGAGGGTGGCGCTGCTGAAGAAAAAACTGAATTTGATGTAGTTCTCGAAAGCTTTGATGCAGCTGCAAAAATCAAAGTACTTAAGGTTGTAAGAAATGCAACTGGTCTAGGTCTTGGCGATGCAAAAGCACTTGTTGAATCTGCACCAAAAACAGTAAAAGAAGGAATTGCCAAGGCAGATGCTGAATCTTTAAAGAAAGAGATTGAAGAAGCTGGCGGTAAAGTTACACTTAAATAAGAGTACATTTTTTCAAGCCGATAACCTTAATATCGGCTTCAAAAATTATGAATAGTGATAGTATTGCGATTGAAGCCGCAACAGATGGAGCCTGCAGTGGTAATCCAGGCCCAGGTGGTTGGGGCGGTTTAATAATTTTTGAAGATAATAGCGAATTAGAAATAGGTGGTTCCGAGCAAAATACTACTAATAATAGAATGGAACTCACTGCCGCTATAAAAACTCTTGAGAAATTAAAAATCTACAAATTAAAAGAGAACTTTAAACTAAGAACTGATAGTAAATATGTAATAGAGGGTTATACAAAATGGATTATTAATTGGAAGAAGAATGGATGGAAAACAAGTTCAGGGAAACCAGTTCAAAATCTTGATCTATGGCAAAAAATTGATCAATTAAGAATTAATGGCCTAATAATGGAATATGTTAAAGGTCATAGCGGGGATAAACAAAATGATAGGGTTGATAAAATTGCAACTAATTACAGCAAAGGTATATCTATAGAAAGTAACTTAAAAAAAATAGAATCCTCAGTTGATTTTTTTGAAAAAAATGCACCTGTAGAAATTCAGGAATTATTTTCCCGCAATGAATTAATTCAAAAATTTGCAGAAAAAAAGTACCTGTTAAGTTCGCCTGAACTAGAAACCTTATTAGGTGATGAAAACCACTTAAAGATAAAACAATATTCACTTTTTGAATGGCGTAATTGGAGATTGATTCCTAAAGATAAAAAATATTGGATAATAGAAAAAAAAGAAGCCTAATTTTTTATGAATGATAAGAAGGGGGGATTTAAAAATCTTTATAAAAACTTGATTACCCCTGTATTAAAAAAAGACTCTGGAATTGATGCAGAATACTTAACAAATTTATCTCTTAGTCTCCTATCATTCAGTTCAAGAAAATATAATTGGCCTATAGTATCTTCTATCTTAAAAAATCTAAATGAAGAATTTTCTGTAGTTGATAAAAGGTTAACTCAGAACATATGTGGAATAAATTTTTGTAATCCAATTGGTTTAGCTGCGGGTTTTGACAAAAATGGAAATGCCGCAAATATATGGAAAGATTTTGGTTTTGGATTTGCTGAGCTTGGTACAGTAACTAAATTTGCTCAGAATGGAAATCCCAAACCAAGGTTATTTAGATTGGCAGAAGAAGAAGCAGCATTAAATAGAATGGGTTTCAATAATAATGGTGCTGAAAATCTAGTTAAAAACTTTGTCGAACAAGGTATTGAGTTTAAAAAAAACAGGGAGAATATTTGTTTAGGGATAAATTTCGGGAAGTCAAAAATTACAGGTTTATCTCAAGCAAAAGATGATTATTTAACTTCTTTAAAATTATTAATTCCATATTGTGATTACGCAGCAATAAACGTTAGTTCTCCAAATACTGAAGGACTAAGAAAATTACAAGATCCAATTCTTCTAAAAGAACTTCTTAGAGAAATTAAAAACTTACCTAATTGTCCACCATTATTTGTAAAAATTGCGCCAGATTTAGGCCTTAAAGATATTGAAGATATTTGTCAATTAATAATCGAGGAAAACATCGATGGAATAATTGCTACAAACACCAGCATTGATAGATTAGGTCTTGAAAATAGAAAGATCAGGCAAACTGGATTATTACTCTCTCAAGAGAATGGAGGATTAAGTGGGAGGCCTCTCCAAAAAAAAGCAAATCAAATAATAAAACATATACATAATATTGATAAAAAGATTATTTTAATTGGAGTTGGTGGAATAGATAGTCCTGAGTCAGCTTGGGAAAGAATTTGTTCTGGAGCATCATTAATTCAACTTTATACAGGATGGATATATAAGGGTCCGCAATTAGTACCAGATATACTTGAGGGAATTATAAAGCAACTCAATAACCATCAATTATCTAGTATAAAAGATGCAATTGGATCAGATTTAAAATGGGTTGAATAAAATTAGAGAATGAATAATGAACCTCATGATTACTCAACGTTAGCCATGCAAGGATCAAACTTGAATCACGGTGGAAATGTATATGCAATTGCGAAAAAATTAAATTTATTACCATCCGAAATCATTGATGCAAGTGCATCATTAGTACCCTTTGATCCCCCTCAAATACTAATAGATTCAATAAATGCGGAAATTAAGAATCTTGGCTTTAGATATTACCCAGAAAGAAACTTGAGTGATCTGAAAGAAATAATCGGCAAATTTCATGGGATAAATCCAGAGAATATATTGCCTGGGAATGGAGCTTCTGAATTAATAACCTGGGCAGGTTATGAAGCATCCAAATTCGGAATAAGTTGTATTCCTTCTCCATCATTTGTTGATTATGAAAGATCTTTAAATTGTTGGAATAGCAATTTTATACATTGCGAATTACCAAAAAACTGGAGTGATATTTTTCCTCAATCATTTCCGCTTCATCCAAAAGGTGATGTTATTTGGATAACAAATCCACATAACCCTACCGGCCAATTATGGGAAAAGAATTCATTGGAGGAAGTTGTGAAAAAATATAAATTAGTTATCTGCGATGAAGCTTTTTTATCCATCACACCTAATGGAGACAAAGAATCTTTAATACCATTAACCAAAAGATTTGATAATTTATTAGTCTTGAGAAGCTTGACCAAAATCTTCAATATTCCTGGACTTAGATTAGGTTACGTTATTGGCTCATCGAAAAAACTTAAACAATGGGAAATAAATAGAGATCCTTGGCCTTTAAATTCATTTTCTATTAAAGCCGGGATTGATCTACTAAGTAATAAGAAATTCTATGAACAGTGGACAAAACAGATTCACAGCTGGATAAATATTGAAAAAAAGAGAGTATTTGAAAAATTATTAAAAATAGAGAACCTTAAAATTCATAACTCTTCAACCAACTTTTTTTTAATAGAAAGTGAAACATCCTTGTCGCCAAATATAAAATACTTAGAAAATAAGGGAATATTGCTTAGAGAATGCACTTCATTTAGATTTCTTGACGAAAAGTGGGCAAGAATAAGTCTACAGAATAGAAAAAATAACACTCTTTTATGTGAAGAAATTCAGAATTCCTTTAAAAAATAATCAATATACTTTTTAATCTCATTTTTAGATTTAATTTTATTATTATTTTCCATATTCTTCTTCATGAGATCTAATATTTCATAATGTTTTTTTCCCTTTTTTGATTTTATTTTAAAAATTCTTTCTAGAGTTTCTTCAAAAACTTCTTTAGACATATTATTCTGATTGATTAAAACTGAGCCTCCACTTGCAGCAAGAATCATGGCATTTTTCTCCTGATGATTATTTTTAGAATATGGATATGGAATTAAAATTGAAGGTTTTTCAGCCTCCATTAATTCATTGATTGTTCCTGCACCAGATCTCGATATTACAAGATCACAGTTTTGAATTAAAGCTGCTATTTCATTAGTAAATTTCTTTTGAATATAATTTTTGGAGTTTTTTACATGAAAAGGTTTTAGATTAGATTCGCCAACAATATGAACTATCCGAAATTGTTTTTTTATTAAAAACTCTAGAGATTCATAAAGAATTTGATTTATAGCTTTTGCTCCTTGACTACCTCCCATAACAATCAAAAGAGGTCCATTTCCTTTTGGAACCCATTCTGGCAAAAAATTAAATTTATAGAATTGCTCTCTTAAAGGTGTTCCAGTGAAAATAGTTTTACAATTTTTTAAATAAGAATTTGTTTCTTTAAATCCTAAAAGAACATAGTTACATAAAAAACCAAAATATTTCGTGACCATTCCTGGAACTACATTTGATTCATGAATAATTATAGGTATCTTTAGAAGTTTTGAAGCAACAATAGTAGGGGCAGATATATAACCTCCAGTCGTAAAAACCAAGTTAATTTTTTTTTCTTTTAAGATCCTAATTATTTGGAAAGTTGACATTAAAATTTTTATATATTGATAAAACAAAAAAATATTTTTTCTTGGTGTCTTTAAATTCAAAGTCTTCAAATTATATTTTTGGGGAATCAAATTCGCATCAAGTCTTTGCTGAATACCCAACCAATGAATATTCCACTCATCTTCCACCTCTTTAGAAACTGCTAAAGCTGGAAAAATATGGCCTCCTGTTCCACTAGCTGCAAATAATAAATTATTTTTTTTAGACATAAAAACTTAAATTAGTAGAATGAAAATAATAAATAAAAAATATGTTGAATTTGAACTTATTCAGAAATATAGGATTCCCTCTCTACTTATTTATTTATCTCATTCTCCCCTATTCAGCAATAACGCAAACTTTAAAAGTTGATTTTATAAGAAATTTAGAAACCTCATTAAATAAGCGAGACTTAGAGTTTATTAAAAAAAATTTTAGAAATGATGAAAACCAAAATATTCCAAAACAATTTTCAAAGATTATTAATGATTTCCCTAACAGCAAATGGAAGATCAAAAGATTAAAATCTAATATTCCAGATGAAGATATTTTGCGAATAAAAGTTTCTGGGGAAAAAATAGTTAACGGAGAAATATATATACTCGAATCCAAATTTGATTATTTATTTTCAATCGTAAATGGAAAAATAAGTGAAGGGATTATCAAAAATTTATTCACTACAATAAGAAACGATAATAAAAAAATAAATATTAGTTTTAAAATTCCTGATAGAGTTCTTACTGGTTCAAAATACGATATCGATATAATTCTAAATACGCCTCTTGAAGAAGTGATTATTGCTGGAGCTATAAAACCTCATCAAGTTAATTCATTGTTTGAACAAGAAATATTATTGGAACCATTGGCGTCTGGAGGGATTTTTAAAATTACAAGAGCCCCTTCAAAACCAGGGATGCAAATTTGGTCAGGAATCATAGCTCATCCTGAGGGAATGATTACTTTCACAAAGAGCATTGATATTGTTGATGAGATATAGCCTAAGCGTCGTTTAACGCAGCCACACCTGGTAAAGTTTTACCTTCTAAAAGTTCCAAACTAGCCCCACCTCCGGTAGATATATGAGACATTTTCTCAGCTAATCCTGCTTTTTCAACTGCTGCAACTGAATCTCCACCACCAATTATTGTACAAACTTCAGAAAAAGCACTTAAGTCCGCAAGAGTCGTAGCTATTGCATTTGTACCATCTGCAAATTTATCAAATTCAAAAACTCCCATTGGACCATTCCAAATAATTGTCTTACATTCTGCAAGAGCATTCTGAAAAACTTTAATGGAATCTGGACCAATATCTAGACCCATCCAATTCCCACTAATTGCATCAATTTGAGATATTTTACTATTGGCGTCAGGAGAAAATTCATCAGCCAAAACAACATCAGTGGGTAATAATAACTCTACTCCTTTTGCTTTTGCTTTTGCTTCTAAATCTTTAGCAAGCTCGAGTTTATCTTCTTCTACAAGGCTCTTTCCGACATCTAAACCTCTAGCTTTATAAAAAGTGAAAATCATACCTCCACCAATCATGATTTTGTCACACTTATCTAGTAAAGAATCAAGTACTCCTATTTTGCTACTAACCTTTGACCCTCCAACTATTGCTGCCAATGGACGATTTGGGGAATCTACTGCTCCTTGTAGGTATTTCAATTCTTTTTCTAAAAGGAATCCAGCTACTGAGGGACTTAAATAATTTGTAACACCCTGAGTTGAAGCATGCGCTCTATGAGCAGCACCGAAAGCATCATTTACATACATATCTGCATGTGATGCTAATTTTTCAGCAAACTCCAGGTCGTTCTTTTCCTCTTCACCAAAAAAACGAACATTCTCAAGTAAAAGAACATCTCCATTAGATAAGCTATTTGATTGTGCAACTGCTTCATCACCAATACAACTGTTAGTAAGAGCAACATTTTGCCCCAACAATTCACTTAATCTTGCTGCTACTGGAGTTAATCTCATTTTTTCATTTACCTGACCCTTCGGTCTACCAAAATGAGCAGCTAAAATGACATTTGCAGAATGATTAATAAGATATTCAATAGTTGGGATCGCTGCACGAATACGCGTATCGTCGGTTATTTGACCGTCTTCATTTAATGGAACATTAAAATCTACTCTTACAAGAACTTTTTTTCCTTCTAAATGTGTCTTATCAAGACTGGAAAGAGATAATTTTGACATTAAACAAGCTATATTTATAATCTCAAGACCCTAACGTTAATTTGGGCTTATTGGGTTAAAAAGTAGTTACTGTTACCTATGCCTTAATAAATTTTAAGAATTAACGATTATAAAAATTTTTAGTTATTAAATTTATACTAAAATTTAGAAGTAAATACTTTTGAAACTTATAAAAACTAAAAGGAATACAAAATTTTATTTGATTTATTGAAGTGGACATACCCAAAATCCAATGGTACCCAGGCCATATCGCAAAAGCAGAAAAGAAATTATCTGAAGTTATCAATAAAGTAGATTTAGTTATAGAAGTGAGAGATGCACGAATTCCTTTGTCAACAGGACATCCACACTTAAATAAATGGATAAATAATAAAAAACATATTCTTGTCATTAACAGATCAGATATGATCTCCCCGAATACAATCAATAGTTGGAATAAATGGTTTAATTCTAAAGATCAATATCCTCTTTGGTGTGATGCTAAAAGAGGAATAGGGATTAAAGAAATTTGTAAGTCAGCCAAAGATTCTAGGTCGTCAATCGACGATAGAAGACTCTCTAGAGGAATGCGAATTAGGCCAATTAGAGCCCTTACACTTGGTTTTCCAAACGTAGGAAAGTCGGCATTAATTAATAGAATCGCAAAAAAAAGAGTTGTAGATAGCGCTAGGAAAGCAGGCGTGACTCGTAATTTAAGATGGATAAAATTAGAAAGTGGTATAGATCTGCTAGATGCTCCTGGTGTTATACCTCCAAATTTAGAAGATCAAAAATCAGCACTTAATCTTGCACTGTGTGACGATATTGGAGAAGCTGCTTATGAAATAGAGAGTGTCGCAATTGGATTTATCAAAATTATATCCACTCTCAACAAAGATAAGAATGCGAATATCTCAGTTAAACAAATATCTAATAGATATGGAGTTGATATTACTAAAGGCTTTAAGAGTCCTTCTGCTTGGATCGACGAAGCAGCTTCAAAACATACCTCTGGCGATAAAAGGAGAATGTCTCATAAGTTATTGGAAGATTATAGAAATCAAATGCTGGGTAAAATTGCTTTAGAAGTCCCACTATGGAATTAAATAATCAAAATTCTTTCGGCATTGGAGAAGGTGAGCTTATAGAAATTATTTATGAGCTACCTCTTCCTATGAGGCTAGACAGATGGTTGGTAAGTAAAAGGCCCGAACAAAGTAGAGCAAGAATTCAACATTTTATAAATTCAGGTTTAGTACTTGTAAACTATAAGACTGCGAAAGCAAAGACGCCATTAAAAAATGGCGACAATATTCAAATATGGATGCCTCCTCCAGAACCTCTTATTTATTTGAAACCTGAAAAAATGGATTTAAATATCCTTTTTGAAGACGAGCACATCATAGTAATTAATAAACAATCAGGACTAATTGTTCATCCAGCCCCTGGACACAAATCTGGAACTTTAGTGAATGGATTACTTTTTCACTGTAAAGATCTACCTGGAATTAATGGGAAACTAAGACCTGGGATTGTTCACAGATTAGATAAAGATACCTCCGGATGTATGGTTGTTGCAAAAAGCCAAGAGGCATTAGTAAATCTCCAGAAACAAATTAAAGAAAAAATAGCATCACGCGAATATATTGCAGTAATTCATGGAGCACCGAATTCTGAAGAAGGCCAAATAGTGGGAAACATTGGCAGAGATAAATTAAATAGATTGAAATATAAAGTAGTTGAAGAAACTTCAGGAAGGTATGCCTGTACCTATTGGAAATTAGAAGAAAGATTTGGCAATTACTCATTAATGAGTTTCAAACTAGATACGGGGCGAACGCATCAAATAAGAGTACATTGCGCTCACATTAATCATCCAATTGTGGGTGATCCGTTATATGGAAGATGTAAAAAACTACCATGTAAATTAGATGGCCAAGCTTTACACGCCATTAAGCTTGGACTTATACATCCAATAAATGGTAAAGAAATGATATTTGAATCAGAATTACCATTAGATTTTCAAAAATTACTAAGTGTTCTTAAAATTAAATAAGATTCAAAGAGGAATTTAGAAGCGATTTTGTATACGTGTTTTGAGTTTTAGTGAATATTGTGGAACTTTCTCCTTCATCAACTATCTTTCCGTGATTCATAACTAGCAACCTATCACAAAATCTTTTGGCAATGCCCAAATCATGAGTAATAAAGATAATCGTTAAATTCATTTTTTCTTGCAAGACTCTAAGTAATTCAAGAATCTCTATTTTTACTGAAGCATCCAACATATTAACGCTCTCATCACAAATCAAAATTTTTGGTTTCAACAATAGCGCTCTGGCTAATGAAATTCTTTGCAATTGACCACCAGATAATTGGCTAGGATAAGAATTAAAAAAATCATTATTTAAGGGAAGATTCAAATTTCTAAACATTAATTTTATTTCTTTTTCGATTTTTCTTTTATCTGAAATTTTTTGAATAAAAAATATATCTTCCAAAATACTTTTAATTGTCATTTTCGGGTTCAAACTTGAAAAAGGATCTTGAAAAATAATTTGCACTTTATTGTTCTTTTTAAAAGATTTATTTTTCGATGCATGATTTTTATCATAAATTTTGATTTCACCACCTCTTACTTTAAGAAGTCCAATTAAAGCCCTACATAATGTACTTTTACCACTCCCTGAAGAACCAACTATTCCAAGAGTCTCATTCTCATATAACTTGAAACTAACTTCATTTAAAGCCTTATTCCATTTATTAATGAAAATTGAAGAATTTAATTTATACCAATGTCTTAGGTTATTTACCTCTAGAACGACCTGATCTCGAGCATTATTTTTAGTATTTGGTTCTAATACTATTTTTGAAGCATTTACTAACTTTTTCCCGATATCTGATTTTGGTGATTGAAAAATATCTAATATATTCCCTTTTTCAACAATCGATCCCTTTTCAATAATTGCAACTTTTTTACACCACTTTGCTGCAAGATTAATATCATGACTAATTAAAATTAAAGTTGTATCAAATTCGTTACATAGATGAATTATTTCTTGCATAATTTCAAAACTTGTTTTGGTATCTAAGCTTGTTGTAGGTTCATCAGCTATTAATAATTTAGGTTTCAAAGCAAGTGCCATTGCTATAGAAACTCTCTGTCTCATTCCGCCGCTAAATTGATGTGGGAAAGAATCAAGTCTACTTTCTTCAATTCCGACTTTTTGAAAAACTTCTCTTACTAATTTTTTAATAGCTAAAGATGATTTAGTTTGATCATGTGTTTTAAATAATTCATATAAATGATCCCCAACTCTCATTAGCGGATTAAGTTTTTTTATAGAGTCTTGATAAATAAATCCAAAATTCTTTCTTCTAAATAATTGTGCATCTTTGTTGTTTATTTTCCTAGGATCTAAATTAGAAATCGATAGATACCCTTTAGAAGTGGCCTTTGCAGGCAATATATTTACTAATGTTTTTGCAAAAGTGGTCTTTCCACATCCAGAAGGTCCTATTATGGCCAAATGATCTCCACTATCTATTTCCAAATTAAAATTTTTGATAATAGGTTGCTGTTTTAGACCATATTTAACAGTAAGATTTTTAACTACAATAATTTTTTCTTTATTTTTTTCCATGATTTATAGCAAATTTTTCTAGACATAAATAAAATATATCTAAAGCAATATAAAATGTCCGAGGCAGCTGCAAATTCAAAAGAAAAAAACGAAATTGAAGTTTCCAAAACTATTTTGCCTGAAAATAAAAAATATGAAAGTGAATCTTTGAATTATCAAATAAACATTCCCGATTGGCTTCTTAAAGATATTCATAATTTTGAAAAATCAAATAAAGAAAATGATGTGAATCAAAACCTTATAGTAAAGGCTTTTAAACTTGCTTATAAAGCTCATGATGGACAATTCCGTGCGAGCGGCGAGCCATACATTATCCACCCGGTTGCTGTTGCAAATCTCCTTAAAGAAATAGGTGCTAGTTCATCTGTTATTGCTGCAGGTCTTTTACATGATGTAGTTGAAGATACTGGCATTGATTTATCTGAAATAGAAACAAATTTTGGATTAGAAGTAAAAATACTTGTAGAGGGTGTAACAAAATTAGGCGGCATTCACTTTAACAACAGGACTGAAGCACAAGCTGAAAATCTTAGGAAAATGTTTTTGGCTATGGCCAGCGATATCAGAGTTGTCTTAGTTAAACTTGCAGATCGACTTCATAACATGAGAACAATTGAATGGCTAAATGATGAGAAAAAACTAAGAATAGCGAGAGAAACAAGAGAGATTTATGCACCATTAGCTAATCGACTAGGAATAAACAGATTTAAATGGGAATTAGAAGATTTAGCTTTTAAATTCCTAGAGCCTAAAGAATATCTAGATCTTAAAGATCAAATCGCCGTTAAAAGAAGTGATAGAGAAAAAAGATTAAAAGTAACTTTGAATCTTATGAAGGAAAACTTGATTTCAGCGGGTTTGAAAAATTTTGAAATAACAGGAAGGCCAAAACATCTTTATGGCATCTGGAGCAAAATGGAAAGACAACAAAAGCATTTTCACGAGATTTATGATGTTGCTGCCCTAAGAATTATCGTGGACAATTCAGATAGTTGTTATAGAGCTTTAGCAGTTGTTCATGATACTTTCAAACCAATTCCAGGTAGATTTAAAGACTATATAGGATTACCAAAACCCAATGGATATCAGTCCTTACACACTTCTGTGATTGGAAGACATCGACCTATTGAAGTTCAAATTAGAACTACTTCGATGCATCAAATTGCTGAATATGGTATTGCCGCTCATTGGCAATATAAAGAGGGTGGTTCTCCTGCTAAAAGTAATGCCGAGAGATTTAATTGGCTAAGACAATTAGTAGAATGGCAACAAGAAGGTAATGAAAGGGATCATAATGATTATTTAGCTTCAATTAAAGAAGATTTATTTGATGAAGAAGTATTTGTAATCACTCCAAAAGGAGATGTTGTTGGTTTAAGGAAAGGATCTACCGCGATAGATTTCGCCTACAGAATCCATTCTGAAGTTGGAAATCACTGTAATGGAATAAGAATTAATGAAAAGCTTTCTCCATTATCTACAGCACTTCAAAATGGTGACTTCATAGAAATTTTGACAAGTAATAATGCTACTCCAAGCTTGGATTGGCTGAACTTTGTAGTTACGCCAACTGCTAAAAATAGAATTCGCCAATGGTATAAGAAAAGCCATCGTGATGAAACGATTAAAAGAGGTAAAGATTTACTTGAAAAAGAAGTAGGTAGAAACGGTTTTGAAGCATTACTTTCTAGTGAAGCCATGAAAAAAGTTGCAAATCGATGCAATTTAAAAACTACTGAAGACCTTCTTGCATCTCTTGGTTTTGGTGGTTTAACTTTGCATCAAGTATTAAACAGACTAAGAGAAGAAATAAAATTACAGACAGAAGATGTAAAAAATGATTCTGACTCTGAAATAGCAAAATCTCTTAAAAGTAATAATAATTTATCCACTAATCAATCTAATACAGCAGCTAAATCACCAATTTCCGGGATAGAAGGTCTTGATTACAGAATAGGTAAATGCTGTTCCCCACTCCCAGGCGAGGATATTATCGGAACTGTGTCGCTCGGCAACCATGGGATAACTATACATAGGGAAGATTGTGAAAATGTAATACCAATTCCAATAGAGAGAAGATTACCTGTCGGTTGGAATCAAGATAATAAAACTGGCGATAATAAGTTTCCAATTCAGCTACGAATAGAAGTAATTGATAGAGTTGGAGTTCTTAAAGATATTCTTATGCGGTTATCTGATAAAGGTATAAACGTTAGTGATGCCAATGTTAAAACTGCTTATGGTAAACCAGCTATTATAAATCTTTGTGTAGGTCTTGAAAGTTATAATCAACTTCACAAAACAATTGAACAAATTAAATCAATGGCAGATGTTTTAGATATTGCCAGAGTTGGACAAAGTTAATTTTAAAATCAGATCAATCTATCTTTTACTTTTTATCTTGTAGATAAAGAAAACAATACTGCCGCAAATCAAAGCTAATAAAATACCTACACAAGATGAACCTAAGAGTAATTTTAAGGAAAAAATTCTACCTTGTTTCCATAAGTCATCAATAACTAAACTTTTTTCAAGAAGTTTATTAGAAGGATTATTTAAAAAAATCGAACCAACTTTATAGTTAAAATAATAAAGTGGAATATAAGTAAAAGGGTTGCTGATCCAGGTACCAATTGCAGCTAGAACAATATTTCCCTTAGCTATTTTCGCAAAAAATACTCCCATTAAAGTCTGAAAACCAAAAAATGGAAAGCAACCACTAAATACCCCTATAGCTAAACCTTTAGCATTAAAGAAAGGACTTCCATTCTGACTCCTAAATAATGATAGAATTTTCTTATAGGTAATATCTCTTTTAAATCTCATTCAGAAAGAAAATTTCAAAATTAAATTCTTGATAATCTTACTTAATTATCCATAACAAAGCGAGAGATGGATTCGATAGTTACTACAGAAGATACGATAGCCGCAATTGCTTCAGCTATAAGTATTGGGAATGGAGGAGTTGCGATAATAAGAGTATCAGGGAAAGACGCAATAAATTCTTGCAAAAAGATTGTTCAAACTAAATCTAAATATGCATGGGAATCACATAGAGTTTTTCGTGGTTTTATTGAGGAAAATAAACAAAATAAATTTATAGATGAGGTTTTAATTTTAGTGATGAAATCCCCAAATAGCTTCACAGGAGAGGATGTAGTTGAACTTCATTGCCATGGCGGAATTATTATAGTAAATAAAGTTTTAAAGATATTATTATCTAGTAATTCTAGAGTTAGACTTGCAAACCCAGGAGAATTTAGTCAAAGAGCTTTTCTTAATGGAAAAATAGACCTTACTCAAGCCGAGTCGATTAATCAATTAATTAATGCAAGCAATACCAGATCAGCAGAGTTAGCCTTTAGCGGGGTTCAAGGAGAAATAAAGAAAAAAATTGATGATATTAAAAATGACCTTATAAATCAACTTTGCGAAATAGAAGCGAGAGTTGATTTTGAAGAAGACTTCACAGATTTTGATTACACCAAATATCTAACAAACATTAAAAAAGTCAAAGAAAAAATAGAATTACTAATAGAAAATGCAAAAAGAAATTCATATATTCACAATGGAATATCCATTGCGCTTATAGGTAAAACAAATGTTGGCAAAAGCTCTTTATTAAATTTGCTTGCAAAAAAAGAGAAAGCAATCGTAACTAATATTCCTGGAACAACTAGAGATGTTATTGAAGTTAATTTAACTATTAATGATATTCCAATGAAAATAATTGATACTGCTGGCATAAGAGAAACTCATGAACAAATTGAAAGTATTGGAATTAAAAAAAGTTTTGGGAAAATAAAAGAGTCAGATTTTATAATTTATATTTATAGTCTTGAAGAAGGATTTAATGAAGAAGACAAAAAAATAATACAAGAAATTCCCAAAGAAAAATTAATTACTATTTTGGGCAATAAAAAAGATTTAATTGATTGCAAAAATATTAATTCAAATGAGTTAAAAAACACAATTCTTATGAGTATTAAGAATAATGATGGTGAAAGATTATTAATAGACACAATTATAAAAAAATGCGGATTAAAACAAGTAGAAAATATCAATATATTTTTAAACGAAAGACATCTAACAAATTTGTCTGCTTGCTTATCTAATTTAAATGATACTGATGAAATAATTGAAAATAAATTGCCATTTGATTTGTTATCAATTGAGCTGAGAGATGGAATTCAAAACTTATCTAAAATAACTGGTCAAGAATTAACAGAGGAACTTCTAGATAATATTTTTTCTAAGTTTTGTATTGGTAAATAAATTTGAGTTAAATTACATAGTGATATATAGTTGATTCTCTAACTTCAGTTTAATTTTTATTAATTAATTATTTCTTAGTTTAGTGGATTTAAATACTCCAATAATAAGTAAAATCATTGATAATTGGATCGATGAAGATATAGGTAGGGGAGATCTTACAAGTTCCTCTATTACAGAAGAGATTGGTAATGCATATTGGATTGCAAAAGAAGAGGGTATATTCTGCGGGGTTGAAATTATAAAAGAAATTTTTAGAAAAATTGATTTAAAAATCAGTCCAAAATTTAATATCTCTGATGGAGATCAATTTGTTAAAGATCAAAAACTCTTAGAAATATATGGGCCTACAAAAAGTTTGCTAGCTAGTGAAAGAATAAGCTTAAATATAGCAATGCATTTATCTGGAATATCAACATACACAAAGAATCTTGTAAATAAGTTAGAAGGTACAAATATAAAATTATCAGATACTAGGAAAACGACTCCTGGCTTAAGAATATTTGAAAAATATGCATTCAAATGCGGAGGTGGAGTCAATCATAGAATGGGATTATACGATGCAGCTATGATAAAAGAAAATCACATTGCATGGACAGATAATCTTAATAATGCAGTAAAAAAAATTCGACTAAATTCGCCTTTTACAACTCATATCATAATTGAAGCTGAGAATATCGAACAGGCAAAAGAAGCAGTATTAGCAGGAGCAGATAGTGTCTTATTGGATGAACTTAGCCCTGAAATAATCAAAAAAAACGTTCAAGAATTAAGAGATTTATCAATGAATAGCTTAAAAAAAGAAGTAAATAAAAATTTGATAATAGAAGTTTCTGGAATTAACCCTGAAGAAATTAGTAAATATCTAATAAAAGGTATTGATTTGATTTCAACAAGTTCTTCAATCACCAAAAGTAATTGGATTGATTTGAGTATGCGTTATATTAATTAATTATATAGATAAATAATTGAATAATTAATGCTAATCATTTTTAAAAAATTAACAAAACAATTTGAACAATCTCTTTTAGATAGTCTTGAAAAAAATGATAAAAAAGGAGAATTCGAAATTCTTAGAAAAAATTTAATTACACAATCATCAAAAGAGGAATTTGGTGATTATCAATGTAATGTTTGTTTAAGTTTATCTAAAATATATAAAAAGAACCCAAGAGATATTTCTAATGATTTTATTAACCTTTTAAATAAAAATAAAAGCATATCAAAATTATGTAAGAGTCTAGAAATAGCTGGACCTGGATTTATAAATATAAAATTAAAAGATGAGGTTCTAATAAATGAAATTAAGTCAAATATTCAATGTAATAGGGCTGGCATACCTCTCATTAGAAAGGATTTAGATAGTGGTTTGTCCAATAAAGTTATTGTAGATTTTTCTAGCCCTAATATTGCTAAAGAAATGCATGTAGGGCATTTAAGATCAACAATAATAGGTGACTCAATATCTAGAATTTTCGAGTTAAGAGGTTATGAAGTATTAAGACTCAATCATGTTGGTGATTGGGGAACACAATTTGGCATGCTTATTACTCAGCTCAAAGATTTATATTCAAATGATCTAGAAGAAATAGGAAAGATCAAAATAAGTGATTTAGTTGAATTTTATAAAGAATCAAAAAAAAGATTTGATAACGAATCTGAATTCCAAAAAAGATCTAGAGAGGAAGTAGTTAAGTTACAAAGTGGAGATATTAAATCGATTAAAGCTTGGAAATTATTATGTGATCAATCAAGGAAAGAATTTGATGAAATCTATAAAAATTTAAAAATAAAAATAGAAGAAAGAGGTGAATCTTTTTATAATCCCTTCTTAAAATCAGTTATTGATGATTTGAATTTAGAAAAAATATTAGTAGAAGATCAAGGAGCAAAATGTGTATTTTTAGATGGGATGACTAATAAAGAAGGCAAACCTTTACCGCTAATTATTCAAAAAAAAGATGGGGGTTTTAATTATGCCACTACAGATCTTGCTGCTATAAGATACAGATTCAATAAACCTCCTTATGGCGATGATGCTTCAAGAATTATTTATGTAACTGATCATGGGCAAGCAAATCATTTTGCTGGAGTTTTTCAAGTTGCAAAAAAAGCAAAATGGATCCCAGAAAATTGTAAATTAGACCATGTCCCTTTTGGGTTAGTTCAAGGAATTGATGGCAAAAAACTAAAGACAAGAGAAGGTGAAACAATACGCCTAAAAGATTTATTAAATGAAGCAGTTAGAAGAGCAAAAGAAGATTTATTGAAAAGATTAGAAGATGAAGATCGTTATGAGACCGAAGAGTTTATAGCAAATACTTCAAGAATTATTGGATTAGGAGCTGTTAAGTATGCAGATTTAAGTCAAAATAGGATTACCAATTATCAATTTAGTTTTGATAAAATGCTTTCCCTAAATGGTAATACTGCTCCTTATTTGTTATATACACTTGTAAGAATTTTAGGAATTAAAAGAAAAAATAATTTTGTTTATGACTCTAAAGATTTTCAGTACGTAAATTATGAACATAAATCTGAGTGGAAACTTATCAGAAAATTACTTAAGTTGGATGAAGTCATAATTTCTATTGAAAAAGACTTAATGCCAAATAGATTATGCAATTATCTGTTCGAGCTATGTCAGACTTTTAATAGATTTTATGATCAAGTTCCAATCCTCAAAGAAGAAAAAAATATAAAAATTTCTAGGCTTAATTTATGTGACCTAACTGCAAAAACACTAAAATTAAGCTTAGAGCTTTTAGGAATTGAAACTTTAGAAAGAATGTAATGAATGATTTTGATCCATTAAATAATCTTTTCCCAAAACCAAGAGAAGAAATAATAAATATGCAGTCTTACTCTGCACCTTTAGAAAATAGAAGAAATTTACTCCGCTTAGACTTTAATGAAAATACTTTAGGTCCAAGTCCTAAGGTTCTAGAGGCATTACAAGCGATAAAATTAGATGAAATTTCAATTTATCCAGAATATAATTTTTTAAAAAAATTTTTATGTGATAAATATCTTGATTCAAGAAAATTTGGTAATGATGAAATCGGAATTTTCAATGGAGCAGATGCAGCAATAAATGCAATTTTCAATTGCTTTGGAGAAAAAGATCAAATATTTCTAACCACAAATCCAACTTTTGGTTACTATTCTCCTTGTGCAGAAATCCGAGGAATGAAAAAAATAAGTTGTTCTTACATTGGAGAAAATTTTCTATTCCCCATCGAAGAATTTAGGGAAAAAATAATAAAGCATAATCCAAAGTTAATATTTATTTGCAATCCAAATAATCCAACAGGAACTGTTCTAAGCTCTCATGAAATAATTAATTTAGCCAATATCAATAAAGATTCATTAATAGTTGTTGATGAACTATATGAAAAATTTAATGGAGATAGTCTTCTTGAATCGATAGATTTTGAAAAGAGTAAAAATATACTAATAATCCAATCTCTTTCAAAAACTGCAGGTCTAGCTGGTTTAAGAATAGGTTTTACTTTTGGCAATAAAAGTTTAATTCAGTACATTAATAAAGTTACAGGACCATATGATGTAAACAGCTTTGCTATAACAGCTGCATTAGCAGCACTTAAAGACAAATCATATATTGATAATTATGTTTTAGAAGTAAAAAAGGCGAGGGAATGGATTTTAAATAAATTTAAATCAACAAAAATCAGAACTCACTTTAGTGGAGGTAATTATTTCTTAATTTGGCCAAAAAAAGATCCTAAAATCTTAATAAAACAGATGAGAGAAAAAGGTATTCTTATTAGAAGTATGGAAAACAAAAAAGATATTGGTAATTCTATAAGGGTTAGTATTGGGACTAAAGAACAAATGATTTTTTTCTGGGAAAATTACAAGATATTAGATTTAAAAAATTAATTACTGAAAATATAAATTGTATTTTGATCGATTCTTTTAGGTTTTATTTGAAAATCTTTTCCAACATATTTTACTTTAAAATCTTTCATATTTTCGATAAATAAATCAGCATTTGAGAAATCACATTCTTTATTAATTTTTTTGCCGCGTTCAAAGTGAACAGGAATAACTACATTAGGTTTTAGAAGCTTAACTATTTTTGAGGCTTCTTTACCATTGTAAGATTTTACTCCTCCTCCAATTGAAATAAACAATATATCTGGACCAGACAAAATAATTTGACTGTTTATATCAATATCACCAGCAGCTCCTCCCATATGAACAATTTTAAGATCATTCTGCTCCCAACTCCAAACAGTTGCCATCCCAAATCTTCTTCCATCTACTCTGTCATGTGGTACAGAAATTCCATTTAAAAAAATATCCTCAAATTGATAGATTCCTGGCTCAACGAACATTAAGTGATCATTAGGGTTATATCCTTCATCTGGAAGCCTAGAACTAGCCAAAATAAAATCTACTTTGACTTCTTTTGGCTCCTTTAAATTACTTGCACAACCTATTGCTTTAAAGGGATTTATAAGAATAGATTTATCTGCACTAGTAATTAAAAAACTACTATGTCCCAAACTTTTTATTCCTAAGTTCCTTGCCAATAATGAGGTAGGTAAAAAAGAGCTAACTAATATCAAAAATAAAAAGTTTTTAATTTGAGAAATCATAATATTATTTTTTTTTATTTTACTTTTGTTCAGCCATTTTTAGAAAATTACTAATTAATTTATGACCAAATTGCGTCAACACACTTTCAGGATGGAACTGTACCCCATGTAAATGTTTATATTCTTTATGAGAGATAGCCATAATTGTTGAGTCTTCTAAAGTCGCAGTTATATCGAAACAAGATGGTAAAGAACTTGAATCAACTATAAGACTATGGTATCTAGTAGCCACAAATGGAGTCTCGATATCTTTAAACAATCCTTTTTGATTATGAAATATTTTAGATGTCTTACCATGCATAAGTTCTTTCCCAACTATAACCTTACCTCCAAAAGCTTGGGCCAAAGCTTGATGACCTAAACAAACTCCCAAGGTCGGAATATTTTTAGATAATTTTTTTAGAATTGGCAGACAAATTCCAGATTGATCTGGATTACCTGGACCTGGAGATAAGAGAATTCCACCAGGATTTAGTTTGATAATTTCTTCTAAAGTAATTTCATCATTTCTTTTAACTATTAATTCTTTAGTTATTTCATGCTCAACTGAAAGTTCTCCTAAATATTGAACAAGGTTATAAGTAAAACTATCGTAATTATCAATAACAAGAAACATATTTATATGGATTTAAAATAACAACTTTATTTTAGGAAGAAAGATATATACAGCAATAATAACAGAATTAATGGAAGCCAATAATACTGCTCCTGCAGAAGTATCTTTTGAAATTTTAGCCAAAATACTAAATTCTTTTTTCACTACTAAATCAACGATTGATTCAATAGATGTGTTCAATATTTCTAATATCAAAACAGACATTATTGTTGCAATCAAAATAACATAATTACTTAGACTAATTTTCAGTAAAAAACCAATTATTAAACTTGTAACTGCAAAAAATAATTGAATTTTAAAATTTCTTGAAGTTTTTAATACATAACTAATACCACTGAAAGCATATTTAAAACTTATAAATACATTACTAGAAGTTTTGTATGATTCTTTTCTATTTTCTAAATAGTTTATTTTTTTTTCCATTTATTTTTAATCTAATAGAGTAATTAAATATTCTTGGAAATTTAACATATTTTCTAAATCATGCTCATTATTATGTTCCCATCCCAAAAGATGTAAAAATCCATGACTAGCCAACCAGATCATCTCTCTATAGATTGAATGTTTATATTCATAAGATTGCTCAAGTGCCATCTCTAATGATATAAAAATATCTCCCAACTCTATATGTTCTAAATTATTTAGAGATTCATCAGAAATAATTGGAAAAGATAGAACATCAGTTGGACCATTTTTTTGCATCCATTTCTTATTCAAAGAAGCAATTTCTTGATTAGATATTATCTGTAAGCCTAATGAAAAAGATTTTTTTTCAAAAATATAATTTGGTAATTCATAATCCTCTTTTTTTAATATAGTATTTATCCAAGATAAAAAAACTTTCTCCCAAAAAATAGATTCAAAAATAAGATGAGTTTTTGTATCTTTTAACTTATTTGAAAATTGAGAGAAATCATTACATTGAAAAACCAAATCTAAATTTATTTCAGAAATAATTTTTTCTTTCATACATTCTTAAACTGGAATATTGGGCTTACCTATTGTGGCCACAAGTATTAATATCCCAATTAAAACTAGAAAGGTTATTGAAAAATGAGAAATACTTTTTGAGCCTTTCCTTACCATATTTCTCATAGCAAGCTTTATAAAGCTTGGAGGAGAAACTTTTTTTTCTAAAATTTCGTTTTTATTTTCCATTAGTTATTCAATAAATTCATTAGAAGAAATATTCATACGTAATAATTCATGAATAAATGGGTCAAGTCCACCATCTAAAACACTATCTAACTCGTTAGTCTCCTGCATAGTCCTAAGATCTTTTACCATTTGATAGGGATGGAAAACATAATTTCTTATTTGATTGCCCCATGCAGCTTCCACAATATCACCTTTAATATCAGCGACTTCAGCAGCTCGTTGTTCTTTAGCAATCACTAATAGTTTAGACTTTAAAAGTAACATAGCTTTTTCTTTATTTTGTAATTGAGATCTTTCTTGCGTACATCTTACTGAAATCCCTGAAGGCAAATGAACAATTCTCACTGCTGTTTCTACTTTATTAACATTTTGTCCTCCAGCTCCACCGGATCTACTCGTTGTAATTTCTAAATCTTTTTCAGGTATATCAAGTGAAATATTATCATCTAATTTTGGCATAACCTCTACCCCAGCAAAGCTGGTTTGTCTTTTGCCATTGGCATTAAAAGGAGAAATTCTTACTAATCTATGAGTTCCTTTTTCATGTTGCAGATAGCCATATGCATATTTTCCATCAATTTCGAACGTTACACTTTTAATACCTGCTTCTTCTCCTTGAGATAATTCATTAATGACAAGGCTCATTTGATTATTATCGGCCCATCTAGAGTACATTCTTAATAATATCTCTACCCAATCCTGCGCATCTGTTCCACCCGCACCTGCGTTAATAGAAACTACTGCTCCTTCCTTATCGTATTCACCACATAACAATCTTTCAAATTCCCATTTATCCAAATTCTCTCTTAATTTCTTTAATCCCAGCTGCGATTCTAAAATCATTTCCTCTTCGGGTTCTAGAGAATAAAGCTCAAGAGAGGCATTAGCATCAGAAATAAAAGTTTTCCATTTATCTAACAATTCGAGCTGTGCTTTGACATCATCAAGGATTAACATTTGCTTTTTAGCTTCTTCTTGATTATCCCAAAATTCAGGCTGAGCAGAAATTTGCTCTAACTCTTTCCTTTTCGCTTTTAATCTTGGAACGTCAAAGACAATCCTGAGCATTACCCAGGCGCTCTGTTAGTTCCGAAAGATCTTTTTTGAAATCTGTAATATCTATCAAAATAGAATTTAATCGTTATTTATAATCTAACAAGCACTTTTGTTTAATAGTATAAACTAAGTATTATTTTAAAAAAATGTCCAAAGTTGAAATTTATACTTGGCAATATTGCCCATTCTGTATTCGAGCAAAATCACTACTCAAGAAAAAAAATGTAAATTTTACAGAATATAAAATAGATGGCGACGAAGATGCCAGAGCATTAATGATTGAAAGAGCTGATGGTAGAAGAACATTACCACAAATATTTATAGATAATGAGGGTATCGGAGGCTGCGATGATCTCTACGCATTAGAAAATGAAAAGAAATTAGAAGCATTATTAAACTAGATCTTATGAAATTTCTATTCGTAATAGATCCAATTAAAAATATAAATCCCTTAAAAGATTCAACTGCTGCTTTAATGCAAGCATCATCAAAAAAAAATATTGAAATCTGGAGTTGTACTCCTCAAGACCTGGAAGCTAGAGGTGATGAAGTATGGGCATCTTCCGTAAAAGTTGAAGTAATTCCGTGGATTTCTTTCAAAGAGAATGATTGCATACCTCTCGCCGAATTTAATTGCATTTGGATGAGAAAAGATCCTCCTGTAAATGAGGCTTATTTATATGCAACCCATCTTTTAGAAGTTGCCGAAAGAAAAGGCGTAAAAGTAATTAACAAACCCTCATCGTTAAGAGCGTGGAATGAAAAGCTAGGTGCTTTAAGATACAGCCACTTAATGGCACCTACAATAGTTGCGAGTAAGGTAAAAGATCTTATTAATTTTGCAAATATAAATAATGAAGTAGTCATAAAACCACTTGGAGGAAAAGGTGGTCAAGGTGTTATAAGGATAAATAAAAATTCTCCAGGAATTAAATCAATCATTGAATTAATCACTTCTCAAGAAGAATTACCCGTTATGATGCAAAAATTTATTCCTGAAGTCATAGAGGGTGATAAAAGAATAATTATCGTAAACGGAGAAGCAATTGGATCAATAAATAGGATTCCTCAAGGAGGCGATTTTAGGAGTAATTTAGCGATGGGAGGCAAGGCCGAACCTACATTATTAACAGAAAAAGAAAAAAGTATCTGCTCAGAATTATCTCAACACTTCAAAGATGAGGGTTTATTTTTTGTAGGTATTGATGTAATAAATGGAATGCTTAGCGAGATTAATGTAACCAGTCCAACAGGTTTAAGAGAAATAGAAAATTTATCGAATAAAAATGTTTCAGAAGAAGTTATTGAAAAATTAGTAGAAATTATCTAGGATTTTTAGCGCAAAATATCTGTTTTGCTATAGATTCAAATTTTAATTTAATCTCATCTATTTCTTTCTCTAAAACGGAGCCAGAAACTATACCTGAACCTGCAGTAAATTCAATATTTTCTTCAATACATCTTGCGCCTCTTATTGCCAAAAGAAATGAAGCATTGCCTG
This sequence comes from Prochlorococcus sp. AG-402-N23, assembly GCA_003216355.1. Classification (GTDB taxonomy): domain Bacteria; phylum Cyanobacteriota; class Cyanobacteriia; order PCC-6307; family Cyanobiaceae; genus Prochlorococcus_A. The sequence goes on along the minus strand of QCIX01000001.1, from coordinate 108,889 downwards.
ATGAATCAACCCAACCCATTGGAGAAGCATAATTTCCTCTAGGAAAAGACTCAAGAGTGTTTATCCAATCCAATGCTGCATTTTTTGGGTATCCACAAACAGCTGGAGATGGATGTAAGTTTTTAAGCAATTCAAAAGGACAAATATTTTCAACTTTAGAGAAAATGAGTGTTTGCAAATGAGAAATATCTCCAAATGAATTTACCTTGATATCACTTTTTTTAAAGTTTGTTATTTTTGAAACTTCTAAAGATTTAATCAAATGTTCTATTACATAATTATGTTCCTTTAAGTTTTTAGTACTTTTTAGGAGTTTCTTAAAATTTGAATTAGTAGAGATAGTTCCAGCAAGAGCCTCTAAAGTTAAATTAGGTTTAGAGAAAGAAAATAATTTTTCTGGAGATGCTCCAAACAAAATATCCTTACTATTCCTTTTCCAAACGTATCTACATGTATTTGGTTGATTCTTTTTAAATCTTTTTAAAATTTCTACTAAATCTAATTTATTTTTAAGTTTTATTTTAATCCTATTCGCTAAAACTATCTTTTCGAGGATATCTTTCTCTACTAATTGAATTCCTCTATTTACTACTTTTTTCATGTTTGTTTTAGAAGTTTCTAAGGAGCGTGAGAAATCATCAATAAAAGGGGAATCAAAACTAGTTTTTAAGCCAGATGATTTTATTAATTCTGAGCCAGAATTAATAACTTGATTTCTAATTGTCCATATTTCTTCAATTAATGTTCTTAATGATGATTTACCTTCAACATGACCATTGATTCTTAACCAGCAATTCTTGCCACTTTTAGTAATTAATATTTTTGGCAAAATGGCTTCCAAACTAGGGATATCTAAAGGTAAATTCTTATTATTAAAATTTTCAGAGAAAGAAAATAAATAAATTATTTTTGAAAGTGCAGAATTATGCGATTCATTAGTTAAGTTAATTAAATTTTTAAAATTCTCAGAATTAAACTCTTTTGCTACCTCAAATCTTTTTGGGCCATCCAAAGTAACATATTTACACTTCTCGAAAGCTATATATGAAATGCCATCAGATTCCTCCCAAAATGAAGAAAACGAATATTGATTTATTAACAATTCATAAACTTGAAATAAATCAATACAAGGAATCTCAACACAAATACTTACTAATCCAGAATTTTCAACTTTCTTATCAAAAGAGGAAAATACACCTTTTAAAAAATCTGTTAAGTTTAAATCATTTTTCATTACTTATTGAAAATAACTAAAAATGATGCAATAAAGTAAAAAATGTAACTCAATTTATAAACTACATTCAATAATTATCTAATTTTGCGTGTTAATTAAAAATGGACGAAGATAAAAAAAAATTATGGAAAAAAGCAGTAAAATGGCCTCTTTATTCTGTTGCCATACTTCCAGTTTTAATAACAGGGGCTTACTTGCTCAATCAATATCAAGAGGTAAAAATTTATAATTTGATTTCATTTACTTTAGCTGCAATTTTGATATTACTTTGGGAAAATCTAACCAATGATTTATACGACGCAGAAACAGGAATAGATGAATTTAAATTCCATTCAATTGTAAATCTTGTAAAAAATAAAAAAATAATTTCATTTATTGCATATACATCTTTAGTTATTGGTTTATTAATAATTTTAATTATTTCAGTATCAACAAGTATAAACATTTTTATTTTGGTGGCAGCTTGCTGCTTCTTAGGATATTTATATCAAGGTCCTCCTTTTAGATTGGGCTATCAAGGTTTAGGAGAACCATTATGCTGGCTTGCATTTGGACCTTTTGCGTACTCTGCAGTCTTAATTGCGTTAAATCCGTCTAATATTTACTTCGAAGATATTCCATGGAAAGTTTCTTTATTACTTGGTTCAGGCCCTTCCTTGGCAACAACTCTTGTATTATTTTGTTCTCATTTTCATCAAATTTCTGAAGATAAAAAGCATGGGAAAAATTCACCTTTAGTTCGCTTAGGGGCAAAAAAAGGTTCTCAATTTGTGCCTTGGATAATTTTTACAATATATATTTTTCAACTTTTCACAATAGTATATGGATTTATTCCAGTATTTTGCATCCTTTATTTGCTTAGTTTTCCTAAAGCAATAAGACTTATAAATTTATTAAAATCTTCGTATGCAAAACCTTCTGCAATAAAAAATTGCAAATTCGTCGCAATAAAATTTCAAACTCTTAATGGAATTGGTTTAATCACAGGATTAATATTTAATTACTTGCTAAATAAATGAACTTAATATTTCAAAAAAAATCTTATAGTTTTAAGTTATCGGCCAAAGTAGAAAATTCTAAAACCAATTACCATACAAAATCGGGCTGGATAATTAAATTAATAAGTAATGATAAAAAAATAGGGTTTGGAGAAGTTTCACCGCTAGATAAAAAAGACTTAAAAAAGTGTGCGAAACAACTAGATATGATCCCTGAGTACATAGAGGAATTTAATTTATCTGAGCAAATAAATATTTTTCACCCATGCATTCAATCTGCAATAAATTCTGCATTAGCTGAGATCAATGGAAAAATAATTTTTAAAGAAAACTACTACTTTGATGAAATTGGTAAAACAGCCATATTGTTAAATCATGAAAATGTAGTTTCAGATCTAAATGATATTAAAAAAAGACATTGTGATATTGGAAAATCATTAACCTTAAAATGGAAAGTAGCACTAAAAAATAACCATGAGGAGGAAGCAAAATTAGAAGAAATTTTAAGCAAAATAGGTAATAATATTAAGTTAAGAATAGATGCTAATGGTTCTTGGGGGAGAAACATAGCTAATAGATGGGCTGATATTTTGAAAGATAATAAAAATATAGATTGGTTAGAACAACCTCTCTGTGTTGATGATATTGATGGACTGACAGAACTAAACAAAAAAATTCCAATAGCTTTAGACGAATCACTTTTAAAATTTCCAACTTTGATTGATGAGTGGAAGGGTTGGCAAATAAGAAGGCCTTCTCAAGAAAATAATCCAGTTAAGCTTTTAAGAGAATTAGAAAATAAAAAAGCTTTAATATCTATAAGTACCTCATTTGAAACTGGAATAGGAAAGAGATGGCTCCATCATTTATCTTCTCTACAATTACAAGGACCAACGCCAAAAGTTCCTGGTTTAGCAATGAATAAATTCCCTAATTCGTTTCTATTTTTAAATGAAGCAAAAAAGATATGGGATCAACTATGAAAAATAAAATTCATACTATTGAAGTTGAAAATAACGAAACTGAATCTGTAGAAAAAATTATTGAAAAAATTAGAGAGAATAAAATTATTTATGTAAAAAACAAATTTTATGAAGACAAAGATGTATTAGATTCAATTACTGAAAATGGGCCAGCAATTATCTTAAACAGTAGTGGGAGTTCTGGAAAACCGAGACAATGTTTTCACCATTTAAATAATCTTAAATTATCTGCAACTACATCAGGTCAATGGCTAATAGAGCAAGGATTTGAATTACAAAACTGCTTAATTTTAAATACTTTACCCCTGAACCATATAAGTGGATTAATGCCAATTTTTAGAAGTCAAACTTGGGGATGTGATTGTATTAATATTTCTCCGAATTTGATAAAAAAAACTCGAGAACTTTTACTTTTCACAATTAAATTTAAAAAAAACAAAAAACACTTGATTACGTCATTAGTACCTACCCAATTACAAAGACTTTTAGCTCAAAAAGATGGAATTAGTTGGCTAAAAATTTTTGATCTAATTTGGGTAGGTGGAGCTTCAATTTCAGACGAAACTACAGAACAATGTATAAAAGAAAAAATAAAATTAGCACCTTGTTACGGCTCAACTGAAACAGCAGCAATGGTTACGAGTTTAAAACCAAAAGAATTCTTAATGGGTTTTAAAAATGTTGGAGAAATACTACCTGATACAAAAATAAGAATTAACACACAAGGATTAATAGAAATAAAATCAGCCAGAATTGGAATCGAAATAATAGATTCTTTAAAAACTGAAAATTTCAAAAATAAAAATGGGTGGTGGCAAACAAGTGATTTTGGTGAAATTAAGCAAATCAATAATTCTTACTATTTAAAATTTGTTGGAAGAAGTGATAATGCCTTTAATTCAGGAGGAGAAGTTGTTTTCCCTGAAGTAATTGAATCTAGATTAAATGATTTCATTATGAAAGAAAATATCCCAATTAATAAATTCAATATTTCGAAAGTATCTAACAAATTATGGGGAAATAAAATTAAAGTAATAGTTGAATTTAGAGAACTTACAAATGATAAAAATATTGAAATTTCTTTAAATTTATTAAAAAATTTTTCTCAAAGTTGGCCTAAACATGAAAAGCCTGAAAAGTGGATTGTTAAAAACAAAAAAACCAGTACAGAAAAAATAAACTATAAATTTAAAAAATAATAATCAGCATTCTTTTAAATTTGTACTCACATTAGAAGCCTCTATCCATCTTTCTAGCTGATCGGGAATTTCTATTTTATTTCTTGAATCAACATCTAAAGAACAGTGTATAATTTTCCCTTCGGCTACTTTATTTCCATTTTTTATAAAAAAGCTATTTACTTGGAACAAATGAGTATTAATTTTTTGAGGGGAAATTTTTACTTTTAATAAATCTCCAATTTTTATAGGCGCATGAAAGTTTGCTTCACAATTTACTATTGGAAAAATAATTTGACTTTTACGTATAGAAAAATCTGGAAAAATATCATGACAAGGGATCCCATAGATTTCAATACTTTCTTCCCAAGCTTCATGCGACCATTTTAATAAGTTATGAAAATGAATTACACCTGCAGAATCACAATCACCAAACCTTACCTTCTTCTGCAATATTAACCAGTCAGAGGGTTTCATTTAAAGAAATTATCTATCAACAGATCCCATAATGACATCTATTGAACCAAGGATTGCCATAATATCAGCGATTTTGGCACCTTTAAGAATATGAGGCAATATTTGCAGATTATTTAAATCAGCTGCTCTGATTTTAAATCTCCATGGGGTAACTTCATTATTTCCTTGAATAAATACACCTATTTCTCCTTTGCCGGACTCTAATCTTGTATATAATTCTCCGTTAGGAATTTTAAAAGTTGGAGCAACCTTCTTAGCTACATATTGATAGTCAATACCAAATATTTCACTTTTTTTATCTTCAGTCGCCATTCTTTGAGCTTCTAAATTTTCTGTTGGACCTCCTGGAATCATTTTGCAGGCTTGGCGAATGATACTTAGTGATTGTCTCATCTCTTCAACTCTTACTCGATATCTCGCGTAACAATCACCTTCTTTTTCTGAAGCAATCTGCCAATCAAAATCGTCATAACATTCATAACTATCGACTTTCCTTAAATCCCAGGAAACTCCAGAGGCTCTAAGCATTGGCCCAGATAAAGACCAATTAATTGCTTGGTCTCTTTGTATTGTTCCGAGACCTTCGATTCTTTTTCTAAAAATTGGATTATTTGTTATTAATTTTTCGTATTCGTCTATCTTGGGACCGAACCAATCGCAAAAATCTATACATTTATCTAACCATCCATATGGAAGATCACATGCGACACCTCCTATCCTAAAGAAATTATTATTTATTAGCCTTTGTCCAGTAGCAGCTTCCCAGAGATCATAGATCATTTCTCTTTCTCTAAAAATATAGAAAAATGGAGTTTGAGCTCCTACGTCTGCTAAAAAGGGACCAAGCCACAAAAGATGATTAGCAATACGATTAAGTTCGAGCATAAGAACTCTGATGTAACTAGCTCTTTTAGGAACTGGAATATTAGCTAATCTTTCAGGAGCATTTACTACAATAGCTTCATAAAACATTCCTGCTGCATAATCCATTCTGCTTACATAAGGGACATACATTACATTTGTCCTGTTTTCAGCTATCTTTTCCATTCCTCTATGTAAATATCCAATTACTGGCTCACAATCAATGACATTCTCACCATCAAGAGTTACAACTAACCTTAAAACCCCATGCATTGAAGGATGGTGAGGGCCAAAATTGACCACCATTGGTTCTGTTCTAGTCTCGAGCTGAGCCATTCGAAATTTAACTTCTAAACAAATCTTAGTCGAAAGTTATGCAAACTGACCTATCTGATTCATCTTTTTTCAATCATAAATCAGTGATGACAGATGAGATTATGGCCTCATTAGAGCATTACCCGCTAATACATAACAACAAAATTAAAGGAATAGACGCAACTTTAGGAGGAGGAGGGCACTCTTATCATTTATTGAGAAAATATTCGGATTTAAATATAATTGGACTTGATCAAGATCCATTCGCGAGAAAATCAGCATCAAAAAAACTTGATGAATTTCAAAATAGGATTGATATAAGGGCTTCAAATTTTGCTGATTTTGTACCAAAAGAAAAAGTTTCTTTTGTAATTGCAGATCTTGGAGTAAATAGTAATCAAATTGATGACCCTAAAAGAGGATTTAGCTTTCAAAAAGATGGTCCACTTGATATGAGAATGAATCCTTTTCTTGAGGTTGATGCAGAGAAATTAATTGAGGCTTTAAATGAAAAAGATCTAGCTAACCTAATTTATAAATATGGAGATGAGAGATTATCAAGAAAAATTGCTAGGAAAATAAAAATGGATTTGAAGGAAAATGGGAAATATTCTGGGACAAAAGAGTTAGCGTATTCTATTGCGGGCTGCTTCCCACCAAAACAAAGATATAAAAAAATACACCCAGCGACAAGAACATTTCAAGCACTAAGAATTGCCGTTAATAAAGAAATTGACGTATTAGAAAAATTTTTGCAAGTTGTTCCTGAATGGCTTTTGCCGGGAGGAATTATTTCTATTATTAGTTTTCATTCCCTGGAGGATAGGTTAGTTAAAAATTCTTTTAAAAATGATCAAAGACTAAAAAACCTAACAAAAAAGCCAATAACTCCTTCAGTACAAGAAGTTGAATTAAATAAAAGAGCTAGAAGTGGGAAATTAAGAATTGCTCAATTAAATTAAAGAGCTAATAATTTCTAACGTAATGATTTGATCGTATTTGTAAGAATATGAATTGCTTGTTTTATATCGTCTGAGTTAGTGCTTAATCCAATACTTAACCTTATTGAAGATTCTGCTTCTCTGAAAGATCTACCTAAGGCTAGTAAAACATGAGATGGTTCACCATTACTGCATGCAGATCCACTAGAACAAATTATTTTAGATTTTAAAAGTTTATGAAACTTTGCTCCGTTTAAATCCAATACAGTCAAATTTAAATTATGAGGTAATCTTTTTTCTATGGAGCCATTAATTAATAAACCAGAATTATTTTCTAACAAACCCTCTAAAAGGTTATTTCTGTATAAACGTAATTTCTCAGCATTATTTTTTTGATTTAAAACTGCTATCTCTATTGCTTTAGCAAAGCCAACTACTAAAGGAAGAGGTAATGTACCAGACCTGAGACCATATTCCTGACCTCCTCCAACAATTAAAGGGTCAAGATTAATTTCTTCATCAATTAAGAGAAGTCCTATCCCTTTAGGACCATATATTTTGTGAGAACTCATCGTAATCATATTTACATCTGATAAAAGATTGTCTAACTCGATATAACCTAGACATTGTGCGAAATCAGAGTGAAAAGTTATTCCTTGCGATTTACATATTTTTGAAATATTCTCTATGGGCTGAATAACTCCTATTTCGTTATTTGCCAACATGACACTAACCAGAAATGTATCTTCTCTTATATTTTTTTTGAATTGTTCTTCTGAAATTAAGCCATCCTTCTCAGGATTAATTTCTGTAACCATAAATCCCTCTTTTTTTAGTTGGTTTAGAGGCTCCAAAACAGCTTTATGCTCTGTTTTTAAGGTAATAATATGTCCATAATTTCCTGTTTTTTTATAGTAATTTCTAGCAAAACCTAATAAGGCTAAGTTATTAGATTCTGTTGCTCCACTTGTAAAAATAACTTTTTTATTTTTAAGAAATAAATTTTGTTCTATTTTTTCTCTTGAGGCTTCCAATATAGCGCTTGCGTTAATCCCCGCCAAATTAGATTTGCTTGCAGGGTTAGAAAATATCTCACTCCAAAAAGGTTTCATAGAATCAACAACATCTTTAGAGCAAGGAGTCGAAGATTGATAGTCTAGTAGTATGGGAGTTGATAGCATTATGTTTAGTATATAAAATTCTGTTTATTACTAGAAAAGCAAATTAAAGAATTAAAAAAATGAATGAAATTAATCAAATAAATAATGAACCGGGAAGAAAATCAAGAATTTTATTAGTTGATGATGAGCCTGGTTTAAGAACAGCTGTAAAAACATTTCTAGAAGATGAGGGCTTTGAAATATTTATTGCAGTTGATGGAGAGGATGGTTGGGAAAAAGCTCAAACAGTTTTCCCCGATTTGATAATTAGCGATGTTATGATGCCCCGAGCCAACGGTTATGCTTTATTAGAAAAAATTAGAGAGGATGAAAAATTAGGGGGAACTCCAGTTATTTTTCTAACTGCAAAAGGAATGACCCTAGACAGAACTGAAGGTTATCTTGCAGGAGTTGACGATTATATTTCCAAACCTTTCGATCCCGATGAATTAGCTGCAAGAGTTAAAAATGTAATCAACAGACAAGAACGTTTACTAAAAGAAGCGGCACGATTCGCAGATATTGATGTAAGCAAAATGGCAAAACAAATTACTGAAATAAAATCTATGCTCACAGACCAAAACCAGACAAATCCAGAAAATAAAATAAATCTTCCTAGTTTTACTCCAAGAGAAGCAAGTGTGCTTCAACTAGTAGCAGAGGGACTGATGAACAAGGAAATTGCAAGACAGCTTGAAACATCAATTAGAAATGTTGAGAAATATGTAAGTAGACTTTTTATCAAGACAGGTACATCTAGCCGAACCGAATTAGTTCGTTATGCACTTGAAAATCATTTAGTAAAATAAATTATTTAATCTTTTCGAATTCAATTAGTTTTGAAAAATAAAAAGGAGCTTGATTTAATTTCTTTTTAACCACTTTAAATCCTCTTTCTTTAGCAGCATCAATAATACCCTTTTCTTTCAATGTATATGCTCTTGTAGTTTTACTTGGCCCAGGAAATAATTTCCCAATATTTTTTAGAACAGCAAGAACTGGAGTATAAGGAGCAAAGCTAACGATAAGTTTTTCTTTGCTTAGATCGCATAAATGTTGGACCATTTCTTCTGCGACCGGTTGAGGATAATGAATAAATACATCCAAACAAACTACAACATCAAATAATCCTTTTAATTTTTCTAGATCACAAACTTCATATTTAATTTTACCTTGATTCAAACCTAATTCATTAATACGTTTCTTTGTTTCTTTAATCATTTCAGAAGAAATATCGCTCACTTGTAGTTCTTTTATACCAAGTCTTAGTAAAGGTATGGAAAGACTTCCCACTCCACAGCCTGCATCACAATAACTTTTTTTTGTTAGTTCAGGATAATTTTTGATGTATGAGACTACATCATCTACAGTTTTTTGATGTCCTTTCCTAATATTTTTCTGAACTGTATTAATTTCATCAGATTTGCTATAAATTTTATTCCATCTTTCAAAGCCAGTTCCATTAAAGTACTCCCTAACTTCAGTCTTTTCGATAATCTTATTTGACGTCATAATATTCTATGAAAATTTATTCTTTTTATACTAACTAACTGGCGCCAAATTAATTGCACGCCATTATGGGAAAGAATTGTTTTGTTATTTTGTCAGAATTGAATTCTAAAGATATTTATAAAATTGCTGTCGTAATGGGTAGTGATTCAGATCTAAAAACATTGAAACCAGCCATTGATGTTTTAAGAGAATTTGGAATAAAAACTGAAGTTTGTATACTTTCTGCTCATAGAACACCTATGGAAATGATGGAATATGCAAAAAATGCAGAATCAGAAAACATAAAAGTAATAATTGCCGGTGCTGGTGGTGCTGCTCATCTTCCAGGAATGCTGGCATCCATAACTTGCATTCCTGTAATTGGCGTACCAGTAGAGAGCAAGACACTTAAGGGGATTGACTCTCTTTTATCAATCGTTCAAATGCCCGCTGGGATTCCAGTTGCAACAGTTGCAATTAATGGAGGTCAGAATGCTGGATTATTGGCAATAGAGATTATCAGTTTATTTGATGAATCCATAAAGAAAAATTTAAAAGAATTTAGAGAAAATCTACATACACAGGTAAGAACTAAAAATAGTAAGTTATCAACTATTGGACCTGACAATTATCTTCAAAATAAATGAATTCATTTTTCTTTTAGGCCTTGTTAAGAAAGTTTTCTTTTTTAAGGTAGTTCATAACTTTTTCAACGGAATCATTTAAGTCTAAAGAACCTGTATCAACAACAATTTCAGGATTATGAGGAGCTTCATATGGACTAGAAATCCCTGTAAATTCTTTAATTTCACCCAAACGAGCTTTCTTATAAAGACCTTTAGTATCCCTATTTTCGCAAACTGCGATATCAGCAGCACAATAAACTTCAATAAAATCCTTAGATCCAATAATTTTTCTCACCTTATCTCTATCGCTAATAAATGGTGAAACGAATGCTGTAATAGTAATTATCCCAGCATTCATAAATAAATTCGCAACTTCTCCAATTCTTCGTATATTTTCTTCTCTATCTTGATCCGAAAAACCAAGATCTTTACATAAACCGTGTCTAATATTATCTCCATCCAACACATAAGTCGAAAAACCATCTAAGTGTAAAACTTCATTTAAAGCGTTGGCTAAAGTACTTTTACCAGAGCCAGATAAACCTGTAAACCAGATAACCATTCCTTTATGACCTCTCATTTTCTCTAACTTTTCTCTATCAATAGTTAAATTGTGCCACTTTATATTGGTTGACTTTGTTTGATCTTGTTCTTTCATTGTTGGGATCATCAAAATTAAAAACCTATCCTAACCCCTGTTTCATAAATTATGAAATCCCTCTTTACGAAGAAACTCAATTGATTTCGATACCATATCACCCTGTAACTGGATATTACTATCAACTAATGTTCCCCCAGTACCACAAAAAACTTTAATTTTTTTTAGTAATTCTTTTAATAAGATTGCATCGTGAGTTCCTAACCCTTTAATTAAAGTTATAGTCTTACCCTTTTTGCCTTTTTTTTGTTTTGAAATATTTATTTTTGATCTTTTATTAAAATTATCTTCATGAGCTGTTTCTTCAGATTTTTTTTGTTGATTATCAAATTCGATCCAATTCTTTTTTCCCATTATTTTCAATATAATCTATAGTTAGTTAATACTTATTCTATAGAAAAAGTGGTAAGTACATTTTCTCGCAAAGATCAGAACTATAAAAATGACGATTTAAATCAACCCTCCAAAGAGGGAAGATTTGGAAAATATGGTGGTCAATATGTTCCTGAAACGCTAATGCCTGCTCTTTTTGAGCTTGAAACAGCTGCATCTAATGCATGGAAAGATAAACTTTTTGTAGAAGAATTAAATCATCTCCTTAAGACTTATGTAGGAAGAGAAACACCACTTTATGAAGCCAAAAGACTTACTGAACATTACAAAACTAAACAAGCAACTCCTAGAATATGGCTTAAAAGAGAAGATTTAAATCATACTGGGGCTCACAAAATTAATAATGCCCTCGGACAGGCTTTACTTGCAATAAGAATGGGCAAAAAAAGAATAATTGCAGAAACTGGAGCAGGTCAGCACGGAGTTGCTACTGCTACTGTTTGTGCGAGATTTGGCTTGAAATGTATTATCTACATGGGTGCTGAAGATATAAAAAGGCAATCCCTTAACGTTTTCAGAATGAAACTTCTAGGAGCTGAAGTTAAAGTTGTAAATTCTGGAACTGCAACACTTAAGGATGCCACTAGTGAAGCCATTAGAGATTGGGTTTCTAATGTCGAAACCACACACTACATTTTAGGATCTGTTGCCGGCCCACACCCTTTCCCAAAGATTGTGCGAGATTTTCATGCAGTTATAGGAGAAGAAACTAAAAAACAATGTTTAGAATCATTTGGATCTTTTCCCGATATTTTGCTTGCTTGTGTAGGTGGGGGATCAAATGCAATGGGGCTTTTCCATCCTTTTGTTAAAGAAACTTCTGTGCGTCTTATTGGGGTTGAAGCCGCAGGAAGCGGAGTTGATACTGACAAACATGCTGCCACTATCACTAAAGGGTCAGTTGGAATTTTGCATGGATCAATGAGTCTTCTCTTGCAAGATGATAATGGTCAAGTACAAGAAGCTCACTCAATAAGTGCAGGTTTAGATTACCCTGGAGTAGGTCCTGAACATAGCCATTTAAAAGAAATAGGTAGAGCAGAATATGGATCAGTCACAGATCAAGAAGCTTTAGACGCTTTAAAACTTGTTAGTGAACTAGAAGGAATTATTCCTGCACTTGAAACTTCCCATGCCTTTGCTTGGTTAGATAAATTATGCCCTACTCTTGAAAAAGATACTCATATAGTTATCAATTGCTCTGGAAGAGGCGACAAAGATGTTAATACTGTTGCATCTTCATTAGATATTTAATCAATACCTTGGTATTGATGGGTCAATATATCTACTCCATCCATCAATACCCTCCTCCAAATTCCATATTTCGCTCACAATATTATTATCCAAGCACCATTGAGAAAAGTTATAACTTCTTATTCCTGCATGACAGGTAACCACAATTTCTCTATCTAATAAACCAGCAAATATTTCTTCAACATATTCAGATGTAACTTTACTAATTGGTATATGTAAAAATTCTTTTGAGAAACGAGCCAGTTCAAGCTCTGACTGCTCTCTTACATCAATCAAGACTGGATCTTCTTTCTCAGAATTAAACCAATCATTTAGACTAGAAGCATTTATAGATTTTGGATAACTTCCCAATTTATAGGATAAATTATGTGTTATTTACAATTTAATAAATTAAGTTGCAGTAGGAAATTTATTGTTAAAAATAAAAATAAACATTGATAATGAAACTTAGAGTAGTAGCAATAATCCTATTATTATCTTTATTACTTTTTTTTGGTTTTAAAAAAGTTTCTACTAATAAAAAGAAGGAACAAAGTACAAATATTGAGCAACTAAAAATCTTAAAATATGCACCTGAAAACAATAAATTATTATTTATTTCAAATTTAAATAGTTTTAATATCGTTAATAATAATGAAAAGGATAAAAATCCAACAAATAAAGATAACTTTTTTTTAATAAAAGACTCTATATTAGATTACTTAGGAATAGATCTAGGCAACAATAAATTAGAAGATATCTATAATAATGAACTTACAATCTCAACTTTTGAAAATAATAAAAAGCTTGAAGATGATATTTTGATTGTTTTTAAAATTAAGCCAGAAAAAACAATAGATGATTTATTAAATTTGCCTAATAAAATAAATAAGATTGATGAGATAATTTCAATTAATAGAGAAAACAAAATAAATTTTCTTAAATATATATACCGAACCGACGATAATTATATAATTGCTTCAACAGATAAAAAATTAATCAAAAATAGTATTATCTCTAGTAAAAATTTTAAGAAAAAAAAATTTCAATATGAGGGAGAACTTGTTGGACTGAACAATGAAAAAAATATATTATTCACAAATAAATTTTTGGAAAATAAATTTTTTAATAAAGAAATTTTTCCTGAGAATAATGAGGATAAAATTGCTACAATTTTTGACTTTAAAAATAAGCAACTAATTTTAAAATCATATTTACTAAATAATAAAAAAAATATTGATATTCTTACTTATGAAAAGTTAATGAATAAAGAGAATAGTAATAAAGATAATCCTGAAAATTTAATTTTTTGTGATATGAAAAATTTTGACAACCATCTTAATCCCTTAATAAATGATTTTCAACTCAGTTTTTTTGAAGAGTTTAATCAAAATAATAATCAAAACATTTTAATTCTCAATTCAAATAAAGATTGGCTTATTACGTTTGAAAAAAATAATGAAGATCAATTTGATTTAAGTGCTTTGAGAAAGCTAAAAGATTTCAACAAATATACTTTGAAACAAAACGAAGATATTTATTCGATATATTCCAAAAATATTCTTGAAGAAAAAGACGATGTTATAAAACAATTATCTTTTGAAAATATCTATTCGATAGAATCAAAAGGTTTACAAATCATAAGTAATAATTTAATTGATGGTAAAGAATTTGAGAAAATATCAAAAAAATTTTTTAACCTAAAAAGTAATAAAGATAAATCTGCTTTTCTTTATTCAAAAGTTGATATCAAAGATGGTAATTCTAATAAAATTAAATATTTTTCTAATTTGCAGGACCTTAATTTTCTCATTAAAAATATTTTAAAAATATCAAATGAAGAATCGCTAGAAATCATAAGTCAGTCTATTCCTGAAAAAAATCCAATTATTTACAGAGAAACAATTTTAAACATTCTTTAAATTAAATTTATTCAAACAAGCTTCAAAAACAATCATTTTAATTTTTTGCGAAGTTGATATCTTGTGGTTAATTAAAAATTATTTGACTATCTTTAATCTATAAGTATTTGATATTGAATTAAGCAATTGGATAGTAACAAACTAATTTTAAAACCAGGATTAGAGGGTGTCCCTGTTACTAATTCATCCATATGTGATATTGACGGTAACAAAGGTAAATTATTGTACAGAGGCTATTCCATTGAGGAACTATCCAAAAAAAGCAGTTTTTTAGAAACCGCTTACCTATTGATTTGGGGTGAATTGCCCACAGCTATTCAACTAAGAGATTTCGAGCAAGAAGTTCAGATGCATCGAAGGTTAAGTTTTAGAGTTAGAGATATGATGAAATGTTTCCCTGCAACTGGTCATCCTATGGATGCTCTTCAATCTAGTGCAGCTTCTTTGGGGCTCTTCTATTCGCGTAGAGCAATAGATGATCCTAATTACATCTACAACGCAGTCATAAGACTAATAGCAAAAATACCCACGATGATTGCAGCGTTCCAACTTATTAGAAAAGGACAAGACCCAATTCAACCTAGAGATGATCTAACTTATTCATCAAATTTTCTTTACATGTTGACTGAAAAAGAACAAGATCCTATAGCCGCAAAAGTTTTTGATAGGTGCCTAATTCTACATGCCGAACATAGTTTAAACGCAAGTACATTTAGCGCTAGAGTGACTGCAAGTACTCTTACAGATCCATATGCTGTCATCGCCTCTGCAGTAGGAACCTTAGCTGGCCCATTGCATGGAGGAGCAAACGAGGATGTGATTGCGATGTTAGAAGAGATTAAAACCCCAGAAAATGCTGGGTCTTTTTTAGATAATGCAATAAAAAATAAAAGTAAGATAATGGGCTTTGGCCACAGAGAATATAAAGTCAAAGATCCAAGAGCAATAATTCTTCAAAAACTTGCAGAAGAACTTTTTATTAGATTTGGAGCAGATGAAATGTATGAAGTTGCTAAATCACTTGAGTCAGAGGCAATACCAAGACTTGGACCTAAGGGTATATTCCCTAACGTGGATTTTTATTCTGGCCTTGTTTATAGAAAACTTGGTATTCCTCGTGATTTATTTACTCCAATTTTTGCCATATCTAGAGTGGCTGGTTGGTTAGCTCATTGGAGAGAGCAACTTGGAGCAAATAGAATTTTCAGACCATCGCAAATCTATACAGGTTCAGCACCAAGAGATTGGATCAGCTTAGAAAGTAGAGAATAATATTTGCAGCTTTTCATAAAAAACACACATATTGTTTGTGAAGAGTTAATCTATTAAGTAAATAACATAAAAATTTTGGAATACGGATTAGATCTCGAATATAGCTTTAATGAATTCTTAAAAGGTTTTGGCCTTTCCAGCGAAATCGCTCATATAATATGGCTCCCTCTTCCTATGCTTTTGGTTTTGGTAGCGGCAGTTGTTGGCGTTTTAGTAACAGTTTGGCTTGAAAGAAAAATATCTGCTGCTGCTCAACAAAGAATAGGTCCAGAATATGCTGGAGCGCTCGGCGTCCTCCAACCAATTGCAGATGGTCTTAAGTTACTTGTCAAAGAAGATATTATTCCTGCGAAAGCGGATGGGATTCTCTTCACTGCAGGACCTATATTAGTTCTTGTCCCAGTGATTCTGTCCTGGCTAATTGTTCCTTTTGGACAAAATCTTTTAATAAGTAATGTTGGCATTGGAATTTTCCTATGGATTGCTTTAAGCAGTATTCAACCAATTGGTCTTCTTATGAGCGGATACGCATCAAATAATAAGTATTCTTTATTAGGAGGGTTAAGAGCAGCGGCACAATCAATAAGTTATGAAATTCCTTTAGCTTTATCTGTACTGGCTATCGTACTAATGACAAATTCTTTAAGTACTGTTGACATTGTCAACCAACAAAGTGGTGCTGGAATCCTAAGTTGGAATATATGGAGACAACCAGTTGGTTTTATAGTCTTTTGGATTTGTGCTCTTGCAGAATGTGAGAGACTTCCCTTTGACTTACCCGAAGCTGAAGAAGAATTAGTTGCGGGATATCAAACTGAATATGCAGGGATGAAATTCGCATTGTTCTACCTGGGTAGTTACATTAATTTAATTCTTTCCGCTTTATTAGTATCAATACTTTATTTGGGAGGATGGGGTTTTCCTATTCCAGTTGAATTAATAGCTAAGTTTCTTAATTTACCTATTAATGCACCCTTTATTCAGGTTTTCACTGCATCAATAGGAATTGTAATGACTGTACTGAAAGCATATCTTTTAGTTTTTATTGCAATATTATTACGTTGGACAACTCCTAGAGTAAGAATTGATCAACTCTTGGATCTAGGATGGAAGTTTCTTCTGCCAATTTCTCTTGCTAATCTTTTGATAACAGCAGGATTAAAACTTGCTTTTCCGCAATTCTTTGGTGGTTAAATTTAAGTAAAAATACTTAAATTTAAAATTAATCCACTAAAATAAAATAACTAAGTAAATTTTTCGAAATGAACAATTTCCTTCAACAAATAAATAGCTATATCAAAGAAGCATTTAATGCTGGCAAATATTTATACAATGGTATATCTGTAACTTTTGATCATCTTCGAAGAAGACCAGTTACTGTTCAATATCCATATGAAAAATTAATACCTTCTGAAAGATATAGAGGAAGGATACATTATGAATTTGATAAATGTATTGCTTGTGAAGTTTGTGTGAGAGTATGTCCTATAAATCTGCCAGTAGTTGATTGGGTAATGAATAAAGAAACCAAAAAAAAGGAACTTAGAAATTATTCAATAGATTTTGGAGTTTGTATTTTTTGCGGAAATTGTGTTGAATATTGCCCAACTAATTGTCTGTCAATGACTGAAGAATATGAATTAGCTACTTTTGACAGGCACAATTTAAATTTCGACAATGTCGCACTTGGCAGACTACCCACAAATGTTACAACAGATCCTTCAGTTAAACCTCTAAGAGAACTTGCCTATCTTCCTAAAGGTGTCATGGACCCTCATGAAATCCCAGCTTCAGATGCAAGAGTTGGTAAATTACCGGAAGAAGTTTATGATTGGATGAGGCCTGAATCCAATGAAAATAAAGATAAAGTTTCTAATCCAAACAATTAATTCACATTAATTTATGTCCATTGCCATAACAACACAATTTATTTGTTTTACAGTTTTATCTTTAGTTGTCATTATTGGAGCACTTGGTGTTGTGTTGCTCGAAAGTATTGTTTATTCAGCATTTCTGCTTGGTGGAGTTTTCATGAGTGTTGCAGGATTATATCTTCTATTAAATGCAAGTTTTGTTGCTGCAGCTCAAGTTTTAGTTTATGTGGGTGCAGTGAATGTATTAATAATTTTTGCAATAATGCTAGTCAATAAAAAAGAAGATTTAAAGCCTATTAATGACATTAAATCGAGAAGAGTTATATCAACATCGATATGTTTAACCCTTCTAAGCCTCTTAATAAGAGTTGACTTGACCAATGTATGGAGCTTATCAAGTCCTCAAAACTCTATTGGAGAAGAATCAACTATTAGGATTGGTGAACATCTTTTTAGTGATTATTTACTCCCATTTGAAGTAGCATCAGTTTTACTTTTAATGGCAATGATTGGAGCTATTGTTTTAGCTAGAAGAGATGTAATGAGCAAAGATATTTCGACAGGACTACCTGTTGATCAAGAGTTAATTGAAAAATCATCAGAACCATTACTTACAAATAAAAATTAACCTTTTGTATTACTTATTATGAATTTAGAATCAATTCCTCTTCAAGCTTTTTTAATAGTTTCTTCAGCACTATTTTGCATTGGTATTTGGGGATTATTAAATAGCAGAAATGCAGTAAGAGTTCTTATGAGCATTGAGTTAATGCTAAATGCAGTAAATATAAACTTAATGGCGTTTTCTTCCTATGTTGATAATAATTTAATTCAAGGACAAGTTTTTACAATTTTTGTGATTACTGTAGCTGCCGCAGAAGCAGCAGTTGGATTAGCTATCTTGTTATCTCTTTACAGGAATAGGGTGACTGTAGATATGGAAAGTTTTAATTTATTAAAATGGTAAAACCACTAAATGAAACTTTCATTAGTGCTTATTGTATATCGTTCAGATAGTTCTATAGCTCAAGAGGCTTCTAAATTTTGTGAAGAAGTCCTAAAAGCAAAAAATATACAATCAAAAAGATTTGAAAGTGATTTTCATAAAGATGAAATTGAAAAATATTTTTGTAATCTCAAATTACAGCCGAATATTGGCATAGTTCTTGGTGGAGATGGAACCTTCCTGAAATGTGCAAATGCATTAGCTGATTATGATATTCCTTTATTGAGTATTAATATTGGAGGTAATTTGGGGTTTCTTACTCAAGAGAAAGAATTTTTATTTGACAAATCTTTTATTAAAATCCTTGAAAACGAAGAATATTTAATTGACTTTCGTAATAGATTAAATTGTAATGTTTGTATTAACGAGACAAGTTCTAAGAAGAAGATTATAAAAAGCTACGACGCCTTAAATGATTTTTATTTTAAATCTGTTGAAGAAGACATTTCTCCTACCAATCAAATACAAATTGAAATAGATAACGAGAAGGTAAATGAATATAAAGGTGATGGATTAATAATATCTACATCTACTGGTTCAACAGCCTACTCAATGGCTGCAGGGGGTCCAATAGTGCACCCTAGTATTAATGCAATGATAATTAATCCTATATGCCCGATGAGTTTAGCTAGTAGACCAATAGTTATACCTAATTCAAGTAAGGTAATTATTAAACCTGTAAAAAAAAGTAAAGGGGAAATTAAATTATGGAGAGACGGTTCAAAATGTATGACTATTAAGGAAACTTATTATTGTGAGATCAAAAAAGGGCAAACACCCTGCAAAATAATAAAGTTTAAAAAAAGCGCCAACTACTATGATACTTTAATTAAAAAACTAGATTGGAAAGGTGATTTATCTCAAAAAAATCCAAAAAATTAAATGGCCATAGAAATAGAAAGAAGATTTCTTATAAAAAATGATAACTGGAAAGAATTTATAACTAAAAAAATTTATATTGAACAAGGATATTTATCCAAAAGTTTAGATGATTGGATTATTAGGATAAGGTTTTCAGGCAAAAACTCCAAAATTGCATTAAAGAAACATATCAAAGGCTTTACCAACTTTGAATTCGAATACTCCATTCCGCGAAGCGATGCTGAAACAATAATGTCAAATCTTTCAAGTACAATTAAAAAAGAAAGATTCTTTTTGGAAGTTGAAAAAAAATCTTGGATTATAGATTGCTTTAAAGAAAATAATTTTCCACTTGAAATTGCAGAAATTGAACTTTCCGATGAAGAGGAGGATTTATTGCTACCATCTTTTATTTCAAAAGAAATTACGGGGCTGACCCACTACTCCAATTTCAGTCTCGCTAACAATCCTTTTTCACAGTGGAAATAAGACTATTTGACAACTTTCAAAAGTAACTAGTCAAAAGTGCCACTCATCCTTTATATTTTCTTTATATTTAAGCAAAATAATTTTTATTTTCTTCAGATGTATGGTCTTTACGACAAAGAAGGAATATTGAGATTTGTTGATTCAGACAAAGATGCATGTATTGCATATGCTGAACTCTTCGAATTAGGTTCTACAAATTATTGTTTAATAGATTTGCCTAATGATACAAAAAAAATAAATGACAAAGCTAGTCTTGATCAGAGTCTGGGAGTGAACAACAATTAAATCCATCTCTACAAATCTTTCCATTGTCCATTGCCCAATTCAAAAGTGCAACTCTGTTTTTAGAACCAGTTTTTGTAAACATGTTACTTACATGATTATCAACAGTTCTTTTACTAATAGTTAGTTTTACCGCAATTTCTTGATTTGTAAGCCCATCAGCTACTAGATCAATGATTTCCATCTCTCTTGCTGAGAGACCCATCATATCAATGTTGTTTACTTCTTCTTCAACCATTTGCATTTAAACAGTTCCTTTTTTATATTAATAAAGTTTAGCAATCTCAGTACACTTGTTAACTAACTAGGAAACAAAAGCAATTGAAATCGAAACTTCAGCAGACTTTAGAAAAAAGATCTAAGGTAATAACGGCAGAGTTAATGCCGCCAAGAGGTGGAGACCCCATAAGATCTCTTAAGATAGCACAACTTTTGAAAGATAAGGTACATGCTGTTAACATTACAGACGGGAGCAGGGCTGTAATGAGAATGTGCAGCTTGGCAATGTCCAAACTATTACTGGAAAATGGAATAGAACCAGTAATGCAAATATCTTGTAGAGATCGTAATAAAATTGCTTTACAATCAGACATTCTGGGAGCAAATGCTTTAGGAATTAAAAATATCTTATGCATTACCGGTGATTCAGTAAAGGCCGGGGATCAACAAGATGCTAAGGCAGTACATGAGTTTGAGTCAGTTAGATTGCTTAAACAAATTCAAGCCTTTAATAAAGGAATTGATCCTACTCGAGGGGAACTTTCCGATAAAAAAACATTTATTTTTGCAGGTGCTGCAGCTGACCCTAGTTGCAGAAATCAAAGAAGTTTAGAAAATAGAATGAGAAAGAAAAAAGAGGCTGGAGCTGGATTTATACAAACTCAAATGGTTATGGAAAGAGAAAATTTGATAGAATTTTGCGAAAAAATTAGCAATCCTATTGGAATTCCTGTAATTGCAGGTGTATTCCTATTAAAATCCTACAAAAATGCTCTCTTTATAAACAAATACGTTCCAGGCGCAAATATTCCTGAAAACATCTTAAATCGTCTTAAAGATGCTAAAAACCCTTTACAGGAAGGTATTAAAATTGCAGCTGAACAAGCTCATGATTTTATTAATATCGCAAATGGAATACATCTAATGGCCGTAAAGGCAGAGCATTTAATTCCTGAGATTATTGAAAAAGCTGAACTTAGTCTGGAATATTAATCAAATCAGTACCTAATAAGTCTGCCATAGCTTTCTGCTGAGGCGATGGCTCAGTCAAATCAGATCTTCTTGAATCTGCTATTAACCAATCTAAAGATGCATCTTGCAAATCAAAATGATCACCATTTTTCCCAACACAATATTTACCAAACACTAACTTATCCATAAGTCGTACACCTTTACCAATTTTAGAATAATCAAAAATAATTGAGTTATCTATGGTTGCTCCCTCGCAAATGCAACAACTTGGTCCAATCATGGAAGGGCCAATAATAGTTGCTCCATCCTCTATCCTAGTCATGCCTCCTATATAAACGGGGCCGGTAATATTAACTTTTTCCCAGTTAGCCGCTACATTCAAACCGGTAAAAATTCCTGGTTTAATTTCCTTACCTGGTATTTGAACTTGCCTTACCTTACCTTGCAATACATTTCTAATAGCACTCCAATAATCAGGAACTTTTCCAATATCTACCCATTCAAAGTCCATTGGTAATGCAAAAAATGGTAAATCCATTTCAACAAGTTTAGGGAAAAGATCAGCTCCAATATCAAATTTCTCGGCTGAAGGAATGTGATTAAAAATTTCAGGTTCGAAAAGATAAATTCCTGTATTTATAGAGTCACTTAAAGCTTGATCAACTGATGGCTTTTCCTGAAAAGCCTTTATTCGACCATTTTCATCTGAAACTACAACACCGTAACTAGATACTTGATCTTTAGTTACCTTCTTTGTTATCAAGCTCGCAATCGCTCCTTTCTGCTTATGTTTTTTAACAGCTTGAGTTAAATCTAAATCAACTAAAGCATCACCACATAAAACAACAAAAGTTTCATCAAAGAAATTTTGAAAATCCTGAATTTTTTTTAATCCTCCAGCCGATCCCAAAGCATCACCTATTAATTCCCCATCTTCAATTCTTCCCTCAAAACTATAAGCAATTTCTACTCCAAATCTTTGTCCATCCCTAAAATAATTTTCAATTTCCTCAGCTAGATGAGAAACATTTACCATTATTTCCTTAAAATTATGTTCTCTTAAAAGTTCCAAGAGAAACTCCATAACAGGTTTTTGCAAAATCGGAATCATCGGTTTCGGAATAACATGCGTAATAGGCTGAACACGTGTGCCTTTACCTGCCGCAAGTATCATTGCCTTCATAAATTCAAAACCATTTTTTAAATTATACGTTATTACTATGAAGCTTCTAAGCAGCCGAGGAAGAGGCATTACTGACCTCAAGATTTTCTATAGGCAATTGAGCTAAGCTACCATCTGGTATTATTCTTTTAATTTGAATTGGGCCATATAAAGAATTAATTTGTTTAATTTCAATTTTGTTTTCAGATGATAAAAATAATAAAGCCCAAAAAACTCCCAAACGATCTTTATCTAAATCATTTTTTACTACTGTTTGCCATTTCTTTACTAAATATTCAAAATCTGTCCATTGTAATGCTTTTTCCCATCCTTCAATAAATTTCCCTAATGCTTTTGTGGTTTCTGGAAGCTTCTCTCGATGCGCTAATGACTTTACTTGAGAAATTAAAGCCTTATCAGAATATTTTTTATTTCTTTTTCTCTTCATGAGCATAAGATCTTGGGTTTCTATAACTTCTGCTATTGACTCTAACTGACTTACAAGTTCTCCCAATGTTGTTGTACGTTTAAGAATTGGTTGAGCAATTGATCTTCTCCTTAGATATTTTTCAGGATATTTGGGAATATCAAATTCTTTATCAATCCAATCTTGATCATCCAAATCAAATTCATCTCCAAAATCGGAAGAATTTTCTTTGAAAACATCAGATTCCAAAACTTGAGCCTTAAGATTAACAAGTACGGAAGCCGCAAAAAATGCTTCGCTGGTCTCAGCTAAATCCTTATGATATGAGATTTGACTATTTGAAGATTGATTAAAAGTATTTGAGTATTGCTCTAAAAAACTATCAATTACACTTATTACATCAATATCCCATGGATCAAGCTCACCTTTACTTGCGGCGTCTTGAAGAAACTTAATTAACAATCTAGGGCCTAATTGTTGCCTATCAATAGGATTAAAATAAGATATTTTGAAAAAGATAAAATCTATTCACAAGATATCTTTTAATTTATTTAATGCCAAACAATATTGCATTAATTTAAAAAATTATATTGTTGGAGCTTTTAGGATATCGTTTGTTTTAGTTCCTGAAAAAATATTTGTTTTCACAGCACCTTTAACTGCAGTTAAATCTCGATCGACCAGATTATTGATAGATGCAATGTAACTTTCAGTAATTAATCTAGGGTACAAACCTATTCCAATAATCGGTAAAAGTAAACATGCAATAATATAAACTTCCCTTGGCTCTGCATCTATAAGTTTTCGTTCTTCGATTAATTTTGGATTTTCTTTACCAAAGAAAATTTCTCGTAACATTGAAAGTAGATAAATAGGAGTAAGTATTACACCGATAGCAGCTAACGAGGCCATCACCACCCTAAAGGGAAGTGTATACACTTCATCAGTAACAAATCCAGTAAATACCATCAATTCGGAAACAAATCCACTCATACCAGGCAAAGCTAGGGAAGCCAAGGAGCAAGCAGTCCATAGGGCAAACATAATTCTCATTTTTTGTCCTACACCACTCATTTCATCAAGTTTAAGAGTCTTTGTTCTATCATAGGTAGCACCAACCAGAAAAAATAAACTTGCACCTATTAATCCATGACTAACCATTTGCAGCATAGCTCCGCTTGTTCCAAGGCTACTAAAACTACCGATACCAATAAGAACAAAACCCATATGACTTATCGAACTGTATGCAATTTTTCTTTTAAGATTTCTTTGAGCAAAAGAAGTTAATGCAGCATAAATTATATTGACAACCCCTAGAACTATTAATAATGGGGCAAATTGAGCATGAGCAACGGGTAATAATTGTGCATTAAATCTTAAAAGAGCATATCCTCCCATCTTTAATAAAATGCCTGCTAAAAGCATATGAACAGGAGCTGTAGCCTCTCCATGAGCATCTGGTAGCCAAGTATGAAGAGGTACTATTGGTAGTTTCACACCAAATGCAATTAAAAGCCCTACATAACATAATATTTGGAATTTTTGACTAAAATCTTGAGCTGCCAAGTGAGAAAACTCAAAGTTAGGAATTTCTGTACCATAGAAACCCATTGCTAACGCTGCAAGAAGAATGAAGATAGAACTGCCAGCTGTATAAATAATGAATTTTGTTGCTGCATATTGTCGATTTTTTCCACCCCATATAGCCAGTAATAAATAAACGGGAATTAACTCAAGTTCCCAAGTTAGAAAGAATAAAAGCATATCTTGTACGGCAAAAACAGCTATTTGCCCACCATCCATAACCAATATCAAAAAGAAAAATAACTTTGGTTTGAACTTAACTGGCCATGCAGCAAGAACTGCTAAAGCAGTTATAAAACTAGTCAATAATATTAACGGCATAGACATGCCATCAGCACCAACAGACCAAGTAAGACCTAAATCGGGGAGCCAACTAATATTTTCTTTAAGTTGAACATTTTCATTACTAATATCAAAGCCATTTATATATGAACCTACAGTTATTAAAAAAGTTATTAATGCAATAGACAATGCAAACCATCGCACCTCTTTGCCATCCCCTTTATCTGGGAAAAAAGGTATCACAAATGCACTACCAATTGGGAATAAAATTGAAGCAGATAACCAAGGTAAATTAGAAAATCCAGCTCCCAAAGTTCCCAAGATTTGTGTCGCAAAATGTGTATAAAAATAAGTACTCAATTTAATAAGAAATTTATCTTAAATAAAGTCTAGAAATTTTCTGTATTTTTTCACCCCAATGGACAGTGAAGACACACAATTGTAATTAAGATACTTGAGGAGATTGAAAACCAAATATAGCAACTAGTAAAATTACACCTCCAAAAACAATAAGAGCATAAAATTGAGCCCTACCGGTCTCAAAATATTTTAGACCTTCTCCACTACCTAAAGTTACAAGTCCAGTAAGATTTACGACGCCATCAACAACCTTAGAATCAACCTCTAAAACTTCTTTAGCAAGTTTTCTACTACCCTTAACAAAAAGTTTTTCATTAATATCATCTAGATACCATTTATTGGATAAAAAGCGGTTGATGCTAGGAAACTTTTCTGCAAATAAAACTGATAAATTAATTTTTTTCACAAAATATGCCTGATAAGCAATAATGATTCCAGCTGATGCAATAAGTACTGACGCAAGTGCTAAAGGCAAAAATTCTTTTAATTCGAAGGCTTTTGCAGCAGTCTCAGCTTCTTCAGGATCAAGTAAATTTGCAATTTTGCTATCCCATGGAAGTCCCATAAAACCGATGATTACAGACGGGACAGCTAGAAATACCAAGGGAAATGTCATTGACCAGGGGGACTCATGAATAGAGCCATGTTCTTCATGCTCTTCTCCATTTTCTTCATCTAGGTTTGTTTTAGAGGCTATTAAAAGCTCTTTTTGCAATTCTTTATTCTCCCCTCTAAAATCTCCTTCAAATGTCAAGAAATAAAGCCTAAACATATAAAAAGCGGTCATACCAGCTGTTAGAAGTCCTACGAACCAAAAAGCTGGAAATGATATAAAAGCATTTCCGAGTATCTCGTCTTTACTCCAAAAACCTGCCAATGGGGGAATTCCACTAATTGCTACACAACCTATTAAAAATGTTGTTGATGTGTATGGCATTTTTTTCCTTAAACCGCCCATCAATCTCATATCTTGAGCTAACACAGGCTGATGGCCAACTACTTCTTCCATAGCATGTATTACTGAACCAGATCCCAAAAATAGCATTGCTTTAAAGCAAGCATGAGTAACTAAATGAAAAATTCCTGCTACTGGTGCTCCACAACCCATTGCGAGCATCATATACCCAAGCTGAGAAACTGTGCTATAAGCTAAACCTTTTTTTAAATCCATTTGGGTCAAAGCTATAGAGGCTCCTAAAAAACAAGTAATGGTGCCAACTAAAGCAATAACTAACTGAATAGAGGGGAATATTGAATACAAAGGTTGAAGTCTTGCTACAAGAAATATTCCTGCTGCAACCATTGTTGCAGCATGGATAAGTGCAGAAATAGGTGTCGGGCCTTCCATCGCATCAGGTAACCACACATGAAGAGGAAACTGAGCAGATTTAGCCATTGGCCCTAAAAAAACTAAAAAACAAAGTAATAAAGCAGCCCAAATGGGTATCGAATTGTCAGATATTGATTGAGAAATTCCAGTAGCTATTTCATTAAAATCAAAACTATTTGTTGCCCAAAATAGGCCAAGAATTCCTAGTAATAACCCGAAATCTCCCACTCTATTAACAACAAATGCTTTTTGCGCAGCGTGTGCAGCCCCATCCCTGTCATACCAAAAACCAACCAATAAATAAGAACACATCCCAACTAATTCCCAAAAAACATAAATTTCTAATAAATTCGGACTAACTATTAATCCCATCATTGAACTACTAAATAATGCTAAGTATGTAAAAAATCTGACATAACCTTTGTCATGCGCCATGTAACCATGAGAATAAATCATTACCAACAAAGTTATCGTAGTTACTAACGCAAGCATTACACTCCCTAAAGGATCAAGGACAAATCCCATTGGAATTGTGAAATCCCCAGCATTGGCCCATACAAATAATTTTTCTACTGGTTGATAACCATTAACTTGTTCAATTAGAGCTTTATAACTAATTACCGCAGAAATCCCAACGAAAGAAATTAAACCTACAGAAACAATTTCTCTTGAATTATTAATTTTCTTGTTGATGCTTATTAGTCCTAAGCCAGAAAGCACTGCTCCAATAAGTGGGAAAACGGGTATTAACCAGGCAATTTCTGAAGCTTGTGGCATTTTTTAAAGAACTTATATTTTGATTTTAAACCGTCAATTGAAAAATTCAGATAAAAATGATGAATTAAATGTTTTAACAGCAATATTGATATATTGATGAGACCACCAAAGTACGCCTATAGCGATTAATATACCAAATTGTGATAACCTGAAAAATTCTCTAATCTTAAATTCTTGCCTCCCCTCAAGTATTGCCATGAACGGGATTATGGAAGTATTTTTTTTAAAATTTTCAAATTCTTCTCCAAATCTATTTGCTAATCTCTTGTCTCCATGCCAAATTGCAAAAAGATGATGCAAAACTAAGCCAATAGAAGTTACTAATGTGAATGTTGTACCAATCCATAAAGTATGAGCAAAACACCAAATTATCTGACCAAATGCTTGTGGATGTCTTGTGATTCGCATTATCCCAGTTCCATAGATTCTTACTTTAGGTTTTAAAACCGAAGGAATTTCTAGCAAATTGTAAGTAGCAGGATATAAAAATAAAAAACTTATTGCAGTTAAGAACCAAACGACCATAAAAACAAAATTATTGCCCTGTAAATTCCATAATCTGATTCCGTCATATCTATGAGCCAAAAAATAACTAATCAAGATAATTGCAGATGGTAAACTTAAAAAAACAAAACATAACCGCCATAATCTGGGACCCATAATAGATTCTGCTTTGATTCTTAAAGCAGCTCCCCCACTATGAATCACTGCAAAAATGAAAATTAAAAGTAAGATAATTAGGGAAGTTTTATGAGTCTCCATATATTTAAATTGTTCAAATAATTTTTGTTCTTAACAAGAATGCTCCTAAGCATTAGAATTATAAGAAATTGTAGGCATAATAGATGCCAGAATTACCATTTACACTCGACCAATTAAGAATATTAAAAGCTATAGCAGCTCAAGGAAGTTTTAAAAAAGCTGCAGATCTCTTATATGTAACGCAACCTGCCGTGAGTTTACAAATACAAAATTTAGAAAAACAACTTGAAATCACAATTTTCGACAGAGGTGGTAGAAAGGCTCTATTGACTGAAGCAGGGAGACTATTACTTGAATATTGTGAACGAATTTTGAATCAATGCGACGAAGCTTGCAAAGCTATTGAAGATTTAAATAGCTTAAAAGGTGGAACTCTTGTCATTGGAGCGAGCCAAACTACGGGTACCTATTTAATGCCGAGAATGATAGGACTATTCAGACAAAAATACCCTGATGTATCCGTTCAACTTCAAGTGCATAGTACTAGAAGAACTGGTTGGAGTGTCGCCAATGGACAAATTGACTTAGCAATTATTGGCGGACAATTACCAGGAGATTTGGAAAATTTGCTACAAGTAATTCCATATGCCACTGATGAATTAGCATTAGTTTTACCATCTAAACATCCACTTTCGACCAAAAAAGAGCTTCTAAAAGAAGACTTATATAAACTAAATTTTGTGACATTAGACTCACAATCTACAACACGAAAAGTTGTTGACAAACTTCTCCAAGATTCTGGGTTTGATATTCAAAGATTAAAAATTGAGATGGAACTTAACTCTCTTGAAGCAATCAAGAATGCAGTCCAATCAGGTTTAGGGGCTTCCTTTTTGCCTGTTGTTTCTATTGAAAGAGAATTATTGGCTGGAACAATCCACAAAGCATTCGTTGCTGATTTAGAGGTTAAAAGAGAACTTAAATTAATTACTAATCCGTCAAGATATACATCAAGAGCATCAGAAGTATTTAAGAGAAACATTCTTCCACAATTTGCTAGTTTAGAAAGCCCTTTGAGGCATACAATATTTTGATCAAAACTGAATAGCTTCTTTGTTAATACCTACCCCTCCATCTTCGGCTTGTCCATCGCCTTTTATTATAAATTTATTTTCATTTACATCAGTCTGATAAACGCACTTAACTATTGGCTTATCTCTTATTGAACCAATATAAGCAAAAGTATTCATCCTTTGCTTACATTCTCTTACATCTTCATTACTAATTGCACCCTGTTTTTGTAACACTGTCCAATTCTCTCTTCTAATCACACACCCTGGCTGAAGAGCTGGTTGCGTTACAAAACTCGTAGATGGATTAAGAGTCGTATACATTTCAACATCAATTACAAAAGCACTAGCTCCCCATTGTCTGCAAAATTCAGGGTCTGGAACAGCCATATCTAATTGTTGTTGACTTGCTATATTTCCCTGCCCGCCATCTGTTGTACTGGTAATGGCGCTTCCAATACCAACTCCTAAAATTAGTACTCCAGCAAGTACAGCAATGGTTCCTGTACTAAAGTTGATCTTTTGTTCAGAAGAAGCAGGCAATCTATTGTTTCTTTGACCATACGAATCAATATCCCTTGGATTTGGAGGATAATAACTTCTATTTGGGCCTCTCCTTGGCCTTCTATTTGAGGATGATCTATTCACAGCACTTCATTTGTCTTTGGTAAACCCATTGAATAATTCATTACCCTACAATCAGGGTTATAACTTAGCTGACCATTTTGAAGCAAAACTTTAATTAAACCTTCGATTTCTGATCCTATTTTTCGCAGTTCATAATCATCTAGATTCTTTCCTGCTCTCTCTTTTATTAATTCATTGAATTTTGCATTAATTTTGTTTAGAGAATCTTTGTTCCAAATAAATTCATTATCAGGATCTAAATCAAGAGTTAATTTATTGGGATGAAACTTTAATTGTTCATCTACCACTTCGGCAGTAAATATTCTTACATGTCTAGTAGTCGATTTTAAAAGCATTTTTTCCATAATTTTACGAAATAATCAACGAAAAAAACTATTATGTTCTAACTTTAATGTAGCTTATTAGTAAGTGTTAATTTATTTCTTGATTTAATAATGCGTGTTGTAATTGCTGGTGCTGGTTTAGCCGGTTTATCATGTGCTAAATATTTAGTCGATAATGGACACATCCCGATTGTACTCGAAGCCAGAGATGTTTTAGGTGGGAAAGTTGCCGCATGGAAAGACGAAGATGGGGATTGGTATGAAACTGGGTTGCATATATTTTTTGGAGCCTACCCAAATATGTTGCAACTTTTTAAGGAACTAGATATTGAAGATAGACTCCAATGGAAAAGCCATTCAATGATTTTTAATCAGCCATCAGAGCCAGGAACTTACAGTAGATTCGACTTTCCCGATATACCTGCTCCAGTTAATGGAGTTTCAGCAATACTAAGCAATAATGATATGCTTTCATGGAATGAAAAGATACTATTTGGATTAGGTTTAGTGCCTGCAATGTTGAGAGGCCAAAAGTACTTAGATAAATGTGATGCAAAATCATGGACAGATTGGCTAAAAGAGCACAATATACCGGAAAGAGTTAATGATGAAGTTTTTATAGCGATGAGTAAAGCTCTTAATTTCATTGGTCCGGATGAAATATCATCTACAGTTTTATTAACAGCATTAAACAGATTTTTACAAGAAAAAAATGGTTCAAAAATGGCTTTCCTTGACGGAGCTCCTCCGGAAAGACTTTGCCAGCCAATGGTTGATTATATAACTGCTCGTGGTGGAGAAGTTCACATTAATAGTCCATTAAGGCAAATCAACCTTAATGAAGACAGCACTGTTAAAAGTTTTACTATTGCCTCTTTGGATAAAAACGAAAAGAAAGAGATAACGGCTGATGCTTATGTAAGTGCAATGCCTGTAGATCTCTTTAAATTAATTATCCCTAAACAATGGAAAGGGTTAGATGCATTTTCTAAATTAGATGGTTTAAATGGTGTGCCAGTCATTAATATCCATTTATGGTTTGACAAAAAATTAACCGATATCGACCATCTACTATTTAGCAGATCACCACTTCTCAGTGTTTACGCAGATATGAGTATTACATGTAAAGAATACGAAGATCCAAATAGATCAATGCTTGAATTAGTTTTCGCACCAGCAAAAGATTGGATTAATAGAAGCGATCAAGACATCGTTGATGCAACTATTGAAGAGTTGAAGAAATTATTTCCAACACATTTCATGGGAGACGATAAGACAAAATTAAGAAAATATAAAGTAGTTAAAACTCCAAGATCCGTCTATAAGGCAGTTCCTGGGTGTCAAGAGTTCAGACCTAGTCAAAAATCCCCTATAAAAAACTTTTTCTTAGCTGGTGATTATACAATGCAAAAATATTTAGCATCTATGGAGGGAGCTGTTTTAAGTGGTAAATTATGCGCAGAATCAATAAATAAGGAGTATTCCAAAACCCCTCAAAGTGTTTCTTCATAACGTTTACAAACCCTTAAATTTCGCTAAAACTTTTTGAAAAATTCAATTTATCAACTAGATCAAGCATATGAGATATGCCGAAAAGAAACTCAACAATGGGCTAAAACCTTTTACTTGGGTACTCTTCTACTACCTCAAGAAAAGAGAAAAGCTATTTGGGCTATTTACGTATGGTGTAGAAGAACAGATGAAATAATGGATAGCGTAGAAGCCTCAACTAAATCACAAGATGAGCTTTCAGACAATCTAGATGAATGGGAAGAAAATACTAAAAATGTATTTAAAGGGAATATTAATTCTGAATTAGACTCAGTTTTATTAGATACTATCGAGAAATATCCACAAAGTATTCAACCCTATCTAGATATGATAGATGGCCAGAGAATGGATCTGAATAAATTTAGATACAAAGATTTTGATGAATTAAAACTCTATTGTTATAGAGTGGCAGGAACTGTTGGTTTAATGACTCAAAATGTGATGGGGATTGATAGTGCTTACACATCCGCCCCATGGAGCGCCATGCCTGACCCCTCTGAAGCAGCTATAGCTCTAGGAATTGCAAATCAATTAACTAATATATTGAGAGATGTAGGGGAAGATAGACACAGAGGAAGAATTTATATACCGCAGGCGGATATTGAAAAATTTAATTATTCTGAAGAAGATCTTTTAAAAGGAAAAATAAACAAGCAGTGGAAAGCACTGATGAACTTTCAATTAACAAGGGCTCGCGAATGGTTCCAAAAGTCTGAGGATGGTATTAAGTGGCTATCTTCTGACGCAAGATGGCCAGTATGGACGTCTTTACGTCTTTATAGAGGAATATTAGATTCTATTGAAAGGTTAGATTATGATGTTTTTAACAATAGGGCTTTTGTAAAAAATTCAGTAAAAGCTCTTGAGATTCCAATATCTTTTTTAATTTCTCGAATTAAGTAACTAAGCAGGCGTCTTCTGATTAGCCAACAAATCTTTCAATTTAGATAGTTCTCCAGCCCATCTTGGATCAGGAGCTTCGAGGTTGGGAGCGTCACTATGAACAATTTTCTTGAAGTCTTTCCTCTTCTTATTTTTGTTTAATTTTCCACCATTTCTTTTGTTTGAAGCAGAATCTTTCTTTTCTGATAGTTCTACTCTTAATTTAGAACCATTAAATTCAAACCCATTTAACTTTTGAATTAATAGATTAGCATTATCATCATTATTTGCTGTCGCGAAACCAAACCCCCTGCATTCCTTAGTTTCCTTATCTAGAACTGCTTTAAATCTAATCGAATCAGAAACTGAGTTTAAAAGTGTATCAAATTCTTTTGGATTAAATCCTTGTGGTAAGTTGCCAATGTAAATACGAATACTCATAAATTTTTAAAAATGATTTTGAAGTCTGAACTTCTAAACAAAACTAAGCTATGTGTATTTAATCACATTTTGGTGCATTTTGTTCAATCCATCGCTTTGCTTTATAAATAGCTTCATCAAAATTATTCAATCTCTTATATGCAAGTTCCTTTGAAAGATACCGTAACAGCTCTCCTAAGATAGGCCCATCCTTTATTTTTAAATTTTTTTTGATTACGTCACCATTAAGTAAGTTTGAAGGATGAAATAATTTATCATCACTGTCACGCCATCTACGGAGCCAATTTAATCGTAAGTTTTGAGGCAAATGAAAAATAAAAGTTGGAAGAAACATCTCTAATTCTTTATGTAATGCAAATCTATCTGATTCAGTTAATTGAGCGATATTTTTTTTCTCCAAAAAAAAGTGCCATTTTCTTAATAACTTAGTTTTTGTAATTTCAGATTTACTAAATTTAAGCTTCTCTAAAGATATAACATCTAAAATTTGAGCAATAAAAAATGATGGTAAAAATTTTTCTTTTTCTTCCTGATTAAGTTCTACATAATTAATTTTCTCTAAATCCAAAAAAAAAGAATCTTCAGATAAATTATAATTAGAAAATATATTTAATTTTTTTATCAAAAATACTGCATCAAGAGCATTGTCTCCATGAACTATTTTTTGTATTTCATTATTAATCCTCTCTTTAGCAACAAGATATAATTTCCCTTTATTTTTTTTAATGAAAGTAATTAAATTAAGATCAACTTTAAAATTCAATTCTGAAACAAATCGAAAACATCTTAATATTCGTAAAGGATCATTTATTAAATTGTTTTCAGAATGAGTTCTAAGCAAAGAAATCTCTAAATCTTTAATACCATTTAATGGATCAACCAAGCACTTCTTATCAAATAAAAAAGCAATTGAATTAATAGAAAAGTCTCTAGAACATAAATCTCCTTCAATGGTAGATGAAACCTGATTAGCAATATCAATATAGATATGATTAAGAATAATTCTTACTACTTCCTTTTCTTCATCTAAAATTATAATTTTTGATTCAATATTATCTGCAATCTTTTTCCCAATTTCAATTGCATTTAAAGGTACCACAATATCAAAATCTACCTTTTCAGTTTCTCTTCCCAAAATAATATCTCTTATGTAACCACCAACCAAATATGATCCTTTAGGTAAAAAACCTAATATTAAATCCAAATCATGAAATTTTATACTTGTTTCTAATTCATCAATTATTAGTGTATGATCTTTGTGCATGCTACTTTTCATTTTGTTTATTAATTATGTGCATTTGCATCAACTGTAAATGGGTTGATAGATGTATCACATATCATGATGTTGAGAATAATCATGGTGTTGATCATATTTGTGATCTACCTGATTTTAAAGCAAAAAAACCATTCATTCATGTCAATATAGTTAAAGACAATAATGGTGATTATAAAACTGATTGGGATGTTCAATCTTGTGAAAGTTTTGAAAATGAATTTGGTAAATGGTCTAAGTGTAATCCAGGTATGGAATTACCTGTTTAAAGGCAATAGATGACAAATAAACTCAAACAAAGAGAAAATTACCCCACATTAGTGATTCATAGCACAGACAATTCTTTTGGCTTTGGATATAGAAAAAACGATACCCTTGAATCTGATGAATTATTTATCAAAAAATTTGATCATGACCTTTGCAACAACTTAATTAATGATCTTAACAAATTCATTTCCAAAGAAAATTTACAAAAAATAAATAAGTTATCTGTCAGCATAGGGCCAGCAAATTTTAATGCTTCACGACTTATTGTAGTTTTAGCAAGAACTATCTCACAACAAATAAATTGTCCTCTAGACAGTTTTAGTTCATTTGAAATAATGGCAAAAAGAATTGCATCAAAAAATAATATCTTTAAGAACAAAAAATCATTCTGGATTTACAAAAAATTAAAGCGAAAGGGTTTAATTGCAGGTAAATATGAAATTTGTAATAAAGAAAAAAACTCCTCGGATCTAGTCATTCAAGAAACAGTTTTACCAAAAGTTGTCAAAGAACTTGAGAGTAAAGAAATTACTTTTGAAGCTAATTATGATGATAAAGAAGATTTAAAAGAACTATTAAACTTAGCAAATAAAAATTTATTAAATTCAAATTTAGATTCCTGGAGAAAAGTTTTGCCTCTTTACCCTATTTCTCCAATTAACTAAATATTCATCCAATCAAATTATTAATTTTATCTTGAAGGTACATTGTTACAGAATTAAGATCATCTCTTGATGAACTCTGTGGAGGTTGAACAGGTTTTCCCACTTTAATAACTATTTTTGAAAACAAAGGAATAAAGAATTTAAATCTTATTAGTCTATGAGAATTAACTATTGCAACAGGCAATAATAATTTTTGATTTTTAAAGGCTAATAATGCTGCACCTTGTTTGGGCTTATTCACTCGACCATTTTTCTGACGCGTACCATCAATAAATATCCCAATACAATTATCATTTGATAATTTTTCACATGCTGTTTTAATAGTATTTTTATCAACTATTCCTCTTTTTACAGGATAAGCTCCACAAGCATGGATAATAAACCCAAGTAAAGGTATTTTAAATAGCTCTGCCTTGGCCATGAAAGATATATTACGTCCAAGAGCATGGCCTAACAAAGGAGGGTCGAGCAAAGAACCATGATTAGAAACCATTATAAAAGAATTTTTTTGCGGAATATTTTCTCTACCTTTTAAATGACCTCTTAATACCAATCTATAAATTGGTAATACAAAAAGTTTGCTAACTAATTGATAGATGAATTTTTGAAAAACATCATTTTTCATACTTGATTAATAAGTTATTTGATTGGAAGATGAAACTTGAGAAATTTTTAAATCTTTCATATGTCTTTTTGCTAAACCGCTAAGCACATTTGATGGACCAACTTCAACAAAATGAAGATCATTATCTTTTGCCATTAAATTCATAGTTTCTCGCCACCTTACGCCATTACACATTTGATTTTCCAATCTAGTTTTAAGCTCATCAGGATCGTCACATAATGAAGGTTCATAATTACTTATTATTGGGAAAGAAGGATTTTTAAACTTAATCTCTTTTAAATACTCAGAAAATTTAACTGCAGGCTCATTCATGAATGGTGAATGGAATGCACCTGAAACATTTAATTTTAGAAATCTTTTACAAGAAATTTCTTTCGATAAATTGTCTAACTCTTCATTAGATCCTGATAAGACAACTTGGGAAGAGCTATTATCATTAGCAATTACAACATCTTCACTTTTTTTGACCAATAAATCAAGTTCATTTCTATCAAAACCAATTACTGCTGCCATAGATCCTTGCCCAGCATTAACCATTAATTGAGATCTTACGTTTATTAGTGATACGCAGTCTTCGAATGACAAAACATCCGCACAATATAATGCAGTTATTTCTCCCAGACTATGCCCAGCGACATAAGTTGGTTTAAAACCATTTTCTTTTAAGGCATCTAATAAAATTGATTCAACCAAAAAAAGACAGATTTGTGTATTTCTTGTATTATTCAAATCACTTAGAGGATTTGTTAGATCAGAATTTAACTCGCAAATTTCAAATAAATTTCTCTCAAATATCTCAGAAGCATAACTAAACCTCTCTTTTGTGCTAGGCAAATTTTCAATTTGTTTTGCCATTCCAATTTTTTGCGAACCCTGTCCAGGGAATACCCATGCAACTGTCATAATGTTCCTATTTTGTTTTTAACCCCATTTAATTAGGGCTGCACCCCAACTTAACCCAGCACCAAAACCACTTGTAGCAATAATATCATTTTGTTTAATTCTATAATCTCTTACGGCCTCATCCATCATTAGTGGAATTGTTGCTGCTGACGTATTGCCATATTTTTCTAAATTACTAAGAATCTTTTCTCTGGGCATTTTTAACCTTTCTCCTACAGAATCCAATATTCTTTGATTAGCTTGATGAAGCAAGAGCCAATCAACTTGATCAGAATTATATTTCATTTTTTTCAACAACTTTTCAAGAATTAGGGGAACTTCTTTAACTGCGAATTTATAAACTTCCTGACCATTCATTTTAATTGGAGAAAAACCTCCACTTAAAAAGTCAATTTCATCAACTATTGAATCCTTATTCTTTTTTGATGGAAGATTAAGAAAAGAACCCCTTCCCCCATCGGTTCTCATATCAAAACCTATAAAATTATCAAATTCATTTGTGGCTTCAATTGCTAATGCACCAGCACCATCTCCAAAGAGAATACAACTTCTTCTATCGTTCCAATCAACAAAACTTGATAATTGATCTGCTCCAATAACAATAGCCCTTTTAAAACTTCCCCCTTTTAAAAATTGTGAGGCTGTTATTAAGGCAAATAAAAAACCACTACAAGCTGCAGTTAAATCGAAAGCCACAGCATTAGCTGCCCCTAATTTAGCTTGAATGGATGGGGCTGATCCAAATAAATCATGCGGCGTAGAAGTAGCTAAAACAATCAAATCAATCGTTTTCATATCCCAATTAGCCATTTCTATTGCAGTTAGAGCAGCCTTATAACCCATCTCAGTAACATTATCTTCTACGCTAGAGATTCTTCTCTCAGAAATGCCAGTTCTGGATTGTATCCATTCATTGTTTGTATCAACCTTTTGACTAATTTTTTGATTGGTTAGGATTTGATTAGGTACATAACTTCCACTTCCCTTGAATGACACTCCAATCTGATTAAAATTTATTCCTTCCAAAAGAGTTTTTTAGTTACTTATATTAGTCAAACATAAATTTGACTCAATATGTTTTATGAATTTAAAACTTGAAGCTTTTGCAGTTGATTTAAATTTTCCATAACACCATGATTCACTGCAGAGTGAGCCAAGCGAAGAGCACTAACTACTGATAAAGATTTGCTACTTCCATGACCAATAACGCAAATACCATTCACCCCAAGTAATAAAGCACCTCCATGTTCAGCATGATCTAACCTTTTCTTAATTCTGAGTAGATTACTTTTTAAAAAAGCTGAACCAACTTTCCCCCGCCTTCCACGTGGCAGCTCAGATCTCAAAATATCTAATAAAACTCCTCCCACAGATTCAAGAAATTTCAATAATATATTTCCAGTAAATCCATCACAGACTACTACGTCGAAACTACCTGATAATACATCTCGCCCTTCACAATTACCTCCAAAATCAAAACTTTTTTCAGAAGATAATAATTCAAATGTTTTTAAGGATAAATCATTACCTTTACATTCTTCTTCTCCAATATTTAAAAGGCCAATTCTTGGTTTTTGTACTTGTAGGACATCTTTTGCATAAATATTACCTAGAAGAGCAAATTGATGCAGATAAGATGGCTTACAATCAGTATTTGCTCCGACATCTAAAACTAATACCGGGCGAGTTTGATCCCTTGTTGGAAACAATGCTCCTATAGCTGGTCTCTCAATCCCTTTCAATCTCCCAATTCTAAATATGGCAGAAGCCATCATGGCGCCTGAATTACCGGCTGAGTAGACAGCTTCAGCTTTATTATTTCTCACTAAGTCCATTGCAACGTTTATGCTTGCATTTTTCCTTTTTCTAACTGCGGTAGCTTCTTCATTCATCCCAATAGGCTCTCCACTATCAATTAATTCAAGTCGATTATTATTTATTTCATTTTCTAATAATTCTGCTAAACCAGTTTTTTCTGCTGCATCTTTAACTTTTTCAATTTTACCGACAAACTTTATATTTATTGGGAATCTACTTATTGCTTCTAGGCAACCCTCAAGAATTGGACCAGGAGCATAATCACCACCCATCCCATCAACTGCGATCCAAATTCTTTTAGATTGAGATTCCTCTACCCTATCTAAAATATTATCGTTATTTTGTAATCTTTTTAAAGGGTCAAAAACTAATGGCTGTAATGTATTTTTAGCTATTGAACTGGCATTTGAAACTACACTACTAGCAGTATTAACAACAGATTCAGCACTTGAAACTACATTACCTGCAACATTACCTGCAACATTACTAGCTGTTGTTACTACTGATCCAGCACCAGAAACCATATTACCCGCAACATTACTAGCTGTTGCTGCAGAGCTAGCAGCAGTATCAACTATAGAAGTCACAGCAGAATTTCTTTTGTACCAAATAACTAATCTTCTAATAGCTCTGGGTTTGTTAATTTTTTGCGCTGTTTCTTTCCCCATTTATTTACTATCAAAGGGAGCAATATCGACAATTCGTTGAAAAAGATATCCTGTACCCCTTGCTGTCAATATCAATTCTGGATTTGCTGGATCAGCCTCTAGTTTGGATCTTAATCTTGATATATGAACATCGACAACTCTTGTATCTACATGTCTCTCGGGGGTATATCCCCAAACTTCTTTCAAAATCTCCCCTCTACTAAATGGCTCCCCTGACCTACTTACCAAAAGCTCTAGGAGACTAAATTCCATACCAGTTAATCTAATTCTCTCATCACTTTTAAAAACTTGTCTTCGATTTGTATCAATTTTTATATCTGTAACCAAAATTAATCCTGAATTAGGCATTCCAGAAATTTGTTCTTTGTCAATTCTTCTAAGAACGCACCTTATTCTAGCTTCTAACTCTTTTGGGCTAAATGGTTTTACTACATAATCATCAGCTCCTAATTCTAAACCTGTTATCCTATCAGCAACATCTCCTAATGCAGTTAACATAACAATTGGAACATCAGAATCTTTCCTTAACTCTTGACAAACTCCATAACCATCTAGCTTTGGCATCATGACGTCAAGCACAACTAAATCAGGTTCATAATCTTTAAATAACTTTAGTGCTTCTTTTCCATCACTTGCAGTTACAACTTTGTAGCCAATCATGGAGAGACGTGTCTCCAGAATTCTTCTAATACTTGCCTCGTCATCCGCGACAAGTATAGTTTCTTTAGTTTGACTAGATAGAGCCATTTGTTTCTATTAGCTAATCAGTAAGAGAATTTATTATTAACCTAATCTAACTTGTAGAGGGGCAATATCCAAAACATTATAGTTCCATTACTTCATTCAGAGACTTAATGTCTAGCACATTATCTACTTTTATTTGTCAGAATTGCGGATCTGAAACTTCTCAATACTTTGGTAGATGCCTAAATTGCAACTCATGGAATTCCATTGTTGAAGAAAAAAAAAGTAAGAGATCTAAATATCAAGAAATAAAAAATAGTAAAAAATCTATACCGTTTAATGAGATTTCATCAAAAAAAATATCAAGATTTACAACTGGTTTTAGAGAATTTGATCGAGTGCTTGGAGGTGGAATAGTACCTGGATCTGTTGTTTTACTGGGAGGAGAACCAGGCATAGGTAAAAGCACAATAGTTCTTCAATCAGCAGGTAAAATATCTCTTAATGAGAAAGTTTTATATATAACTGCAGAAGAATCTTTAGAACAAGTAAAAATTAGATGGGAAAGATTAAATCAAAACAGTATTGATTTACAAATTTTTGCAGAGACCAATTTATCTCTAATTATTGAAGAAATCAAACGTGTAAATCCAAGTTTCGCAATTATTGATAGTATTCAAGCCATCCATAATCATGAAATGCAAAGTTCTCCAGGATCGGTTTCTCAAGTTAGAGAATGTTCATCTGAATTGCAAAATCTTGCCAAAGACAATAATATTGCGCTTCTAATAATTGGTCATTTAACCAAAGATGGTGCTTTAGCTGGCCCTAAAACTCTTGAGCATTTGGTTGATACAGTAATAAACTTTGAAGGAGATAATATTTCCTCACATAGATTACTAAGAAGTATAAAAAATCGATTTGGATCGACCTTCGAGATTGGAATTTTTGAAATGCTTGAAGAGGGTTTACGAGAGATAAAAAACCCAAGTTCAATTTTTACAAACAAAGAAAATATTTCAGGTGTAACTACTACGATTACAAACGAAGGCACTCGACCATTAGCAGTTGATATACAAGCACTGGTTAATAAAACTTTCTACAGTAACCCAAGACGTACTACAACTGGAATAAGCATAAATAGATTGCATCAAATTCTAGCTGTTATTGAAAAACATGTAGGGATAAAATTATCTGGATTTGATTGTTATATAGCTACTGGTGGGGGTTTTGAGATTAATGATCCATCATCTGACTTAGGTGTAGCAATATCAATTTTATCAAGTTTGAAAAATATTCCTCCTTTGGCAAATAGCTCATTTATTGGGGAATTGGGTTTGAGCGGTCAGGTTAGAAAATCGAATAACCTTAGAATAAAGATAGAAGAAGCTGTAAGACTGGGGATCAAAAATATCGTAGTGCCAAAACTAGAGGAGGAACTAAATAATAATTTTCAAAATTTAATAAATATCAAAGAGATATCAAATATTAAAGAAGCAGTTGATTATTCTTTATCAAAATAAAAAAATCAAAGGTACATATCAATTGAGCTTCTGCCTGAGTTTTTCAACCAATTCTCAATATCTAGATACCCACCTGGATAAAGTCTCACTGCTTTAGACCAGACTTCAGCAGCTTTATCAAACCAAATATCTCTCTGATCTAAATCACCATTTTGCTCAGCATATCTTCCCCTTTTTTCATAAATTAAACCTATATTTTTCAAGCATGATGGCTG
Source organism: Prochlorococcus sp. AG-402-N23 (assembly GCA_003216355.1). Lineage (GTDB taxonomy): Bacteria > Cyanobacteriota > Cyanobacteriia > PCC-6307 > Cyanobiaceae > Prochlorococcus_A. Next base: position 67,264 of record QCIX01000001.1, on the reverse strand, counting down.
TTTGGGATTTTCTACTAATGCTTTTTGATAAGTTTCAATAGACAAATCCTCTTCACCGTTACTCATATATATAATTGCCATATTTTTTAAAGTCTCACCCCTATCAATTTTATTTTCTTCAAGCAGTAAACTCTCTTTGTAATACTCTAATGCTTCCGAATAATCCCCATTATTTTGTGCAGCTAAGCCATCTCTATAATAAATATATGCCTTTTTTTCTTTCTCAGCGATAGGCATTATTTTTACAATAGATTCAGCAATTACAGTAAAAGCTTTATCAATAAAATTGTCTCTGTTTTGATTACTAGGCACTGCTAAAATCTAATAAAATTAATATAGTAATTTAAAAAATAACTATTTAAAAAGTCTATTACATTTATTATTATACTTAAATATAAAGTCAAGCATTAATTTGCTTCTATCGTAAAAAAATGCAGAGCATTCAATTAAGCGTTACAGGGATGAAGTGCGGAGGTTGTGTTAGTACTGTTGAAAAAATATTAAATAATTCTGATGGTATTGAAAATGTTTCTGTTAACTTGCTTACTGAAAGTGCTTATTTTGAAATTACCCAGAAACACATAGAAATAGAATCAGTTCTCGAAAATCTAAAAGAGAATGGTTTCCCATCAAAGATTTACATAAATGATTTTTCAAAAAAAATAAATAAAGCAGAATTAGAAAAAAAAAAGAAGTGGAATAATCAATGGAAAAAACTAACTTTTGCTCTATTACTTTTATTATTTTCAGGATTAGGTCATCTGGCAGAAGGAAGATATATAAATTTTCCAATATTAGGTAATATATTTTTCCACGCTTCATTAGCAACGTTAGCTCTATTATTTCCTGGCAGAGGAATAATTATTAATGGATTTAAATCATTTATTAAGAACCATCCCGATATGGATTCTTTAGTAGCTCTTGGAGTAATTAGCGCATATACAACAAGTCTTCTATCCTTAATATTTCCTGCCACTGGTTTTCCTTGTTTTTTTAATGAACCAGTTATGCTGTTAGGCTTCATACTGATTGGGCGTTACTTAGAAGAAAGAGCAAGATATCAAACTGGTTCATCCATTGGAGAATTATTAGATCTTCAACCTGAAATGGCAAATATCTACACAGAAGACAATCAAATAAAGTCAATAAGAGTGAACACTTTAAGACCTGATCAAGAGATTCAAGTTTTAGCAGGAGACAGAGTACCTGCTGACTGCATTGTTATCCGGGGTAATTCATATGTTGATGTTTCACATATTACTGGCGAATCCAAACCAATAGAAGTAAAAGAAGGCGAAAATGTATCAAGTGGGTCTTTAAATCTTAATTCAACTCTTAGACTTAAAGTAGAAAAGGTCGGAGGAGATTCTTCTCTAGCAAAACTAGTAAATCTTATTGAGTCTGTAAACGCTAGAAAACCTCGCATTCAAAGCATTGCTGATGAAATTGCAGGTAAATTTACGTACTTTGTACTTATTTTTGCTACTTTAACCTTCTTCTTTTGGTGGAAGGGAGCAAGAAACATATGGCCTGATTTATTAAGTCACAAACATGAATTAATCACTCACTCAAGCCATACACTTCATAGTTCGCTTGGTAGTAATGCTGAGAATTTCCTGAGTTTAGCAATTCAATTATCAATTGCCGTTTTAGTGATAGCTTGCCCTTGTGCATTAGGTTTAGCCACCCCAACTGTAATCACTGTCGCATCAGGTAAAGCAGCAAAAAAAGGGGTTTTATTTAAAGGCGGGGATAAAATAGAGATGGCTTCAAAAATTAATCACATTATTTTTGACAAGACAGGTACTTTAACAAAAGGTAAGCCTTTCATTGTTGATTATAAAAATAATAATGATCATTCATTTTTATTAAAAATAGCTGCCAGTTTAGAAAAGGAAAGCAGACATCCAATCGCAGATGCCTTAATTCAAGAGGCAAAAAATCAAAATTTAAGTTTATTTCCAATAAAAAAGATTTTTACTCATTCAGGGCGAGGTATTTCTGGAGAACTTGAATCAATTGATGGACTTATTAATATTGGAAATATTGAATGGCTAGTAAGCAAAGGAATAATTATCGATAGTGATGCAAAAAAAGTCATTGAAAATGAAGAAACAAAAACGAACACTATCATTGGAGTAAGTATGAAAGATAAGTTATTAGGATTTATTTTGCTTGGAGATTTACTCAGAGATGATTCAATTAAAACAGTTCAAAATTTGAGAGAAAACAAATTTAAAATTAACATTTTAAGTGGCGATAGGAAACAAACAGTTTTAGCTTTAGCAAAAAAAATTGGTTGTAAAGAAACAGAAGTAAAATGGGATCTTCTTCCTGAAATGAAGCTAAAGACTATAGAAAATTTAAAAATTAATAGAAAAGTGGCAATGATTGGTGATGGTATTAATGATGTCCCAGCCTTAGCATCCTCAGACTTAGGAATTGCGGTAGGATCAGGGACTCAAATAGCCAAGGCAAATGCAGATGTAGTATTAATGGGAGATCAACTTAATGGATTACCCTACGCCTTAAATCTTGCAAAAAAAACTATAAGAAAAATAAAGCAAAATCTAACATGGGCTTTTGGTTACAACTTACTAGCTATACCTTTAGCCGCCGGCATTTTATTTCCTAAATACGGTATTCTTCTTACCCCCTCAATAGCAGCATTATTCATGGCTATTAGCTCTATTACAGTTGTAATTAATGCTTTATCTTTGGATTAAATGAAAGGAAAATTTATCGTTATCGAGGGTATTGATGGATGTGGTAAAACTACTCAAATAGATGAACTATCTAAATGGCTTCCTAATAGTGGTCTAATAAAGAAAGGGTCCAAATTAATAACAACTAGAGAGCCTGGAGGCAGTCTTTTAGGAAAAAAACTTAGAGGACTGATTCTTGATAATAATGAAAATAACAAGCCTTCATCTCTTGCAGAATTATTGCTTTATTCAGCGGACAGAGCTGAACACGTCTCCAAAATTATTTCACCTGCTTTAAATAACAATGATTGGGTAATAAGTGATAGATTTTCCGATTCCACACTGGCTTATCAAGGTTATGGAAGAAATATAAATTTAGAAATAATTAAAAATATTGAATCAATTGTTTGTCAAGGAGCATCTCCAGATCTCACTTTCTTCTTAGAAATTTCTCCAGAAGAAAGCATATTCCGAAGAAAAAATGAAATTCCAGACAGAATAGAATCAGAAGGTATTAGATTTTTAGAAAAAGTAAATGAAGGCTTCAAACTAATTGCCAAACAAAAAAACTGGAAAGTAATATCTGCTTCACAAAATATTGAAACTATTTCTAATCAAATTAAAGAGACTTTGCTAAAAAATTTTTCTAATAAAAAATGATTGCGGTTAAAAAAAATAATTTTTTCTTGAATGAAGAAGTCAATATCTTTCTTAAGAACATAATTAAAAACAAATCATTGGCTAATGGTTATATATTTTATGGTGCTGAAGGATTAGACAAAAAGCAAACTGCTCTTCAATTTATAAAAGAGATTTTCAAACAGTCTTCACCAAGCGAGAAAGTTGAAGAGAGAATTACAAACAATAACCATCCTGATTTGTTAATTATCGAACCTGATTCTCTTTTGACAACAAAAAGTTCAGGAAGTTTCGATCTTGAAAAAACAATAAAAAGTGGATCTGAGATTATTAAAATTGCTCAAATACGTAATATCAAAACTTTTCTTAGTCAAAAATCAATAAACTCGGGGAAAAAAATTGTTTTGATTATTGATGCACACCTCTTAAACGAAGCAGCCTCAAATTGCCTTTTAAAAACCTTAGAAGAACCTAGTAACGGCATTTTTATTTTACTAACATCTAAATTAAACCTTCTCTTAGATACGATCATCTCAAGATGTCAAATCGTCAGATTTAGATCTTTTTCTAGTAAACAAATAAAGTCAATTTTAAAAGAATATTTAGATACTTCTAAATTAAAGATAAATAAACAATTAAAATTTGAAGATTTAATAAACTCTGCAAATGGATCTCCAAATCAATTATTCAAAAATATTGAAATTTGGAATAATTTTTCAGATGAAATTATAAGTAAATTGCATTCTCCAATTAAAAATAGTCTGGAAATATTAGAAATATCTAAATCAATATCAGAAAAATTAGAAATTATTGAACAGATTTGTTTAGTAAATATAATTCAAACAATTTGGTGGGGAAAAACAAAAAATATCGGTTTAGTTAAAAAACTTGAAAATTTAAAATACCTCTTAAGAAAAAACATTCAACCAAGGTTGGCATGGGAAATAGCTTTTTTAAAAATTTCAATGGAAGATATATGAGATTAATCTACTGCTGAATTTATCAAGTCAGGATTTCTTGCTTGAATGAACTCTTTCCTAGCAGTTTCCACTTGAGAACCAATAGGTAACTCAAGACAATATCCTGCACCATATACAGTTTTTATATACATAGGTTTGCGTGGATCGGGTTCAAGTTTAGTGCGTAAGTGTCTAATATGAACTCTTATTGTCTCAATATCATCATCAGGTTCATATCCCCATACTTCTTTAAGAATTAATGCTGGCGATACGGTTTGACCATGTCTCTGCAAAAGACAATGAAGAAGTTCAAATTCAAGATGCGTTAACCTAACAGGAGATTCAAACCATATAGCTTCAAATCTTTCAGGAACAAGAGTTAAAGGGCCATAATTTAATATTTCTTGCTGGTTACTAGAATTTAATTGTGCTCTGTTGGTTCTTCTTAATAAAGCTTTTATGCGTACATATAATTCTTCTAAATCGAATGGTTTAGTAATGTAATCATCTGCTCCAGAATTAAACCCAGTAACTTTATCTTTAAGGCCGCCTAACGCAGTTATCATCAAAATTGGTATATTTGATGTTCTTTCATCTCTCCTTAGTCGCTGGCATAAAGTTAAACCATCAACACTTGGTAACATTAAATCCAAAAGTATTAAATCTGGTGAGTATTGAAGAGCTAATGCTTGTCCTTTAATTCCATCTTCAGCTTTTTGGACATCGAAACCTGAATGTTCTAAATGCCTAGCAACCAAATCACGCATATCACGGTCGTCTTCAATTAGAAGGATTGAAATTTTCATATTTATGAACTATTAAATTAAAATTAATTTTTATTATTTGATTCTCTCAAGAATTTATAAAGATTGCTGAATTACTGTAAAAAATTTTATCAATTAAATTTATCAAATAAAATAGTGATAGCAATGGATTAGATAGAAATTGTAAATTTTAAAAAATTTTAAATTTTAGAATTTCTTTCGATTTTATTTACTTTTTCTTAACAATCAAAGGATTATTAGAAAAAAATAATGGTTCAAATTGAAAGAATATCTAATTCAGATTGCAATTATAAGGTTTAGAAAAATTGAATTAAAAAGAGATTTTCTGCTTTCAAATAGGAATTTACTAAGTTTAAAATTTTTAATTTCTCCATAATGTTTAAACTCATAATTTTGTCTATATTAAAAAAAATTTAAGTATCTATGAAAAAGAAGTCTATTATCTATTCTGATTTATCAAAAAAACAACTAGAAACTCTTAAAGAACTTTACATTCAAAAAAAAGTTGAATCGATGAGTCATCAAGAACTTAAACAATTTGTATTAGAAATTATTTCCCATCAGATAAACGATACTATTGACAAAGAAGAGGAAATGGAAGCATGGAGAGAAATGTCAGATTTTTTTGGGGAACAATTTGAAATAAATATCTTAGAAATACGAACAAAATACATTGACGATAAAAACATAATTGAAGCAGAAATAGATTCTCAGAAGCAAAGAATAGAATTACTTGAAAGGAATAATTTGGATCAAGAGAAAAAGGATATGTGGGATGACTAGAATTTCCAGAATGGTGTAATAATTGAAACGATGCAACGGAAATATGTCTTAATTTTAAAAAATAAAAATCAATCAAAGAGCTTTTTCATTTTTGTAGAGAATTCAGTAAACGTTCCAATTACTGTTCTTAAAAAAAGATTTTTAATTTTTTAAAAATAATATATAAACTAAAATTTGATTATTTTTGATGTTCTATATACTGTTCTTAATATTGTATCAAATATACTCGATTATATCTTGGCTAACCACTATTCTCATCAATAGGTTGAATTCAAATTATTAAATGGCAATAAAAAACCCCAAGTGACTTAACTTTAGGTCATATGAAATGGAATATAAACTCCCCGGGCGGTAGTCGGGGTGATGTTTCCTGAAGGTGTATGACTGAATATGAGATAAGAATTTTGCGATTTTGATATATTTCCCCACCATTTCCCCACCACAATGAATAAAGAAAATCGTCCTTTTATAACCATCAAAGAAGTATCAGAACTTCTTGGAATTTCAGTATCAACAATTAATCGCCTAATCAAAAGAGGAGAATTTCCTCCTAAAAGAAAAATATCACCAGGAAGAATGGTTTTTATGAAATATCAAATACAAGAATGGATTGATAACCGCAGAAGTAATTCGAAAGGTTAATTTCTTAGAGAATACTATCTGATGCGATTTTAAAGACTTCGCAAATAAAGGAAAGAAAAATAATTTCTGAAAAATATTTCTTAATAGTTAATGTTGTAAAGAAATATCTTTTTACAAAAGAATTGCCTGAACCAACTGATTAATGAGATCATAAACAAACATATAACTCCAATTTAATAAAATATTTGAATTTACTTAAAACAGTTTGGAGTCAGGGTTTTAAATATAAAGGAAAGTCATCCAGAAGAGAATTTTTAGAATATTATTTATTACATTATCTAATCATTATCGTCTTATCTCTTTTCAAAAAAATTCTGCTTAATATCCAATATTCAACTATGGAAATTAGCATTCTCTCTGAAGTAATTGCCGTTATCTATCAATTGTTAGCAATATTTTATGTGTTTTATCTATGGGGAAGTATCATTGCGCAAATTCCTTTTACGGTCAGATGTTTAAGGTCTGCTGGAGCAAAATGGTATTGGACTTTCTTAAATATAATTAATCCATTTGGTTGTTTGATTATATATTTTATTCCTTTAAGAATTTCAAGAAAGTAAATACTAGTCTCTTAATTTGTAATAGGAAGTAAACATTGTTGCATTAAGTATTATCAGATAATTTAGACGGGAGTCTTGTGCATCATTCAAGAAATCACTAAAATTTTTTATATATTCATAATTAAATCGAGAAAAATCATAACCAACTTGAACAATAAAACCAAAATAAGGAATACAAATAAGACTTAATGGTACTGCATAAAAGATTGAATATATATTTTCTTTCCCAAGAACTTTTACCAATTTTATAGACAAATTGAGAACAAATAGTGAAAACACAATAAATAAAAAAATTAATAATAAAAGACTATTATCAATATCAGTTCGTGGTAGAAATTCAAAATACCAAGGGACGCTGAAAATAAATAACAATCTCAAATAATCACTCACTAATTTTTTAATTTCTTGATTCATAATCTTTCTTCTTAGTGATTTTTAATTAATAGTTCTATAGAGTAAATATTAGTCTCTTAATTTGTAATACAAAGTAAACATTATTATAAAAAATATTATTAGGTAATAAAGACCACTAATATTTGCTCTATAGAAGAATTCACTAAAGTCTTCTTTTATAAAGTAATAACCATAATTGGACATCTCAGAACCTACTGAAATGATAAACATTACATAAGGCATATAGAAAGCACTTAATGGGACTGCATAAAATAATGAATTTATACTTTCTTTTCCAAATATTCTCACAAGTTTGATAGACCAATTTAGAACAAATAGTGAAAACACAATAAATAAAGCACCAAATAACAAAAATCCTTCTGCACCAAATTCAACTCTTGGTAAAAACTCAGAAAACCAAGGAGTCCCACAAATAAACAACAATCTCAAATAATCTCTTATAAATTTTTTAATTGCTTGATTCATAATCTGTCTTCTTTTATAACTTAATAGTCCAACCTATCTGGAATTAAATATAAATCATTAACCCTACTACGCTGAAATCAATTAAAACTTAACTCAGATTATTTTTTATATGTTTAAATTTAGTCCAATCCAATCTTTAATAATGTTTATGATTGCATATTCTATGGTAATACCTTGGTCCAGAGTGGTTTGGGTTAATTGATATTGCCAATTCAATATCATCACAACCATTATTACTCCTTGAAACACTCATTCTTGATTCACCGCGCCAAGCATAGGCATCAGCATTTTCAGGATCAATTGCGATGGCGTCTGAAAAATACTTAATTGCTTTGATCTTATTACCAGATCTAAATTGTGCTATTCCGCTAAGCATTAGAGAGTTAAAAGAACCATTACTTGTAGAATTAAATGAATACGCTTTAGTTAAATTTCTTTTCCACCCAAGGATCTTTTTTTTAACAAGACTTTTACAACCATAATAAAGAGTTCCTTTACAACTATATTCAACCAACTTTTTGCCCTCTATTTTTACTTTTTTTATAGATCCCAGACCTTCTGTATGTCTATTTAAAACCCCAGTAGAGCGTACACTTTTAAAACTATTAGAATATTCAGTCCAATATCCATCAATTACGCAATATTTTGAAAATTCACTATAAAATTGAGCATTATCATAACTACACCCGCCACCTATTTGCTGCCTTTTATAATCATTTTCAATTCCCGCGTATACATCAACAGGTTGTAAAAAACTCAGAAATGCTAATAAAATCCATTTTTTTCTTAAGAAGGTCATCCAGGAAAATTCCTTTTTATAAAAAAAATATAAATATGTTTTACTACCATATTCAAAAAAAAATATAGAAGTACATTTGATTAACAAATTTTTGAGAATTTAGATAAAACTTTCAATATATTTCCCCGCCACGAGACTATATCTTCCCCACCACGAGACTATATCTTCCCCACCATTTCCCCACCACAAACTTTCAAATCAATAAAAAAAGACCTCTATTGAAGTCTCCTGAAAATTAAATTTTGAAATTGAACTCCCCGGGCGGGATTCGAACCTGCGACCAATCGATTAACAGTCGATCGCTCTACCGCTGAGCTACCGAGGAATATAGAATGAATTTAGCTCTTTAAAGTACCTTATGACAAGTACAAGAGTTAATTATATTGAAATTTTGATGGTTCTTGCCAACCAGATAAAAAACCATTTTTCAACTCCGCTACTGCATCAGCATAAGTTAATTCTTCATAACGATGAGTAATCCATAAAGCTGATAAAGGTTTTTTATGGTCACTTGTAAGATTTTTAATAGTTTGTAAAACTTTTAATTGGCTGGTTTGATCAAGTAACGCTGTAGGCTCATCTAAAAGAATAAAATTTCTATTACTAATCAGAGCGCATGCAATAGTTAAGCGTTGTTTTTGTCCACCGCTCAAGGTATGAACTGGCCTTTTTTCAAAACCAGTCATTCCTACCTGATCAAGCACATATTCAATTTTTTTATTAATTTCATTTTGACTTATATTTTCATTAATATTTATCAGAAGTTCACTCCTGCAATTAGGCATCAATATTTGATGATCAGGGTTTTGAAAGACCATGCCAATATTTGCTTTAGAGTCAATGAAACCATTTTTGGGTTTGATTATTCCATTAATTAATTTTAAAAGAGTACTTTTTCCGCTCCCGTTTCTACCTACGACCATCCAAAATCCTGGTTTTTTTATTGAGAAGTTACATTTAAAAATTAAATTTCCTTTTTTTCCAGGATACGAAAAAGAAACATCTTTGAATTTGACATGAGGTATTTCATTTTCAAGGTAATCTCGCATTAATTCTATCAATCTATGTTGAGAGAAAATCCTGGTCTTTTAGCTCCTCCTGCTACTGACGATTTTTCATATATCTGAACAGAAATGATTTCTTTAGCTCTTACAGCAATTAATTTATCTTGCACTTTGTCACACCTTAATTCGATCAAGTTTGAGGATTCTATAGTTTCATTCATAGAACTTTTTATTTCATCATAAATTCGTTTAGCATCATTAAATTCTTTCTTCTGAATTGAAAGTGGAAAAGGTGAATATCTCAGACTTAGTTCCAACGAATACATAATCATAATAAAAACTACCTCTTATACTACTAAATATTTTTCCGCAGGAAGTTATTTAAATTAAATTCTTTTGAGAAAATTATATAAAAAATCTTTAAATACAATTATTATAGATATAGGAGATTTTATTTTGCATTTTAAAAAATAATTTCATGGAAATAGCAAATGATATAACTTCTCTAGTTGGAAATACCCCATTAGTTAAATTAAATCGAATCAGAAAGTATTTTGATTGTTATCCAGAAATAATAGCCAAACTAGAAAGTTTCAATCCATCAGCGTCCGTTAAGGATCGGATCGCTTATTCAATGCTATGTAAAGCTGAAGAAGAAGGATTGATAACACCAGATAAAACAACTTTAATTGAAGCAACTAGTGGGAATACTGGCATCGCATTAGCAATGGTTGCCGCAGCAAAAGGCTATAAATTGATATTAACTATGCCAGATACGATGAGTATTGAGAGAAGGGCAATGTTGAGAGCATATGGAGCTGAATTACAGCTAACACCGGGGAAAGACGGAATGAAAGGAGCTTTAGATTTAGCTAATGAGTTGTCTTCAACCATTGCAAATTGCTATCAATTTAATCAGTTTGAAAACTTTGCTAATCCAGATATTCATGAAAGAACAACGGCTCAAGAAATATGGTCCCAATCAAATTACAATTTAGATGGACTAGTTACAGGAGTAGGCACAGGAGGAACAATTACTGGTTGTGCACGTTTTTTGAAAAAAGTAAATCCAAATTGCAAAATTTATGCCGTAGAGCCCAAAAAAAGTGCTGTGATTTCCGGAGAAAAAGCAGGTTCTCATTCGATTCAAGGAATAGGAGCAGGTTTCTTACCTAAAGTACTTAATACTAAATTAATTGATGAAATTATAAAAATAGATGACGATGAAGCATTTTATTATGGCCGTTTATTAGCTCGATTGGAAGGGCTTTTATCTGGCATCAGCAGCGGTGCAGCTGTAGCAGCAACTATAAAAATCGGTAAAAGAAAAGAATTAATGAATAAAAGATTGATAGTAATTCTTCCAAGTTTCGGAGAAAGATATTTATCAACAGCAATGTTTGAATCGAATACCTCAATTCAAGCTAGAAAAGATGGTTATCTTTAATGGATAATTTATAAAAATGAAAAAAAATTTATATGAAGAATTAGGTCTCAAAAAAAATGCAACCAGAAGTGAAATTAAATCTTCATATCGCTCTTTAGTTAAGCAACATCATCCTGATGCAGGCGGCAAGAAAGAAAGATTTCTTGCAATACAAAATGCCTGGGAAACTCTGAATGACCCTATCAAAAAAAAAGATTATGATAGCAGTTTTTTCTCTTCCGGTTCATCATTTGATTCATTAAATGTAAATTGGGAAGAGAAATTTAATTCAAAAAAATATAATTCTTCAATTAAAGACAAAGAAGTTGAAACGTGGATTAAAGAAATTTACACTCCGATCAATAGATTAATAAGTCAAATAATTAAACCTTTGAATAACGAAATAAAAGAACTATCTGCGGATCCATATGATGACCAACTAATGGAAAATTTTTGCAGTTACATAATTCTTTCACAAAAGAAAATAGAAAAAGTTGAAAAAATTTATAACAAAAAAAAAGTTCCAAAGTCTATTTCAGCTTTAGGCTTAGATCTTTATCATTGTTTTTCACAAGTTAAAGATGCGCTATCAGAATTTGATAGATATACACAAGGATACGTAGATAATTACTTATTTGATGGCAAAGAAATGATCAAAGAAGCAAAAGTAATCCAATCAAAGATGTCTACAGAGAAAAAAAATAAAAACTTTTAGATATAAAAATTTTATTGAGTATATTCTTTAAGTTGTTCTAATTTCAACCAAACATCTGGAACAGGTCTGCGCCATCGAACCTGAGCATATTCGTCTTTGAGTGAAAGAATCTCTCCAGGACCTTCAAAGACATAATTAGGTAGATCATTATCACTGGCTAGAGCTTCGATACTTTTTATATAATTTTCTCTATCAACAAAAACTAAGCTTCCTTTCTTGAGAGGTGTCTTTGGAATAGAATCTGTCATAATAAATTCAAGGAAGTTATTTGAAATTTATTATACAAAAACTTGTTTGAAAAATATTGAAAAAAATTTATACCAGAATAATAATTACAAACGTCTAAAAAATTTAATAGTCTTAAATGATAAACATTTATATGATATGCGTCTTTTACTACTTGGCTGCACTGGATTTGTTGGTAAAGAATTAGTACCAACACTACTCAATGAAAATCACGAAATATACATTGTAAGTAGAAAACCTATTAGTAAATTAAATGTTGATTTAGATTTTAATAAGTTTAAGTTTTTTCAAATAGATTTATCAAAAGAAATAAACTGGATTAACGAAAATCTTCTAAATATTTTAAGAGAGACAGATGGAATTATTAACTTGATGGGAGAACCCATAGCAGAAAAAAAATGGACTTCTGAACAAAAACAGGAGATTGAAAATAGTCGTATTAACACCACGAAATTTATGATGAAGACCCTTAAAAATTTAAAAATAAACCCAAAAGTCATTATAAATGGATCAGCAATAGGTTATTACGGTACAAGTTTGTCTGGTGAATTCACTGAAAATAGTATTGGAGGAAAAGACTTTTTAGCTAATCTTTGCAAAAAATGGGAAGCGGTCGCTGCTGAAAAACCATTTTTCTCAAGGTTAGTTGTTTTTAGAATTGGAATTGTTTTAGAGGCAGATGGAGGAGCATTAGGAAAAATGCTCCCTATATTTAAAGTTGGATTAGGTGGACCAATTGGAGATGGTAAGCAATGGATGAGTTGGATTCATAGAACTGATTTATGTGCATTAATTACTCAAGCATTAGTTGATAAAAAATATTCGGGAGTATTTAATGCTGTTGCACCAAATCCAGTATTAATGAGAGACTTTTCTCAGACTTTAGGCAAATGTCTTAATAGACCTAATTTACTTCCAGTGCCTGGAGCGGTTTTAAAAATATTGTTAGGAGATGGAGCAAAAGTTGTATTAGAAGGACAAAAAGTAATTAGCAGTAAACTCAAAAATTATACTTTTAAATATCCTCTTCTTGAGAAAGCAATTTACGCCTCCACCAAGAATTAATACCGTTTACTAAAGCACCAATAATAAGAATTGTTATCAATGGAACTACAAGAGGATTCCAAACTATCTGAATAAAATTAATAAAAATAAATATTCCATTAAATTGCATGATGATTGCAAAAATAAAAAATATTGCACAAAAAATGACTGTAAATAAATTTATTAATAACAAATTATCGATAATTTGTTTTAACTTATTTTGATTATTCTCCTTAGTCATTTTTTATAACAATATTCATATCATCAACCATTTTAAGACAAGCTTTGTTTTCACCAAGTCTTTTTTTGGCATTTTCATTACATGAGATCATAAACTTCTTATTTAGCTGTATAAGATATATTATTTTTATAATCAATTTTGTTGTCTGCTTGATTTGATCATTCTTATCTTTATAATTAATGGCACAAAAAACATATTTTCCAAGCAAACGTCTTTGCGCTTCTGCAAAAGTTTTTGTAAATTGTGGACCTTTACCTTCAATCTGAATAACCGGTTTTCCTAATCCAATCGCTTGCTCTGCTGCTGTTCCTGCCATGCTAATACAGCAATTACTTTTCAATAATATTTTGTCAAAATTATTCCAATATATATTCACTTCTAAAAATTTATATTGAAATTTCAAGAGATTATTATCTTTTATTTTTTCTAGTTTTAACCATCCTCTTTTTTGAAATATCTCCTTTATTTTTAATGAGGATAAAGCATTAACTATTGCAAAATTAAACTTAATTTTTTGAAAATATCTTAAATCTGACAATGCCTCTAATACCTCTAAAATCAAAACAAAATTATCTAAAGTTTCAGGAAATCTACTTCCTGGAAATAATCCTATACTAAATTCATCTTTCTTTAATTCTTTGTTTTTAGGAAAAAACTTATCCATAAATGGGTTGCCTAAAAAAGATACTTTCTTTTTTAATTGCAAAGTTAAATCATTAGCTGTAAGAGAATCTCTGGTATATATTTTTTTTGCTTTTTGTGAGACCAAGAAAAATTTAGAAGGCCATGGTAATTTTAACTTCCCTTCATAATGACTAGAATAAGCAACTAGATATGTAAAAAAATCTTTCTTACAAACCCATGCAAAAAAAACTGGCACAATATCTCCAACTACAAAAAAATAATCATATTTTTTTTTTATTTTAAAAGTTAAATATAATCTTTTTAGAAGATAAAATATCTCTCCTCCTAAAATTTCAGTAATTCTTCCCTTAAAAGAATTATAGCCAATTCCTCCAGTACTAAATTCTTTAGTTTTACCGATAATCTTAATTTTTTCTTTTTCGTAATGGTTTCCCATACCAACAATTGGCAAAGCATGAACAGAATAACCATTTTTTACGAATTGCTTAGCTATTAGACTGCCAGATAGATCTTCTCCATGCCCATTACTTAATATTAAAATTTTAAACAATTTAAAATTCCAACCATTTTTTTACTTTGGTTAATTCAGGCCAATCTGGATATCTACTTAATCCGTCTTCAATAGATTCTTTCAACTCACTTTTGACATCTGGCATCATCATAGACATTTTTTTGATTAACTCAATATGATCCCTAACACCTTTATTATTGGTAGCCAAAAGAGCTAAAGACAAATTCATTCTTGCTTGTGGATCTTGCTGATTTAATCGAACAGCTTGTCTGGCAGCTGACAAAGCTTCTTCATTATTTTTCAAAAGTAATTGAAGCCACGATAAACAAGTCCAGGCAGCAAAATGATTTGGAATTTGCTGTATAATTTTTTGAAAATCTTGAACGATTGGAATTAAATCTTTTCCTGCTTTATATCTTGATAAAGCTGCATTAAAATCCTCTTCGATAGGATTAACTTCGTTATTCATTATTTATTAAACTGCAAAGGAGCTTCCACAACCGCAAGTTTGAGAAGCATTGGGATTTACAAAATTAAAGCCACCTCCAATTAATTCCTTACTAAAATCTAATTGCATTCCATAAATATATAAGAGACTTTTAGGATCACAAACTACTTGAAAGCTTTGATCAGCTTTTAATGAATAATCATAAACTTTATCATCGGGATTTATTTCATTAGTTCCTATAAAATCCATCGTATAACTCATCCCACTACAACCGCCTGATCTTACTCCTACCCTTAGTGCTTTTTTATCAATTTGGCCCTTCAATAAATTTGAAATTTGTTCTATAGCATCATTCGTAATTAAGATACCTTTGCCATCATCGGAATTTTTAATTTCCTGTTTAACTTCTACATTTTCCATAAACGAAGGATTTATACTATTTATAATATAAAAACTTAATCGATAGGATGCATAGAACAAACATTATCCAAACTTGATTTGTTATAATTTTAAGAAAAAGTGAAAATTGCAATAGTTGGTTCTGGATTAGCTGGTCTTACAGCAGCAGTCAATTTAGTTGATGAAGGTCACGAAGTAGAAATTTACGAGAGCAGGTCATTTTGGGGAGGTAAAGTGGGAAGTTGGGAAGATAAGGATGGCAACCACATAGAAATGGGTTTACATGTATTTTTTTACAATTATGCAAATCTTTTTAAATTAATGAAAAAAGTAGGAGCTTTAGACAATTTACTCCCGAAAGACCATACTCATCTATTCATCAATAATGGTGGTAATTTAAAATCTTTAGACTTCAGATTCCCTTTAGGTGCTCCATTTAATGGACTAAAAGCTTTTTTTACAACCGAACAACTTACTTGGGTAGATAAGTTCAGAAATGCCTTAGCTTTAGGGACAAGCCCAATAGTTCGAGGATTGATAGACTATGAAGGAGCAATGAAAATAATTAGAGATCTAGATAAAATTAGTTTTAAAGAATGGTTTTTAAACCATGGTGGAAGTGAAAAAAGCTTAGAAAGAATGTGGGATCCTATCGCATATGCTTTAGGTTTTATTAATTGCAAAGAAATTTCAGCAAGATGCATGCTAACTATCTTCATGATGTTTGCTTCAAAAACAGAAGCCTCAAAACTGAATCTTTTAAAAGGTTCTCCACATAAGTGGTTAACTCAACCTATTGTCGACTACATCACAAACAAAGGAGCAAAAATACATCTTAACCATAAGGTAGAGGAAATCTTTTTTGAAAAGGAATCTTCCTCTTATTCAGTTAATCATTTAAAAATATCTTCTCCCGAAGGAATTAAGGCAGTGTTTGCAGATAAATTTCTAGCTGCTTGTGATGTTCCTGGAATAAAAAAAATAATTCCAAAAGAATGGTATCAATTTAAAGAATTTGAAGGTTTAAAAAAACTTAGAGCTGTTGCTGTTGCCACAATCCAATTAAGATATGACGGGTGGGTTACTGAATTACAAAAAGATAATACTGGAAACGAACCAATTGGACTAGATAACCTTCTTTATTCTGCTGATGCCTCTTTCAGTTGTTTTGCTGATTTAGCACTAGCGAGTCCAGCAGATTATAGAAAAAAAGATATGGGATCACTTCTCCAATGTGTTTTAACTCCGGGCGATAGATGGATGGGAAGATCTACAGAAAGAATTACAAAAGAAATAGATAAAGAGGTTAGACGTCTATTCCCATCCTCAAAAAACCTTAAATTACTTTGGAGTAATGTAGTACAAATTCCACAATCACTTTATAGAGAAGCTCCCGGGATGGAACCTTTCAGACCTAATCAAAAAACATCTATATCTAATTTCTTCATGGCTGGTAGTTATACAAAACAAGATTACATAGACTCTATGGAGGGAGCTACAATGAGTGGTCATTTGGCTGCTGCTGCAATTTTAGAGAAGAAAGCAGAATTAGCAAAGAATCTTGC
The DNA here is from genome assembly GCA_003216355.1 of Prochlorococcus sp. AG-402-N23. Classification (GTDB taxonomy): domain Bacteria; phylum Cyanobacteriota; class Cyanobacteriia; order PCC-6307; family Cyanobiaceae; genus Prochlorococcus_A. The sequence goes on along the minus strand of QCIX01000001.1, from coordinate 50,269 downwards.
AGTAAGTTAATTGATGGGTACTTGGCTAAAACATGACGTGATAACAGTTGTTAATGCGCCTCTTGAAAATGTTTGGGATACATGGAGCGATTTAGACTCAATGTCACTTTGGATGAACTGGATTGAATCTGTAAAAACAGTTGATGAAGAGACTAATACATTACCAGATTTAACAGAATGGACTTTGGCTGCAAATGGCTTTAGGTTTAAATGGAAGGCTCAAATTATAGAAAGGGTCGAAAAAAGCAAACTTAAATGGAAATCTATAGGAGGTTTACCAACTGAGGGATCAGTAGTTTTCGAAAGTAAAACTGATCAAATTACAACGGTAAATTTAGCAATAACTTATGAGTTACCTAAAATGATTGCGCGTTTTATGGAAGAAAATATCTTAGGCAAAATGGTTACAAACGAATTACAGGCCAATATTGATAGGTTCAAAGATTTAGTTGAAAAGAACTATTCAAAAAATTTTTCTAACTAAAAATATTAATTGCCTGATCTAGCAGTCCTTCAAAAGTATATTTTTGTGCCTGACTATCAACCCTTCCAAAAATCTTGTTACATATTTTTGTTGTCTGAGGTCCAATACTTAACAACTTAATCTGATCAAAATATTCTAACCATTGTTTACCAAGTTTTTTTTCTAGTAAAAAAGCAGCATTTACTACGGTTTTACCGCTTGAGAAAATAATTGCATCTACTTTTCGATTAGAAATAATATCAATTGTTTCTTCCGGAATTGAGTCAGGACATCTAGTTTCATATGCAGCAACCTCAAATACACGTGAACCAGCCTTTCTAAATTGATCTGCAATTAAATCCCTACCACCTGTTTGAACTCTTGGTACAAAAACTCGAAGTCCATAACCAGATACTGGGAAATTATCAATTAAACTTTCAGCAACGAATTCTGGAGGTATGAAATCAGCCTTAATCCCAAAATCATCAAGAGTTTTTGAGGTTTTTTCTCCGACCACGGCGATTTTTGTTTTTTTAGAACATTCTTTTAATGAACTATTAAAGTATCTAAGTCTTTTATCCACAAATTTGATCCCATTACTACTGGAAAAAATAATCCAATGAAAATCATTTATTTGATTTAATGCTTCATCAAGAGGATTCAAATCATCAGGATCACCAATACTTATTGCAGGCAAATCAAATACATTAGCACCCTTGCTTGTGAATATCTTTTGTATATCCAATATCCCTTCTTTTGATCGAGTAATAATTATATTTCTTTGATCAAGAGGTAGATCAACTATTGGCATCCTTATCCTCAACATTATTATTTTGATTTTTATTTTTTAATTCATCGAGAAGTTTCAAGACTGATAATCCTTTATCAAGAACAACATCGTCTTTAAAAATTATCTCTGGAACTCTTCTCATCTCTATTCTTTTTCCTAAACAATGCCTTATAGAGCTTTTAGCAGTATTCAAGTTTGCTACAATCTCTTTCCTCACTTTCTCTTGAGCAGTTGAAGTTATGTAAATTTTACAGTGTTGCAAATCACCTGATAAATCAATTTTAGAAATATTGACGAAATGATCTCTAATAAGTTCATTTTCCAAATCATTCTGCAAAATAAGGGTTATTTCTTTCTTCAAAAGAGAAGAAACTTTTGCAAGACGGAAATTATTTGGCATTATGGTTGTAAATTTATTGGGTTTGTCATCGCTTGCAAGACAAAATAAACAGTTATGAAAGCACTTAAGACAGAAGATATCAAACCTACTATTGTGAGTGGATTTGATCTATTCTTAAATAAAGGTTCAAGCAAAGCAACAAGTCCCCCAACAATGATAGATATCAAATACTTTGGATATCTCGCAACATTAGAGAAAAATTCGCCCATCAGCTCCACAAATAGATTACTTTTTTAGCTAAGTTTTAACAAACATTAAACAGCATGATTACATTATATCAATTTAGGCATAGTGCTTTTTGTTTAAAAACAAGAATGGCTCTTCATGCAAAAAAACTACAATATCGAGTTGAAGAAGTAACACCTGGAATAGGCCAATTTGAAATCTTTAAATTATCAGGTCAAAAACAAGTCCCTATAATAGTCGATAGTAATGATCAAGTTATTAATGACTCTTCAACTATTTGCGAATATATAGATAAAAAAAATGATAACAATCCACTCTTTCCTGAGGACCCAATATTATTTGCACAATGCAAACTAATTGAAGACTGGGCAGATACTACGATGGCTTCAACTTGTAGAAAAGCTTTAATCAAATCTGCAATAGAAAATCCACAGCTAAGAACTGCATTACTTCCGGATGAAATACCTTCTTCAGTTAAAAGTATTGTTGATAAATTACCTTTTGAAAATCTTAGTAAAATTTCTAATGTAGTTTTGTCTTCTAAAGATAATTTAGAACTTCAAAAATTACTGGAAGCTTTATCAAAATCCTTGATCAACAAAAAATATTTAGTTGGAGATAGTTTATCAATTGCAGATATTTCAATTGCTTCTCAATTATCTCTTCTTAAATTTCCAAAGTCTTCAGGACCAATTCTTTCAGGAGAGGGTTGCCAAGAATACATAAATAACCCTTATTTAGAAAATCTTTTTATGTGGAGAAACAACTTAGAAGAATATCTTTTTAGTGCTAACTCTCAATAAATTCAAACGTCAATTTATATTTATTTGTTTTTATAGCAAGAATAGAAGGATCACCCACTTTTGAACCATAAGAAGCAACATATTGCACTCCACAAATTGTTGGTTTGATTGAATTATCAACTTCCAATATTTCTTCGGAGCATTTTTGAAATTTACTAATGGTCTCTACCTGATTAATCCTTGAAGCGCCTGGCTTATGCACTGTTTGTATAACTAGCTCATCTGCGAAAAAAATATCATCATCTTGGATCTGATTTCTACCTGTAATTCTTGAATCGATGTAAAAATCATCTTTTAAATAAGTAATTTGATTATTAAAAGATTGAGGATCATTTACAACCTTGATTAAAGTTTCTCCAAATATTGCTTTTCCAATAGATTCAGAATTTTTTGCACGATTACCAACAATTAAATCTGAATCATTCTTAAAAAAATTTACTTTATAAATAACTGGCTCTTCTGAATCATTAACTATATCTTGAGAAGTAACAAGCCAATTCCCCTCGAACCATTTAGGATAAATTAAATCTTTAGAAGTATCAGATAATTTAAAATTTGGCAAATATAATTCCGGCCATTGATTTTCACGATTTTCCAAAAACTCTCTTACGTTAGAATCTACTAGAGCAAAAGAACTTTCTAAAAAAATTCCTTGAAAAATCAAGCAAAGAATTAATCCAAGAAGAATCTTCATTATGTCAAATCCACTAATAAGAGCATCAGATCATTATGTATTATTAGAGCCAGATTCAAAAGAAAAAATTGTATCAAAGCAAGAAGCAATTTTATGGTTGAAGAATTGGCTTAGTAAGACAGAAACACAAACAATATATCAAAATATAGAAGATCCTGATCAGGAATTTTTTGAAGAATTATTGGAAAGCACTTATGAATTAGAAATAAAATTAGGATACGTTATCAAATGGTTTGCAGTAAGAATTGAACCAGATTAACTAATTATTTCTTTATGAATTGCATTAATTATTTTCATAGCGACTTCTTCAATATTTTCCCTTTTTACTTGAATTCTTAAATCTGCTTGAGAATACAAATTTTCTCTAGATTGAAAAATGCTCATATATAAATCATTTAGATTCTTTCCCTGAAGAAGTGGCCTATTTTCAATTTCATTTTTCAATCTTTCAATTGCTATATCTTTGTCGAGATCTATCCAAGCAATTATTCCCTGTCTTAAGATTCCCCAGTTTTCCGATTTGGTAACTATTCCTCCCCCAGTTGAGATTACTAATGAAGGAATTTTGATAGTTTCTTTAAGGCAGTTTGCTTCTAATTCACGGAAATTATCTTCTCCTGCATCATTGAAAATTTGATTGATAGATTTTTTTGACAACTTCTCTATTAGTGAATCTAAATCAATGTATTTATACTTCAATAATTCAGCCAGCTTCAAACCGGTTTGTGACTTACCAGAACCCATCATTCCTATTAAAAATATGCTTCTGCCCTTTAAAGTATGAACTGTTTTTTTGATAATGGATTGTTCCATAAAGACAAAAGCGTATTTAAAACCTTAAGATAGTATTATCGCAGACAGGTATGACTTCTACACAATCCAAACCATTACATGGAAAAGGACGTGAATGCGTCATAACTCGACGTGCCTGCTTTAGTTCTAGTCACCGTTATTGGCTCCCTGAAAAAAGCCCAGAAGAAAATTTATCTCTTTTTGGAAAGTGCAGTATTGCACCAGGTCATGGTCATAATTATGAACTTATTGTTTCAATGGGTGGAGAACTAGACTCTGATGGAATGGTACTTAATCTCTCTGATGTAAAACACTCTATTAAAGATAAGGTTACAGAACAACTAGATTTTCGTTTTTTAAATGATGTCTGGCCTGAATTTAATGTTAATAATCAAGAGGGTATACTTCCCACAACTGAAGCATTAGTAAAGGTTATTTGGAGTCGTCTAAAGGATGATTTACCTCTTACAAGTCTAAGGCTTTATGAAAACCCAAATTTATGGGCAGATTATTTTGGAAAAAACATGGAAGCATTTTTAACAGTAAAAACTCATTTTGCAGCCGCTCATAGACTTGCAAAAGAAGAGATATCCTTTGATGAAAATACAAAAATCTATGGGAAATGTGCCAGAGTCAATGGACATGGGCATAACTATCTTGTCGAAATAACTGTAAAAGGAGAAATTGATAAAAGAACAGGAATGGTTTGCGACTTATCTGCCCTCCAAGAAATAATTAATGATTTGGTTGTTGAACAACTAGATCATACTTTTCTAAATAAGGACATCGAATTTTTCCATAATTGTGTTCCAACTGCTGAAAATATAGCTTTATACATTTCTGATATTCTTAAAAATCCAATACATAAAATTGGTGCAACATTACACAAAATAAGACTCCAAGAGAGTCCAAATAATGCTGCAGAAATTTATGTTGATCAAAAGTTAACCAATTCATTGCAGTTGAAATTTGAAAATAGTTTAGTCACACAAACTTGAGTATCCCTAGAGTAATAATTCTTATAGCATCAAGTCTTGACGGGAGAATTGCATTTCCTGGAGGTGGGGAATCGCATCTTGGAAGTGAAGAAGATAAAAAAATGTTAAATCAAAACTTATCAATGGTTGACGCCACCATTTTTGGTTTAGGTACTTTAATAGCTCATCAATCAACTTACTTAATTAAAAATCTCAATGATAATGACGAAATAAATATATCAAAAAGTCAACCAATTTCTATAGTTGCTTCAAATAGCAAAAACTTTAACAGTAATTGGAAGTACTTTCGTCAACCAATTAGAAGATGGCTAATAAGCTCAAGTAAAGTTGATAATTCGTCAAATAATGACTTCGAGAAACAACTCTTTTTAGAAGATTCATGGCGGAAAACTTTAATTTCACTAAAAAAACAAGGGATAAATAATCTAGCTCTTTTAGGAGGTGCAAAACTTATAAATTCATTTGTAAAAGAGGATCTTATAACAGATATAAAAATTACAATAATTCCACGAATTATTGGAGGTAGATATACATGGATCCCTCCAGAACAAACAAATGAGATTTTTAATCTCAAAAGACTATGGGAAATAAAATCAATTAAAAATTTAATGAATAATGAAATCCATGTTCATTACAAAAAAATTTGAAATAGATTTAATAATAAATGAACCAAAAAATACATAAAGTTGAAGTCAAATTGTCAATTAAGGAAATCTCCAAGGAGATATGGAATGAATTAGCAAATGAAATCAATAATCCATTTTATGAATGGACTTGGCTTAAAAACCTTGAAATATCAAAAAGTGTTTCAAGAGAAACTGGTTGGCAGCCTCTATATTTTGTTGCTTATAAAAATAAAGAAATATTAGGAATTGCTCCACTTTTTTTAAAAAATCATAGCTATGGAGAATTCATTTTTGATCAATCATTTGCAGGATTGGCTCAAGAGCTGAATTTAAATTATTACCCTAAATTAATTGGAATGAGTCCTTATAGTCCTGTAAATGGATATCAATTTCTTTATAAAAAAAATAAAGATAAGAAAGAAATTACAAATTTACTCATAAATAATATCGAAAGCTTCGCGATTACAAACAAAATTTTAAGTTGTAATTTTTTATATATTGATGAAAGCTGGGGCAACCATCTTAAATCTTTGGGATACTATGAATGGATAAATTCCAGCAGTGAATGGAGGAATAATGGAGAAAAAACGTTTGATGATTTTCTTTCTAGATTTAATTCTAATCAGAGAAAAAATATCAAAAAAGAGAGGAAATCAATTACTAAACAAGATATTAAAATAGAAATTTTTAATAACGATGATATCAACCAAGATATCCTCAAAAAAATGCATAATTTTTATGAACAACATTGCTCGAGGTGGGGAGTTTGGGGAAGTAAATATCTAACATCTACATTTTTCGAAAAAATTGTTGATAATAAAAAAAATCTTTTACTTTTTAGCGCATCAAAAAATGATTCAAATGATATTTTTGCTATGTCGATGTGCGTTAAAAATAAAAAAAACTTATGGGGTAGATATTGGGGTAGTCAAGAAGACATATCTAATTTACATTTTGAATTATGTTACTACCAGCCAATTGAATGGGCAATAAAAAATAGTATCCATTTTTTTGATCCTGGAGCAGGTGGTAAACATAAAAGGCGGAGGGGTTTTTTTGCAAAAAGCACAATTAGCTTGCATAAGTGGTTTGACAAAAATATGGAAAATATAATTTATCCTTGGCTAAATGAAGTTAATAAACAAACCGAGACGGAAATTGAATTTGAGAATAATTCTATACCCTTTAAATAAAAAATTATTTGGCTTACGAAATATTATATTAGTAATATAGTTTTTATTAACTTCTAAGGATGGATTCTAGTAAAAGTTTAGATAAAAAAATAATGATTGATAATGATCTATCCAACCGATATATAGACTTAGATCCAAATGGTTATTTTATTATAAAAGTAGATTTAGAAGAAAATAAAATAATTTTAGAGCACTTTTTAAATAACATCGATGAGGAAGGCTATGCGCTTGACCCAGAAACAAATGAACTAATCAAATGCGACTCTAAAAATAAAAGAGTTAGTAATGAAGTTTTTAAAGGTATTAGTGCGAAACAACTTGGAATATTGATCACTGAAGAAAGAAATGACTTAATAACCAGATTCGACCATGCTTTATATTTAGGCCGGGAACTGCAAAAAGCAGAAGAATGTTTATACAAAAAATTACCCTATATCCAAGATTAAGAAATTAAACGAAAAAATCTAATCTTTTCATCTGATGTTAAATTAAATAAAAATAAAAAAATTAATGAACATCATTTTCTATTTTGCATTTATTGGTTTTGGTTTTGGAGCTGCTTTCGCGTTAGATAAGCTCTTAAGAACAGTTAAATTAATTTAAAAAAACTACAAAATTTTAATAGTCTCTCCATACAAATCATATTCATCTGCAAAAGAAATATTTGCTTCAACAAATTTACCAATATAATTTTTCAAATCAATTTTATCTTTAACAGATAAAATTACAGTCCCGTCAATTTCAGGGGCGAAATTGTAGGACCGACCTATTAATTCGTTATTGTGTGATATTTTTTCTACCAAAATCTTCATTTTTGAACCAACATATGTCTGATTTTTATTTTTAGAGATATTTTGTTGCACTGAAATAACGTTATCTTTTCTTGCCTCTGCAACCTCTGGAGATACTTTATTTGGCAAATGAAAAGCTGCAGTTCCTTCCTCAGGAGAAAAAATAAACACTCCCACATGATCAAATTTGTGCCTATCCAAAAATTCGAGAAGATGTTCAAAATGTTCTTTTTTTTCTCCTGGGAAACCAACAATGAGACTAGTTCTTAATACAGCAGATGAAATTTCTTCTCTAATTTTCTCCAAAATTGATTCATTCAAAGAAGCTTGCCAAGGTCTATTCATACTCTTCAACACATCTGGATGACTATGCTGAAGTGGCAAATCAAAGTAAGGCACTATATTCTTTGAATCTTTGAAAGCTCTAATAACTTCATCAGTTAAACCTGTTGGATAAGCATAATGTATCCTTATCCAAGGAATTGGAACTTTAGACAGCTCATTCAAAAGTTTGGCTAATGATGGTTTTCCATAAATATCTTGACCATAATTAGTTGTTATTTGACTAATTAATATAATTTCTTGAATACCCTTTTTTGCAAGACTTTTGGCTTCTGAAACTATAGATTCTATTGTTCTACTTCTTTGAGGACCTCTCAACTTAGGAATAATACAAAAAGCGCAATTATAGTTACAGCCTTCAGCAATGCGAAGATAAGCAACAAATTTGTTTTTATCTACAAAACGAGGCATTTCCTCATCTGCAATAAATTCAGGTATTTTTGAAACTTCATTAACGATTTCCCCTTTTTCTACTCTGTCTAAAACCTTGGCTATCTTTTGATAATCTCCTGTTCCTACCAAACCTTTTATTTCGGGGATTTCTTTTATAAGCTCATCTTTAAAATGCTGAGCCATACAGCCTGCAACTATTACTTCCTTTCCTTGATTTGTATATTCTAAAATTTTTCTAATAGATTCTTCTCTAGCTGTTTCAATAAAACTGCAAGTATTTACAACAACAACATTTGCATCATTTATATTGCTTTCAACTTCATAACCCTCTTTATCTAATAAGCCTTGCATATGTTCAGTATCAACAAGATTTTTCTCACAACCAACATGACTGAATGCAATCTTAGATAGTTTTTTTTCTTTTACATTGAGACTGCTATTTTGTTTCACAACTTGAAAAATAAGAATTAAAAGATTTAAAGAGCATTTCGTATATAACTCTCATGCCTAGATAATACTAGGATAGATAATGTAAATAACAAACTTTCTTTTTGTATGGCACTTAAGACTTTAAACAGAAGAAATAAAAAAGATTTGAAATGGCCAAAAATCCTAATCGCAATTCTTAGCACTATAGGCATAGTTGATACAGGTTCGATTACTTTAAAAAACTGGGGATTATTTACTTCGCTTTCATGCCCAGGGATACAAAATGGTTGTGAAACAGTTTTAAATAGTCCTTGGGGTACTTTATTTGAAAATAATCAAGTTAATATACCTCTCTCATTAGCTGGATTTATAACATATTTATCAATATTAGTTATCACAATAATACTGTCGCTTAATGTAATTTCCCCAAAAGAAAAACTAAATAAGTTTTTATGGTGGTTAGTATTTCTAATTTCTTGTGCGTCATCAACATTTAGCTTTTTATTGATAAATATAATGTTTTTTAAGATTCAATCATATTGCTTTTTTTGTATACTTTCAGCAATTTTATCGTTTTCTATCTTTATAATTTCTATGATTGGAGCAAAGTTCGAAAGTAGAGAACCTATGATTTTTAGAGGTTTCGTTGTAGCCATTAGTGTCCTGCTGGGGGGCCTAATTTGGTCAACAAACGTTGACCCCTCAAATGCTATTGATGTTGCAAACCCCACTGAAAATGTATCACCAATAATTACCACTTCCAGCTCTTCCCAGAAGGTAAAGTTTGCAAAATTTTTAAGTGAAAACAATATTGTTATGTATAGTGCATACTGGTGCCCACATTGCCACGATCAGAAACAATTATTTGGTAAGGAAGCAGCTAAAGAATTAAAAGTAGTTGAGTGTGCTAAAGATGGTAAAAATAATGAGTATGAACTATGCCAAACGAAAGGAATCAGTGGATTTCCTTCTTGGGAAATAAATGGAGAAATTATTAGTGGTACGCGTGACTTAAATGAATTAGCAACAAAAACTGGCTATCAGGGAGATCTTAATTTTTAACAAATCTTTTTTGAATTTTTTCATCTAACTGTTGTCTAGTATGGCATTCCCAATTTTTATCTTTATCAGGGAAATCATCTCTATAATGCCCTCCTCTACTTTCCTCTCTAAATAGACAAGCTTTTAATAAAGTTATAGTGGTTATTTGTCTATTCTTTAAATCAAGTAAAAGATTTAATGCTCTTCTATTGCGTTCACTAAGTTTTATTTTTTGATCAAATTTTATTTTTTCAAGACTATTTAGTAAATCATTTTTATTTAATTTATTTATATCATTTTGAATATAATTTAAAAATTTACTCATATTTAACTTATTTCGAGATACACCTAAATTTAACCAACATAGTTTTCTTAGTTCATCAATTTTTTCAGCAATTACAGAAATTTGATCTTCTTTAGGATCTTCAATATCAAACTCTTGAAATGATCTATCAAATTTTCCAAATTTAGAAAGGTCACTCAAAACAATTGAGGACATTTTTCTTGCGAAAACAAGACACTCCATCAGTGAATTACTTGCCAATCTATTAGCACCATGAACACCTGTAGAAGCAACTTCTCCAACGGCATATAATCCTTTTCTTGTTGAAGATGCATTTAGATCAGTTTTAACACCTCCCATCCAATAATGAGCTGCAGGAGCTACGGGAATAACCTCATTTAAAGGGTTAACGCCATAATCCTGACATCGACTTAAGATCGTGGGGAAGCGCTCTACAATTTTTTCTGGGTCAATATACCGAAGATCTAAGCCAACATGCTCTACATTATTATCATGCATATTTTTCATAATTGCTCTACTTACCTGGTCTCTAGTAGCTAGATCACGTTTTTCAAGATTTTTAACTGGACTTTCACCATTTTTATCAACTAAAATCGCTCCTTCCCCTCTAAGTGCCTCAGATATTAAGAAGCAAGGTGCACCATAAAATTTTAAAGCTGTTGGATGAAATTGCACGAACTCTAAATCTTCGATAGCAGCTCCTGCTTTCCATGCAAGAGCAATCCCTTCACCAGATGATTGAGCAGGATTAGTTGTATTTGTAAATAAGTGCCCACCCCCACCTGTAGCCAAAACAACAGCTCTAGATTTAATCCAATATAAATTTGCTCCATCAAGAACCTGAACTCCTCTACATTCTTTATTTTCAATGAGAAGTTCAGTTACTCTTACACCCCTGCAGTGAAGAATATTTTTTTGATTCTCAATATGATCTTCTAGAACTTCAACTAATGCTCGTCCAGTACGATCTTTAACATGTAAGACTCTCCTTCGTGAATGAGCTGCTTCCAAGGTAGTAGCTAGTTGATCAGAACTTTGATCAAAAATCATCCCTAAATTCTGCAACCTTTCTACACAACCTGGAGCTTCTTTAACAAGCATTTCTACAGCTTGAAAATCACATAGTCCATCACCAGCTTTTAAAGTATCCTCAGCATGAAGATCAAATGAATCATCTTGTCTAACAACAGATGCAATTCCGCCTTGAGCCCATCTACTGGAAGATACCTTACTAGTATTTCTATTTAAAAGAAGCACTTTTAAATTTGAGGGTAATTCAAGACAAGTCATAAGGCCAGCAGCTCCAGCGCCTATAACGATTACATCCCAATTATTTATTGGTATCGGTTCTTGCGAAAATGGAAGCCTTAACATTAAACCAATCCACTAAAAGTTGGTTGCAGAATTGCTAAAACAATAAAAATACCATCAACAATTAATGTCGTTTGAATTACGTAACCAGAAACTAAGAGTGCTTTACCACTTGTAGTATTAATTGTGCCAGAATCTAAAATTTCTTTTGAAATAAACCATAGTATAAGAGCAACAAAAACGATAATAGATAATGATTTTATTTGAATAAGACTCTCTGAAGTTTTTTGAAGAATCATGGGTGCATTTTCAGAATCTGCTGTAATTACATGCCTCCATTGATCCATGATTCCGATTAAAAATATTGTAATGTCGGTAACTGCAGTTCCAAATAAAGAAGAGATATAAAAACTTGAACCTATTTTCCAATTAGTACCAAATCCAATTAAAGCTAATGGAAGAACTACAGCTTCAACAGGTATGTGTAGGATAGGAAATGGGCTTAACCATCCCCAGAACAAACATCCACCAAGCCAACTACCTGATATACCAAGTAATAATGAACTGACAATAAACCACTTATTTGATCCTTTCTGATTCAAAACAATTGCCACTAAGACAATAACAAAAGTAAAACAAAGAGCACTTATTGGTTCTAATCTAACCCAAGGGGCTTGAACAAAAATAGGTAAAATTACAAAAAAAGAAGACCACAATCTTAAAGATATAGGATTTGATAAAAAACTATTTTCGTATGAATCAACTGTCTTATGGGATTCATAGTTGAATTTATCTTTTACTTCTAAATTTTTTGTAATTAATTCTTTCAATGAAAAAGGTTATTTTAATTAATCTAAATCGTGTTTTAGAAAACTGCGAATGCCATATTTTAATAAATAAAAGGCCCATAATTTCACATCTATATTTAGTTTTTTAAAAGTATTTAATACACTTTGAGTCATATATAAGTTTAGAATAAATATAAATAAGAGTATTTGGCCTTAAATTGTGTGGCAAGAAATTAATTACACGGAAGATCCCATTGATCTTTTGGTTCCTAATATTACTTATAGAATAAACCCAGCAGAAATTGAAAGTATTGAAGCTAATTCTATTGCTGAAGAAATAGGATTTGAATCAGGTGATTCAATTATTAGTATTAATGGGAAAAAACCAAGAGATTTAATTGATTATCAGATTCTGATTAGTGAAGAAATTTTAGACATATCAGTTTTAGATAAAAATCATGAGATTCACAATATAAATATTGAAAAAGATCAAGACGTTAATTTAGGTATAAATTTTAAAGATGCATTATTTGATTCAATCAAGCAATGCAATAATAGATGTCCATTTTGTTTTATTGATCAACAGCCAAGTGGTAAAAGAAAAAGCCTATATATAAAAGATGATGATTATAGATTAAGTTTCCTATATGGCTCTTATTTAACTCTTACGAATTTAAAAAAAGAAGACTGGGAGAGAATTGCTATGCAAAAACTATCCCCACTTTTTATTTCAGTTCATGCTACTGATCCCGCCACAAGAGAAAAATTATTAAAAAATAAAAAAGCAGGAGTGATACTTGATCAAATTTCGTGGTTTGAAAAAAACTCTATTCAGATACATGCTCAAATTGTTGTTTGTCCAGATATAAATGATGGGGATATTCTTGAGAATTCAATTTTGGAACTTGCTGAATTCTACAAAAAAACCTCTCAAACAGTACTTTCAGTCGCAATAGTTCCTGTAGGACTTACAAAATTTAGACCTGAAAATGATGGATTGAAATCAATCAGCCCAGAATACGCAAAAAAAACTATTAAACAAGTAGAGAGAATTCAAGCCTCCCTACAAATTACTCTTGGGACTCGTTTTTGTTGGCTATCAGACGAATGGTATTTAATTGCTGGTACAAATTTACCTAATTACAAAACCTACGAAAATATGCCACAAGAATCTAATGGAGTTGGGACTATTAGAAACTTTCTAGAGGTATTAAGAGAGAAGACTCAAAACCTACCCAAAAAAGTAAAAAAGCCAAAAAAAGTTAGTTGGATTGTTGGTAAATTAGTTTATGAAGCCCTAATTCCTACAGTTAAAAAATTAAACTTAATTAATGGATTAACAATTAATTTATATGGTTTGCCAAGTATTTATTGGGGTCAAGATCAAGTTGTTACAGGTCTTCTTACTGGAGAAGATCTAATTTACGGGCTGAAAAATAAGGATTTAGGAGAAGCTGTTTACATACCATCTATTATGTTAAAAATTAATACTGATTTATTTTTAGATGATAAAAATATTCAAGAAGTTGAGAATCAAATAAATGCTAAAATTCACGTTCTTGATGATTCAAATGATATTATTAATACTTTGATTGGTTAATCGAATATTTTCGAGAATATAAAACATGCTTAGAAGAGTAATAAATCCTTTCTTATTATTGCCGCTTACTCTAAGTATGAATACCTTTAATGTTCTATCGAGCGAAATAAAAAATTACATTGATAATGTTTTAGAAGAAAAATCAAATATTACTTTTGTTGATTATCAAGAAATAGAAAAACTTGTATTAAATAATCAAGAATTAAGATCATTACAAAACTTAGTAACCTCTGCAAGCTTTAATCTTTCCAGTCAAATTGCCAAAAGATACCCATCCTTAGATTTTCAAGCCAATGGGTTACCAAAATATGTGGCAGGTAAAAATTACAATAGCAATTCTCCTACTTTAAAAACATCACAATTTACGGCTAATCCCTCCCTGAACATTAAATGGGATGTAATTGCCCCGCTAAGAGGATCTGAAATTAAAATTGCCAAAACAAATTACAAAATTGCAGAAAATAATTATGAGATTAAGAAAAAAGATTTAATTCAAGAAGCAAGAATCAGATATCACAAATACAAAAAGTCACATGAAGATATTCAAAATAAAAAATTCATACTTGATTTATCAATTACAAGTTTAGAAAATGCTGAGGCAAAGCTAGATGCTGGAATTGGTACAAAATTTGAAGTTCTTGAAGCAGAATCTCAATTATCTCGAGATAAACAATCACTTAATGAAAAGAAAATAGAACATGAAATTAATAAAATTTCTCTTAAAGAGATTCTTAATCTTAAGGGAGATTTCGAAACTAATAAAGAGCAAAATCTTATAGGGTTTTGGAATCATAAATTGAATAAGAATATTAATGAGGGTTTAGATAAAAATCTTTCCTTAAAAAACCTTATTCTTCAAAAATCAATCAAAAAGAGCCAAGCAGAGAGCTTTTTAGCTCAAAATAAGCCAAATATCTATATCAGTAATTCATTATCTAGTACATTTTCAAAGGGTGACTCTCTAGCAACTAATATCGACTCTGAAAAATCTGGATCTAATTATACAAATACCATAAGTCTAAATTTTTCATGGAGTATTTTTGATGGCGGACAAAATAAGAACTCCTACAAATCAAAAATAGCAGATGCAGAATCCGAAAAATATGGTTATGAAAATCTAAAAAATGTTTTAACCACAAGTATTAGTAAAGCCTATTTGAATCTTAAATTAAATGAAGAAAAAATAATCTCTTCTCTTAAAGAAATTGAATCTAGCAAAGAGTCTGTAAGGCTTTCCAGGCTTAGATATGATGTCGGAATATCAACTCTAAAAGATGTTCTTGTTAGGCAAAGTGAATTAAGTAATGCGAAATCAAAAAATACTAATGCAATATATAATTACAATCTGAATATAGATGAATTAGAAAGATTAACTTTCCTTGATAAAAGTAAAAATTGTTTGGGTAGTAATAATACTAAAATTAAAGATAAAGAGTCTATTTGCAATTTATAAAGATGAATCCACCAAATTTAACTAATAAGCAACTCCGTGAATTAGATTCTTTATTTGAATTGGTTAGTCAACGTCAAACAAAAGATTTTGGAAATATTAGTGCCAGCAATAAAGCAGATGGATCATTATTAACAAGCTGTGATTTATGGAGTGACAAAACAATCGTAGATGGCTTAGCTTCAATAGCTCCAGGTGAAGGCGTCCTTAGTGAAGAAGGGCAAAAGTTAATTCCAAATTCAAAAGCTTACTGGGTCGTCGATCCACTCGATGGGACAACAAATTTTGCTGCCGGTATTCCTTACTGGTCTATATCTGTAGCAAGATTCGTTGATGGTAAACCACAATCTTCTTTTTTAATAATTCCTACATTGAAAAAAAAGTTTGTATCCATTAAAGGTAAAGGGGTTTGGTTAAATAACAAGCAAATTGATCCTAGCCAAAATAATCGTCAAAGTGAATGCATTTCTTTATGTAGTAGATCAATAAAAATTTTACAAAAAAAACCAAACTCAGTATTTCCTGGCAAAATCAGACTCTTAGGTGTATCGAGTTTAAATCTTACGAGTGTAGCGATGGGACAAACTTTCGGAGCAATAGAATCAACCCCTAAGATATGGGATATTGCAGCAGCCTGGCTGCTATTGGAAGAACTCAATTGTTCTATAGAGTGGTTAGAAACAGATCCTTTAAATTTAGTTTCAGGAGAAGACTTGAGCGATGTTAATTTTCCATTAATTGCTTGTAGATCTATTGAAAAATTTGAAATTTTAAAGCCATGGGGCAATTTATTATTAGCAAAATAGTTGCATCATAAATAAAAAATTGCTTGAAAAATTTCTTAATCAGATACAATAAAAATTAAGTAATTAAATAAATATTTGAAGAAAATTAATATGCAGAGAAGTTCAACATGGATACTGAAAAGTTTATGGGGAGCTTGTGAGCGATGGAGCAAATCTGATTGTGTTGATTTAAGCGCTGCATTTGCATACTACACACTTCAATCATTTTTTCCCATACTTCTAATTTCTCTTTCAATAGCTTCATGGTTTCTAGGAAAACAAGAAGGATTAGATCAACAAATAATTGCCATTGCTGCTCAGCTCTTACCTCCTTCAGTAGTTGAGTTAGTAGAGACAACATTATTTAATTTGATAGATCAAGGTTTTGGAGCAGGAATTCTTGGGGCTATGTTTTTGCTTTTTACAGCAGGAAATGCATATCTATCTCTTCAAAGAGGTTCGGATAGACTTTGGGAAGACGAAATTCCTTCTAAAAAAGTTAATGCTGCTTGGAGAGTGCAAGCTTCGAAGTTTCTTCGAAATAGAGTTGAAGCCTTTTTAATAGTATTCTTTATTGGTTTTTTAATGGTACTAGATCAAATTAGTGCAAATCTTAGGATGATCCCAAGTAACGTTTTAGAAAATATTTCAAAATCTAATAATCTTATTTCTGATTTATTATTAAAGTTGCCGTTATTACAAGTTGGTCAGTTTGCAATACCACTAATTGGCTTTTCTTTAATGGCTCTTTTATTACAGGCACTTTTACCCAGTAGAAAAGTTCCATTAAAACCACTGTTACCTGGATCTTTTCTTATTGGAATTGGCCTAACCACTTTGAACCTAGCAGTAAGTAAAAGTATTCTCTCACTTGGAGTAAGATTTCAAGCATACGGTTTTATTGGAGGTTTTCTAGTACTTACTTTGTGGGTATGGCTATTAGGAGTAATTTTATATTTTGGACAATGTTGGAGCGTAGTAATTGCTAGTATGACTTTAGTAAATAAAAAAAGAAATCATAGATAAGGATAATTAAGGTGAATTATTTTCTTAAATCTAATAAAAATCTTCTTACTTACTCATTAATCATACTTATCGTTATTCCAATTTTTGGATTTAACTTTTTCATTAGCTTTGTTGGAAATATTATACTTCTTTTATTTTTAATTCCTCTTCTATTATTAGTTTTAGTGTTTATTGGTTTTAACTCTTACAAATCTACAATTAATACATGCAGTAATTGTGGGTCAATATCATTAGGTTTAAGTGAAACCTGCATGAATTGCGGTGCAGATTTAGAGAATATAAATAAGAAAAATCAATTAGATAAAAAGCCTAGTGAAAGTACTATTGATGTGAAAGCAGAAGAAATTAAGTAAAATACTAACCAATTCCAATTTGTCTAAGAATACTTTGTCCAGTAATTAATTCAGTACCAAGTCCAATCAAAATACCCATCATTGCCATACGGCCATTCCAAGTTTCTGCAAAATTTACAAAGCCAAATCTTGGTTGATTGTCTTTATTCATAATTAACTAAGTTATATATCAGATTATTTTAACGTTTTAAGGAAGATTTTATGAAAAATAATAAATTATTTATTTAACATGTCTTACACCATCAACAGGTCGATACTCATCTCCAGTTAATTCCTCATATACGATGGCTGGCAATCCTGTATCAAACATTGTTTGCAATGCTTCTTTTAACATAGGATTCCACCCTCCGGTACTAACTTTTCCATGTCTTACAGTCCAGTCCCAAGTTCCTTGAAGATCTCTGGGGAGCCTACCTTCTCTATCTCTTCGCGCGACTAAGTCTAAAGATTCAACTATACCAACAATAACTGGATTTTTACCGTAAGAGGGAGTAAGGCTTAGTTCAAGTCTCACTGGATCTTCTTTAACCATTTTCAAACGAAACCTTGGTGGCAATTTGAGAGATCTTATTACCGCTGAAACAATTTTTGTTCTTAATTCCAATTTTTTTCCTTAGATATATTTTGATTAATCAGTTGTTGAACCTTTTTCTTCTAATGTAGAGTCATTATCGTTCGAAAACCTTACTGTTAACAGCTCCTCTTCTGTTAGGTTACCTGATTTATCTAAAAGTTCTGGATGTATTGTGTACTTTTTTTGTTTAAAACTGGAAGTACTTAAACGTTTATTTTTATTATCTGATATACCCCAGCCATTAGACATTACTTTGAAAGCTTTCCAAATTAAATAAGTTAAGGCCGCAGAATATATAATTGGAAATAGAATAGTCATTGAATTTATAAATTAGTTGGTTATATGTTTAATATCATAGCCCGAAAAAAAGAAATTTAGCTATTTTAAGTCACTAAATTATTCTCTAGATTCAATTAATTAAATTACTAGTTATATTTAAATTACACATGTAAGGTGGATTTAATCTCTCGAAAAACATAAGAAAATCAAAATTGAAAAGATACATCCAAAATCTATTACTAATCGTCTCATTAATTCCAGTTGGCATTACATATCCTGCAAAAGTAATATCCCAACAATTAAGCAAACCAAAAATTAATGAAGTTAGTTTATTTTCAAACAAATCTTTCATAACTAAAGCTGTAGAAAGAACCGGTGCAGCTGTGGTGACAATTGATACTCAAAAATATGTTAAAAAAAGAAATTTTCCAAGAAATTCTCAACTATTTCTAGACCCATATTTTGAAAGATTTTTTGGATTAGATTTGCCTAACGAAAATCGACCAAGGATAGAGCAAAACCAAGGCAGTGGATTTATATTTGCGGATGGACTTGTAATGACCAATGCTCATGTAGTGAATGGATCAGATAAGGTAATTGTTGGTTTAACCAATGGCAAAAAATTAAATGCTAAACTGATAGGTCAAGACTCTTTTACTGATTTAGCTGTGCTAAAGGTTGAAGGAAAAGGGCCTTGGCCAAAAGCAAAATTGGGCGATTCTGCAAAGATTAAAGTTGGTGATTGGGCTATAGCAGTTGGAAATCCATTCGGACTGGAAAACACAGTTACCCTTGGTATTATTAGTAATCTAAATAGAAACGTAACTCAATTAGGAATATATGATAAAAAACTTGAACTTATACAAACAGACGCTGCTATTAATCCTGGAAATTCTGGAGGTCCACTTTTGAATAGCGATGGAGAAGTAATTGGAATTAATACGTTGATAAGATCAGGTCCAGGAGCGGGTTTGAGTTTCGCAATCCCAATTAATAAAGCTAAGGAAATTGCCTATCAACTTTTAAACAATGGGAAAGTAATACATCCTATGATTGGAATTAGCCTAATAGAAGAAAGTATTTCTGAGAGAAAAAATAATGTCGTAAAAGTTGGATATGTAGTGCCGAACAGTCCAGCTGAAAAAAGTGGAATCAAGATAGATGATATTTTAATTAAAATAGACAATAAAGATATTAGAACCGCATCAGACGTAATAGAACAAATTAGTAAAAATGGTATCAAAAAACAAGTAAATATATTATTGAAGCGTAATAATAAATTTATTAAATTAAAAGTAATACCAACTGATATTACTAATCTACAAAATAACTAAAGAATTTAATTGTCATTCCTTTTAAGTATTTCCACACATCTAGAAATACATCTACCATCCCTTATATCGCAGGAAGTAATGCATTCAAAATAACTTTCAATAGGATCAGAAATTTGAAAATGTTTTTCTTGGAAATCGTAATTTTTCATTTGAATTATTAAAACCTATTTTTATATTTTTAAGATTAATCAAGGACGGTAAACTATGTAAAGATAAATGAGTGATCTTACTTAGCCAATTGTAAATTTTATTAAAAGTAATCAAATTTTTTGACTTTGAGTTTTTTCTAAAAAATATTCGTAATTACCATCATATGAAAATAACTTTGAATCTTTAATTTCGATAATTCTATTTGCAACCTTTGAAATAAAATACCGATCATGAGAAATGATTAATAATGAACCTTTATAATTTTTAATTGCTAATTCTAAGTTTTCCTTAGATTGCAGATCCAAATGATTAGTTGGTTCGTCCAAAAGAAGGAAATTACTAGGATAAATAATCATGAGCGCCAATGCTAATCTTGCCTTTTCTCCCCCACTGAGTTGTTTAATGTATTTAAAAACAGTTTCATTTTGAAAGCCAAAACCCCCTAAAAATGTTCTAACTTTTTTTTGGGACCATTCTGGAGACTTATTACATATTAAATCAATAACCCTTTCGTCAAGTGAAAGTGCTTCAGCCTGATTCTGTTCATAATAGCTAGTAATTATATTATGTTTACCAAGATTAATTTCTCCAATTTCAGGAGATATTTTTTTCATAATAATTTTAAGCAATGTAGATTTGCCGCAGCCATTAGGTCCCAATATTGCTATTTTCTCCCCAGAAGAAATCTTTAAATTAATATCTAAAAAAAGAATTTTATCCTCGAAACTATGGGACAAATTTTTGATATTTAGAACTAATTTTCCTGAGCGAGGGCACTCTGGAAAATTAAAAACAGGACTTTTTGATTTTGCTATGGGAGCCTCAATTTTAGAAATCTTTTTTAATTGTTTTTCTCTACTCTTTGCTTGAGAACTTCTAGTTGCACTAGCTCTAAATCTATCTATATACCTCTTCTGTAACTCAATTTCTTTTTGTTGTAATTGATATGCCTTATTTTGTGATTCTTCATTCAAAGATTTCTGTTCGACAAAAAAAGAATAGTTCCCATTATATGTTTCAGATGTTCCTCTATCTACAAAAATTATTTTTTTACATAATTTATCTAAGAAATATCTATCATGGCTAATCATTATAACTGCAATTTTAAGCGATGATAGATATTCTTCCAACCAAAAAATAGTTTCTAAATCTAAATGATTGGTTGGTTCATCCAGTAAAAGTAAATCAGGTTTTTGTAAGATTATTTTTCCAAGTGCAACTTTCATCTGCCAACCACCTGAGAAATTGCCAACTAATTTATCAGCATCTTCTATAGAAAAGCCTAATTTTGGTAATATTTTTTCTACATCAGATTGCATTTTATAACCACCTAAAGCTTCAAATTTTGCTTGATATTTTGCGAGTTGATTTACAAATATTTCAAGTTCATCGGAATTTTTTTTTATATCCAACGATTTCATTTTATTCTCAATTTCTAAAAGTTTAATGGCAACAATTTGTATATCTTTAAAAGAACTTTCTAATTCCTGTCTTACTGAAAAATTCAAATTACAATCAAACTCTTGCTTTAAATGGGCAATTTTAGGATTTCCCTCTTTAATGATCGTTCCACTTGTTTGCTCTTCCTCTCCAATTAAAATCTTAAATTGGGTTGATTTACCTGCACCATTAGAACCAACTAAGCCAACTTTTTCTCCTTTTTTAATCTCCCAACTAATATTCTTTAAAACAACATCTGTAGAATAAATTTTGCTTACACCATCGAATCTAATCACTGTTTTAAAAATAGAATTTACAAAATCTGTGGCTTATTTACTAAAAAATATTTTGTGGAATAAAATTAAATCATGAAAAGAATAGAACAAATTGTAGTGATTTTCATAGCTGCAGCTCTTGCAATTCCGAGTTATTGGTTTTTTTGGACTTTGGCTGGTGGAGGTGGCTACAACAAAAGAATAAAACCTATTCCTAATCCAAATAATAATTATTCGAAACCTTTTCCTAAAGACCTCCTCGAGCCTTGATTAACCACATTTTAGTTGCCTCATCATCAATAGTACTTAAATATTCAATAACCTCTTCTTTAGTCACAGAAATATTTAACTCGTTGCCAATATCGCATATTTTATCTAAGGCTTTTTTGGGATTAGTTAATGCTGTCATAAACAGACTTTGTTTCTTTTTGGAATCGTTGGCTATTAACTTATAGAGCTTTTCAGCATTACTGGACATGGTTTTAAAATCTATTTATTAATAGATTATTACTTCAAGCTACATTTTTTTCATTATATTTATTATTAGATAAATCATTATCCACATCTTTTATCTCTTTTGCAGAGGCATCTGCCATACTTCTTGCGTCTAAACATAAAACTTTTCTTAGTTTCGCAAAGTTAGCTGCGTGAGATTTTCTACCATCTTTTTGGGCATAATACTCAGACTGCTGAAGAATATGATGAAGATGAGTTAACAAATATGGACTAATTACAGCTGATACCAAAACGTCACTATTTTCATGATCGTGAGAATCAGAATTGACTAATCTTTTTTTCGGTTTATCAATTATCGACCTTTTAGGAGAATCAATTTTTCTTGAATTTTTCATGGGACAATAAAACAATTAATTGATACGGACATAAATTTCCTTACTAATAATATACACAAAGATAGTATCCTTGACTAACTGTGTATACTTATAAGTAACAGTTATCAACTTTGACTCATGGCTACCCGCCAAAACTCAACTAATGGGAAGCCTAAATCCCCCAGAATTCAGGTAGTTCTTCCAGAATTAATATGTGAGCAATTAACTATTTTGGCCGATAATGAATCTAGGACAGTCAGTAATATGGCAAAAGTGTTAATACAAGAGGGTATAAAAAAATATTTCGAAAAAGAAAGTAAATCACCTGTTTCAGAAAATAATTTAAATACTGATAAATTTAGAGATGAACTTGAAAAACAAAGCGTCAGAAGATTAAAAAGAGCTCCTCAAAGGATTAGATACTATAAAAAATCTGATTAAAAATAATTAATTTTGAGGCAATTTCTGTAAATCTACTGTTTTACCCATGACTACCAAAATATTTCCTCTTTCCAAAATATATTTTGCTGGAGGATTAACTGTTAACTCTTCAGCAGGTCCTGCAGCAAGAACATTTACTAAATAATTTTTCCTCAAATTTAAATCTCTTAAAGATCTTCCAATAAATTCCTCTGGAACAGTTATCTCATCTATACCAGTTTGATTATCTAGTTCCAATCTTTCGATTAGGTTTGGTCTAACTAGTTCTAAACCTAATCTTTCTCCTTGCATCCTAGATGGGAAAACAACTTTATCTGCACCTACTCTTTTTAACATTTTTTCGTGCAAGTCACTGGTAGCTCTCGCTATTACTCTTTTCACTTTGCTACCTTCACTATCCTTAGCAATAAGAGTTGTAGTTATACTCGCTTCAATAGGCTCACTAATACCCACTACAACAGTATTCATTTCAAGAATTCCCGATTCCTTCATAGACTCTTCATCAGTACAATCTACAACTCTCGCTTCTATCGAAGGTTCTAATTGCCTTAAATCATCAATAGCTTTTTCCGAATAATCTGCAGCCAAAACATCAGCACCATTACTAATAAGTTCTCTGCAAACTGCGGTTCCAAATCTTCCAACGCCGACAACTGCAAAAGTAAGTGCTTCATTTTCTTTCTTTTGAGACCACTGCCACCAATCAGCCATAATAAAACTCAGTCAATTCTAAACATATAGATCAGCCTTAGGATAGCCAATTCTCTTTTGTCTATCTATTCTACTCTTATAAAGAGCCTGCCAAAGTGCACTTAAAAGCAAAAGGATCCCAAGTCTGCCTACAAACATACCCACAATAAGAATAAATTGACCAAAATGATTTAATTTTGCGGTTAAACCAATATCAAAACCAACTGTTGCAAATGCAGATATGCAAGTGAACAGAATTTCTAAGAATGTGAATGATTCTTTTTTAACAAAAGTATTTGTTGTACTAAGCAACATTGCCATTAAAAGAACAAAAAGCAAAGATCCAACTGTGATTCCAACTGCCTTTAGAATTACTTTATCTGAAATTAATCTATTGCTAATAATTACATCTTTCTGACCTCTTAAAGTTGATCTAGTTGCAGCCATTAAAGCAATAAATGTAGTTGTTTTTATGCCTCCACCAGTACCTCCTGTACTTGCTCCAATAAACATAAGTGTCATTAATAATAAAAGGCCTGTATCTGAGATAGAGTTCAAAGAAATCGGAAAATTTGTAAAGCCTGCAGTTCTTGCACTAACTGTTTCGAAGATAGATGACATTAACCGTTCAAACAAATTTAAATCATTAAAAAATTGACTATTTAGCAATGATTCAGTGATAAAGAATCCTAATGATCCGAACAATATTAGAGATAAACTTGTCCTAATAACTAGTCTGGAATGAAGGCTTAATTTCTTATAAGAAAGATTTTTTTTATGACTCCAAATATCATCAATAACCCGCCAACCCAATCCACCCATAACAATGAGAAAAACAAAAACACTATTCACCAAATAATTTGTTCTATAGTCTTGAAGACTATTTGACATTAATGAAAATCCTGCATTGTTATATGCAGAAATGCTGTGAAAAATCGAGGACCATAGTCGTTCCCAATTATTTTGAATGTCTACAAATCCAAAAGAATATAAGACAATTGCGCCCAAGGATATGATACTAATCGCAGTAATAGCAATGCTTTGAAAAGTTCGACCAATTCCTCCAACTCCAAATTCATCTAAAGTCTTTCCTTTGTCTAATCTAGTTCTTAGCTTTGTCCCCTTTACAACAAACCCTTGTAAAAATGTTGTAATGGCCATTAATCCTAGACCACCTGATAAAAGCATAAAAGCTAAGAAAACTTGGCCAAAGAAATTTAAATCAACACCAATATCTATTATGGTTAAGCCAGTAACGGTTATTGCAGAAGTAGATGTAAAAAATGCTTCCCACAAACCAACCTTTGAAGATGAACATAATGGAGAGCTCAAAATTAAAGTTCCAAGGCAAATAATAAACAACCCTGTAACAATAGTAAATTGAGGTACAGATAGCTTTTTGTAAGCATCTTTTAACTTATAAACCTTACTTGTGAATTTCACGATATTACCCGTAATTTAAAATTATCAATGCTGGTACAGTAAATGACATTATAAGTGTTAATCCAGCTCCGTATTTTGCGATATCAAAAAATCTATATCTTCCAGGACCATAAACCATTAAATTTGTTTGATAACCCATTGGAGTCAAAAAAGATTGACTTGCACCGAATAAAACAAGCATTATTAAAGCGCTTGGTGAAATTTCTAAAACATTTGAGAATTCAATAGCAACAGGTAAAATCAAAGCAACCGAAGCAGCATTACTTATAAATTGCGTAAGAATAACTGTAGATACAAAAATTACGACAAGTGCAAAATAAAGAGGCATTCCGTTAAGGGCAAAGTTTAGATTAACTGCAATTAAATCTGCCAATCCAGTTATCTGCATAGCTACACTAAAACACGATAAAGATCCCAGCAATAAAATGACGTCTAACCTAATTGATTTTTGTATCTCTACAGGTCTTAAACATCCACAAGCAACCATTGCAATCACTGCCAAAAGAACTGAACCTACTAATGGAATATTAGAAACCGAAGGCAAAACCACCATTCCTATTGCAATTGCAATCGATATAGGTTTTTTTATCAAAAAAGGTAAGTCATCTTCGAATTGATCTAAAATAAGCAAATCATTACTAGCCTGCAAACCTCTTATTGAATCTAGCGGTGCTTGCAATAATAAAACATCTCCAGCCCTTAAAACAGCTTGACCTAATCTCTCCTGGACAGTTTGTTGACCTCTTCTTAATGCTAAAACTGTTGCATTATGACGCTGCCTAAATCTTAATTCTCTCAAACTTGCACCGGCTAAAGTTGAACCAGCTGGTAACAAGGCTTCAAAGGTCTTAGTTCCTTCATCATCTGAGAAAAAATTAGCCCCTTCGAAAGATGTTTTGTTTTCTCCTAACAGAATAGTATGTTCCTGCTGCAGCCTAAATAAGTCTGCCCTTGTAACGCGGATTATTAATCTATCATCCGGTTCAATCTTTCTATCAGCCAAAGGAGGAAGAATAACTTTTCCATTTCGTTGCAATTCCAGAACATCAACGTCAAATCGTCTTTGCAATCTACTATTTCTTACAGATTGTCCAACTAATTCTGAAGTAGAGGGAATAGTAACTTCGGTAAAATATATATTCATATCACCATTTTTAATAAACTCCTTATCTCTCCCTCTATCTGGCAAAAGCATGTCAGAAACAAGAATCATATAGGTTGTACCTATAAGCCAAACAGGAATTCCTATTGAAGTCAAACTAAATAATTCCAAACCTCCATAACCTAATTGTTGACTAATATCACTTACAAGAAGATTTACTGAGCTACCTAATAATGTCAGAGTTCCACCGAGTAAAGTAGCAAAAGAAAGAGGTAGTAAAACTTTTGACGGTGATATATTTCTTCGCTCGCACCAACTTTCAATTAAAGGTAACAAAGATGCTACTACTGGAGTATTAGGTACAATGCCAGATATTGGAGCAATCAAAAAAGCTATTAAAGAAATTAATTTCCTTGGAGTTCGAATACTTTCAGAAGAAATTAATTCTCTTACTCTGTCTAAGGCACCACTTTTAAATAATGCTGAGGAAACTGCAAATAAACCCATAAGGGTAATTAAAGAGGGGCTACCAAATCCAGCTAAAGCTTTTTCAGGAGAAAGAACCCCAGTAGATATAAATATTCCGACACATAACAAACCAGTCAATTCTGGTGCAATAGTATTTCTAATAAACAAAATTATTGACATTATTAAAACAACTACCGTTATAAACGCATCAAAATTATTACTAACTACTGCAATTAAATTCATACAAAACTTATTTAACTCAATATACCCAAAAACAATATTTCAAAAAAGTTTAATTCGAATAATCTTTTTTAAGAAACTTTTTAAAAATAAATTTTTTTTGGAATATCCATGAAGATGCAGATTTTAAGCTTTCTGTAATATCAGGCAACTTGGAAGCATATATAAGTCTTCTTGCCTCAAAAGCCAATTTCCCAGATAAAGTAACCCCAAGCCCAGAAATTGAAGCTTCGCCTATTCCTAAGCTAATCATTTCACCTTTGTCTTGAAATTGAAAGGGTAAAGGATCTTTTCCTTGAATTAAAAGTTCTAAATTATTAGCAAGATGATTTCCTTCCTGCATAGCAACCTGAGCAGTTATCGGTAAATCCTCCATTCCTTCAATAACTGAAATATCACCAATAGCAAAACAGTCTTCATGGTTTTCTATTTGCAAATTATTATTAACTAAAATGCGTCCAAATTTTTTTGTTATTTGATCAGTTTCTAAGTAAGACAAATTAGGTTTAACACCTGCTGTCCAAATAACAATATCTTTATCAAAGGAAGTTATTCCATCCTCGCTAGAAATACTAATCTTAGTTTCTGAGACTTCTTTAACTGTGGAATTCAAAAGAACGTTGATTTTTCTTTTTTCTAATGCCTTCTCTGCTTGTTCTCTATTGAAAATTTTGTTTTTATTTAAGATTTCGTTTGATTTTTCTATTACATTAATTTCAAATTGGTCTGTAAATATATCTTTAATTTTGCATGCCAACTCGATGCCAGAGGGACCACCACCAACTATGAATAACTTTTTATGCAACGCAGTATCTTGTGATTCTTTTAAAAAAGAATTTAATTTATTTAAATCATGCACGTCATTAAAAAAATAACAATTTTCATCTACACCTTTTATAAAAAAACTATTTGGAATAGATCCTGTACAGATAACGAGATACTGATAACTTAATTTTAATTCGTCACTAAATTCAAGAATATTATCTTTGAAGGAAATCTTGGTTAAACAATTTCTTAAAAAAGTTATACCGGCATCAGAAAAAATATTTGCAAATTTTGGGGTGGCTTCCCAACTTCTTATTTCTTTACTTAAAACTTCGTACATTAAAGGTTTAAATATAAAATTAGTTTCAGAATCAACCACAAGAATCGGTAAAGAAGGATTAAGATTCTTTAAATTCAAAGCAAATGTCATACCTGCAAAACCTGCTCCAACTATTACTATTGGTTTTTGTATTGATTTCATTAGAGAAATATTGTTATGCGTAAATGTATTATTAAACTATACGAATAATTTTTAATTTGAGCGAAATAAAATTAAACTCATAATCAAACTGAAGAATGATTGAAAAAATCCACAAAGATATTCAAACTAACTTGAGGAAATATAATCAAGAGCTTGTAGATATGAAGCCTCAAGGAATGCTTGCATGGGGTTATGAAAAGTTTGATAATCAATTTGCTATTACAACAAGTTTTGGTATACATTCATCAGTCCTTTTAGATATGGTCAGTAAATTATCTCTACAAAAAAAAATCAAAATATTTTGGATAGATACAGGTTACCTTCCTCCAGAAACATACTATTACGCTGAAAAGCTTATTGATAATTTATCCTTAGAAGTTGAAGTTCTTCAAAGTGAATTATCTCCAGCAAGAATGGAGGCCAAATACGGAAAACTTTGGGAAACAAAAAAAGAGAGTGATTTAGATAAGTATCATGAATTGAGAAAGATAAAACCTTTAGAAAATGGTCTAGAAAAATATGATATTTTCTGCTGGGCAAGCGGTGTTAGATCAAATCAAACAGAAAATAGAAACAAAATGAAATTCATAGACGTAATTCGTCAAAGACTCTCTTTAAGACCTTTATTAAATTGGACAAATAAAGATATTTTTTATTATATGGAAGAGAATAATTTACCTGCCCATCCACTTTTTATCAAAGGTTATTCTTCTGTAGGAGATTGGCATTCAAGCAGTCCCGATGGTATTGAAACAAAAGGCAGAAATACAAGATTTGGGGGGATTAAACAAGAATGTGGAATACATACTAATAATTAAATTGATCATAGAACAATGGTCTCAGATATAAATTTTCTATTAATAGGCAATAGTAGGCTTCATTGGGCTAAATATTCTAAAAATCAATCTAAATTCTTCCATACCAAAAAAGAGCAAAAAGTTCCCGAAAATATAGATCTTGATCAATTAATTTGGGCTTCTGTAGGAAAACTACCAAATTTTTTGCTGAAAAAAGAAAATGAAATAAAAACTAAAGATATCCAATTATCAAATCTTCCTGATTATTTTGGAGTTGATAGAGCTCTTGCCTGTGTTGCCGCTTTAAAAATTATTGAAAACCCGTTCAAAAAAGATTTGCTAATTGCAGATTTTGGGACAATATTATCAATAACAAAATTGAATTCAAATGGATCTATTATTGGAGGTCAACTTCTTCCAGGTTTTCTAACACAATTAAAATCAATGGAACAAAATACAAAAAATCTTAAAATTCCTAAAACATATGATATTCCGATCAAAGATTTTTTAATTAATACAGAAGAAGCTATCTTAAAAGGAGTAATCAACTCTCTTACCAGCGTGATTAATAGTTTATTTAATCCCGAAAAGGATATTTTAATAATCTGTGGAGGAGACTCTCAATTACTCACAAAATCTCTAAAAACTAAAAAAGAAACTATTATCAATGCTCCTAATTTAGTTATGGAGGGGATGATAATTCAACACCTGTCCATAAAAAAATTAGCTTAACCCAAGGTCTGCAATTATATGATCAGCCATTATTGCTGCTTTTACCTTTAAGTAAATTTTTTCGATGTTACCTTCAGTATCAATTAAAAAAGTATTTCTCATCATTCCCATATATTCTTTTCCCATAAATTTTTTCAGTCCATAGCTATCGTAATCAGAAGAAACTTTGAAAGGTTCAGGATCAGTTAAAAGAATAAAAGGTAAATTAAATTTTTCTATAAACTTCTGATGAGAGGATGCATTATCTTTACTAATACCAAGCACAACAATATTATTTTTTTGGAGTAAATCCCAATTCTCTTTAAAATTACATGCTTCTTTAGTACATCCTGGAGTATTATCTTTTGGATAAAAATATAGTATTATTCTTTTACCTTTAAAATCACTAAGAGAAACTTCTTTCTCAAAAGAATCTTTTAATTTAAATTCTGGTGCTTTGTCGCCAACCTTAAGAGCCATTGAAATTATTAAATGAGTATGAATATAAAATACCAAAAATTTGGTTTTATGAGATTAAAGGTGTGCAAGATGTCGCAACTATAGAAGAAATTAAAACTGCAAAAAACCTAACTAATTCAAGATCAAAAATTTTCTTAGAAACAAGAGCTTATTTGCGACAATCACTTTCAACACTTTTTGATTTAGACCCCCTAGAAATTCCAATTAATGCTCGACCTGGAGAACCTCCAAGTTTACCCTCTGGCATGGGAAATATCAGTTTAAGTCATTGTAAAGATGCCATTACTATAGTCTGGCATAAAGGCAAAATAGGGATTGATATAGAGAGAACAGATAGAGATTTTAACCATATAAAATTTGCAAAAAAATATTTTTTTCATACCAATAAATCAAACCATAATAATTATTTAACAAAAAATATGATATTGAATCAATGGTGTGCTGTTGAAGCGGCTATAAAATGGGATCATGGAAAAATAGCTAAAGACATTAGGTATTGGCAATTTTTTGAAAAGCCAAAAGAGTTAATTCATAATAAGAAAAATATACATTTAAATTATTCACAGATTAACTTCCATAATTGGACTATCGCTTTAGCCTACGAAGAAAAAACTTCTTTTAATCCTGAGATTATTTGTTGTTCGAAAAATTTTTAATTTTCTTTTCTTCTAAGCAGTTCTTCATATTGAGTTTTTTCCCATCCATTATTATTTGGTTCCCATATTTTTAAATTTCTTAAAGATTTAGGAAGATATTCTTGTAAGACCCAATTACCTGGATAATTATGAGGATTTACATAACTATTAGAATTATTTTTTAAATGAAGCGGAACATCAAATGCATTGATAGATTTGATTGTTTCAATTGCTTTAAAAATACTTTTCGTACTATTACTTTTTGGAGAAATAGCTAAATATAAAGAAGCCTGCGTTAAAAAATATAATCCTTCTGGAAAACCAACTCTATCAAAAGCATCACAACAGGATTGTACAACTACTATGGCATTAGGATCAGCTATTCCAATATCCTCACTAGCAGATATAAGTAGTCTTCTAAAAATAAAATTAGGATCTTCACCAGCCTCCAGCATATTCGCAAGCCAGAATAAAGTTGCATCGGGATCAGAACCTCTTATGGACTTGATAAAGGCACTTATTACATCATAATGATTTTGACCATTTTTATCGTAAACAATATTTTTCTTTTGTAGTGCATCCTCTGCTATTGAGAGATTAATGTTGATTTCTTTAGCATCATTTTCAGCAGTTATTTCTATTGCCATCTCTAGCGCATTGATTAATGTCCTTGCATCTCCGCCAGAAAATTTAATTAAATGACTTATAGCATCTTGAGTTAAATAAACCTTTTTTGAATCTTTTTGTTTTGAATAGTGAGTAATGACTTTTTGTATTATTTTCTGCAAATCATTTTCTGCCAAAGGAAGTAATGTAAAAATACGAGACCTGCTAACAAGCGCTTTATTAACAGCAAAGAAAGGGTTTTCAGTTGTAGCCCCAATAAAAGTTATAGTTCCATTTTCTATTGAAGGTAATAAAGCATCTTGCTGAACTGATGTAAATCTATGAACCTCATCGATAAATAAAATTGTTTTTCTTTTTGAATTTATTAATCTATCTTTTGCATTAGCGATTTCATTTCTTAATTCTTTAACACTTGATAATACTGCATTTAACTTAATTAATTTTGACCGCGTATTAAAAGAAATAATTTCAATTAGAGTAGTTTTTCCAACACCCGGAGGGCCAGAAAAAATAAAATTACTAATCTTATCGTTTAATATTGCACTTCTTAAAAGCGAATTCTCATTCAGGATTGGTTGTTGACCAAAAAAATCTTCCAAATTCTTTGGTCTTAATTTATCTGCCAAAGGTGCATTGTTTTCTATTTGAGAATAATTAGTAAATAAATTTTCTGAATGCATATAAATAAAATCAAAAAACCATTACTTTCAATTCTATGTAATTACTGTAGGAGTTTCCATTTGAGTAAGTTTTGAAATGTTCAATAAAGCATCTAAATCATCTATTAGAGGTTTCAAAGCGATCTGAGGATTTAACGAAAGATTCTGTTGAGGATCGAAAAATTTCTCAAAGTAAAGTCTTAATGTTGCACCCTTAGTTCCAGTTCCAGAAAGGCGCACAATTACTCGAGAATTATCATCAAGGACCAATCTTAAACCTTGATTTTCACTTATGGAATTATCAACGGGATCTAAATATGAAAAGTTATCTGCAACTTTAACTAAATGACCTGCAAAACTATTTCCTTTTAAATTTTCGAGCATAGAAGTTAGATTACCAAAAATTTGATTAGCAATATTTGAGGGAATTGCCTCATAATCATGTCTTGAATAATAATTCCTACCAAATTGTTTCCAATGATTCTGCATCAAATCACTTACCGAACATTTTTTCTCAGCTAAAACTTGTAACCAATACAAAACTGCCCATAGTCCATCTTTCTCTCTCACATGATTACTACCTGTTCCGAAACTTTCTTCTCCACATAAAGTAATTAAATTAGAATCTAAAAGATTTCCAAAAAACTTCCAGCCAGTAGGTGTCTCGAAACAAGGTATATTTAATGCCCGAGCAACATTATCAACCGCTGAGCTGGTTGGCATGGATCTTGCCACACCTGTAATACCATCTTTATAACCAGGTACACATTTTGTGTTAGCAGTGATAACTGCAAGGCTATCACTAGGATTTACAAAACATCCACTTCCTAAAATCATATTCCTATCTCCATCTCCATCGCATGCAGCACCAAAACTATAAGATTTTTTATTTAATAACAAATCAGCCAAATGGGATGCGTAAGTAAGATTAGGATCAGGATGTAAACCTCCAAAATCTTTTAAAGGGTTACCATTCATGACACAATCAGGTGCAAGACCCATTTTTTCAACAAAAATATTTTTTGCATATGGGCCTGTAACCGCATTCATTGCATCAAAGATTAACGAGAAGTCTTTTTTTAAAAAATCACTAATTTGATCAAAGTCAAAAATTTTCTCCATCAAATTAGAATAATTTGTTAATCCATCAATAATTTCTAAGGTAGTTTCGTCGTAAGGATAAGTTCCATATTCACTAAAATCAGGTAATTGAATTTTAGAAATTTTATAACTAGTTAGTAATTGCGAAGCATTGAAAATCTTATTAGTAATTATCTCAGGAGCTGGGCCACCATTAGAGATATTCAATTTCACTCCAAAGTCGCCATCAATCCCACCAGGATTATGGCTTGCAGAAAGAATAATTCCACCAATAGCCTTTTCTTTTCTAATTAAATGTGATGTCGCAGGAGTAGATAATAAACCATATTTTGGAACAATAACCTTTTGAACTTTATGAGCAATGCATATTTGGACAATTTTTTCTATTGCTTCAATATTGCCATATCTACCATCACCACCAACTACTAATGTTGAACCTTTTAAATCTTCTAATGATTGTAAGATTGCTTCAATAAAAACCTCTAGATAATGTTCTTCCTGAAACTTTAAAGTACTTTTTCTTAATCCAGAGGTGCCTGGTTTTTGATCTAGAAAAGGAGAATTGATATTAATTACACTAACTTGATTCATATTTTTAAGAAACTTCCAAAAATCTAACTAAATTAATGAGGCATTTCGGAAGTTCTTAACATAGCGATAAACCATAATGAGGAAATTAATAATGCACTAAGAATTCCATAGTTAACACCAAATTTAGAAATTGTAATTGGAACTATTAGTGGAAACGTTAATGCCCCAAATAATGGAGTAAAAGCTACAATTTTTTTCAGCATTAATTTAATTTATTAAAACCATTCAGTCTCAGCATTATCTTTTTCATTAGTATCGTCAAGTGGTGTAGTTCTATCAAATTTCATTGATATACTTTTTTGTTGTTCACCAGATACATCAACAGCTTTAATATCATATTTTTGAGTCCCGTCTCTAAATGGTACTTGAATTCTAAAAGTACCATCTGCAGCAAGAGGTACATCTTCTCCACCTATTGTCAGTTTTGCAGAAGGCTCCGTAGCTCCATAAACAATTAATTCAGCATCAGCAACGAGCCAAAAAGATCTATTTTTAACAATTCCGCTTCCAGAATCATTTAAACCTGATGACCATTTACCAGCACCTGAGTCTGTAAGATTATCATTAAGGTTTGTTGAATTTACGTTTTCCATAAATTCTTCAGAACCAACTTTTCTTCTGAGAGGAATGTTAGTTGCTGCTTGGTATAACCTTTCATGCATACCATTTTGTTCTGGAACAACAGGATCAGAAATATCTAGGATTGACTCAGAAGTAGAATCTAAATTAAAAGGTACAAATTTATCAAGAATTTGCTCAGAAGGATGAGACCCAGGAACATGGCTTATCGAAGAAAATGCCAATGACATCCAGTTAAAACCATATTTATAACCTAATTCAACTTTATAATCTCTATCTGCAAGTGGGATTGGCAAGTACCACTCGGTACTGTAACTATCAACTGCTATCTCCCTTAGTGTTCCTTGATTAATGTTACTTCCTTCAGAACCAGATGCATCAAATAATCGTAAACATAATTTATTAGCTCCCAAAGATTGTGCTTTTTCTCTATCTGCATCTGAAATTTGCCAAAAAACGTAAGCCCAATCTGGATCTCGGGGTAGGAAAACTACATTTGTTTTAACTTCTTCACTACTGTTGAAAGCATTGGACTCAGAAGTTTCTTCAGATTTTGACTCAGGAGGTGTAGTGTATGTTTTTTTTGTAGATTTTTCTTGATATTTAAGTATTAAATCAACTAAAAGAGCTTTTGTTTTGCGACTGTACAGCGGAACCGATAATCTACTTGCTTCTTGACGTAATTGTCTGAGGGTTAGTGAGAGTAATTGAACTTTATTCATGATCCCATCAGCCACTTTAAATTCTCCGTTTTTGTTTGGGATCAGTATGTTCTTTTTTTTTAGGAATTGTGTGTCTTTTTGGCCTGTCGTCAGGATCCTCTGACTACTAAAAAATTCTCAAACCTGATATTTCTCTTCAAAACAGTTGGTATCAAAGAAATTAATTAATTTTCAGATCTTTTTGAAATTTAAATTAATTTTCTTTTTTTTTAAATTTTATTACCTGAATTTGTTAACGACTCAACAAATATATATTTTTTCTTCGGGATCAGTTAAATAAAAGAGAATTCAGCGTTGTTCAACTAGAAGTACTAAATCATCTATCTCTAAATCCTCAATACTTTTACCTATTTTTTTTGAAAAAGTACTTAATTTTTTCGAAGTGGATTCTAACTGCTCATAAAAAAGATCACTAAATTTTTTATCATCAAATTTTTTGGATTGGTTATCACACCATTCTCTCAGGGGATTTTTATTTTGATATTCCAAACTTTTATCTACATTGATAATTTTTAAAATCTGAAGGCAATGAGCGAGTATTCTTAAATGATGTTTCTGCATTGTAGGTAGATCAAGATTATCAATTTCTTGAATAGTTTCTATGTTTAATGGGTTAGACAAGGGATCAAGATGATTAGACATTAATTTTTAGTTTTAATAAAGGAAAAAAACTCAATATTGGGGGAATCTTTCGTTAAAGTATATAAAGCTAATTGTAATAAGTTATTTTTGATAACATGGTCAACGAAAATTTAGTTAAAGATGTAGTAAAAGAGCCTTACAAATATGGTTTCGTTACTGATATTGAAACTGAAAAAATAGAAAAGGGATTAAATGAAGATATCATAAAATTAATTTCACAGAAAAAAGAAGAGCCTAAATTTCTTCTTGATTTTAGATTAAAAGCCTTTAAAAAATGGCAAAAAATGAAAGAGCCTGATTGGGCAGCATTAGGATATAAAAAAATTGATTATCAAGATATTATTTATTACTCTGCTCCTAAGCAAAAAGAGAAAATTTCTAGCTTAGATGAAGTTGATCCCAAACTTCTTGAGACTTTTGACAAATTAGGAATACCCCTCACGGAGCAAAAAAAACTCACAAATGTAGCAGTAGATGCTGTCTTTGATAGTGTTTCTATAGCCACAACTTTTAGAGAAGAACTTGCTGAACATGGAGTTATATTTTGCTCAATTAGTGAAGCAGTAAAAAATCATGCGGATTTGATTGAAAAATATTTAGGTACAGTAGTTCCAGCTAGTGATAATTATTTTGCAGCACTAAATTCTGCAGTTTTTAGTGATGGTTCTTTTGTTTATATCCCAAAAGGTGTTACCTGCCCTATGGATCTATCTTCCTACTTCAGAATTAATAGTGGAGATTCAGGACAATTCGAAAGAACACTAATCATTGCTGAAGAATCAAGTTCTGTAAGTTATCTAGAAGGTTGTACAGCTCCAATGTTTGATACAAATACCCTACATGCAGCAGTTGTAGAGCTTATAGCATTAGACGACGCCTCAATAAAATATTCAACAGTGCAAAATTGGTATGCAGGTGATGAAGAAGGTATTGGCGGAATTTTTAATTTTGTCACCAAGAGAGGAAAATGTTTAGGTAAGAGAAGTAAAATTAGCTGGTCTCAAGTTGAAACAGGGTCTGCAATAACATGGAAATATCCTAGCTGTCTTCTTTTAGGGGAAGAATCTGTAGGAGAATTTTATTCAGTGGCTCTCACCAATAACCTTCAGCAAGCAGATACCGGCACAAAAATGATCCATATTGGTCCTAAGACTAAATCAACTATTGTAAGCAAGGGTATTAGTGCGGGTAACTCAAAAAATAGCTACAGAGGTCTTGTCAAAATGGGAACAAAAGCTACAGGATCAAGAAATTACAGTCAATGTGATTCAATGTTAATAGGGGATCAAGCTTCTGCAAATACATTCCCTTACATCAAATCTCAACAACCTAATTCCGAAATTGAGCATGAAGCAAGCACATGTAGAATCTCAGAAGATCAACTTTTTTATCTCCAAAGCAGAGGTATAGAATTTGAGGAGGCAGTATCTATGATGGTCAGCGGTTTTTGCAGAGATGTATTTAATCAATTACCTATGGAATTTGCTGCTGAAGCAGATAAGTTACTGGCACTTAAACTAGAGGGATCAGTAGGTTAATTAATCAATTTCTAAACTGAAATGCAAAGTAAAATGAAAGAATCAGATCCAATTTTAGAAGTTGAAAATCTCTCTGCATCTACTGATAATCTTCCAATTTTAAAAGGGGTTTCACTTACTGTCTATCCTGGAGAAATCCATGCCATTATGGGAAGAAATGGATGTGGCAAAAGTACTCTTTCGAAAATCATTGCAGGACATCCCTCGTATAACATTACAAATGGCGACATAAAATTTCTAGGTGAAAATATCAACTCTCTAGAACCTGAAGAGAGATCTCAATCAGGAATTTTTCTTGGTTTTCAATATCCAATTGAGATTCCAGGTGTAAGTAATCTTGAGTTTCTTAGAGTTTCAACTAATGCTAGAAGGAAATTCCTCAACAAAGAAGAATTAGATACTTTTGATTTTGAAGAATTAGTTAAAGAAAAGTTAGAAATTGTGAAAATGGATCACGCATTCCTATCAAGGAGTGTAAATCAAGGCTTTTCGGGAGGTGAAAAAAAAAGAAATGAGATTCTGCAAATGGCTTTACTTGAGCCCAAGATAGCAATATTAGATGAGACTGATTCTGGTCTAGATATCGATGCTCTCAGAATAGTGGCATCAGGAATTAAAAAAATATTTAATGCACAAACTGGAATTATACTTATTACCCACTATCAAAGATTATTAGATGAAATTAAACCAAATTATGTCCATGTTATGTCAGACGGACAAATCATAAAAACTGGTGAGAGTGATCTTGCTCTAAAGCTTGAGGAAAAAGGGTATGAATGGACTGATAACTTTATAAAAGAGACCTAGAAAATGGAAATTATTGAAAAAATAAAAACTAATAAATCGGATGATATCCTAACAGAAATACAAAAAATCTGTCTTCGTAAATTACAATCAAGCCCTCTTCCTAATCCTAAAAGTGAACTATGGAGACTTTCAAATAAATCAAAATTGTCAAACTTTTTAGATTACTCAGTTAATGAAAAAGATTCAAAATTTGATATACCATATCCGAAAAATTCTCAAAGTACTATTAGATTAATAATCGGTGAGAATTGCCAAATTAAATTAATAGAGAAAAATTATTCAATACAGCAATTAAGTGATGATGAATTACAAAAATATATCAAGGAACAGATATCTTTTTTTAAGCAAAACGAAAATTGGAGTGACCTACTAAATCTGTCTTTAAGTTGTAAAAATAATATTTTGGGATTAAAAATAAATGGATCAAAAATTCCTCCAATTGAAATTTTTAGTCACGCATCAAGTAATTCTTTTAACGCAAAAACCCTCGTCATATTTTTAGAAAAGAATTGTGATGTTGAATTATTACAAGTAAATCTTGGTAAAGAAAACTCTTCATTATCTCAATCAACTTTCTTTTGCTTGAAAGAAAATAGTTCCGTAAATCATGGTGTTGTTTCTTACGGTGAAAAAAGATCCAATCTACTAAATTCTCTCAATGTAATTCAACAAAAAAATAGTGCATACAACTTAGGATCTTTACATTTCAAATTCAATTATGCGAGATTTGAAATTAGTATTAAACAATCTGCGGGAAACGCTAAAACAAATATCAAAGGTATGCAAATAACAAAAAAAGATGAGCAAATTTCAACCTATACAAAAATAGAATTTAATGGCCCAAATGGATTTCTAGATCAAATTAATAAATCACTTGCTGATGATAAATCACATGCAATATTTGAAGGTTCAATAATAGTTCCGAAAATTGCCCAGAGAACTGATGCTTCCCAATTAAGCAGAAATTTACTTTTATCAAATCTCGCACAAATAGATACCAAACCTCAATTAGAAATAATTGCTGATGATGTCAAATGCAAACATGGAGCTACAATTTCGCAACTAAATGAAGAAGAACTTTTTTATATGCGAACAAGAGGGATCACATTAACAGAAGCAAGTAAACTACAATTAAGTTCTTACTTTCAAGAAATAATTTCATTTATTCCCATTTCAAAAGATAAATGGGATTTGCTTGATAAACTTTTAAATGAGAATTAATGGAAACGATTCAAAATTTTCCTGAAATAACGAAGAAAGACTTTCCTCTTTTAAATAAGAAATTAAAAAGTAATGAGCAAATTATTTATTTAGACCATGCTGCAACCACACAAAAACCAATACAAGTCTTAAAAAAAATTGATGAATATTACAAAAACTTTAATGCCAATGTACATAGAGGGGCACATCAATTAAGTGCTAAAGCAACAGAAGAATTTGAAAATGCACGATATTTAATTAGCAAATATATAAAAGCGAATTCAGCAAAAGAAATTATTTTCACAAGAAATGCTACTGAGGCAATCAATCTAGTAGCTAGATCATGGGGCGAATATTCATTAAAAGAAAACGATGAAATTCTCTTATCAATAATGGAGCATCATAGCAATATTGTTCCATGGCAAATGGTTGCAGCAAAAAATAAATGCAAATTAAAATTTATAGGTATAGATAAAGATGGGAAATTAAATATAGACGACTTTAAATCAAAACTAACATCTAGAACCAAACTCGTTAGCCTAGTTCATATTAGTAATACTCTAGGTTGCTGTAATCCAATCAAAGAAATAACTAAATTAGCCAAACAAAAAGGTTCTTTAGTGTTAATAGATGCATGCCAAAGTTTGGCTCATCAAAAACTGGATGTGATTGATCTTAATATAGATTTTTTAGCTGGATCAGGTCATAAACTATGCGGTCCTACAGGTATTGGTTTCCTCTGGTCAAGAAAAGAAATCCTAGAAAAAATTCCTCCTCTCTTTGGAGGTGGCGAAATGATTCAAGATGTTTTTGAAGAGACAAGTACTTGGGCAGAGCTACCACACAAATTTGAAGCTGGAACTCCAGCCATTGCAGAAGCAATAGGTCTTGCAGAAGCAATTAATTATATTAACAATATTGGATTGAATGAAATTCATGAATATGAAAAGACAATTACTAAATATTTATTTGAAAAATTAAATCAAATAGAAAATATTGAAATCATAGGACCATCGCCAGAGATAGATCCAGACAGAGCCTCACTTGCCACATTTTATATAAAAAATATACATTCAAATGATATTGCTGAAATTCTTGACTCAAAAGGAATTTGCATCAGAAGTGGCCACCATTGCTGTCAACCTCTTCACAGATACATTGGAATTAAATCAACAGCTAGAATCAGCATGAATTTCACAACCAATAAGGAAGAAATTGATATGTTTATAGAAAAATTAAAAGATACTATTGATTTTCTAAAAATCAATTCTTAAATATTCAAAGCATTTTTTAAAAATTCCTGAGATTTTTGCATCACTAGTTCTTTATTTCCAATATTTCTAAAACCATGCCCTTCATTATCAAAAAAAATAACTTCTGAATATTTATTATTCTGAATCAAAATTTCTTGAATTTTTAAAGTTTGTTTATAAGAAATAACTGTATCTTTTTTTCCATGAAACAATAAGATAGGTTTTTTTATTTTGTTAATATGATTGATCGGTGATCTATTTATATAATCATCATGGTTTTTTACATAATTTCCTACCAAAGAATTTAAATAATCTTTTTCAAACCTATGAGTGTTGTAATGCATATCCTTCAAATCAATAACAGGATATTTACAAATTGCTGCTGTAAAAATAGACCCATATAATAAACAATTCAGGGCAGTTAAACCACCTGCACTATTACCAAAAATTACTACTTTTTCACTATCAACTTGATTTGAATTAATCAATTCAAGAGCTAGTGCTTTGCAATCATAAGAATCAACAACTCCCCATTTATAATTCAACCTCTCTCTATATGCTTTGCCAAATCCTGATGATCCTCCATAATTGACTTCAGCAACAAAAAATCCCTTCGACGTCCAATATTGAACTTCAGAATTATATGATCCATCAAAACATGAAGTTGGTCCGCTATGTGCCCTAATAAGGAGCGGTGGCTTTCTAAAATTTTCAACAAGCGGCTTATAAAGAAAAGAATGAGTAGATTGAGACTCAAAACCTTTAAACCAAAATGTTTCAGGTTTTGAACTATCTTTTATCTGATCAAAAAATATCTGTTCAGAAAAATTTGATAAAACTTTTTTTGCAAAATCAATTTCAAATACAATTCCCAAAAAATCAGATCCACAACCTTTTAAAAGAACTTTTTTCCGAAAAACACTGAAATCACTTATTGAGGTAAAAGGAGTAGAAAATTCTTTAACAAATTCAAGATCTTTATATTGTTCCACTATTAAACTATTTTCTTTTTTTGCTACACAAAATAAATTTTTTATAGTCCCTGAAAAGAATGCTATTCCAGTGACCCATTGTGGTACTCCATATTCAATCAAATTTCTCTCTACTCTTTTCTTAATAAAAATATTCTCAATTTCACTAACATCTAAAAACAATAAGTTCCACCATCCAGAACTATCTTCAGAACATACCAAATGTGTTTCACTTATCCAATAGGGTTGAAAAAAAGAAACGTTTTTTTTGGAATTTATCAGCTTACTTGAGAATTTTTTTATTTTTTGTATCTCGCCATCTAAATCTATTTGGGCAAAAAACAGCTCATTTTTCTCCCAGGGCATATATGGAGAATCCCACTCTATCCAAGAAAGTAAGTTAGCAGATTTATTAGAAGATAATTCTCCAGCAAAATTTTTAAATTTTTTTATTCGATGAATATCTTGTTTAGTTTTTTTTAAATTTAAAGAAAATAAATAATCTCTATTATTGATTTCGCAAATTCCATATAATAAATTTTTTTCAGAAATGACAAATGAAGAATCAAAATTTCCATCAATTGATTTAGATAGTTGATTAGGTTCTTGAACTGAAACGAGGTATTTATTTTGGCTTCTATAAGTTGACGCTGCCTCTTTAAAAATTTGAAACCATACTGCCTTGGTAATTTGATCTATCCATATCAAATAAAAATTATTTTTAAAATTTATACATTTATAAGATTTACCACCATATCCATGAAAATTATTTTTAATATTATATTTTTTACTTGTTAATTGCTGGGGAAACGCTTCTTTGACATTAAATGGTCTTGCAAAAATGGCATTTTCATTTTGACCTTCACCAACAATATCAATCCAAAAAATGGTATCCCTAATAATAGTTAATTCCTTATAAGCATTTTTTTTAGATTCAGTTTGCCTAACTTTTAACTTATCATCATTACTCATTTAAAAAAAATATAAAGAAAGTAAATTAAAGTGCTAGTATTTTTATAGCTAAACTCTTAATTAAAAACTTTTTTTAACGTGGCAAACCATTTTTCACAACTTGCAAAAAAGTCAAGAACAAATGGAAGCTCAGAAAAAATTGCAAAAGAACAAACAGGTAAGCCATCTCTAGATATTTATAAACTTGGTGATGATGTATTAAGACAAAATTCCAAAAGAATAACTAAGGTTGACGAATCGATTAGAAAACTTGCTAGAGAAATGCTTCAAAGCATGTACGCAGCTAAAGGAATTGGACTTGCAGCACCTCAAATTGGTATCAACAAAGAGCTTCTTGTCATAGATGTAAATTTTGAAGATTCAGCAGCAGAACCTCTTATATTAATTAATCCAGAAATTACAGACTTTGGAACAACCCTTAATTCATATGAAGAAGGCTGCTTGAGTATACCTGGCGTCTATTTGAATGTAGTACGACCATCAACTATAAAATTAAAATTTAGAGATGAAATGGGGAGACCACGTAAAATGAAAGCAGACGGACTTCTAGCGAGGTGTATTCAACACGAAATGGATCACTTAAACGGAATATTATTTGTTGATAGAGTTACATCAAAAGATGATTTGAACAAAGAACTTATAAAGGAAGGGTTCAACGAAAAAGACGTAATTTCTATTAATTAATCTAATGACTGAAACTACAATATTTCAAAAAATAATTAATAAAGAAATACCATGCGAAAAGCTTTATGAAGATGAGTTTTGTATTGCTTTTAATGATATCCAAGCACAAGCACCAGTACATTTTTTAGTGATCCCAAAAAAGCCAATTATTAGTTTATTAGATTGTATTGAAGAAGATGCAAATTTATTAGGGCATTTACTTTTTGTTGGTAGTAAAATGGCTAAATCAAAAAATTTAACTAATTGGAGAACAGTAATTAATACTGGAGCAGAATCCGGACAAACAGTTTTTCATTTACATATTCATTTTTTATCTGGAAGAAAAATGAATTGGCCCCCAGGTTAAAACTCTCGAAAGAAAAGTTTATGGGTTATAAATAAGTAAAAACATAATGAATACAACAGATTCCTTAAATACAAAATCCAAAAATTTATTCAATTTAATCTCAAAAAATTGGGAAGATTTAGACGATTCACTCAAAATTAAGTTAATAAAAATTTGGAAGATTTTAACTTATAAATGGCAATTACAAATTTTATTTAATCTACCTTTTCTTTTATGGTGGGTATTAGATAAATCTTTTCCAAAGGTTCATAAATTTGATATGACAATCTTGAATTACTTAAATTTACCTGACTGGGCACTTTCATTTATTGGCTTTGGTCAATAGACTGCTAAAAGTTATAATTTACCTTATAAAACTAGTCTAGTAATGAATAAAGTAATTAATAATAAAACCAAAATATTGTACCAATTACAAAAATTAAGGAAGCTATCTCAGCCTTTTTTTCTTCCCATAGATCAATGTAATGGATTTCAATTCATATGGCTTTTGATTTCTCTTTTATTTTGTGTTGGAGGGGTAGTACTTGTTGGTCTTACAGGAATAATTAGTTTTTTTGAAAGCTTTCAACCAATTTTTCTTGAAAAGTATTTTGGAGGTGTAGTAAGCACTGTCAATTCAATTTGGGCTGGTAGCTGGGGATTGCTTTTCTCTGCCTTATTTCTGATTGGATCAGGGAGCTTTTTTAGCTTAAGACGTCAATTAAAAAACCGTAGATGGTTACATTGGTTATTCCTTGCGATAATTGTATTAATGCTTTTAGCTGTAAACGGAATAAACGCAGGTATTGGATTCATTGCAAGAGATTTAACAAATGCTCTGGTAGAAAAACAAGAAGAAGGGTTTTATCGGATATTGGGGATTTACGCTTGTTGTTTCGCTGTGGCTCTACCAATACGTGTTTCCCAAATATTTTTTACATATAAGTTAGGAATAATTTGGAGAGAATGGCTTTCAAAAAGTTTGGTTAAAGATTATATGACTAATAAAGCTTATTACCAATTAAATCCCAATGATGAAGAACAAACCGATGTAGATAATCCTGACCAAAGAATCACAGATGATACCCGAGCTTTTACCGGACAAAGTCTCTCTTTCACATTAGGTATTTTTGATGCCCTGCTAACATTTTCACTTAATATTCTTATTTTATGGAGTATTAGTACAACACTTACTTTTTCTTTATTTGGTTACGCTGCATTTGCAACTTCTATCCTTTTAATTGCTGGAAAAAATCTTGTAAAGATTGATTTTGATCAACTTAGATATGAAGCTGATTTTCGATATGGCTTAGTACATATTAGAGATAATGCTGAATCAATAGCCTTTTACTCTGGGGAGAATCCTGAGCGAAGTGAAACTGAAAGACGCTTAGGAGAAGTGGTGAGAAACTTTAATTTACTGATTATATGGAGAGTAATAATAGACGTCATGAGAAGATCCATTAATTATGCAGGAAATTTCTTCCCATATTTAATAATGGCAGTCCCTTACTTTAAAGGTGATATTGATTATGGACGCTTTATTCAGGCAAGCTTTGCATTTGGAATGGTCGAGGGTTCGTT
Source organism: Prochlorococcus sp. AG-402-N23 (assembly GCA_003216355.1). Lineage (GTDB taxonomy): Bacteria > Cyanobacteriota > Cyanobacteriia > PCC-6307 > Cyanobiaceae > Prochlorococcus_A. Next base: position 5,321 of record QCIX01000001.1, on the reverse strand, counting down.
ATTTTTCATTGTTAATCAAATCGAAGAACTTGCAAAATTTACTGCTGGTATTGGCAGATTAGAAGGATTCCAATCAAAAGTTGAATCCATTAGTCAAACCAACCCAACAAGCAATCAAAACGTTATTTCAGATTATCCCTCAATTCTTATTAATAATGCCGACCTTTGTCCACCAGGATCAAATAAAACAATAATTAAAAATTTAAATTTGAGCATCGACAATAATCAATCACTTTTGGTTGTAGGACCATCTGGGTGCGGAAAAACATCTTTACTAAGAATGATTAGTGGTTTATGGGAACCCGATCAGGGAGTAATTAAAAAACCTAAAATTGGAGAACTACTATTCATACCTCAAAAACCATATATGTTACTTGGTTCTTTAAGGGAACAATTATGTTATCCCACAGAAGTTAAGAAATTTAGTGATGAACATCTTACTTCTGTTCTTCATGAAGTAAATTTAATAACCTTAGTGGATCGGTATCCTAATCTTGATATCAAACAAGATTGGCCACGAATTCTTTCCCTAGGCGAGCAACAAAGATTAGCTTTTGCAAGACTCTTACTAAATTCTCCAAGATTTGCAGTACTTGATGAAGCAACAAGTGCTTTAGATATTAAAACTGAAAAAAAACTATATAGTTTACTAAAGGAACGAGAACTTTCTCTTATTAGTGTTGGACATAGACCTAGCTTGAAAGAGTTTCATGAGAATATTTTAGAATTAAATGGACAAGGAGACTGGAAATTATTGACTTCTGATAAGTATAATTTTAAGGATTAACAAAAAAAATGAATTCTAAAGAAGAACAAACTAACTCAGAAGCAACTAATTTAGACAATGAGAGTTTTATAGCACAGCAGAAAGATCCAAATTACAGCAATGAAGAAATTGGAGACAATAAACTAGACGATAAATCTATAGAAATTAAAGATCAATATAAATTTGGATGGAGTAGTTATTCTGAAACAACTAATGGAAGATTTGCAATGATTGGCTTCCTTGCAATAATATTAATTGAATTATTTAGTAAACAATCGTTTTTAAAATGGGCAGGAATCTTTTAATTAATCATCAAATCTAGAACTGTTATCTCTAGGTTTCTTCTTGTTTGTTCCAACGTTATATCTACTATTTTGATTTTTTGAACTTGATCTAGCTGAAGAGCTTACTCTCCGCGTCTCACGTGGTTTTTTGGCTTGATTAGCATCTTTAAATGAAGCATCTTCTACTTGAGCTATTGAAGTTTGCTGCTTAATAGGGGATCTAGTAGGTTTCTTTCGTAATGGAGAAGAATCACTGGAAGCAGATATATTATCTTGTCTAGAAACTGTACGATTCATTCTGGGTCTTGACCCTGTTTTAACTTCATCGCGAGATAAATTTCTTCTCTCACCAAAGTTATTTGTTTCTGGTTGTTTACTAATTCTATCTTCAGAAGTCTGTCTTCTCCTTCTTATAGGTTCGTCATTTTCAAACTTACTTATTTCCCTTGTAGATGGCCTACTTCTACTTGCTGCAGCAGAGGGTATAGCTCTTGCAACATTCCTCCTACGAGATCTCCCCTCAGTATACTCTTCTTCAAATTCATCTTCTTGAGGTTTAAATCTTCTGGATGGTCTTTCAGATTCCTCAAACCTATCATAATCGTCATTAAATCTACCTCTAGAATTTCTGGGAACATCAGAAATAGGATCATCATCAAAATAAGATGACCTTCTAGCTTGATCAGTAGCAACTCCCCTCAATCGCACACTTTCATATGCAAAAAAAACTGTAGTTCCTGCTAATAAAAACTGACCAAACTGAAGGATAGGATCTAACCTCCAACCTTGAAAAAATAATATTCCTCCGCACAAAAGTCCAATTGCTGCGAAGAAAACATCATAATCCCTTGCCAAGGCAGGCTTAAAGGACCTCAAAAAATAAAGGCCTCCTCCGCATACAGCGAGAACTATACCAACAATACTTGCCCAATTGAGACTAGCATTGACCACATTCTTTCTCCAAAAATTTATTTTTTAAAGGGTTACTTATACCCCCTCTATATATAGTGTACTTAAAACTTCTACAAAAACTAGCGTCTTCCAGTAGAAGTACGATCAAGAGAATCTTTCTGGCTGACAAAAATCAAAAATGCAGTGGCTGGAATAACGATAATTAAGGCAGCGGCAATAAAACTACCAATCATTCCAACTGCGGAATTATTTGCAACTTCAGCAGAAAAATCTGCAGCTAGTAATAAATTTGAGATTTGAAACACTTTTAAATATTAAATTCTCAATTTATAATACGAATTAAATACGTTTCAATGGGTTATTTATTAAGATGAATTAAATAATTGTGATTTCCTTGCTTGCAAACTCTCTTCATATTTTAGATATTAGTTTAGGAATTTCTCTTTCATATCTAACTATAGTTTTTCTAATACGATTAATACTTACTTGGTACCCAAAAATTGATTTAAGTAAAGGTTTATGGTTATTAATTTCAATACCATCAAGCTCTATTCTTAATTTAACAAGAAAACTAATTCCTCCTATTGGAGGCGTTGATGTTGGACCCGTAATTTGGATTGGAGTTATAAGCTTTTTAAGAGAAATTTTAGTCGGTCAGCAAGGTCTTATAAAACTTGCATTACATTCACATATTTCATAGAAACATTTAATTATTTCTCAGTAATTTGGCAATAATTCTTCTTCTACATATTTAGTATGAATCTTACCCTGCTTAAATTTAGATTTATTCAGTAAGGTTAGATGGAAGTTAATTGTAGTAGGAATACCAGTTACTGCACATTCATTTAAAGCTCTATTCATACGTTTAATTGCAGTATTACGATCTTTTCCCCAGACTATTAATTTACCAATTAATGAATCATAAAAAGGAGGTATTTCATAGCCTGTATAAACATGACTATCCACCCTTACACCAGGGCCACCAGGAGGAAGCCACCCAGTTATTTTTCCAGGTGATGGTCGGAAATTGTGAGAAGGATCTTCAGCATTAATTCTACATTCAATGGCATGACCGTTTAAATGGATATCATCCTGTTTAAATTCCAAGTTTGCTCCGCTTGCGATTTTAATTTGCTCAGCTATTAAATCAACTCCTGTAACCATTTCAGTAACAGGATGTTCAACTTGAATCCTAGTATTCATCTCCATAAAATAAAAATTATCATCATCAACTAAAAATTCAACTGTCCCCGCTCCTTCGTAGCCGATACTTTTTGCAGCAGCAATAGCTGCGTTCCCCATTTTTTTTCTTAGCTCAGTGTTAATTGCAGGACTAGGAGACTCTTCTAGTAACTTCTGATGTCTTCTTTGAACTGAACAATCTCGTTCTCCTAAATGAACAACATTGCCCGACCTGTCGGCCAAAATTTGAATTTCTACATGTCTTGGCTTCTTTATAAATTTCTCCATATATAAACCATCATTACCAAAAGCTGCTTCTGCTTCGCCTTGAGCTGCTTTAAACATTTTTTCGAGATTATCAGAGTTTTCAACCAACCTCATACCTCTTCCGCCTCCTCCAGCAGTCGCTTTAATAATTACCGGATAGCCAATATCATCTGCCAATTTATAAGCCTCATCAACATTTGATAACAAACCTTTACTACCAGGTACTGTTGGAACTCCAACTGCTTCCATAGTTTCTTTAGCTGTAGATTTATCTCCCATAGATCTAATAGCTTTAGGAGATGGGCCAATAAAAACTATGCCATGATCGTTACACATTTCAGCAAATTTATCATTTTCCGCAAGAAATCCATAACCAGGATGAATAGCATCAACTCCTCTCGATGTAGCAGCAGCAAGTATATTTGGAATATTTAAATAACTCTTATTACTTAATGAATCTCCGACGCAAACCGCCTCATCAGCAAGCTGAACATGCAATGCTTTTTTATCTACAGTGCTAAAAACTGCAACGGTTGCAATACCTAGTTCTCTACAACTTCTGACAATTCGTAAAGCTATTTCTCCACGATTAGCAATTAAAACTTTTTCAACCATTATGAAAATAATATTGAAGAAATGAAATGACTTAAAATAAAAAATTATTTGCCAAATTATTCAACAAAATTTTTTAGTGATCAGAGGACATTTTTACAATACAACCTAAAACGTTATATATGTATAAATATTTGTTTTATGCAATAGAAAAATTATTCCTTATCTTCCAAAAAACTCTTTTCGAACTACATGCTTATTTCAGCCAATAATGTATGATATTTTTAAGGTTTAGGTATCCCTCGGTTGCTGAAAACCCTTTGCGGACGTGGCGGAATTGGTAGACGCGCACGTCTAAGGAGCGTGTGGCTTCGGCCTTGCGAGTTCAAGTCTCGCCGTCCGCATTTAATGTATTCTGGTTTAACTGCAGTGAAAAAAAAATCAATTGCAGTAGTTATAATTTCCAATGGTCCTGGTGAATTAACTACATGGGTAAATCCTGTAGTTGATGAGCTTAACAAAATAAATAAATCACTCTGTGATGACGATAAACACAATTTTACTCTTAGGTTAGTCCTTGTTCCTTGCCCAAATGCCACTGGTAAAGAATTTTTAGTTGCAAATTCATGGAACAAATTTGAATTAATTACAAAATCCAAAAGTTTTTGGAAATTATTAATAAAGCCAAATTCTTTTGCTAATTGGCCAAAAAAAGGGGTAGTTATTTTCCTTGGTGGGGATCAATTTTGGAGCATTTTATTAGCTAAAAGATTAGGATATTTAAATATCACATATGCTGAATGGGTTTCGCGATGGCCTAAATGGACCAACGAAATTGCTGCTATGAATTTAAAAGTAAAAGAGTTAATACCTAAAAGATATAAATATAAATGTAAAGTCATTGGCGATTTGATGGCAGATATCAAACTTAATAGCGAAATATCATTAAAAAATAAAGAAAAACACTACATTGCATTGTTGCCTGGTTCTAAGAAAGCAAAGCTTTCTGTTGGAATTCCTTTCTTTTTAGAAGTTGCAGATCATATCGCTGAAGAAAATCAAAATATACATTTTATAATTCCCATTGCCCCAACTACTGATAAAAGTGAATATTTATTTTTTCAAAGCAACAAAAATCCAATTGCTAAATATTACTCATCAAAAATCAAAACAATTAAAAACTTCAAAGACTCTCGTTTTGATTATGTAATTGAAACATCAAAAAATACAAAGATTTATCTAATCAAGAAACATCCCTGCTATGAAATATTAAAAGAATGTGATCTTGCAATTACAACTGTAGGAGCAAATACTGCAGAATTAGCAGCAATTAGTCTTCCAATGTTAGTTGTTCTGCC